>JAYOEZ010000037.1:0-29426 GCA_038116985.1 Alphaproteobacteria bacterium | reverse complement strand
CTCATCGATCTGGAGGACTCGTTTCAGACATGGCGGTTCCGTCACCGCACCACCGTCGAGCGGGTGATCGGCCACAAGCGGGGCACCGGTGGCACCTCCGGCGTCGGCTACCTAAAACGTGCCCTGGAGATCAGGTTCTTTCCCGAGCTGTGGGATGCGCGCACAGCGTTATGACGTCGGCAGTTCCGCGGTCGCTTCGATCTCGATCTTGGCCCCCGGCTCGACGAGATCGTTGACGGCGACGACCGCCATCACCGGAAACACCTTGCCCAGCACCTCGCGGTAGGCGGCGCCCACGTCGGCCACCCGCGAGCGGTAGTCTTCGATGTCGGTGACGTACCACGTCAGCCGCACCAGCGCCTCGGGCCCGGCACCCGCCGTTTCGAGAATCGCACGAATGTTGAGCAACGCCTGGCGCAACTGGTCGACGAAGTCCTCGCCGACAAGATTCTGCTCGGCGTCCCAACCGATCTGGCCCGCGACGAACAGGAAGCGCCCTTCGGCGACGATGCCGTTGCTGTAGCCGCGCGGCCGCGCCCAGCCTTCCGGTAGTACCGCTTCCATCGCCGCTCTCGTTGCCAGTCTCGACGGATTATTTTAGGCTTAAAATAACCCACAGGGAAAGGCAGGCGGATGGAACGGCCCCTGGCAGGACAGCACGCGATCGTCACCGGCGCCAGCAAGGGTATCGGCGCGGCCGTCGCGGCGCGCCTCGCAACAGCGGGCGCCAACCTGACCCTCACCGCGCGGTATCCCGAGACGATTTCGGCCTACGCCGATGCTCTGGCCAACGAACATGGTGTTGCTGCCAGCGGGATCGCGGCCGATGCCACGAAGCCCGACCAGGTCGCTCACGCCGTCCAAACTGGCATCGCCATGCATGGCGCACCGGCCATCCTCGTCAACAATGCGGGCGGCACCGAAAGCGCGCCGTTCTCGGAAGAAACGCTCGAGCGCTGGACCCACAACCTCACCTTCAACCTGACCAGCGTGTTCATCGCCACCCAGGCGGTTCTGCCCGCCATGATCGATGCCGGCTACGGGCGGGTGATCAACATGGCCTCGACGGCCGGCTTGACCGGTTATGCCTATGTGCCCGCCTACTGTGCGGCCAAGCACGGGGTCATCGGCTTGACCCGGTCGCTGGCGCTCGAAGTCGCGCGCAAGGGCGTAACGGTCAACGCGGTCTGTCCCGGTTACACGCGCACGCCCATGGTCGAGGATGCGATCAACAAGGTCGCACAGGAAAGCGGTCGGTCGCGCGAAGAGACCGAATCCGCGTTTGCACGGCGCAATCCTCAGAAGCGCCTCATCGAACCGGACGAGGTCGCCGATGCCGTGCTGTGGCTTGCGCTGCCGTCGTCGTCCTCAATCAACGGTCAGTCTGTAGCGGTCGCCGGTGGAGAAGTGATGTGAACATCGCACCGCCCGCGCATCTCGACTACGAAGCCGCCGCGGCAACGGACGACAAGATCGACCTGCGCGTGTGGCTGCGGTTGCTGTCCTGCGCGAACATGATCGAGGCGGAGATACGCCGCCGCCTGCGGCGCGAATTCGACATCACCCTGCCCTGGTTCGACGCCATGGCGCAGCTCTACAGGGCGCCGGACGGCCTTACCATGTCCGATCTCTCGCGGCGGCTGATGGTCACCAACGGCAACGTCACCAGCCTGATCGACCGCATGGTCGCCGAGGGCCACGCGAAGCGGCGAACCGAGCCGCAGGACCAGCGTGTCCAGCGCGCCAGACTGACCCGAAAAGGACGCGCCGCCTTCGAGAGAATGCACCCAGCGCACCGCCAATGGGTCAGCGAACTGATGGCCGGGGCGCAACAGCGCGAACTCACTCAACTTTACGATTCGCTCGGCGGGCTCAAGTCGACGCTCGCCGCGGCGCTCGGGGAACCACCCACTCACAACGACAGGCGAATCACATGACGGCGACACGGGCAGCCGATTTCAGGCCGAGCCATTTCGACTGGACGATCGACAATGCGGTCGCGACCATCACCCTGAACCGGCCGGACAAGAAGAACCCGCTGACCTTCGAGAGCTACGCGGAACTACGAGACACGTTTCGCGACCTGGTGCACGTCGACGACGTACGCTCGGTTGTCGTGACCGGCGCCGGCGGCAACTTCTCCTCGGGCGGCGACGTCCATGAAATCATCGGCCCACTCACCAAGATGGAGATGCCCGAGCTGCTGCGGTTCACGCGCATGACCGGCGATCTCGTCAAGGCGATGCGCGCCTGTCCGCAAGTCATCATCGCGGCCGTCGACGGTATCTGCGCAGGCGCCGGCGCGTGCATCGCGATGGCGGCCGACATGCGTTACGGCACCGAGGACACCAAGGTGGGATTCCTGTTCGCGCGCGTCGGCCTGGCCGGCGCGGATATGGGCGCCTGCGCCATCCTGCCGCGCATTATCGGCCAGGGGCGCGCCGCCGAGCTGTTCTACTCGGGCCGCATGATGCCCGGCGCGCAGGCCCATGCCTGGGGCTTCTTCAACGACCTGTGCGACCCCGAAACGCTGCTGGCCGAGGCGCAGGCCAAGGCGCGCCAGATTGCCGACGGTCCGTTCTTCGCGCACTCCATGACCAAGCGCATGATGGATCAGGAATGGTCGATGTCACTCGGCGAAGCGATCGAGCATGAAGCCCAGGCCCAGGCGATTTGCATGCAGACCCGGGACTTCACCCGCGCCTACGAGGCCTTCGCCGCGAAGCAGTCGCCGTCCTTCGAAGGGAACTAGAGTGCCAGACCGTTCGTTTCTGACCTGGCCGTTCTTCGAGGAGTCGCACCGGCGCCTCGCGGAGAGGCTCGAGTCATGGGCGGCGGAAACCCTTCCCCCCTTCGCGCACCGCGCCCACGCCGAATCGACGGTTGCCGAGGCGACAGCCGATCTCGTCGCCCACTTGGGCAAAGCCGGCTGGCTCCAGCACGCCGTCCCGGCGCCCCATGGGCACACCGCGACACTGGACGTGCGCAGCTTGTGCCTGATCCGCGAAACCCTGACGCGCCACCTCGGGCTCGCCGATTTCGCCTTCGCCATGCAGGGTCTCGGCAGCGCGCCTATCTCGTTGTTCGGCACCGACGAGCAAAAGGAAACCGTGCTGCCGGGCATCGCCAGCGGCGCACGGATCGGCGCCTTCGCGCTGTCGGAAGCCGGTGCCGGCTCAAACCCCGGCGAGATGACGACGCGCGCGCGCCGCGACGGCAACGCCTATGTACTCGACGGCGAGAAGACGTGGATCTCTAACGGCGGCATCGCGAGCCAGTACGTGGTCTTCGCGCGCACCGGCGAGGACGGCGCGAAAGGACTGTCGGCCTTCGTCGTGCCCGCCGACGCGCCCGGGCTGTCCATCGCGGAACGCATCGCGGTCATTGCCCCGCATCCGCTCGCACGTATCACATTCGACGACTGCCGCATTCCGGCGACCAACCTGATCGGCAACGAGGGAGACGGCTTCAAGATCGCCATGGCAACGCTCGATACGTTCCGTTCGACCGTTGGGGCCGCGGCCCTCGGCTTTGCGCGGCGCGCGCTCGACGAGACGCTGGCCCGCGTCGCCGAACGGGAAATCGGCGGTCAGCGTCTGGCCGACTACCAGATGACCCAGTCCGACATCGCCGACATGGCCCTAGCGGTCGATGCCGCAGCACTACTGATCTACCGCGCTGCATGGACCAAGGACACGACAGGCGCGCGCATCTCACGTGAGGCCGCGATGGCCAAGCTGCACGCCACCGAAATCGCACAGGACGTGATCGACCGCGCCGTACAACTTCACGGCGGCCTCGGCGTGGTCAGTGGCGAGACCGTGGAGGTGTTGTATCGCGAGATCCGGTCGCTGCGCATCTATGAGGGCACGAGCGAAATCCAGAAACTGATCATCGCCCAGCAGACCCAGCGCAACTTCGCCGGAGCGCGCGCATGAAGATCGCCTGCGTCGGCGGCGGCCCGGCATCGCTCTACTTCGCCATCCTGATAAAGAAAGCGCGGCCCGACGCCGAGATCGAGGTTTTCGAACAGAACCCGGCCGACGTGACATGGGGGTTCGGCGTCGTCTTCTCGGACGCGACCATGGAAGGATTCGGCGACGCCGACGAGGAAACGCTGCACGAGATCACCCAGCAGTTCACGCACTGGGACGACATCGACATTCACTTCAAGGGAGAGGTCGTGCGCTCGACCGGGCACGGCTTCGCCGGCCTCGCCCGGCTGAAGCTCCTCCAAATCCTCGGCCAACGCGCCCGCAGACTCGGCATCGACATCAAGTACGGCACACGCGTCGACAACCTGAGCGACCTCGGGCCGCGCGATCTGATCATCGCCGGCGACGGCATCAACAGCGCCATTCGCCAGGCCTACGAAGACGATTTCCAGCCGCAGATCGCCATGCGGCCCAACAAGTTCATCTGGCTCGGCGCCAACAAGCGCTTCGACGCTTTCAACTTCTACTTCAAGCGCGACGACCACGGGCTTTGGCGGGCGCATTGCTACCAGTACGACAAGGGCACCTACGCCAACGGCAACGCCACGATCATCATCGAGACGACGGAAGACACCTGGCGGCGCGCCGGGTTGGAGAACGTCGCCGAGGCGGAAAGCGTCGCCTTCTGCGAGAAACTCTTCGAACGCGAGTTCGACGGTGCCGCGCTGATCAGCAATAAGTCGGAGTGGCGCACCTTCCCCGCTCTCAGCAATACGCACTGGTCGCGCGGCAACATCGTGCTGCTCGGCGACGCGCTGCACACGGCGCATTTTTCCATCGGCTCGGGCACCAAGCTCGCAATGGAGGACGCCATCTCCCTGTCGAGAGCGTTGACCGATGCGGGCGCCGTGCCGGAAGGCCTGGCGCTCTTCGAGAAGCGGCGGCGGCCCGACGTCGACAGCCTGCAGCGGGCAGCCCAGGTCAGCATGAAGTGGTTCGAAGAGACAGAGCGCTATTACGACCGGCTCGATCCGCCACAGTTCGCGTTCAGCCTGCTCACGCGCTCGCTACGCATCAATCACGAGAACCTGCGCAAGCGCGACCCGAATTTCGTGCGCGGCGTCGACAAGTGGTACGCCGATCGCGCCGCGCAGCAAAGCGGCGTCAACCTCGATGTGTCGCGCCACATCCCGCCGGCCTTCACACCGTTTCGATTGCGCGACCTCGTCCTCTCGAACCGCATCGCCGTCTCGCCGATGTGCATGTATTCGGCCGAAGACGGGACGGTGAACGACTGGCATCTGGTTCACCTCGGCAGCCGCGCGGTCGGCGGCGCAGGACTTGTTATCGCTGAGATGTCCGACGTCAGCCCGCAGGGGCGCATCTCGCCGGGCTGCGCCGGCATGTACAAGGAAGATCACGTAGGGGCCTGGACCAAGATCACCGACTTCGTTCACGCCCATAGCGATGCGGCCATCGCCCTGCAGCTAGGCCACGCCGGCCGCAAGGGCTCGACCAAGCTGCTCTGGGAAGGCGACACCCAGCCGCTCGACCACGGCAACTGGGACCTGCTCTCGCCGTCCGCCATTCCCTACGCCGCGGCGAACCAGACGCCGCACGAGATGACCGCCGCGGACATGCAGGGCGTCAAGGCGGACTTTGTCCGCGCGACCGAGATGGCCGACGCGGCGGGTTTCGACATGGTCGAACTGCACATGGCGCACGGCTACCTGCTGTCGAGTTTCTTCTCGCCGCTCGCCAACGTGCGGACCGACGCCTATGGCGGCTCGCTGGAAAACCGCATGCGTTACCCGCTCGAGGTGTTCGAGGCCATGCGTGCGGCGTGGCCCGGGCACAAGCCGATGTCCGTGCGCATCTCGGGCACCGACTGGAAGCCCGGCGGTGCGACGCCCGACGACGCGGTGCAACTTGCCGCGGCGCTCAAGCGCCTGGGCTGCGACATCGTCGATGTCTCCTCGGGCCAGGTCGTCGCCGATCAGGAACCCGAGTACGGCCGCCTCTATCAGACGCCTTTCTCGGATCGCATTCGACTCGACGTCGACCTGCCCACCATGACCGTCGGCAACATCCAATCGTACGGCGACATCAATGCGATCCTTGCCGGCGGGCGCGCCGATCTGTGCGCGCTGGCGCGGGCGCATCTTTTCGACCCCTACTACGCGCGCCACGCGGCCATGGCGATGGGCTATGAACTCCCGCTGCCGCCGCAATACCGTTCCATCGCGGGCTGGCAGCCCCGCCTGATCGACTGAACACCTAAGAGAGCGTTTCATGAGCGAATCACCTGTCGCCTACCGCCGCGATGGCGTTGTCGGCGTCATCACCGCCGATAACCCTCCGGTCAATGCGCTGGGTCACGCCGTGCGCGCCGGGTTGGTGAATGCGCTCGAACAGGCGCTGGCCGACGACGAGGCGAAGGCCATCGTCATCGCCTGCGCCGGGCGTACCTTCTTCGCGGGCGCCGACATCACCGAGTTCGGGAAGCCGTCGCAACCACCCAATCTCGGCGAGGTGATCCGGCGCATCGAAGCGAGCCCGAAACCGGTCGTCGCCGCGCTGCACGGCACCGCGCTGGGCGGCGGCTTCGAGGTCGCCCTGGGTTGTCACTATCGGATCGCCGTCGAAAGCGCCCAGGTCGGCCTGCCCGAGGTTTCGCTCGGGATCATCCCCGGCGCCGGCGGGACCCAACGCCTGCCCCGGCTCGTTGGCGTCGCGACCGCGCTCGACGTCATCATCGGCGGCAAGCGCCTCATGGCACGAGCGGCACACGACATGGGCGTCATCGACGCCGTTGTCGACGAACCGCTGACGGACGCTGCGGTTGCCTTTGCTGCCGATCTCGTCGCCAAGGGAGCCGGGCCGCGGCCGACGGCGGCGCTTCCCGTCCAAGGTGGTCCGGACGATATGGCCGCCGCGCGCGACAAGCATGCGCGGCGCTACCGTGGGTTCAACGCGCCGTTCCGCGCCATCGACGCCGTCGAGGCGGCGCTCTCGCTGCCCATCGCCGAAGGCCTCGATCGCGAGCGCGAGTTGTTCCTTGCCTGCAACGCGACGACGGAAGCACGCGCACTACAGTACGCGTTCTTCGCCGAACGCCAGGCGGCCAAGATCAAGGACGTTGCCAAGGACACGCCGCAGCGCGCCGTCGAGAATGCCGCGGTGCTGGGCGGCGGTACGATGGGCCGCGGAATCGCGATGGTGTTCGCCGACGCGGGCCTCCCCGTCACGTTGCTCGAGGTATCGGACGAGGCCCGCGAAGCCGCCATGAACGCGATCGCCAAGCTCTACGCCGGGATGGTGTCGCGCGGCCGGCTCACAGAAGCCGCGGCCGATCAGCGCATCAAGAGGGTGACGACGACCACGCAGGACTCCGATCTCGCCCGCGCCGATATCGTCGTCGAAGCGGTCTTCGAGGAGATGGACGTCAAAAAGGATCTGCTGGCCCGCATTGACAAGGTCGTTGCGCCCGACGCCATCCTCGCGACCAACACCTCCTATCTCGATGTCGACGAGATCGCCACGGCATCGGCGCATCCCGAGCGCGTCGTCGGTATGCACTTCTTCAGCCCGGCAAACGTCATGAAGTTGCTCGAGGTGGTGCGCGCCGCGAGGACCTCCCCCACGGTGTTGGCAACGGTCATGCCGCTGGCCAAGAAACTGGGAAAGATCCCAGTGGTGTCCGGGGTATGTCGCGGCTTCATCGGCAACCGCATGCTTCAGGCCTACCAGCGCGAGGCCAACCGCCTGCTGCAGGAAGGTGCCTCGATCACCGCGATCGACAAGGCGATCTGCGACTTTGGCTTGCCGATGGGCCCGTTTGCGGTGCGTGATCTCGCCGGCATCGACGTAGGCTGGCGCATGCGCAAGGCGTTCGGCATCGGGCGCGACCAGGACGCCCGCTACTCGCGGGTGCCGGACCTACTATGTGAGCACGGTCAATTCGGCCAGAAGACCGGGATCGGCTTCTACATCTATGAGGACGGACGCAAGGCAACGGGCGAGAACCCCGCGGTGATGGAGCTTGCCGCCGCAGAGGCGGCGGAACTGGGTGTCGCACGCCGAGACATCGCCGATGAGGAAATCGTACAACGTTGCATCTATGCGATGATCAACGAGGGCGCGGCATTGCTGGACGAGGGGATTGCGCAGCGACCGAGCGACATCGACATCGTCTGGCTCAACGGCTACGGCTTCCCGGCCTATCGCGGCGGACCCATGTTCTATGCCGACACCGTTGGCCTCGACAACGTGCTCGAATCCATGAAAGCGTTCCGCGCGGCGCACGACGCGGTTTGGGAACCGGCGCCGTTGCTGACGAAGTTGGCCGCGGAAGGCAAGAAGCTGGGCGATCTCAACGCCTAACATGCCAGGGAGGCAGACGATGAAGCTGTTCTATACGCAACGATCGCCCTTCGCGCGCAAGATTCGCATGCTGGCTCGCCTGACGGGACAGGACGGCGACATCGAGGAACTTGAAACGACCGTGCGCGACCCCGACGCTGTCGTGCTGCCGCACAACCCGACCGGCAAGGTACCGACGCTGGTGCTCGACGACGGAACCGCGCTATCCGAATCGCTCCTCATCACGTCCTACCTGGAGGAGCGTGCCGGCGATCGCGCCCTGAACGGCACCGGCCCGGAGAAGTGGAAGGCCTACGGCTTCGACGCCTTCGTCACGGCGACGACCGACAATCTGGCATGGCGCTTTCGGGAAACGACGCTCAAGGAGGCAGACAAGCAGTCGCCGTCGTTCCTGACGTTGGAAACAGATCGTGCGCGGCGCAATTTCGATGCGCTCGCCGCTGCCGTCGACACCGATCTCGCCGACCCGGTCCGTACCGGACACCTCAGCGCCGCCGCCCTGCTTGCGTTCGTCGATGCCTTCATGGACGGGAGCGAGTGGCGCGGCGGCAGGCCGGGGCTGGTGTCCTGGTACGAAGCGTTCCGGCAACAGCCGGCCTTCGTGGCGACCGAGCCGAAAACCGGCTAGCCGCGCAGGACGGTTCCTGCCGCGCCCACGGCCATCGCCGCCGCATCCGACAGCGCGCCGATGGCTGCCAGCGATCCACCCGCCTCGACGAAACGAAGAACGGCCTGGACCTTTGGCGCCATCGAACCCGCCTGCAGATCGAGAGAGCGCAGCGTTTCCACATCTGTAGGTCCGAGGAGATGGTCGCGCGCCGGCCAGTCCGCATAGACGCCGGGCACGTCCGTCAACAGCAGGAGCACGTCCGCACCGAGCGAGGTCGCCAGCAGCGCCGAGGCGAGGTCCTTGTCGATGACCGCTTCGACGCCGTGCAGTGCGCCCTTCTCGTCCCGACGCACCGGGATGCCGCCACCGCCAAGACACACGACGACGGCGCCGGACCTTGAGAGAAACCCGATCTCTTCGCCCTCGACGATCTCCAGCGGATCGGGCGAGGCGACAACGCGGCGCAGCCCACCACGATCTTCGACGAACGACCAGCCGTGCTCTTGCGCCAGAGCGTCGGCCTTCGCCCTATCGATCACCGGTCCGACCGGCTTGGTCGGCACATCGAACGCCGGATCGTCAGCCGCGATGACGACGCGTGTGACGATCCCCAGCGTCGTGCGGCCCGACAGTCTGTTGGTCAGCGCCTGCTCGACAACATAGCCGAGCCATCCCTCGCTCTCCGCCCCCAACATATCGAGCGGCATTTGCGGCATGCGCGCGGCAAGAAACCCAACCTGAGGCCCGTTGCCGTGAGTAACGATCAGGTCATGCGTTTCGCAAAGCGGCGCGAGCGCCTCCGCGGCGGCTTCCACAGCCTCGGTCAGCGCCGCCGGATCGATCGGCCGGTCGGGTGGCGACAACGCATTGCCGCCGAGCGCGGCCACGACCAGGGGCCGCGCGTCGGTCATGCACCCGACCGGTCTTGCAGGAAGGTGTCGACCACACCGGCGAGGCCGGGCACGTCCATATCCTCATACTCATAGCGCGCGCGCACAACGGGCATGGCCAGCGCGAGATCGCGCCGCAGGTCGATGGGCGTTCCCGCGACCACGACATCGGCCTTGCTGGACTCGATCGTTTCCGCAAGTTCCCGCATCTGTGCCGCGCCATATCCCATCGCCGGCAACACGTTGCCGAGGTGTGGAAACGCCTCGAATACGCGCTTCAACCCAGGCGCAGCCGATGGCCGCGGGTCGATGATCTCGGCAGGCTCTGCGGCCTTCGCCGCGACGTAGCCGGCGCCAAACGCCATGCCGCCATGGGTGAGGGTCGGCCCGTCGTCGACGACCAGAACACGCTTGCCGCGCACCGCATCGGGATCGTCCAGGGTCACCGGCGATCCCCCGTGAACCACGGCCGCGCGCGGATTGATTCGGGCAACCGTGGCACGCACCGCAGCAACGTCCGGTGCCTTCGCGGCGTCGCTCTTGGCAATCACGACGACGTCGGCCATGCGCAGGTTGGTTTCACCGGGATAGTATGCGGTTTCGTGTCCAGGCCGCAGGGCGTCGGCAAGCACGATGTGCAGATCGGGCCTGTAGAACGGGAAGTCGTTGTTGCCGCCGTCCCACAACACGACATCTGCCTCTGCCTGAGCCTTCTCGAGAATGGCCCCGTAGTCGACACCGGCGAAGACCACGAGGCCGCGCTCGACATAGGGTTCGTACTCCTCGCGCTCCTCCAGCGTGCAGGCCGCGATGTCCATGTCGTCGCGGCTAGCGAAACGCTGCACCGCCTGCCGCACGAGATCGCCATAGGGCATGGGATGACGGATCGCCGCGGCGCGCAGCCCCCGGTCGGCAAGGCGACGCGCGATCCAGCGCGACACCTGCGACTTGCCGCACCCCGTGCGCACCGCCGTCACGGCAATGACGGGAACCCTTGCGGGCAACATCGTGTCGCCGGGCCCCGGAAGAACGAAGTTGGCGCCGACGCTTTGCGCCCGGGCCGCGGCATGCATCACCCCGGCGTACGGCACGTCGCTGTAGGCGAAGACGACATCCGTCGCGCCTTCGCTACGGCAGATCATCTCGAGTTCCGCTTCGGGCCGGATGGGAATGCCGTCCGGATAGCGCAGGCCTGCAAGTTCCGGCGGATAGCGGCGTTCCTCGATGCCGGGAATCTGCGCCGCCGTGAAGGCGACGACCTTCGTACCTGGATCGTCGCGGTAGAGGGTATTGAAGGTGTGAAAGTCGCGACCGGCCGCACCCATGATCACGATCCGGCGCATCGCAGCCATCAACCCCAAAGCCCCGTCACCGCGTGGATCATGATCGCCACGATCAGGGCCGGCGCCACGATGCGCAAGAGCCAAAGCCAGATCGCGGTGACAAGCCCGCCATCGATCTGCGACTCGGCGGTGACCTGGGGCCACAGCCATCTCCAGCCCACGAAGATCGCGACCAGCGCACCGCCCAGTGGCAGCAGCAGATTCGACACAACGAAATCCATGGTGTCGAGAATGCCGCGGCCGTTCCATGCGATGCCCGCCCACACTCCAAAACCGAGCGACGCCGGGATTCCGACGACGAACATGGCCAGTCCGATCAGCGGCGTCGCGACCCGCCGTCGCGCGCCGAATCGCCGCACGGCGAAGGCGACCGGCACTTCAAGGATCGACACCATGGATGTCAATGCGCCGGCCACCAGAAGCGCGAAGAAAATTGGCCCAAGGATCGTGCCGGCCGGCATGTTGAGGAAAATCTGCGGCAACGTGATGAAGGCAAGCTCCGGCCCCGCGGCCGGATCGGAGCCAAAGGCGAATACCGTCGTGAAGATGGCAATCCCGGCAAGGATGGCGATCGCGCTGTCGCCGATCACGATCGTCGTCGCCGCGGTTCCGAGTGATTCGCGTTTGCCCAGATAGCTGCCGTAGGTGACAAAGATCGACATCCCGACGCCCAGCGAAAAGAACGCCTGCCCAAGCGCCGCGAGGTAGACGCCGGGATGAAGCAGCGCCGACCAGTCCGGCGCAAACAGGAACCTTAATCCGGCGGCGGATCCGTTCTGAAAGATGCCCCAAGCCGCGAGCACGCAGACCAGGACCGCCAAAAGGGGCATGAGAATCTTGTTGGCCAGTTCGATCCCGCCACGTACGCCGCCCAGCACAACGACGACCGTCGCTGCCAGCATGCCCCCCTGCCACACCAACGGTTCGAGCGGATTGGAAACGAAGGCTTCGAAGAACCCGCCATACCCGCCGCCCGCGGCGGACCACAGCGATCCGGTCAATGACCCGGCAAAATACTTCAGTGCCCATCCGGCGATCACGGCGTAGTAGGCGAGAATGAGAAAGGCGGCCAGGACGCCAAGCGCACCGATCCAGTGCCAGCGGCCGCCGCCGGCCAGCGCCGCAAACGCGCCGACGGCCTCGCGACGCGATGCACGTCCCACTGACAACTCGGCAATGATGAGAGGCAGCCCAACGAGGACCACCGAAACAACATAGACGATCAGAAAAGCGCCGCCGCCGTTCTCGCCCGCGACATAGGAGAAACGCCAGATGTTTCCGATGCCCGCCGCCGAACCGATAGTCGCGAGAATGAACCCCAAGCGGCTGCCCCACTCGTCGCGTTGCGGCGCGACGGCCGACGTCGTCTTGTCGTCTGCCCCGGTCATCGACATGAGCTTATCCTATGGGCCGGGACAAGGGGCGGCGTTGAGCCGCCTCAAGGCCCGGATCGCCTATGCGCACAACGCGTCGAGTGCAGCCTCGTAGCTTTGCGCGTAGTCGGCAACGATATCGGCGACGGACTCGACAGAATCGATGACGCCGACCCCCTGCCCGGCCGACCACACATGCTTCCACGCCTTGGCGCCGGGATCGCGGTGCTCGTAGCCTTTCTTGCCCTCGCCCAGCGCGTCCGGGTCGAAGCCGTTGTCGACGATGCTTTCGCGCAACATGCTGGCGAGCGCGCCGGTCAGCGCACTGGTCAGCACCAGATCGTCGATGCCGGCGCGCACCACCATGTCCTTGTAGGCCTCTGGCGCGAGGCTCTCGCGGCAGGCGATAAAGCGGGTGCCGGCGTAGCCGAAGTCGGCACCGAGCGCGCGCGCCGCTGCCACCGCGCGACCGTCGGTCATCGCCCCCGACACGATCAGCATGCCATCGAAGAAGCGGCGCACCTCCGGAACGAAGGCAAAGGGCGCGATGCGCCCGGTGTGGCCGCCGGCCCCGGCGCACACCAGGACCAAACCGTCGACGCCGACATCGGCCGCCTTGCGCGCGTGCTCCACGCTGTTGACGTCGGCAAAGACCAGACCGCCGTAGTCGTGCACGTCGTCGACGACACGCCGCGGGCTGCCCAGCGCCGTGATCACGATCGGCGGCTTGTACTGCTTCACCAACGCCAGATCCTCAGGCAACCGCGCATTTGTGCTATGCACGATCATGTTCGCCGCCCACAGGCGCGTGGAGTGGTCGGCGCCGGAGCCGAAGCCCTTTGTTTCGTCCACGATGCGGCCCATCCAGGCGTCCAGGTCGGCGACGGTACGGCAATTCGGCGTCGGGAACGCGCCGACGATCCCCGCGCGGGCGGCAGCGATGACCAGATCCGGCCCGGAGACAAGAAACATCGGCGCCGCAAACAGCGGCAGACGCATCTGGGCGCGGAGCGTCTCGGCGGCGGTCATTGGACTGGCATCCTCTTGCAGAATGGGCGCGTCGGGTGGCCGAGCGGGCCTGCCGCAGTGTATCGTCTGACGCTCGCGCCGCCACTGCGGTGGCCATTTCGACCCGATCCGGGAGGCTCCATGTTCGACCTGCTCATCAAGGGCGGCACGCTCATCGACGGCACCGGTGCGCCGGCCCGCATCGCCGACGTTGCGGTCGCCGACGGCACCATCGTCGAAGTCGGCAAGGTCGATGGCGCAGCCCGCGACACTATCGACGCGGACGGCCTCATGGTCACGCCCGGCTGGGTCGACATCCACACCCACTACGACGGACAAGTGACCTGGGATCCGTTGCTGACCCCCTCCTTCTGGCAGGGAGTCACGACGGCCGTTATGGGGAACTGCGGCGTCGGTTTTGCCCCTGCGGCCCCTGACAGCCATGAATGGTTGATCGGCCTTATGGAGGGCGTCGAGGACATCCCCGGTGCGGCGCTGGCAGCCGGCGTCAAGTGGGACTGGGAAACGTTTCCGGAATACCTCGACGCAGTCGCGCGCCACCCGCATGCGATCGATGTCGGCTGTCAGATCGCCCATGGACCGCTGCGCGCCTACGTCATGGGCGAACGCGGCGCCAGAAACGAACCAGCGACGCCCGACGACATCCAGGAGATGGCCAAGCTGGTGACCGAGGCGCTACAGGCCGGCGCGCTCGGCTTCACGACCTCACGCACTTTGCTTCACCTTGCCGTCGACGGCGAACCCGTGCCCGGCACCTGGGCGCGCGAAGACGAACTGTTGGCCATGGGGCACGCAATTGCCGCTGCCGGTCACGGTATCTTCGAGCTGGCGCCAGCTGGAATCTCAGGTGACGACCTCATCGCGCCGGCGAAGGAGATGGCCTGGATGCGCAAGGTCGCCGCGGAGACAGGTGTCCCGGTCACCTTTCTGTTCGGGCAAAACAACAAGGCGCCGGACGCCTGGCGCGACATGCTGCGCGAATGCGAGGCCGCCGCGGCGGAAGGCGCGCTGGTCTTCCCGCAGGTTTTCGGCCGCCCGACGACCCTGCTGTTCAGCTTCCAGGGGCCGAACCAGTTCATGCGGTTTCCGACCTATGCCGACATCAACAAACTACCGCTGGCCGAGAAGCTCGCCCGACTGCGCGATCCGGATGTGAAGGCGAAGATCCTGTCCGAGAGCGACCCGGTGCAGGATGCGCTCGCGGACATGATCCATGACGCCTGGGCCGAGACCTACATTATGGGCGACGAATTCGACTTCGAGCCGCCGACGTCGCAAACGGTGAAGGCCGTCGCGGAACGCGAAGGCCGCAGTCCGCGCGAGGTCGCCTACGAGGAAATGTTGCGCAACGAAGGCACCAACTACCTGATGTTTTGCGGCCTCAACTACAGCCAGGGCAGCCTCGACGCCCTGCATGAACAGCTCACCCACCCGCTCTCGATCATTGGCGGCGGTGACGGTGGCGCCCACGTCAGCTACATCTGCGACGCCAACGTGCCGACATTCCTGATGACGCATTGGGCGCGCGACCGCTCGCGCGGACCACGCATTCCGGTCGAGACCGCGGTGAAAAAACTCACTTCGGAAACGGCCAATCTCTACGGCCTCACCGACCGCGGCGTCATCGCGCCCGGCAAGAAGGCAGACTTCAATGTGATCGACTTCGCCAACCTCAAGGCGCCGAAGCCGTTCATGGTCGACGACCTTCCCACCGGTGCGCAGCGGCTCATGGCGACGGCGGAGGGCTACGTGAAGACCATCGTCTCCGGCGTTGTGGTTCAGGAGAACGGCAAAGAAACCGGCGCGCGACCAGGTAGACTGGTTCGCGGCCGGGCAGCGGCATGACCACACTATCCCAACAGAAGGACCCTCGATGAGCGACAAGACACTCTTCGAAAAGATCTGGAGCGACCACGAGGTCCTCACCACGGAGGACGGCTTCACGCTGCTCTATATCGGCCGCCACCTAGCGCATGACGGCTCCGGGCATGCCTTTGGCTTCCTCGAGAAGCGCGGCCTCAAGGTGCGGCGACCAGAACTGACCTTCGCGACGCCCGACCACGGGGTGCCGACGACCAGTCACAAGGTCGACGACATCACCGATCCGGTGCAGAAGCGCGCAGTCACGACGCTGACCAGGAACGCCGCCAAGCACAACGTCACGCTGTTCGATCTCGGCGACCCGCGACAGGGCATTGTTCACGTCGTCGGACCGGAACAGGGCATCACCCTGCCAGGGCAGACCATGGTGTGCGGCGACTCCCACACCTCGACGCACGGTGCGCTCGGCGCGCTGGCCTTCGGTATCGGCGCGTCGGACGTCTTCCACGTACTCGCCACCCAGACGACGTGGCAGCGCAAGCCCAACAAGATGCGCATCACGGTCGACGGTGAGCGTCCGTTCGGCGTCACAGCCAAGGACATCATTCTCGCGATCATCGCCCACATCGGTGCCAATGGGGCCGCGCGTCACGTGGTCGAATACGCCGGCGCTGCGATCCGCGCGCTCTCCATCGAGGAGCGCCTGACCGTGTGCAACATGTCGATCGAAGCCGGGGCCCGTGCCGGCATGATCGCACCGGATGACACCACCTTCGCCTACGTCGAGGGCCGCCCCTACGCTCCAAAAGGCAAGCACTGGGAGATGGCGCTCGATCACTGGCGCACCCTGCCGACGGAGGCCGATGCGACTTTCGACCGCGACGTGACGCTGGACGCTTCGACCTTCGCGCCGATGGTCACCTGGGGCACCAGCCCGGAAGACGCGCTACCGGTGACGGGCACGGTGCCCGATCCGGCGAACGAAAGCGATCCGGAGAGGCGGCGCGCCATGCAGGAGACGCTGGACTACATCGGGCTCGCCCCGGGGACGAAACTGGAAGACGTACCCGTCGATCAGGTGTTCATCGGCTCGTGCACGAATTCGCGTATCGAAGACCTGCGCGCCGCGGCGGAAATCGCGAAGCTGGGCAAGGCCAAGGTGCCGGCGATGATCTCGCCAGGCTCAACGGCCGTGAAGCTGCAGGCGGAAGAGGAAGGCCTCGACGAGGTTTTCCGCAAGGCCGGCTTCGACTGGCGTCAGTCCGGCTGTTCGATGTGCGTCGGTATGAACGGCGATTTGGTCGCCTCGGGCAAGCGCTGTGCCTCGACGTCGAACCGCAACTTCCCCGGCCGCCAGGGCAAGGGCGCGCGCACCCACCTGATGAGCCCGGCGATGGCCGCAGCAGCAGCGCTGACCGGCCACTTCACCGACGTGCGCGAACTCGCGCGGAAAGGCTAGGCCCATGGAAAAGTTCACGACTCTGACAGCGGTGGCCGCGCCCATGGACCGGCCCAACATCGACACCGACCAGTTGCTGCCCGCACGCTTCCTGCGCCGGCCGCGCGACGAGGGTTTCGGCGACGTGCTGTTCATCGACCAGCGCCAGAACGACGACGGCACGCCCAACCCCGACTTCGTGCTCAACCAGGACGCCTACAAGGACGCCAGGATCATCGTGGCCGACCGGAACTTCGGCGGCGGATCGAGCCGCGAGGGCGCGCCCTGGGCGCTGCTCGACTACGGTATCCGCTGCGTCGTGGCGTCGAGCTTCGGCGACATCTTCTACAACAACTCGCTGAAGAACGGCCTTCTGCCGGTGCGCCTGTCCGACGACGACGTCAAGGCGATCCGCCAGCAACTCCACGACAAGCCGGGCGCCACGCTCACCGTCGACCTCGACGCACAGACGCTGACCGCGCCCGACGGCGGCATCCACAGCTTCGACATCGAGCCGTTCCGCAAGCAGTCACTGCTCAAGGGACTGGACGACGTCGGCATGACCCTGGAACGTGAAGAGGACATCGCCGCGTTCGAGAACGGCTATCGCGAACGCCGCCCCTGGCTGTTCGCCGACGCGTAGAAAGGACCAAAGACCATGAGCGACAAACGTCAGCGCCTTGCGCAGATGGTGCGCAACCGCGAGTTCGTCATCGCGCCCGGCGTTTACGACATGATCTCGGCGCGCGTCGCCGACCGGCTTGGCTTCGATGCGCTGTACATGACGGGCTACGGCACGGTGGCGTCCTATCTCGGCCTGCCTGATGCCGGCCTCGCCACCTACACCGACATGGTGACCCGTGTCGGCCACATCGCCGGCGGCACGAAGACGCCGCTGATCGCCGACGCCGACACGGGTTACGGCGGCCTGCTCAATGTCGCCCATACCGTGAAAGGCTACGAGGCGGCCGGCGCCTGCGGCATCCAGATGGAAGATCAGGTGTCGCCGAAGAAATGCGGCCACACGCTGGGCCGCGAGGTCATCCCCGTCGACGAGATGGTGCTCAAGATCAAGGTCGCGCTCGAGGCGCGGCAAAGCGAAGACACGCTGATCGTCGCGCGCACCGATGCGCGGACCCATCTCGGACTCGACGAAGCGATCCGGCGCGGGCTCGCCTACGCCGAGGCCGGCGCCGATCTGATCTTCGTCGAAAGCCCGGAAAGCCACGATGAAATCCGGCAGATCGCCGCCGCCTTGTCGAAGAAGGCGCGGCTGTTCATGAACGTCGTGCAGGCCGGCCGCACACCGGAGATGAAGGCCGACGAGTTGAAGGAACTCGGCTTCATCGTGGCGATCTATCCCGGCGCCGGTCACAAGTTCGCGGCTGCTGCACTGGACGCGACATACCGCTACCTCAAGGACAACCGGACGATGATCGACAACCCGACCCCGGTCTACGAGGACATGCACACCCTGATGGGCTTCCCGGATGTGTGGGACTTCGACAAACGCTGGGCCGTCGAAGAGAACAAGGACGCAGCGGAGTAGCGGCCACGATGAGCGAGACCTCGACGCCTGCGGGCGACAAACCTGCCACCAAGGACAAGAAGACCGAGAAGACTACCGAGGGCGCCGGCGCATCGCCGGAGGCCAAAAAAGACCCGGCGAAGAATTACAGCCGGGGCGAGAATCAGAAGCCCGTCAGCGAGCGCTATCGCAGCAACTGGGACGCGATCTTCGGCAAAAAGAAATAGGCGGACCGCCGAATCGACAGGCGGTCTCCCTACCGAAGTAGCAATCGTCACACTGCCGGCGATTCCCCGACGCTCCCCTCTCGCGGGCGTGATACCCGTCACTGGCCGCCATGCCGGGGCCTCTTATCTTGCTGTGAAAGCAAGGCAAGACTTGGGGGTATCGATGACACGGCACGGGGACCGGGACGCCTTCTGGGCGCACGCCGCGGACTATGGGCAACGACCCGTCCCGCGGCCTCACGTCAAGCCGCGGCGCTGGCTGCCGCAGGTTCGAGTGGTGACCGCCCACCACAGTTGCGACCTCCTGATCCGCCTCCCGGCGGCGCGCGGTCGGACCCTGATGATCCCGCTGTTTGCATCGGAAGACTCGGCCTAGCAGCGTTGCCCGATCCCGTTCGACAGCCCTCGGGCGACCGGACCGGCGATGTGATCGCCCACTGCGGGAAGGCTGGGAAGTGGTGAGCCCGGTAGGAATCGAACCTACGACCCACTGATTAAAAGTCAGTTGCTCTACCGACTGAGCTACGGGCTCGGTTGGCGGATTTCCTAGGGGTTCGGGGCGGGTGTGTCAACGCTGACCGTATCGCGAACAGACCCGGAGCACGACAATTGCCACATCCACGCCCGATTTGGCGTGGTGTATAGTCGGCGCGGGTAATTCACCAGGGAGGAAGCTCTAACATGAGCCAAGTAAGGAAGATTCTGACCGGGGCGGTCGCCGCCGGCGCGCTATTTGGCGCGTCGCATGCGCTCGCCGCCGACATGTCGCAGACGTTGATCGTCGGGCACAGCAGCCTGCCGGCGGGTCTCGGCAATCCGTTCCTCGATACGTCGCATTCGGGCGGTTTCGTTTTCCGCACCGCGTATCACCTCTACACGACGAGCGACAAGAACGGCCCCAAGCCGGAAATCCTCACGTCGTGGCAGGTCAACGCCAACGACAAGACCAAGTGGACCTTCAAGCTCCGCGAAGGCGTGAAGTTTCACAACGGCAACGACCACACCGCTGAGGACGTCGCGCAGATCATCAACTGGTTAGTGTCCGACGAGGGCAAGGCCAAGGCCGCCAGTATCACGCGCAACACCAGGAACGTTGCCGGCGCCCGCGCGATCGACAACTACACCGTAGAAATCTCGACGAAGAGCCCCGATCCGCTTTTGCCGTCGACCCTCGGCGTCATCAAGGTGCTCGATTGGCAGCACCTGCAGGACGTCACCTTCGAAGGTCTCGGCAAGGATCCCAACGGCACCGGCCCGTACAAGACGGTGAGCTGGACCAATGACGGCGTCGTGGTCGAGAAGAACACCGCCGGCTGGCAGGTCGGCAAGATCGACCGCGTCGAGTTCCGCTTCCTGCCCGAATTGCCGGCACGCGTGCAGGCCTTCGAATCGGATCAGATCGATCTGGCCTTCCAGCTCGTCGCCGACAACAAGGCAGCGGTCGAGGCCGCAGGTGGCCGCCTTCAGGTCAACCCCGGAACCGCCATCAGCATCCTGCACTTTTTCTCGAACAAGCCGGGTCCCATCGCAGACGTCCGTGTTCGTCAGGCGCTGAACTACGGCACCAACATGCAGCAGTTCGTCGACGTCATCATGAACGGGACGACCAGCGTGACCGGCCAGCCGGGCACGCCGTCGATCAACGGCTATTTCGAGGACATCAAGCCGTACCCGTACGAACCGGACAAGGCGCGCGCGTTGCTCGCCGAAGCCGGCTATGGCAACGGCCTGAAGCTGATCGGCGAATCGGTCACCGCCCAGGGCGACTGGAAGGACATCATCCAGTTCGTCTCGGACGACCTAAAGAAGATCGGCGTCGAGTTCGAAGTCCGGGCCATCACCCTGCCCGATCTGATCGCACGCGTGCGCGATACGTCGAAGTTCGAAGACGCGACGATCTTCAGCTTTAACTACGGCTCCGAGCCGACGATGGACATCATGCGTTCCATCAACGGCCTGCATTCGTGCAACTCGCCGATGAAATGGACCTGCTTCGAGGAGATCGAGCCGACCATCAAAGCCGCCAACGAGGAGTTCGATGCCGAAAAGCGTCGTGAGCACCTGCGCAAGATCGCGCAGTACTACCATGACAACGCGGCGTCGCTGTTCCTGTTCGACTCGGTCGATCTCGACGCGGTGCAGAGCTACATCAAGGACTACAAGCCGGTGAACCGCCTGATCAACTGGTCGGACGTCCGACTGGAAGGCAAGTCCGGCTAAGCCTCGTTTTCGCTGTCAGAACCCTCGGCCCGCGGCGCTTGGCGTCGCGGGCCTTTTCTTTTCGACCGGTTCAGCCCGGCGGTTCGTCCTTGCCGCCACCGAACAACGTGCGCCCTCCAGTGAGACGGGTGATCCCGATGCCTACCGCAAGGCCGACGGCGATCCCGACCGGAATCCAGACGCCCATGTCGCCCTCGCCTGCGCCGATCGCCGCACCGACGCCGATGCCGATGACGATCCAGCCCAGCAGTGGATGCGCCCGCCCCCCGGAAAGAAGTTGCTCTCGCATGCTGCGCGGCTTCAGCGGTCCATTGTCGGTCATCTTGCGCCCTTCCCTCCGCCGATCCGTGCAGGATGACGTATTGGTTTCGCAGACCGCATAATAGCCGCGCCCGTCATGGCCACCATCCTCGATACCATCGCCACCTTCGTGCCCACCATGGTGCTGGAACGCGCCAATGCCGGCACGCTGGCCATCACCGAGCCAACGGTCGAATTCCTGCCGGCGGCGGCTTTGTTCGTCGACGTAACCGGCTTCACCGCGCTGAGCGAAAAACTGGCCGAACGCGGCCCCGGCGGCGCGGAGGACCTCACCACCTACCTCAACGCCTATTTCGGCCCCCTGCTCGACATCATCCAGCGCTACGGCGGCGATACCGTGAAGTTCGCCGGCGATGCGCTCCTGGCCCTGTGGCCCGTGACGGATGGCGAGACGCTTGAGGACACGGCGCAACTGGCGGCGGAATGCGCGCTGGCGGTGCAACACGAACTCAAGAGCTATCGCGTCGGGGAAGATACCGAACTCACCCTGAAGATGACGCTCGCTGCCGGCGACGTCGCCATCGAGTACCTCGGCGGCGTGTTCGACCGCTGGGAGCTTCTCATCACGGGGGATCCTGTGTCACAGGTTGCGGCGGCGCAGCACCAGGCAAGGCCCGGCGAAGTCGTCATGACCATTGCGACCGCCGAACTGCTTGGCGCACGGGCGCAGACCGAACCTCTGCCCGACAATACGGCCCGGCTGACCGCGATGGTCCGGCGCAAGCGCGACGCGATCGAGCGGCCGCGCGCGCTACCGCACACGCTGGAACCGCTACGGCGTCTTCTCCCGGGCGCCATCCGCGGCCGGATCGAGGCGGGCCACCAGGACTGGCTCGGCGAGCTCCGGCACCTCTCGGTGATCTTCATTAACCTTCCCGGCTTCACATACGATCTGCCGGTCGAGCGCGCCCAGGAAGCCATGCGTGCCATGCAGTCCGCGCTTTACCGGTTCGAGGGATCGATCAACAAGATCAGCGTCGACGACAAAGGCGCCTCGCTGGTCGCGCTGCTCGGCCTACCGCCGTTGTCCCATACCGATGACGCCGAACGCGCGGTCCATGCAGCACAGCTTATGCACGGCACGCTACGCGCACTCGGGTTTGAAAGCTCGATCGGCATCACGACCGGACGCGCCTTTTGTGGCGCCGTCGGCAGCTCGGTGCGCCGCGAATACACCGTCATGGGCGACGTCGTGAACCTCGCCGCCCGCCTGATGCTCTACGCCGAGCACGGTATCCTGTGCGACGAATCGACAGCACGAACGGTCTCCGGTACCATCGAGTGCAAACCGCTCGGCGCCATCACCGTCAAGGGAAAGAGCGCACCGGTCCCGATCTACCTCCCGAAAAGCGCGGCCGAACGGGAGTGGCGACACGCCGGTGTCGGCCGCCGGGACGACCTCGTGGGCCGCGACCATGAGCGTCAGCAACTTCGCCAGGCGGTTGCCGCTCTGGGAGATGCGAAACCGGTCAGCGTGGTCATTGAGGGCGAGACCGGCGTCGGCAAGACGCGATTGTTGCTCGACCTCCTCGCCCATGCGGAGGCCGCAGGCTGCGCCGTGTTGACCAGTGCCGCGGATCCGGTCGAACGCGCCACGCCCTATTTTATGTGGCGCGCCATTCTCCGCGATTTGTTCGCGATCGGGCCGGCCGATGACGCCGATACCCAACGCATGGCCATCCTCAACCAATTGCCCGATGACGCCGAGGTGATCGAGAACGCGCCCTTGCTCGGCGACGTTCTCGCGCTCGACTGGCCCGACAACACCGCGACGGGGGCGCTATCGCCGCGTGAGCGCGCGGAGCAGGCCCATCTTGTCATCTGCCGCATCATCGAGCGGCTCGCGCGCCGACTGCCCCTGATCCTCATCGCCAAGGACGTGCAATGGCTGGATTCTGCCTCCTGGGAACTCCTGCACCAGGTGCGCAGTCGCGTGCCTCGCCTGCTGGTCGTGATTGCGCTCCGCGCCGGTGAAGTGACGGAGAATCTCGCCCGCTTCCGCCGCACCCCGCATCGCCGCATCCTGTTGCAAGGGCTTGCGCGCGAAGACCTCAACCTGATGCTCAGCCGGCGTCTCAAGGTCGAGACATTACCCCGCGACATCGTCGGCATGATCCACGAGCGGACCAACGGAAACCCGTTCTACGCAGAGGAACTGGTGCGGACGCTGTTTGAGTCCGGCCAACTTCACGTCGACCGGGGCACGGGCGACGTGACCTACAGCGGCGATTCGGCGAAGCCCGATCTGCCCCGCAACCTGCAAAGCGCCATCACGATGCGGATCGACCGGCTGCCGCCGGATGCACAACTGACGCTCAAGGTGGCCTCCGTGCTGGGCCGGCTGTTCACGGCCGAATCGCTCGCCGCGGTCTACCCGGCGGAGGCGAGCGAAGACGACCTGGCCGGCCACCTTGAAACGCTCGAACGCGCCGAACTCGTCGGCCCGCTGGCTCGTCAGACCTTTCTTCACGCCGACGGCGGCGGACGCTCCTTCAAGTTCGCGAACGCGGCAATCCAGGAAACGGCATATGACTTGATGCTCTTTGCTCAGCGGCGCAGGCTGCACGCCGCGGCCGCGGATTGGCTCGAAGCGTCCGTGGTCCGTGACAAGACCGGGCACGCCGCCGTCATCGCGATGCATCGTGAGCGCGCGCTGGACCTTCAGAATCCCAACGCCCGTCAGATCGCAAAGGCCATCGAAGCGTACGAACAGGCTGCGCAGCGCGCTGAAAGAGTCTTCGCCAACCGCGAGGCCATCGCCGCCTACAGGGCAGCTCTGGCCCTGCTTGAGCATTTGCCCGACGACGATGCCCGCGCACAGCGCGAGCTCGGCCTGCTGCTTTCTCTGGGCGGCCCCCTCATCGCGGCGACAAGCTACGCCGATCGACAGGTGCAGACGCTCTACGAGCGGGCACGCAACCTTGCCGGTCGCGTCGGCGGCCATACCGACTTGTTCCGGGCACTGCGCGGTATGTGGCAATACGAGGCCGGCGAAGGACGGGTCGCCGCCGCGCGCGAACTCAGCGCCGAGATGATCCGCATCGCAGAGGCCTCGCAAGACCCTGTCCTGTTGATTGAGGCCAATCGCACGCTGGGCAACAACGCGTTCTTCACCGGCAACTTCGCCGACGCCCAGCGCTACCTCGAAGCGGCAATCGCCCCCTACGACGCCGGCGCGCATGCCGGCCTGGCCGCGAACCTCGGGCAGGATCCGGATGTCGCCAATCGGGGGATCCTGTCATGGGCGCTGTGCTTTCTGGGCAAGCCCGACGCAGCGCTGGACCAGGCGACCCGCGCCGTAGATCGCGCCGAGACGCTGGATCACCCTTTCAGCAAGGCGTTTGCCTACGGTGCCATGATGTGGTGCCACAAGTTCCTGTGGCAGCCCGAACAGGCTCGTGACTGGGCGGAGCGCTGCCTCTCCGTCTGCACCGAGCACGGCATTCCCTATCTCGAGGTCGCGGCCCGTGTGGTGCGCGGATGGGCGCTTGCGACCCAGGGTGACAGGAATGTGATTGATGCGATCGAAGCTGCCATCGATCGCTGGCGCACCGGCGGGGCATCGATCGGCACCACGATCTTCCTGATCGTGCTCGCCGAAAGTGCCCATGCCGCCGGCATGGACGACATCGCCCGCGCCTCCCTGTCAGACCCACAGATCGTGGCGCGCAACCGCGACGAACGCTGGCTGGAGGCGGAAACCCACTGCGTAGCGGCGGAACTGGACGCGGCGCGCGATCCGGTGAGGGCAGCGCGGGCATTTCGCGCCGCCCACGATCTCGCCGCGGAACGCGGCGCGGTGCTCACGGCGCTGCGCGCGGCGATTGGCCTGGCCAGGCTGAGCGCGAAGACCCGGCGTGCGCGCGGTGGAGCCGACCTGCTGCGCGCCGCCATGACTCGCTTTGGACCTGACAGTCCAGCGGGGATAATGGGCGCCGCGCGGGACGCGCTCGGCGAGATCGACCGCAGGGGGCTGTGAGACGCGGGGAGACGAGATGATCCGAAGACTGCTATTGGCGCTTGCGGTCGCCGCATGTGCAGCAACTGCGAACGCTCCGGCAAATGCGCAGAGCCGCGGCGTCGATCTCGAACTCGTGCTCGCGGCGGACGGGTCGGGTTCCATCGATGACGACGAATTGCGGTTGCAACGCGAAGGTTATGGCCGCGCCATGATGCACCCGCGTGTTCTCGAAGCCATCCAGTTCGGCCCCACGGGGCGGATCGCCGTGGCCTATGTCGAATGGGGTGCGCCAGAATCGCAGCACACCATCGTCGACTGGACGATCATCTCGGATCTCGAATCGGCCACGAAGTTCGCCGCCGCCCTGATCGAAGCGCCGCGCGCCGCCTTCGGCTACAACTCGATTTCCAACGCGCTGATCTATTCGGCCGACCTCATTCATGAGAACGACATCGAGTCCTACCGCAAGATCATCGACGTCTCCGCCGACGCCGGAAACATCGGCGGCGTCCCGATCGCGCTCGCCCGCGATACCGTCGTCAACAGCGGTATCACGATCAACGGCCTCGCTATCGCACGGCGCGGAGCTTCTGGACGGCCCTTCGGAGCCAACCGCGGCTTCGGCACACTGGAGAACTACTTCGCCGAAGCGGTCATCGGGGGCGCCGGCGCGTTCGTCGTGGTCGCCGGCGAGGAACTCAGCTTCGCCGAGGCGGTGCAACGAAAGCTGATCCTGGAAATCGCCTACGACGGGCCGACCGGCACCCACCCCCGGAGGGCCGCGCTCGACTAGTCCTTCGTCGCCACGAAGATGTAGTGCGTCCCTGTTTCCTTCTTGGACAAGGTCGCGTTGCCATTCACCTGTTGCGAAGGAATACGCCGGTCGAACGACCGGTTTCGCGCGAACCCTGCCCTGACGGCCATGCCCATCCAGTCCAGGCGCTGCAAGGTGCCGAGAAACGGTTCGTTTTTGTAGTGCGTCAGCCACTCCGAGAAGTAGCCGTCAAAGGGATCGTCCTTGAAACCCACACCGTCCATGTGAACCATCATGCCGCCGGGCCTCAACAGGCGATGGCACTCCTCGAAGATGCGCTGCATCGCGCTCGTCGAAGTTTCGTGCAGCAGCAGATGGGAGACGACGAGGTCGAATTCTCCAGCGTCGAACGACGTCCCCTCGGCATCCTGTTGCGAGAAATGTACCGTGCGCCCGAGCGCCTCCGCGCGGGCGTGTCCGTAGCGCAGCACCGGCGCCGCCACGTCGATGACATCAATCCTCGCCTTTGGGAATACGTCGCAATAGGGCAGCGTCGAATGGCCGATCGTGCAGCCCATGTCGAGAATGCGCCTAGGATCGAACGCAGGATAGGTCTCGTGCAACCAATGCGCCACCGAGGCACCCATGTCCTCGTTGTACGGACCCAGAGTGCCGAAGAAGTACACGTTGATCGAACGGTCGTACTCGGCGCCCGCGAACATGTCGTAGGCCGGGTCGATCTCGGTGTGATAGCCGCCGGGCTGGCAGTGGATGTCGACGGCGGTGTTGTAGCGCGGGACCGTCACCGTGGGATCCAGCGTCAGACTGCCCAGACGATCGTGCCGATCCAGCGCTCGCGCCGAGAGTTCGGGCAGTTGCCGCACGATCGACGGCCCGACGGTGTCGTAGAGCATTTCCTGGGTCGTACGGTTGAGTGCCGAAAACGTCTTGGCGTAGTCGTCCTCCTGCATGGCGTTGAACGCCTCGCGAGGGCTCTCCGGCGACCGACGGCGCACTTTTTCGAACGCCGGCTTGACCCGTGCCTCATAGACCGCCGGCGTGCCGCCCAACACGTTGCCGAGCACGTGGGTGCGCAGGTTGCGGATAAAGTTCTGGCGTGACTGTTCGTCGTGAACAGCCTCGGGATACATGTCGTGCAAGCCGATCTGCGGCATGGGCGTCTCCCGTTCTACGTGGGAGAGCCTAGCACACGTCGGGCCTAGCGCAGCGCCATCAAGTGATTGGCGTATTCCTCGGGCTCGGTCATGACGTCGGCCAGGCGCTCGTAGGTCGGCGTGCCGTCGTCGGCGTTGATGTCGAAGAACATGAACTCGCGGAAGCCCGCCTCGCGCAGGATCCACACGAAGTGCGCCTCCGACAGGTACTGCTGGTACATCGGATTCTTGATCACGATCTTGCCCATCTCGGCGTCGTCTTCCTTGCGAATCACGCGGGCCTTGCGGATGTGCTCGATCGACAGCCCGGTGGCGCGCTCGTAGCTCTCGTCGGACTCGTAGCGGATGAGCGCCTCTTCGACGGGATCGAGCCCGAAGCGCTCGCGCAGGCCGTTGTAGATCGGAATCGCGATCTCGCTTTCCTCGTCCTCGTCGTCGTCCTCGCGGAACGACAGCGCCTCGCCACGGGCCGGAAAGGACAGGATGAAACCGCCGTCCTTGTTCAGGTTGCGGTAGGCGTTCTGCGCCATCTCCAGCAGCGCGAAAGGCGACGGCTTGCCGTCGGTGCCGAGAATGCTGCTCGCGCTGTAGAACAATGCCATCACAACGTCGGCCTTCCAGTCCGGGAATGCATCGGCCACCGTCCCGACGATGAGCTCGGTCCGCGGATTGGGCGGCGCGATTGCGTCGATGCCGACATACTTGCCGATCTGGAAGCGCGCCTCGGCGCGAATGAAGTCCTCGTACTCCCCGGCGCCGGCAAGGAACTCGACGATGTCGATCGGACGCTCGCGCAGCGCGGGCGAATGTTCCATCAGATGCTCGATCATGAACACCGCGCCCTCCGCTTCCAGAAACTTGAACGAGCGCGCCCGCGAATAGAGGCACTGGTAGAACGCGTAGTCCGCGTAGGGCGAATCGATCGTCAGGGTCGTGGCGTACTTGTTCTTGGGCATGCGCAGGTTCCTGTGAGCGGGCGCCCTGACATAGCGACGGAAACGCCTTCGGGCAACGGCCTTGAGATGCAATTACTGGTTGAGTATGCTTGTCGCGCAACTACTCGATTAGGCGGCATATCTACTTGTGAGGATTCTACACTGGTAAACAAACAACTATATCGCCGGTGGGAAATGGTGCGTCGTCTCACCCGACGAACCATTCGCCGTTCGGCCACGGTTAATCGCGACCTTATCATCTCGGCAGCATGTCTAGCGGCAGCTCTTTACGCTGCTTACGTCACCGACCTAGCAGATGTCGATACTATCTTGCTCAGCCTGAGATCACCCTTAGTTGTTGGGCCTGTCTTTGCTCTCTTGGCCGCAATCACATTCGTAGTCTGGCTGGTATTGCCGCGAGTTCTGACGCTGGTAGCACTCGCATCAATTGCCGTGATCACGGCAGTCTCGGGCATAGCACCGGTTTTCACGGAAGAACCAACACGCCCGACAATGGTCGCATTGGCCGTTCTAATGATTGTGTTTCTTCCAAGAGCAACATTCGCACTTCACGCCTATGTACGAAACGGGTTGCCCACGCCTACCGCACTACAGACACTGACCAATTTCTACGCTCTCCCATCCCAGAGAATGACGCTCGAAACCATCGAGCGGCTTTCGTCGCGAAGAAATAACTGGGCGCCCAGAACAAATGCTTTGCGCGGAACCTGGGGAAGCGGCAAGAGCACCTTGGTTCACCTGTTGCTCCGGCGATCTCGCGCTTCTCGCCTGAAGGTTGTCGTATTCGATGCATGGAGCAATCAGACTGAAGACAACCTTGATTTCGCGATCTACAGGGAGTTGCTGCGATCCACCGCAATTCTGTTCCCATTCGGTTGGTTGGCAGTACCAGCTACGCGCCTCTGGTTCTTCCGAATAGCCTCGCGAGTTCGCCTGGGGCTGAAGTATGGGGGCTATGGCGTTGACATCGAGCAGACATCTACGCTTCCAAGCGTCAATTGGAAAAGTGACATCGAGAAACTGGCAAGAGCCTCGAACGGATTTGTGATTGTCCTCGATGAGATCGACCGGTGCCCGCCAAAGACGGCACAGATGATCTTTACGTTGTCGAGGAGACTCCTGACGATCCCCAATGTCGTTGTTATCATACCCTATGTTGAGTCCAGCCTTCGGTATGCAGTTTTCAATCCATTCGTCGCCCGTCTTCCAGACATGGCCGCGGCGTTCGAGGCAGTGCTGTGGGATTGGTTCTGGCACCAGACTACTCCGGATTGGCAGAGCTTCATCGAGCCAATCCGCCAAATGGATACCTCCACGGAGCAGTCGCTTCGCACTAGCACCATGATGCACGTTGCGGAGAGGGACGGACCGTCTTCAGACTTCTACCATGAGGCCGCTCGCGCGCGCTTGTTTAGCCAGATGCTAGACGCGACAAGTTCTTCTCCAGGATGGAGCGACCCTC
>JAYOEZ010000036.1:0-29721 GCA_038116985.1 Alphaproteobacteria bacterium | reverse complement strand
TTCGCCGATCGGGCCGCCGACGTTCTCGTAGTACATGTCGACGCCCTTGGGCGCGTGGCGGCGGATCGCGGCGCCGAGGTCGTTCACCTGCTTGTAGTTGATGCCGGCATCGAAGCCGAGTTCCTCGGTGATGAACTTCACCTTGGCGTCGGTACCGGTGAGGCCGATGACGCGGCAACCCATCAGCTTGCCGATGGCGCCCGCGATCGAGCCGACGGCGCCGCCGGCGGACGACACGACCATGGTCTCGCCAGCGCGCGGCTTGAGTTCGCGCAGGACCGAGAAGTACGCGGTAAGTCCCGAGCGGCCGAGGATGCCGACCGCGGTGGAGATCGGGCCAAGCGCAGGATCGACCTTTCGCGCTCCCGACGGGTTGTGGATGTAGTGACCCTGGCCGTCGGAGGTCGCGTAGTTCTGCCAGCCCAGGAGTTCGTTGACGATGTCGCCGGGTTCGAAGCCGGGGAGGGTGGAGGAGACGACTTCGCCGACAACGTCGCCCAGCATGACGCCGTAGAGCGGTACGAGTTCGACGGCGCGCGGGTTCGGGTTGATGGCGGTGCGCTGGAATGGATCGAGCGACAAGTAGATGCAGCGTACGAGCATGTGGCCCGGCCGGGGCTGGGGCACGAGGTCTTCGGACAGCATGAAGTCGTCGACGCTGGGCATGCCGACGGGGCGCCGCTTGAGCAGCCAGCGGCGGTGACGTTCGTTGGCGAGATCGATCTCGCTGACCGGGACGGGCTTGAACAGGATGTCGGTGACGTTGTCGGCCATGGCGCGCCTCCCCAGGCGCCATCGTAGGAGCGCGCTTGCGGGTTGAACAGCACTGCTATGATGCGGGTTGGGGGTGCGGGAGCGAGAATGTTCGAAGACGCCGACGGCGACCACACGGTCGCGAAGTCCGAGTACAAGGCGCGCGAGGCGGCGCTACGCGAGGCGCTGGTCCTGGCGCAGTACGACCTGCTGCGCGAGCAACGCTTCGCCACGCTGATCCTGATCGCCGGCGTCGACGGCGGCGGCAAGGGCGAGACGGTGAATCTGCTGAACGAGTGGATGGACCCGCGCCATATCGAGGTCGCCGGCTTTCCCGCGCCGACGCCGGACGAGGCGATGCACCCGCCGATGTGGCGGTTCTGGCGGGCGTTGCCGCCCAAGGGCAAGACCGGCGTGTTCTTCGGCGCCTGGCACACCCATCCGATCCTGCGGCGCGTGGCCGGAACGCTCGACGATGCGGCGTTGAAGGCACGGACCGAAGAGATTCTGCGCTTCGAGCAGATGCTGGCCGACGAGGGCGTACTGCTGCTGAAGTTCTGGTTCCACCTGTCCAAGGCACAGCAGAAGGCGCGGATGCATGCGCTGGAAAAGAACCCGGACACGGCGTGGCGGGTGACCGAAGAGGAGCGCGCACTTCCGGCAGTACGACAAGTTCCGCAAGGTTTCCGGCGAGTTCGTCGCGGCGACATCGACCGGAGCTGCGCCATGGCGCATCGTGCCGGGCGCGGATCCGAACTATCGCGCGTTGTGCGTGGGCGACCAGATACTGGAGGCGTTGAGCGCGCGGCTTGCCGCGCCCGATCCCGCGGCAACGACGCCGAAGCTGCCGCCGATGCCGCCAGGCGCGGCGACGCGGCTGCGCGATCTCGACCTGGGCCAGGCGGAGAAGGACAAGAAGTCCTACCGGCGCAAACTGGAGAAATGGCAGGGCCGGCTCAATCAATTGTCGCGCGATCCGCGGTTCAAGAACGGGCATGCCGTCGTCTGCGTGTTCGAGGGCAACGACGCGGCCGGCAAGGGCGGCGCAATCCGCCGGGTCACCCACGCGCTGGACGCGCGCTACTATCGCACGGTGTCGATTGCCGCACCGAGCGAAGAAGCGCGCGCGCAACCCTATCTTTGGCGCTTCTGGCGACACGTGCCGCGGCAGGGCTTCTTCACGCTCTACGACCGGTCGTGGTACGGCCGCGTGCTGGTCGAGCGCGTCGAGGGATTCGCGCGAGCCGCCGACTGGCAGCGCGCCTACGCCGAGATCAACGACTTCGAAAGCGAACTGACTTCGCACGGCATCGTCGTGTGCAAGTTCTGGCTCGCCATCGACCAGGACGAACAGCTTGCGCGTTTCAAGGCGCGCGAGGAGACGCCGTTCAAGAAGTTCAAGATCACCGACGAGGACTGGCGCAACCGGGAGAAATGGCCGGCCTACGAGGCGGCCGTGTGCGAGATGCTGGCGCGCACCTCGCCCGACAACGCGCCGTGGACCGTCGTCGAGGCGAACGACAAGAAGTTCGCGCGCATCAAGGTGATCAAAACGCTGGTCAAGGCCATCGAGACGCGGCTGGACAACGGCTGAGGTTGCCGCGCAATGATGCGCACACTATGACGGAGGCCCGCGCTTTCATTCCGGGAGTCGATGCATCATGAAGTTCGCGCATTTTTCGCATGTCTGGGGCAAGCCGGGGATGAGCCCACACGCGCGCTACGAACAGCTGTGGCGCGAGATCGAGCTGTGCGACGAACTGGGCTACGACTACGCGTTCTGCGTCGAGCATCACTTTCGGCCCGACGAGAGCTGGATGTCGGCGCCGAGCCTGTTCACCGCGGGCGCGGGCGTGCGGACCAAGAACATCCGGTTGGGGCCGATGGGCTACGTGGTGCCGCTGTACGGCTCGCTCCGGCTCGCCGAGGAAATCGCGATGCTCGATCAGATGCTGGGCGGGCGGCTCGAACTGGGCCTGGTGCCGGGCATCAATCCGATCTACTTCGAACCGTTCGGGCTGCACTACGAGGATCGCAAGGGACCGACGCTGGAATACGTCGACTACTTGCGGTCGGCGTTCGGCGAGCAGCCGTTCTCGTTCGAGGGCACCTACCACAAGACGGCAAAGGTGCGCCTCGCGGTGGTGCCGGTGCAGAAACCGCATCCGCCACTATGGATGCAGAGCCGCGATCCTGAGACGCTGAAGTTCTGCGCCGCCAACGGGCTCAATACCGGCTACTTCCTGGTCTATCCGCGCGCCGATGCGGCGCCGCGCTACCGCGAGTTCATCGCCGACTGGGAGACCTATGACTGGGGGCGCAAGCCGGAGATCGCCTATTCGACGGTGGTCTACGTCGATGAGAGCGACGACAAGGCATTGGAAGTCGCGTTCGAGCGGGCGGGGCGCGCCTACGAGGGCTTCCTACCGCCGGACGACGGGACCAAGACATTTGCGGAGCGGGTCGAGCAGTTCGCCAGCGGCGCGGTGCGGCGCGGCGAGTCGGCCCAGTTCCGGGCCAACATCTTCGATCCGGCGGCGCTGCACGAAAACGACCTCGCCTTCATCGGCTCGCCGCAGACGGTGACCGAGAAGCTCATGCGCGCCGCGCGCGAGGGCCTGTTCAACTGCTTCATGGGCGAGTTCAATTTCGCCGACTTACCGGAGGACGACCTGATGCGCTCGATCCGTCTGTTCGGCGAGCAGGTGATGCCGGCACTGCGGGCGTTCGAGCCGTTCTAGTTCTCTGACGTTGCGCGCCAGTCTTCGGCTGCGATGCGGTAGAAGACGTGCGGCAGGTCGGCCCAGGGGCCGCTGCGTTCGTAGGCGAGGCCGCTTTTCTCCATGACGCGGCGCGAAGCGGCATTTGTCGTCAAGGTGTAGGCGATGACCGAGCCGAGTCCGAGAGCGTCGAATCCGAGGGCAAGCGCGCCGCGGGTCATCTCGGTTGCAAGACCTTGACCCCAGAACTCGGGCAGGAACGCGTAGCCGACTTCAACCTCGGACACGCCTTCGACAATGACGGAACGCAGACCGCCGCGACCGACAAAGCGACCCGTTTCGCGGTCGCGCAAGTGCCAGAGGTCGAACCCGTCAGCCCAGCTCTGAGCGGCCTTGTCCACGTAGGCTCTGTTCGCTGCAGCGTCGCGCACGCCGCCGAGTGTGGCCATGACGTCGCGATCGGTGAACAGTCGGTGGATGTCGTCGAAGTGCTGAGGGCCAAGTGGTTCGCCGAGCAACCTGTCCGTGCTGAAGTAGGCGAGCGGGTCGGTCATCCGTTCCACCAATCGAGAAACGCCGCGACGAAACGGGCCGGCGACTCGTCGTCGAATTCGAGATAGAGCGAAGGTTCGACGAGTTCGAATTCGATGAGCACGGGGCGGTTCCGCCACAGCACGAAATCGGCGCGGGCGTAGAGCGGCGCGGCGTCGAGGGCGGCCATGGCGGCGTCGCCGGCGGCGGTCAACGCGGCGTCGGGGATGTGGGCGGCGAGAAGGCCGCCGTGTTCTTCCTGGACACGGAAGTCGCCGGGTTTGGGACGCTTGACGATGGCGTGGCCGAGGCGGCCGCCGAAATAGAACAGCGAGTACTCGCCGGGATCGAGCACACTAGGCGCGAACGGCTGGATCATGTGGGCGCGTTGGGCGAACAGATCGGCAAGTTCGCCGGCGCGCTGGGCGAGCGCGCCGCGGTCGAGGCGGAAGGTGTCGTGGGCGCCGGCGGCGACGACCGGTTTGACGACGATCTCGTCGACATCGAAGGCGGCGAACGCCGCGTCGGCGTCGTCGGCGCGCCAGTCTTCAAACCAGCGCGTGGGGACGATGGCGATGCCGCGCGCGTCGAGATCGCGCAGGTAACGCTTGTCGAGGTTCCACGTCATCAGGCCGAGATCGTTGGCGAGGCGGGCGCGCGAGGCGTCGATCTGTTCGAGCACGGCGAGAAATCCGGCGAGGTCGTGCTGGTAGTCCCAGGGGGTGCGCACGACGACGGCGTCGTAGCGGTCCCAGTCGGCGCCGGGATCGCGCCAGGACACCTGGTCGACCTGCCAGCCGGCCGCGTTCAGCGGTGGGATTAGCAGGTGGTCCGAGGTGTGGAAGCCATCGAGGCTGTCCATCGACAGGAAGGCGCAGACGGGCATGGCCTGGCGGCTAGGCGCGTTTGCGGGCCTCGGCCGGCCAGCAGGCGAGGAGGTCGTCGACGGTCGGGGTGAGCGCAAAGAAGGCGCCCATGGTGTCGAGCGAGGCGTCGTGCAGCGCCTTCATGTGGCCGCGGGCGGCGACGGCGTCGCGCGGCACGACGGCGCGGTAATCGCGCATCATGGCGTCGCGCACCGTCGATTCGACACAGGCCATCGTCGCGGTGCCGACGCAGACGACGGTGCGGATGTGATTGGAGCGCAGCAGCGTTTCCAGGCGCGTGTCGAGGAAGGCGGAGTAGCGGTTCTTGACGACGACGAGTTCGTCGTCGCGGGGCGCGAGCCCGTCGATCTGTTGCGCGCCCCAGCTGCCGGGCAAGCAGATGTCGAGGGCGACGGAGGCCTCGGTGTCGCCGAACAGCCAGTCGGGCGAGCCCGCCAGCGGGCCGTAGTTGGCCTGGACGTGCAGCACCATGACGCCCGCCGCGCGGGCCCGGTCGAGCAGCCGGGCGATGGCGGGGACGATGTTGCGGTTGCCCGACACGTCGGCGCCGCGTTGCGCCATGACGCCGTCGGCGTGGCAGAAGTCGTTCTGCATGTCGATGACGAGGAGCGCGGTATGCGCCGGATCGACGGTGCGCTCAAGCCCGTGCAGCGCGCGCTTCTTCTTTTCCTCGAGGTGCCAGTTGCGCGCGCCCGACGATTCGCCTCGCCACAGAGCAAGCACCTCGGCGCTGGGCGGTACCGTGCCCATGGTCTGGCCGAACTTGCGCAGCGAGGCGTCGTGGCGCTCCTGCGAATGCGAGGCGCAGGTGTCTTCCGGGATGACGACGAAGTAATTGCGGAAGAAGGCGTCGCGCCCGGTCGACTCGACGCAACCCGAGGTGATGACGCCGGTCAGCACGACGTTCTCGATACCGTTGGAGCGCATGTAGAGATCGATCGGCGTATCCCAGAAGGCGCTGTAGCGGTGTTTGACGAGCTCGACCTCGTTGGCGGCGTCGCGATTGGGGCGGATCTCGCCGTACCATTCGGCCCCGAAGGTGCCGGTCTGACAGCCGTTGGCGTCGAGGCCCGGCTTGTCGAGCGCGTCGTCGAGCGCGGCGCCGCGCACCACAGGGTCGTAGGTGGCGCGCACCCAGAGAATGAGGATGTCGAGGCGGCGGGCTTCGGCGACCAGCGCCGCAATCCGTTCGGCCATCGGCGCCATCGCCGAGATGTCGGCGCCGAGCCGCGGAAACAAGCCGTCGGGATGGCAGAAGTCGTTCTGCACGTCGATCACCACGAGGGCGGTGCGGGCGGGGTCGATCTTGTCGGCGAGCGGGCGCGGCATAGTGGGTATCCTTTTCGAGGAAGCCCAACGATGCACCGGTTGGGGGTTCTCCTCAACCTGCCGTAGAGTGTCTGTCGGGGGCAGGGGCATGTACGCGCAAGGCGTCATCATTCTGGTCGGATTTTCCGGTTTCGTCGGCCTGTCCCTCGTCATTCCGGTATTGCCGCTGCATGCCTCGTCTTTGGGAGCGACCGCGATGGGCGCGACGCTCGCGTTTTCCATCGCGGCGATGGTGGCGATGTTCTCCGGCATCCTGTGGGGGCGCATGAGCGACCTGGTCGGTCGCAAGCCGATCGTACTGCTGTCGCTGATCGGGCAATCGGCTGCGTTCCTGTGGTTGGCGCTTGCAGGGACGCTGTGAGAGATCTACGCGGCGCGCGCGGTCGAGGGATTTTTCGTCGGCAGCGTGCCGGCGCTGATCGCGTCGATGTCGGACATCACCACTGAAGAGAAGCGCACCGGGGCGATCGGCCGATTGAGCGCGGGGTTCACGGCCGGCTTCATCGTCGGACCGGTGCTGGGCGGCGTGCTGGCGACAGCGTTCACCCGCGAGCCGTCCTACATGTATCCCTTCCTGTTCACGGCGGGTCTGTTCGGCGTGCTGGCGGTGCTGGCGCTGTTCGCGTTGCCGGAGAGCCGGACCTCGGCGGTGCGCGCGGCGACAGCCGGTGCGAAACAGACGCTGGCGCAGCGCGTACGCTTCTACGTGCGGCCGCGTCTCGCCATTCCGCTGGTCAGTGTCGGCACGGTGACCTTCGCGTCGAACAGCACGAGCGCGATCTTTGCGCTGTGGGCGCTGCAGCGCTTCGGTTGGGATGTGGGCATGACGTCCTGGGCGATCACGGCGATGGCGGCGCTGGTCATGATCTGGAATTTGCTGGCGGGGCGATTGAAGGCATGGATGGGGAATGCGCGCCTGCTGCTGTCGACGCAAGCCGGGATCGCCCTGGCGTTCTTGGCGCTCGTCTATGTTCAGTCGCCGGTCGTCCTGTACCTGATCCTGGTGCTGGCGGCCTTCGGCAACGGGCTCGGGCGTTCGGTGTCGACGGCCGCCGTGTCGCTCGCCGCCGAGGCCGACCGGCGCGGCGAGGCGATGGGCGTGCAGGGCATGGTGTCCTCGGGCGTGACGGCGTTCGGGCCACTATTGGCGGGATGGCTGTTCGTGTCGCTGTCGCCGAGCGCGCCCTTCGCCGTCATCGCCGGCGTAGCGGCCGTCGTGTTCGGCCTGCACGGGCTGTATTTGGCGACGCGTCCTTCGGGACACGATGCTACGCATCGCTCCTCATGATAAACGGGCTTGCCTGCCAATCTGGCTCGGCCGCGATGGCGGGTACAGCGGGGCAGGTCGCGATGATTGCGGCCAGCAAGGCGCGCAACATGGGCATGGCGCTACGCCACCTCGAACAGCGCTTCGACCTCGACAGGGATGTCGGCATAGAGCTCGGCGACGCCGATGGCCGAACGGACGTGGCGGCCCTGTTCGCCGAACACCTCGACCATCAGGTCGGAGAAGCCGTGCAGAACGTCGGACGGCGTGTTGAAGCCGGGTGCGCAGTTGATGAAACCGACGACGCGCACGACGCGGACGATTGGGTCGAGCGTGCCGAGGTGGTTGCGCAGGGTCGAAAGGCAGCACAGGCCGGTGAGGCGCGCCGCGTCGTAGCCTTCCTTGATGCTCAGCTCGCGTCCCAGCTTGCCGCTGACCAGGGGCACGTTGCGCTCGCCCAAGGGGCCGTGGCCGCTCATGTAGATGTGGTTGCCCGAGCGCAGGGCGCGCACGCGGTTGTCTTCGTCGCGGAAGGGCGGGGGCAGGGTGACGCCGAGGCCGGCGAGGCGTTGTTCATGCGACATGCGGTTCTTTTCCTCAGGAAGTATCGGGTTCTCTAGACGTCCTTGGCGAACACCAAGTAGTAGCCGTTGGGGCCCTTGCAGGCGACCCCGCGCAGCCCGTATTCCTGGGTTTCCGGGCCCCATTCGATGGCGACCTTCTCATCCGCCAAACGCCGGGCCATCGCATCGACGTCGTCGACGAAGACGTAGATCAGGCCCGAGAAGACCGGCCGTTCGTGGCCGGTTAGCGGATTGGAGAAGAACCAGATGTGCGCCTCGCCCAGCGAGACTTCGGCCCAGAACACTTCGTCGTCTTCGCCATAGGCGCCGGTCTGCGTGAAACCCAGCGCGTCCACTTGGAAACGCAGCGTGCCGGGAAGGTGGGGCGCGTAGAGGCTGGGCGTGACGGGCGCCCGGCTCATGTCGTCTAGCGGTCCCGTGCGGGCCGCGCGTTGGTGAGATAGCGCGTCATTGCGTCCTTGGCACCGCAGGTGAAGCCGGCCACGAGGTAGCGCCAGCCGCCGTTCTTCTTGCCGACGCCGACCAAGGCGCCGCGGCACAGACCGTCGCGGTAGTCGATCGACGCGCCGCGTGAATCCGCCCCCCTGATCTTCTGGAAGTTATCGCCGGGTTCGTCGAGGTCGAACGCCTTGAGCAGGTTCTTTGCCGATCGCGTCGGGATGGAAATCGAGCTCGTGTCCCAAAGCGGTAGGAAGGACGCGTCCGTCGGCCGGTCGACCACGAAGGTAATCGTTTCTCCGTCGGCCTGTGTACGGATGATCTGGCGATCGGCGTTGCGGCGCACGCCCTGGTCTTCGACCGAGGCGCCGCTCAAGCCGGTTGCCGTGTAGATGTTGATCCAAGGTTCTGCGGCAGTGGCCGGCTTCGCCAGCGCAGCGACGGCGATTGCGGCGACGACCGCCGCGACGCGAGTTGCGTTTCGCATAACCATCCTCCCCTGCGCAGCCTGCGGCCAAAGTAGCAGATTGGTCCGGATGCGGCACGTGGGGAGCGGAAAAGCGCGGAAACGTGATGCCTGCGTTGTCAGTCGCGGACAATCAGGGCGGTATCGAGGCTGGTCAGCGGCTCGTAGCCGTCGGCGGTGATGCGCAGGGTGTCCTCGATGTGGATGCCGCCCCAACCGTACTCAACGTGCGGCATGTCGATGTTGATCACCATGTCCTTCTCAAGGGCAAAGTCGTCGGCCGCGCCGAAAGTGACCGGTCCGACGGGCATCGGGTTGTCGGTGTGCTCGAGACCGAGCGAGTGCGGCGAGACGTTGAAGTATTTCGGAAACCCGGCGCCGTTGACGGCCCTGGTCACGGTATCGATGATCTCGCTCTTGCGCACACCGGGCTTGAGGATGTCGAGCGCCGCACGAAAGCCAGTTTCGAGCGCGGCGACGCGCGTTCGGAGTTCGTCCGATGCCGCGCCGAACACGGCCGAACGGCCGAAGTCGGCGAGGTAGAGCTTGTATTCGCCGAGCGCGTCGAAATAGAGCGGCTCGTCGCGGACGACTTTCTGGTAGGGCAGGCCGCCGAGATAAGTATTCATGTAGCGCGGCCGCGCACCGCGCTTCGCCATCTCGGTGGCGTAGACGGTGGTGAGTTCGGGCCAGGTGGCGCCCTCGTGCATGGCGTCGATCGCGGCGAGACACGACGCTTCGTTGATCTTAGCGCCCTCGCGCATGATGGCGATTTCCGGTTCGGTCTTGATGATGCGAATCTCGCGCAGGACATTGACCGCGTCGACGGGTTCGATGGTGTCGAGCCCCATTTCGGCCATCCAGTTGGTGAGCCGTAGGTCGTCGGTGCCGATGCGTCCCGATGTCAGGCCGGTCTCCTTGAGAGCGCGGCGCAGCGCCCAGGCGGGAGAAGCAGCGACTTTGGGGCGATAGGCATCGCGCCGGTTCGACCATTTCTCGGCCAAAGGGGACAGCGTCGCGCCCTCGCGCGTCGGCCAGCCGACGTAGGGGGCGGCCGGCGGTTCGTCGTCGGCGGTCTGAACCCCGTCGTCGCCGGCTTGCCTGCCTGAATAGTCGGAGAAGGCGACGATGTTTTCGACCCAGGTCGGCGAAGCGACGTCCAGGCGCTGCAGCGAGATCGACGGGAAGACGAGTGTCGGCGGCGCGGCGTGATCGCGCGGCAGAACGGCGAAGGCCGCGAAAGGCCAGCCGCCTTCGCTCAGGCTCTCCCAGTAGTCTGTGAGGTAGTAGACGTTGTGTTTCTCGCGCACGACCAGGCCCTTGAGGCCGTGGCGGTCCATGACGGCGTCGGCGCGTTCGCGGTTCAATAGCATCGGATGTCCTCCCCGCAGCGAGGTTAGCACCGTGTGGCCTGCGCTTGCCATGTGACGCCATAAGCGGCGGGATCGGACGTGCGAGCAATTCAGGGCTAGACTCGGCGGCATTCACTTCGACGGAGGCGACCCATGGCCGGTCCGATCATCAACCTCGACGATCTCGAGTTCACCGCGTTCGGACACGGCGCGCCGCCCATGCCGGGTGGCGGTACGCCGCGAGAGACCTTCGAAGCGCGACTTGGCCAGATCGGCGCGCGAATCGGGGCGCGCGACATCGGCTGCAACCTGACCGTGGTACCGCCCGGCAAGCGTGCGTTCCTTTTTCACAACCACCGCGTCAACGAGGAGATGTTCGTAGTCATGGCGGGGATCGGCGAGATTCGCATCGGCGATGCGCGCTACCCGGTTCGTGCCGGCGACGTCATCGCCTGTCCGGCGGGCGGGCCGGAGACGGCGCACCAGATCATCAATACCTCCAGCGAAGAGTTGCGCTATCTCGCGTTGAGCACGCAGCGCGCGCCGGAGGTTGCGGAGTATCCGGACAGCGGCAAGTTCGCCTTGCGCACCGGCGAGGGGCCCGGCGGGGCCGCGCCGATGCGCTTCATCGGGCGGGCCCTCGAGTCGCGGGAATACTGGGAAGGCGAATAGGCAAGATGCGGCGCCTGCATTCCTTCCTTGTCTTCGTTGCGGTCGCGGCGCCGCTGGCGGCCTGCGCCGGGACGCCGCGGCCTGTCGCGCCCGACGAAGAACGCGTCGGCGATTTTCTGACCGTCATCGGCGCGCTTGCGTATCGCGAGCGCGTCGCACTTGTTCCGGGCAGCGTCATGCAGGTGTCGTTGAGCGACATCTCGAAGGCCGATGCGCCGGCGACGTTGCTCGCTGAGCAGACGGTGGTGCTCGATGGTCAGCAGGTTCCTATCCCGTTCGCAGTGTCGGTCGACAGAGGACTGCTGCAGGCCGGGCACCGCTACGCCGTTCGCGGGCATCTGAAGGACTCGGACGATCGCTTGATGTGGACGACCGATACCGTGCATGTCGTCGACAGGGTACGCGCGACCCACGACCTGGGCACGTTGTCGCTTGTCCGGGTGCCGTCGTCGCGCTCGGCGGCAACGATCAACGCAACCTACGACTGCGGCGACGTGCCCTTGCGGGCGCGGTTTGCGGAGGACCGGGTGTTCATCACCGTCGCCGGCACGGTTCATGAGCTGCCGAGGGCGCGCAGCGCCTCCGGCGCCCGTTACGCGCTCGCGGGGGCGCGCCCGGTGACGTTCTGGGACAAGGGCGCAGAGGCCCTCTTCGAGGACGGCGAAACCGCTTGGGCCTGCCGTCGCGAGTAGGTGCCGCCCGTCGAGGCGCGCACTCCCGTCAATCGACAGTCGCCGCGACCGACGGGAGTGGCGCGATGCGCTAGCTGAAGTATTTGGTCAGCGGCTCCCAGTACATTTGATGCCAGCCGCCTTCGAGCATGTCGTGGGCGTCCTCGGGATAGCCGGCGTGATCGAACACGAGCTTCGTGCCGGCGCCGTCCTTCTGCAATTCGAACTTGACGACCGAGTAGACGCCGTCCTCCCAATTGCCGGCGCGCCATGCCTGGACGAGCCGCTTGCCGGGGAGCATCTCGACGTTGCGTGCAGCGATCTGGCCGCCGAACAACTCGACCGTACCGCCGGCTTCGCTCGCGATCGTGGCCGGCGCGCCGGTGACTTCGCTGAACTGCCCCGAATCGGTCAGGGCGGCGTAGACCTTGTCCGGGCTTGCCGTAAACGAAACTTCCTGGTGGATCGTCTTGGCCATGGGTATTTCCTCGTCTGCGTTGCTGTGATAATAGTTGCACATATGGCTTAATATCATTGGACGGGCATGGCAAGAGGACAGTCAACACGACGGCGCGAGGCGGCAGACGAACTTCGTCTCGATCGGATATTTCACGCGCTGGCCAATCCGACGCGACGCGCCATGCTGCGCCGGCTTGCCCAGGGACCGGCAAGAGTGACTGAGCTCGCGGCGCCCTTCGACATGTCGCTTCCGTCGGCGTCGAAGAACGTGAAGGTGCTCGAGGAGGCCGGGCTCGTGTCTCGAACGGTTGCGGGGCGGGTGCATCACTGCACGCTGGACCCGACGACACTGAAGGAAGCGGACGCGTGGCTCTCGTTCTATCGGGGCTTTTGGTCGGGCACGCTGGATTCGCTCGCCGCCTATGTGGAGGAAGCGCCGACGACGGCAGGGGGGAAGCAGCGATGAGGACCAAGACGGACTCCGTTTCAGAGCAAGGGGCAGGGCTCACGCTGCTGGTGCGGCGCACGATCCGGGCGACACCGGAGCGCCTCCTTGAGGCCTGGACCACGCCCGAACAATTCGTTCAGTGGTGGGACCCGGAGAACGTGACCTGTCCAGGGGTCGAGATGGATCTGCGGGTCGGCGGCGCCTATCGCATCGGCAACCGGCTGCCAGACGGAAACGAAATATGGATCGGCGGTACATTCGAGCGAATTGCGCCGCCCAGCGAACTGGTCTTCAGCTGGCAACTGGAGCACACCGATACGCCGCCCGAACGCGTTACCGTGCGCTTCGAGCCCCGCGCGGATGTCACCGAGGTCGTGGTCTTTCACGAGCGCCTCCCGGACGAGGCGCGGCGGGCAGACCATGAGGCTGGGTGGATCGGCTGCCTCGACGGATTGGTCGCCTACCTGGAGGTTTAGAGCCGGCATAGACGGAGCGTTCTTCGGAGATCGGTCATGAGATAGAATACGGTCCGGTGTGCGGCTTCACGCACACAACGGAGGATGAGACATGCACGGCAAAGCGCTCTTGTTGATCGGACTCCTGGCTGCCGGGCTGGCAGCGTGCTCGACGGGCGAGGTTACGACCTGGCGCGGCGTGGCCTACAAGAAGCTGCCGCCCGGGCTCTGCGCGGCTGACGGCTCGCCGGTCGTCTGGCAGAAGGCGAGTGCGGACGGTACGTTCCCGGAGCCGAAGAACATCAACGCCGAAAACTGCCCCGACTAGGAACCTAGATCCGGGCCAGGGCGTAGAGTTCCAGCGGTTCGCTCACGCCGCGCAGCGGGACGGCGCCGAGGCTCTCTGCGGCGATGCCGTCTGGCAAGGTCAGCGCACTAACGATCTCTGCCGAGGCGACGAAGGGACGGTCGAACTCTCGGCACGCCTGTTCGATGCGTGCGGTTTCGTTCATCGTGTCGCCGAGATAGACGATCTCGTGCTTGATCGCGCCGATCTCGCCGGTGACGACTTCGCCGATGTGCAGGCCGGCCCAGAACGAGGGGGTCATGCCGAAGCTCTCCAGGTAGCGGCCGCGCGCCTGTTCGAGGGCGTCGGTCATCATGAAGACGGAACGCACGCAGGCAGCATTCATGAGGCCAGCGCGTCGGGTCCAGGTAACGATGACCTGATCGCCGACGTAGCGGTGAATTTCGCCACCGGTGCGTACGACCGAAGGCGTGATGTCGGCGATAAAGCGGCGCAGGAGGCGGTGGTATTCCAAGTTGCCGAGCTTTTCGGCGACAGCCGTCGAGCCGCGCAGATCGATGAACAGAAAGATCCTGGTCTCCTCGCGCGGGCGGTGATAGCGACCCAGGATGAGGCGCAGCAGGATGCCGGGGCCCATCAGCTGATTGAGCTGAATGATGAAATTGATGCCCAGCGCGATGGCGAAGCTGATGCCGATCGAGACGGCAAATGAGGGCGTCAGCAACTCGGTGGGCGCCTCGCCTGCGATGATGACGATGGGAAACGCCAGGCCGATGACGATGATCGCGAGCCAACTGACGCTCTTGGCGGCAATAACGGCGAGAAACGGAGCTTCGCGGATACTCCGAGATATCAAACCGACACCCCAGCTGACTTCGAAGGCGACCATGCCGGTACCGATCAGAAAACCGATCAGTGCGCCGGTACCGATCGAGGCGGCGCTGCCGTCGCCGAGGAAATAGCCGGGCACGATCCCGACGAGCGCCGCGAGCGGGCCGAGGATGCCGGTGAACCGGGCGACGGTGCGCCATTGTTCCGCGCGGGTCATGGGGTCTGTTTAGCGGCTGGCGCACGTGGCGGCCAGCCAATGCGCGAGTAACCTTGCGCCGCGGGCCGCCGCGGTGTTCTCTCGCCCGCCATGAGCACCTCCGAAACTTCGCGACAATTAAGCCGGCGCGCAGCGCTACGCGGGGTCGTCCAGACCTTGCCGGCCCTGCCTGCCTATGCGGCCGTCGGGCTCGCGTTCGGGGTGATCGCGGTCGATGCCGGTGTTGCACCATGGCTGACGATAACAATGTCGGCGCTGATCTACGCCGGGACCGCGCAGCTCGCGATCCTGCCGATGATCGCGCTGAACGTTTCTCCAGTAGCCATTGTCGCGACGGCCGCGGTCACGCTTGCGCGCTATGTCGCGATGTCCGCGGCGCTGGCGTCGTACCTGCGCTCGCTGTCGCGTTGGGAGAAGACCGCCTACGGCTTTCACCTCGTCAGTCTGAACTTCGCCATCCATGCGTCGGTTCTGCCCACGCGCGAGGTTCCCAAGGCGGAACTGTTCGCGGTCAACATTGCGACATATCTGGCATGGCTGGGAGCGACGGTCGTGGGCGCGGTTGCCGGCGACCAAATCGGCAACCTGGACGCTTTCGGCGTTGACTACGCGATGCCGGCGATGTTCGTGGCCTTCCTGGTGCCGCTCATCCGCAACGCGAGCCACGCCGTCGCCGCGGCCGTCGGTGCGCTGTCCCTCGTAGGGCTCCAGTGGATCGGGGCCGCGCAATGGAGCATCCTGCTCGCGGCCTGCATCGGTGGCGCTGCCGGCTACGGCATGAAGCTGTGGACACGGTAACGTTCCTGTTGACCGTGGTTGGCGTGGCGCTGGTCGCATTGGCGATCCGCAGCGGGCCGCTTCTGCTGCTCGGCGGCCGTCGGTTGCCGCGTTCGCTTGAGGGCGTGCTCGAGTTCCTGCCGATGGCGGCGCTGGCCGCGCTGACCATGCAGGTGCTGGTGGTGGCGGGCGGATCGCTGCAGTTCTCGGCAAGTGACGTTCGCTTGTGGGCGATACTGCCGACGGCGGCGGTTGCAATCCTGACCCGCAGCATGCTGTTCACGGTTGCCGTCGGCGTTGCCCTGGTCGCCGGTCTGCGCTTCTTCTTTTGAGTCGCCACGATGCGCGTGCTTGCGTTAAAGCGGGCCAACGTGTTCTCTCGCGCCCCATGAGCATGCGATCCGAATCGGGGTTCGCCGTCTGGGTGCGCGAGGTCGCACGCGGCATCGGCGTCATTTCGCCGGTCCTGATGGTCTATACGGCCATCGGCATGGCCTACGGCGTGCTGGCGGTGGACAACGGCATTCCGGTGTGGCTGGCCGTGCTGATGTCTGCGCTGGTCTATGCCGGCACGGCGCAACTGGTCGGGGTGCAAATGATCGCGCTCAACCTGCCGCCGGTTTCGATCATCATCACTGCGGCGGTGATCAACGCGCGATTCTTCGTGATGGCCTCGGCGCTGCTGCCCTACCTGCGCCGCTTCAATTGGTGGCAACGGACGTTGTATGCGACGCAGCTCACGGATGCGACCTTCGCGCTGCACATTGCGCGACTGCCGCACCGCAACGCCAGCACCACGGAAATCTACACCACCAATATAGTCGGCCACGTCGTTTGGGTCGGGGCGTCGACGGCCGGCGCCATCGTCGGGCAAACGGCCGGCAACCTCGACGCCTTCGCCATCGACTTCGCCATGCCGGCGATGTTCATCGGGCTGCTGGTCCCGTTGATCCGTGACCGGGGCCAGTTGTTGGTGGCATTGGGCGCGGCGGCCGCGACCATCGGCTTCCATGCGCTGGGCGCGGCTTTCTGGACAATTCTGCTGGCGACGGCAGTCGGGCTTGCCATCGGGCTGGGGGCGGATCGATGGACGAGATAACCATCCTGATCACGATCCTCGGCATGAGCGCGGTGACGCTGCTGTTCAAGTCCGCGCCGCTGGCGCTGCTCGGCAACCGCAGACTGCCTCGTGTCGTCGAGGATGCGCTCAAGCACCTCCCTGTTGCCGTTCTTTCCGGCATGGTCGTGCAACTCATCATGACCGACGAGGGGCAACTGGCGATCGATCCGAGTGCCGTGACGCTATGGGCGGCGCTCCCGACGCTTCTTGTGGCGGCACTGACGCGCAACCTTTTCTGGACGATCGGCGTCGGGATGGGGTTCGTCGCGGCGGTGCGGCTGATTCTTGGCTGAGCCGCCGAACGATCACGCCAGCGCGCGGAGGCGCGCTTCAAGGAGCAGGATTTCCACTTCGTGGAAGGCACACAGGCGGTGCCAGCGCGCGTCGTCCATGTCATCCGCACGATCGGCGGAGAGGGTAACAGTGCATCTTTGGCCGCCATCTTCGGCACCGCGATCGATCCGTACGGAGATTCGTTTCACCAAGTTCGCGGCATCCGCGCCTACGAGATAGTCAACGACGTTTCGTTCAGGGTCCGGTGCGGCCTTGAAGAAGGTCGAGCCGCCGTCGTAGATCGACCGGCCCTTGTAGACCCCTTCGGAGCCGGCGGGCTCCGCATTCATCGAGCCGAGCGTCCAGGTGTCGACCTTGCCCGCGTCGGCGACGAAGGAGAACGCGACCTCGGCCGCGACTGGAACGGTCGCGGATACCGTGTGATTCGACAGATCGGCAAATCGGCAGGTCATCGCGCTCGGTGGCGCCGCGTCAGTGCGCGCCGGCGGTGAGGATTTCGACGCCGTCGCGCGTCGCCACCATGGTGTGCTCATACTGTACGGTCATGGTGCCGGGCATCGTCATCAGCGACCAGCCGTCGCTCGCAATACCGACCGAGCGGGCGCCTGTGGAGAGGAATGGTTCGATGGTAAAGACGAGACCGTCATGCAGGCGGCGCCGTTCGCGCGGGTCGAACCAGGTCGGGATTTCGCCCGGCTCTTCATGGAGCGCTGCGCCGACACCATGGCTCGCGAGATCGCGCACCAGGGTGTAGCCGCGCTTGTCGGCGAAGCGCTGGATCCGCTCGCCGATGCCACGCAACGGCGCGCCGGCGCTCAGGCTGCGCATGCCGGCCTGCAGCGCACCCCGACCATCGGCACAGAGCTTGCGGGCGCGTGGGCCAGCTTTCGGCATTGCGACACTCGCACCGGTGTCGGCGTAGAAGCCGTTCTTTTCTGCCGACACGTCGATGTTGACGAGGTCGGCCGGGCCGATGACGGTCTCGTCCGGAACGCCGTGGGCGACGCACTCGTTGACGCTGATGCAGGTCGCGCCCGGAAAGTCGTAGGCCAGGTGCGGCGCCGAGCGCGCGCCCTCGCGTTCGAGCAACGCGCGGCCCAGAGCGTCGAGTTCGCGAGTCGTCATGCCGGGCTCGGTGCGGGCGATCATTTCGCGCAAGACCGCGGCGACGATCGCACCGATGTCGCGCAAGCCTTCGAGTTCGTGGTCCTGGGTGCTGGTCATGGCCGAGTATCACCCCGGGTGCCGGGGCAGGCAATGGCCAAGCGTGACAACGCTATTTCAGCGCAGCGCGAAGTTCGGGCGAAGGGACGTAGGTCTGGTCGGCGTAGTCCGTAGCGTCGCCGTGGGTCATGAACGCTTCCCACGCGACGCCGTCGGGATCGCTGATCCACCGCTTGGTCGAGTTGGCATAGCAGCAGGTGGTGTCGCCCTGGTCGACCACCGGCCGTTCGGCCTTCTTCAAGCGCTCGAAGACTTCGGCGAGTTCCTGCTGGTCTTCGACCTGAATGCCGAAGTGATCATGGCCGGGCGCGCGTTCGCGCGTGGTGATCGCGAAGTTGACGCGCGGGTCGTCGAGCATCCACTTGGCGTAGTCGTCCTTCAGCACGGTGGGTTCGGCGTCGAACAGGGTCGAGTAGAAGGCAACGGAATTTGCGACGTCGGTCACGTTGATGCTGACGTGCAGGCGTTTCATGCGGCGGTTCTCCTGGTTCGGCGGCGCGGTGCCGCGCAGCAGTTTTCGTTGAGGTAGTTGAGCAAGCGATCCATGGCCGCATAGTCGGCGGAGTAGACAATGGAGCGACCTGCGCGGACCCGACCAACAAGGCCAGCCCGGTCGAGTTCCTTGAGGTGGAACGACAATGTTTGCGGCATGAGGCCGAGATCCTCGGCGATCTCGCCGGCCGCCATGCCGGCAGGGCCGGCTTGGACAAGGCGGCGGAAGAGCGTGAGGCGATGCTCGTTGGCCAGGGCGGACAAAGCGGTGACGGCGTGTTCTGTTTCCATAATTGGAAGATAATCGAAATATAGAAACATTCAAGGAGATTCTGCCGCATTTGTCGGCTAGCGGGCCGCTAGCTGACGGGGACTCGTGCCGCCGTTTCGGCCATTGCAGCGTCGCAGAGGGGAAAGCGCACCAAGAAAGTCGCGCCCCCGCCGGGGTTTTCCTCCACCGCGATCCTGCCGTTCATGCCCTCTACGAGCGTTTTGCTGATCGCCAGCCCCAGGCCGGAACCGGCCTTCTTGCGTTGAGGCACTTGGTAGAAGCGATCGAACACGCGTTCTCTCTCGGCCAGAGGGATGCCGGGCCCACAGTCGGCGACACTGAATAGAATATTCCCGTGATCCAGCTCGGCGGCCAGCCGAACCGTCGATTCTGCGGGCGCAAACTTGGCTGCGTTTGCCAGGAGATTTCCGAGAACCTGCTGCATCCTGAGTTCATCGATCAAGACTTGTCGGCCGTCGCTCCGATCTAGAATCACCAGTTCGATCCCGGCATCTTCAAACGTGAACCGCGCCTGTTCGGCGGCGGTGTCGATGAGCGCCGATGCGCGATGCGGTTCAAGCTTGTATTCGACGTTGCCTGTCTGAATGCGTTCCACATCAAGGGTGTTGTCGATGATGCGCACAAGGCGCTCGGCACTGGATTCTGCAATTCCGAGCATGCGCCGGGTGTCCTCCGGCAACGCGCTCGTTTGCATCTCATTGACGATTCGCAAGGCGCCGTATAGCGAGGTCAGCGGCGTTCGAATCTCGTGGTTCACGGTCGCGATGAGCGAATCCTTGAACGATTCAGTCTCGACGCGGGCCGAAACGTCGATCGCGGTGGCATAGATCAGCCGACGCTTGCTGTCAGCAGTGGCGTTCCATTGCAACCAAAGGGTAGACCCGTCCTTGCGCTGGAAGCGGTTGACGAATGCCGTGGACCGGTGTGTTGGGTCGTCGAAGCGGTCGGCCTCGTCCTGGGTGAGTGCGACATCTTCCGGATGTACAAACTGGATGAAATTACCTGCAGCAAACTCTGCGGCGCTGTAACCAAGCAGCTTCTGGCATGCCGGGTTGACCCTTATGAGCCGCCCCGCCTCGTCGCCGACGACCATGATCGCATCGGTGGTGTTGAAGAAACGGGATAACTCGCTCTCGCTGCGCCGGGCGCGCCGCATTGCCCAGAGCTGCAGGGCCGCAGCGGGTGGCACAACAATGCCAGGGATGATGAACGCCAGCCCAAACGCGAGCGGCGCCAACTCGCCGACAGCCAGCCAGATGACAAGAGATCCAATAATGGCCGAGATGGAAACAGCGGCGGCAGATAGGATCGCGGTGCTAAGCCACAACGGCAAGTCGACGAAACGGCCCCAAGGCCAAGAAGCGAGAGCTTTCAAGATGGTGCTGTTCCCGATCTGCCAACAAGTACCGGATCGAACTTCCCCGGCCTCACGACGCCTCGTTGTCGGCGCTGCGCTCAAACAGCTGTTCGGGGTCCCGAAACGTCTTGAACTCCAACGCGTTACCGGAGGGGTCGCAGAAGAACATCGTTGCCTGTTCACCGACTTTACCGGCGAACCTGATGCCCGGCTCGATGACGAAAGTCACGCCTTCATTGCGCAAACGGTCGGCAAGCGCATGCCATTCTGCCCACGGCAGCACAACGCCAAAGTGTCGGACCGGGACGTCGCGCCCGTCGACCTTGTTCATCGGCGTATCGTGTTCCGGGGGCGCGAGGTGGGCGACGATCTGGTGTCCGTAGAGGTCGAAGTCGACCCAATCGTCCGCTGAGCGTCCCTCTCGGCAACCGAGCAGGTCGCCGTAGAAAGCGCGCGCCGCCGCAAGGTCGGCGACGGGAAATGCAAGGTGAAAGGGAGCGAGGGGCGTGGACATCGGGCCATTGTAACGCTGTCGCGGCGGGCGTGCGTGTGGACTCGGCTGGGGCAATCCATTAAGTGCGGGGCCTCATTTTACACCGGGAGACAGGACAATGGCCGAAGCCGAGGGGCGGCGCCCGCTAGATGGCATCCGCATTCTCGAAATGGGGCAGCTGATTGCGGGGCCTTTCACCACCTCGGTCCTGGGCTATTTCGGTGCAGAGATCATCAAGATTGAGCCGCCCAAGGGCGGCGACCCGCTGCGCGTTTGGCGCGTTCTGGATGAGGATGGGACTTCCTTCTGGTGGCGCGCCATGGCGCGCAACAAGAAGTCGGTGACCCTCGATCTGCGCCAGGACGAGGGGCGCGCCATTGCCAGGCAACTTGCGTTGAAGGCCGACGTGCTGGTGGAGAACTTCCTTCCTGGGCGCATGGAGGAATGGGGCCTCGGCCCGGACCAACTCAAGAAAGACAATCCGGGACTGGTCTACGCGCGCGTCTCGGGCTACGGCCAGACCGGGCCCTATGCGAAGAAGCCGGGCTACGCGTCGGTGTGCGAGGGCTTCGGTGGCTTTCGCTACGTCAACGGGTTCCCCGACCGCCCGTCGGTTCGGCCGAACCTGTCGCTTGGCGACACGCTGGCGTCCTTGCACGCCGTAATCGGCATCCTTCTGGCGCTGGTCGAGCGCGGCAAGGTCGACGGACAGGGGCAGGTGGTCGATGTCGCTATCTATGAGGCGGTATTCGACGTCCTGGAGAGCGTGGTGCCGGAATACGACGGCGCCGGACTCATTCGCGAACCGTCGGGCTCGACGCTGACCGGCATCGTGCCGACCAACGTCTACCGCGCCAAGGACGGGCAGCAGGTGATCATCGGCGGCAACGGCGATTCGATTTTCAAGCGGCTGATGACGGCAGCGGGCCGCGAGGACATGGCAAACGACCCGCGCTTCGAAAACAATGCCGGCCGCGTCGAATACGAGAAAGAGATCGACGACGCATTGTCGGCGTGGACGGCGACGGTGAACGGCGAGGAAATCATCCGCATCCTGGAAGAAGTACGGGTGCCCGTCGGGCCGATCTACAGCGTCGCCGACATCGTCGAGGATCCGCAGTACCAAGCGCGCGGCATGATCGAAACAGTCGAGATCGACGGCAAGCCGCTGAAGATTCCGGGCATCGCGCCGCGTCTGGCGGATACGCCCGGCCGTACCGACTGGCCCGGGCCCTCGCTCGGCGCGCACAACAGCGAAGTGCTTGGCGACCTGCTTGGCATGGACGGTGACGAGATTTCGGCGCTGCGCGAGAAGGGCGTGGTATAGACACACCGATGGCGCATTCGCGCCGCCCGACAACCTGGTGACCACGATGACTACGCCGCCCGATCCGGCCGGTGCGCCGCCGCGCGCGTTGCCCGAGTTCGTCGCGCTGATGGCGCTGATGATCTCGATCGTCGCGTTGTCGACGGATGCGATGCTCCCCGCGCTCTCCCTGATCGGCGCCGATCTCGGCGTTGCCGACGCCAACGACAACCAGTTCGTCGTCTCCGCCTTCTTCCTCGGGCTCGCTTTCGGTCAGATATTCTTCGGCCCGATCTCGGACAGCGTCGGGCGCAAGCCGGCGATCAATGCAGGCTTTGCGATCTTCGCGGTGGGCTGCGTCTTGTCCATTGTCGCCACCGACTTCGATACGATGCTCGCCGGTCGGGTGTTGCAGGGAGTCGGGGCTGCCGGTCCGCGCACTGTGGCGGTCGCCCTGGTGCGCGATCAGTACGCCGGGCGCGGCATGGCGCGGATCATGTCGTTCGTCATGACGGTGTTCATCCTGGTGCCGATCGGCGCGCCGCTTCTCGGGCAGGGCTTTCTCTATATCGCGACCTGGCACAGCATCTTCGGGCTTTTCCTGGGGCTGGCTGCCGTCGCGGTGATCTGGATGTCGTTCCGCCAGCCGGAAACGCTGCCCCGCGACAAGCGGCGGCCGTTTTCGTTGATGCGCATCAGGCGAGCCATGCTGGAGGTCGTGACAACCCGTGTGGCGGTCGGCGCGGCGGCCGCGGCCGGCATCATCTTCTCGGCGATGATTGGCTATCTGACTTCGTCGCAGCAGATCTTCCAGGACACCTACGGGGTCGGAGACCTGTTTTCAGTTTACTTCGCGGTGCTGGCGGTAGCGATTGGCGCCGCATCATTGACGAACGCGCGTCTCGTGATGCGGCTGGGCATGCGGCGGCTAACGGTACGTGCGCTCATCGCGCTTATGGCGCTGTCGGCCGTCTTCTTCGTGATCGCGCTATCGATGTCCGGTGTGCCGCCACTTTGGGCCTTCATGGGCTATGGCATGCCGACGTTCTTCTGCATGGGAATTCTGTTCGGCAATCTCAACGCCATGGCGATGGAGCCATTGGGGCACATCGCAGGCGTCGGATCGGCTGTGGTGACCTCGTTGACCGGTTTCATCTCGCTCGCGCTTGGGTCGATGATCGGACAGAGCTACGACGGCACCGTACTCCCTCTGGTTGCGGGCTATGGCGTGCTTGCGTCGCTGGCGCTTCTGCTGGTGCTCTGGGTCGGGAAGGGACGCGACGAAGGCTAGCGCTCGTCTACCGTTCGCGCCGCGGCGCGAAGGTCTCGCAGCATCGACTGACGTCGCCGCGTGGCGCGATCCAGATAGTCGGCCGAGACGCCGGTCTCGGGATCGTGTTTGCCCGACCACACGATCATCTCGAGCAGTACGGGGAGCAGATCGAGACCTTTCTCGGTCAGGCGATAGATACGCCGCGAGCCCTTTTCAGGGTCGCGCGCCTTCTCGACGACGCCGTACTCCACCAGGAGCTTCAGCCGGTCGGCCAGGATGTTGGTGGCGATTCCCTCGCCCGCGTTCTCGAACTCGTGGAAGTGGCTCTTTCCCTTCAGCGCCATGTCGCGGACGACGAGCAGCGTCCAGCGATCGCCGAACAGGTCGAGCGCGAAGGCGATAGGGCAGGGTGAGCGTCGGTCCGGCATGATGCCAGTTTAGGCTGAGAGAAATTAACTTGCAAATTGCAAGTGAATTAGCGATGCTCCCTGTCCGTCGTCCAAGGGAGGCACGCATGTCCGCAGTCGAATCCGAAGCAGCCGATCAGAATCGAAGCGAAGTGACCTTGATGCCGGCATCGCCGCATGGGCCGCTCGACGAGGTGTTTCCTGGTATCTGGTTCGTGCGCGGGGGCATCAAGATGCCGATGGCGATGCCGATGAAATTCTCGCGGTCAATGACGATCGTGCGCGGCGAAGACGGCCTGACGCTGTTCAACACCATGCGTTTGTCCGAAGCCGGGCTGCGGGCGCTGGACGCGCTAGGCCAGGTACGCAACGTGATCCGTCTCGGTGGTTTTCACGGACGCGACGACGCGTTCTACCGCGCGCGCTACCACGCGCGGATCCTGGCCGTGGCCGGCCAACGTTACACGCGCGGCCTAGGTGCCAAGGATGACGCACCCGACTACATGCAGCCCGACGAGATTGTGGACGAGAACAGTGTGCTGCCGATTCCCGACGCGACGCTCAAGGTTATTCACTCTTCCAAGCCGCCGGAAGCGATCTGTCGGCTCGACCGCCAGGGGGGAATCCTGATCACCGCTGATTCGCTCCAGCACACACCCAAGGCCGATGAGTACTTCAATTTGCCGGCGCGGCTCATGATGAAGCGTATGGGCTTTCTGAAGCCCTACAACGTCGGGCCGGGCTGGTTGCAGTTCGCCTCGCCTTCGGCGGCAGAGGTGCGCTCCATCCTCGACATGGACTTCGAGCACGTGTTGCCGGGACACGGCACGGCGGTGATCGGCGGCGCCAAGGAGAAATTCCGGCCCGCGATCGAGGGCGAACTCAAGGGCTGTCACGCATAGGCCCCCAAGGCGCACGCGGCGGCGGCCACTGTGGCACACTGGGGCCATGTGGCGGCCCAAGCAGCGTATCAAGTGGCCCGTGGATGCGGGGCCCTGGCCGAACGCGCGCGACGCGGCGGCGTCGCGGTTGTTCTCGCCCGTACGACTGGGGCCCGTTGAGGCACGGCACCGCACCTGGGTGCCGGCGATGGTGCCGTGGCGGGCCACCGAGGCCGGCTTCGTCACGCCCGAGGTGCTCGACTGGTACCGCCGTTTTGCGCAAGGCAGGCCGGGCGTGCTGGTGGTCGAGGCGACCGGCGTGCGTGACGTGCCCTCCGGTCCGCTGCTGCGGATCAACGACGATCGATTCGTGCCGGGCCTGCGCGATCTCGTAGACACGGTGCGTCGGGCGAGCGGGGGCGAGACCCGGCTGTTCATCCAGATCATCGACTTCCTCGGGATCCGGCGGCGACCGGATCCCGGCAAGTTCTTCGCGCGTTTTCTCAAGCTCACGCCGCGGCACCGGGAGGCGCTGGGCATGGATGGCGCCGAGGACGCGGAAGTGCGTGGGCGACTCGCCGAGCTCGGCGCCGAGGCGCTCGAGGGCGTGCTCGATACACGCGAGATCGAGGCCCTGCGTTTCGGTTACCGCGAACGGGTGACCGATACCCATCTGCAGCACATTGCCGATCTGCCTGAAGCGCTGCCCGGGGCATTTGCGGATGCCGCGCGGCGCGCGCGCGAGGCAGGCTTCGACGGCGTCGAACTGCACTATGCCCACGCCTACACGATGGCGTCGTTTCTCTCGGCGACGAACACCCGCGGCGACGGTTATGGCGGCGCGCGTGAGAACCGCGTGCGCTTGCCGCTCGACGTATTCGATGCAGTGCGCGCTGCCGTCGGCGGCGACTTTGCCGTAGGTGCGCGCTTCCTTGCGGACGAGTGCATCGACGGCGGCAGCGGCGTTGAGGACGCCGCGTACTTCGCGACGGCGTTCGCGCGCGCCGGCATTGACTTTCTATCGTTGTCGCGCGGCGGCAAGTTCGACGACGCGCTGCAGCCCAACGTGGGCTGGGCGGCCTATCCCTATACCGGACCGTCCGGTTACGAGTGCATGCCGCAGTACGTGTCGGATGAACGCGGGCCGTTCGGGCGCAACGTAGAGGCCGCGCGCGCAATCCGCGCGGCCGTGCGCGACGCCGGTTTCGAAACGCCGGTGGTGGTGTCCGGCGGCATGCACGACTTCGTCCAGGCGGAAGAGGTGCTTGCATCGCAGGCGGCGGACGTCGTGGCGTTCGCGCGTCAGTCGCTGGCCGATCCGGATTGGTTCACGAAGGTTTTGGGCGGGCGCGGGTCCGATGTGCGGCTGTGCGAATACACCAACTACTGCGAGGCGCTCGACCAGAAGCACAAGCAGGTGACCTGCAAGCTTTGGGACCGGCTCGACCTGAACGAGCCGGGTATCCTGAAGAGCGCAGACGGCAAGCGGCGGCTGAGCGCGCCGGGGTGGGCGCGCGACGGCTGAGCCGATCGCCTGGCATTGAACACGGCGACGGTATGTATGATGACCGGGGGAGGAGAGCAGCATGACCACAGACATCGTGGCGCCCGAGGGGTCGCCAATGAGCGTTGCCGTGATCGGCGTGGCCGACATGGAAACGTCGTTGCGGTTCTATCGCGACCTGACAGGACTGACAGCGAGCGCGCCCGTGGCCTGGGCGGGCGGCGAGTTCGAGGCGTTCTGGCATCTGCCTGCGGGATCGTCGGCAACGGCGATGTTTCTGCATCACGGGCCCGATCCTGTGGGGCGGATTCTCCTTATTGAGTTCGACGACCGGGAACGGAAAGTGGTGCGTGGCGCCAAGCCGCCGCGCGCCTATGGGCTGATCAACCTCAACTTCTATACCTCGGACATCTTCGGCGAGACCGAGAGGTTCAAGGCCGAGGGTTACGAGTTCTGGTCGGAACCGGTGGCGCATGATTTCACCGCCGACGTCGGCACGCCGATCGAGGTGGTGTTCGAGGGACCGGACGGTGTCCTGATCAACTGGGTCGAACTGGCGACCAAGGACCCCAAGACGCGGATCGGCAAGATGCGCGCCTATGTCGAGAGCCTGGGCAAGACGAAGACCGGGTTTACGCCCGTCGTGACCACTGCCTCGTGCATGCGCGACATCGAAAAGTCCAAGGACTTCTACACCCGCGTGCTGAAGATGGGCGTGCACATCAACCAGGTGCTGGACAGCGACAACTACCGCAAGTTCCAGAAGGTGCCGGACGGCGGGCGCACCCAGGTGACGTTCATGCAGGGGAACCACATGTTCGGCAAGATCGCGACCTCGCAGCCCTTGAACTACCCGGTGCCCGACCTGGTGCCCGACGCGGTGGCGCCCAACATCGGCTATCTCATGCAGAGCTTTCTCGTGCGCGACCTCGGCGCGGCGCTGGACGACTGCGCCGCGCTGGGCGTCGAGACCTATACGCCGCGGATGACGCTCGACGTGCCGGGGCTGGGGCGCGTCGACACGGCGGTCGTGCGCAACCCGGGCTCGGGCGCGCTGCAGCAGTTGGTCCAGGCCTAGGCAGCGTGGGAGGCGGTTGTGGTTGAAGTGCGCCGCCGCTACACGCACGGCCCGTTTGGCCAGGTGCACCTGTACGAAACGGGGGCGCCCGGCACGGGCAAGCGCCCGATGGTGTGCTTCCACCAGAGCCCGTTGTCAGGGCGGACGTACGACGCCTTCATGCGCGGCATGGGCGACCGCTACATGGTAGCGCCGGACACGCCGGGCTACGGGCTGTCCGATCCGCCGCCGGAGGCACCGTCGATCGAGGGATATGCCGAGGCGCATGGCGCGGTGATCGATGCGCTGAATCTCGGCGACATCGACGTGATGGGTGTGCATACCGGCGCGCGCATCGCGGTCGAGTTCACACGCCGCCACATGGATCAGGTCAAGCATGTCGTGCTTGTCGGCGCGGCGGTCTACACGGAGGAAGAGCGCGCCAAACAGCGCGCATGGACGGGCGCGGCGCTGGAGCCCACCGAGAACAGCGACGGGTCGCATCTCACGGGCCTGTGGAACAACTGGGCGAAGTTTCGCGGGCCGGGCGTCACCGATGCGATGATCGAGCGCTACATCTCCGACTCCTTGCGCAACCGCAAAGTCGCCGCGTTCGCGATGAAGGCGGTGTTTGCGCACGACATGGGGGTGGCGCTACGGGCGCTGGAACAGCCGACGCTGGTCTTCAACGTGCGCGACGACATCTACGAGGCGACCAAGCGGTCGGCGGACTGCCTGAAGCAGGGACACGTCGTCGACCTGTCGCCGACGGGACTGTGGCCGTTGGAAACGCGGACCCAAGAGATCGTCGACATGGTGCGAGCGCACTGCGACGGCTGAGCGCGCGCAACGGTCAAACGAGATTCGGCGGCTGGTCTGCAGGCAGGTCGGCGATCAACATCGATCCCGGACTATGGGTGATGGCCAGAGGCAGGCCGGCGTTGAGCAACGCGAGATGGGATGTCACGCCGCAGGCCCAGAACGCCGCAACCTCGTCTGCGCGCAGGCCCGGGGCCTCGCCCCAGTCCGGTGCCTCGACGTCCGGTATCCCGAGCGCGGACGGATCGCCGACGTGGATCGGCGCGCCGTGCGCGTAGGGGAAATTGGCAGTGATGTCGCAGGCGCGGTCAACGTCGTCCCTGGCGATGGCGCGCATCGAGACAACGAGGTCGCCCGAGAAGGGCGCGACCGGTTCGGTTCGGCGGTTGGTGCGGAAGGCGGCGATATCGCCGCCGCGTTCGAGGTGACGCAGGCGCACTCCAGCGGCGACCAGCGCTTCTTCGAACGTGAGCGAGCAGCCGAGAAGAATGGCGACCGAGTCGGGGGTCCATTGGTCGACGATGTCGGTGACGGTTTCCGTGTGCTCGTTCTGGCGGTGCAGGTCGTAAGCAGGCAGGTCGGTGCGCACGTCGATGTCCGCGCCCAGCGGGGCCAGCAATGGCTCGCCCGGCGCGCTCGCGTAGATCAGCGGGCAGGGGCGCGGGTTGGCGAGGCAATAGGCAGTGAAGGCCTCGGCCGCGTTCGCGGGCAGGATGACCAGGTTGCACTGGAGGTGTCCCGGCGCCAGTCCGGTGGTCGGGCCGGTGTAGGTGCCGGCCCGGAAAGCAGCGCGCCAGGCGGCCGGCGGGCTGTCGTGGTCGGGCAGGGCTGGTGCGGCGGGCATGCCCCGATCATAGGACAGGCCACCGGCGGAGCGACCGGCAATGTCCGGACCTTGGAACCGGGGCGCGGCAAGGGTAGTCTGAGCCCACCATAAGAACAGGGAGAATTAATCATGCTTAGACGTACGTTCGTGAAGGCTGCCGTCGCCGTGACCGGCGCAGCGGCGCTTGGCGCGTTGGCGGTTTCGCCAGCGCTTGCGCAGACCAAGTGGGATGCTTCGGTGCCTTGGGGTCCGAGCGAATTTCACACCAAGAATCTCATTCGCTTTGCCGAAGAAGTGAAGAAAGTCACCAACGGCGAAGTGGAGATCACAGTCCATACCGGCGGTTCTCTCGGCATCAAGGGCGCGGAGTCCTTGCGGTCAGTGCAGGACGGCATCGTTCCGATGGCCGAGATGGCGGGTTTTCAGCAGACGGGCGACGAGCCGCTGCTCGGTTTCGAGGCGTTGCCCTACCTGATCAACGACTACGACGAACTGGAAGTCTTCGTCGCCAAGATTCGGCCGCTCTACGAAGCCGCGTTCGAGAAGCATAACCAGAAGATGCTTTATACGGTGCCATGGCCCAGCCAGAACATCTTCACCAAGAATCCGGTGTCGAGCATGGCCGATCTCAAGGACCTTCGCATTCGGACGTACAACAAGACGTCGACCGAACTGATGACGGCCCTCGGCATGTCGCCGCAGCTCATTCCCAGCCCCGATATCGTTCCGGCCCTCGCCGCTGGCGGTATTGATGCGGTGATGACCTCCGGGTCCACTGCCGTCGCGCAGAAGTACTGGGAATTCCTGAACCACACCTACAGGACCAATCACCTTTGGGCGCTGAATCAGCTCACCGTCAACCTCGACGAATGGAACAAGCTTTCGGCCAAGAACCAGAAGGCGATCAGCGATCTGGCGAAGAAGCTTGAGCCCGAGTTCTGGGACGTCAGCCGTGGCGAAGACTCGGTCAAGCTGAAGGAACTGGAAGATCAGGGGATGACTGTCGAGCCGATGAACGCAGCCATCATTCAGGAGATGCGTGCCGAAGGGCGCAAGTTCTGGAAGCCCTTCACGGATTCGGTTTCCGGTTCCGGTCCGATCCTTGAAGAATTCCTCAAGGAAGCCGGCAAGTCCTGACCATCAGGTAGAGAGGCTAGGCGGCCGTCCGAGCGCGGCCGTCTAGCGGATCTGACATGGTTCAAACACTCCTGC
>JAYOEZ010000035.1:0-30164 GCA_038116985.1 Alphaproteobacteria bacterium | reverse complement strand
CACGACTACTGGGAAGAGGTCTTCATCTACAAGGGCGACCTGCGCGTCGGCAACGACAAGGACGGCAAGGGCGGCGAAACGTTCAACGCGCCGACCTACGCGGTCCGCCCGCCCGGTTCATGGCACGGCCCCGTCGCCAGCGACAACGGCTGCACCGTCATCGAAATCCACTACTACGACCCCGACGACGCCGCGAAATAACACCCCAACCGATCACAACAGACACGGAGACAACGAGATGGGCGGACCCGCAGACCGCATGATGACGCCGATGGAAGCGCTCTTTCGCGCCGACAAGGACATTCCCGAGGAAGAGATCCACGCCGTCGAAGGCGCGGTCGAACAGGGCGAACTGAAGGTCAAGGTGCTGATGGTCACCGAGAACATGCTCGTGCTGAAGGCCTGGCGCGGCAAAGGCCTGATCGACCCTGTGCACCAGCACGACGACCACGAATCGGTCGCCACCCTGCTCTACGGCAAACTCAAGATGAAGATCGGCGACGAAGAGTTCATCGCCGGTCCGGGCGACGTGTGGCGCCACCCGCCGGGCGTGCCGCACTACTCGGAGGCGCTGGAGGAGTGTGCCCAGCTCGAGATCAAGTCGCCCGCACGCAAGACCTGGACATAACCGCCGAAAGGGCCGCCGTCGTGCGGCCCTTTTGTTGACGGGCGATATTCCCGAATGAAAATATCGCTTGCCGTGGGCGGCGCGTCTTCATATGAACGGAGCGATATGTTCATCCGGACATAACGGCTGCCATGCGAAAGATCGTCGCCCTCGCCTGCATGTTGCTTGGCGTACTCACGTTCGCCGGCGTGCATGCCGCGCCCGCGATGGCGGGAGAGACGCGGATCGCTGTCGCCGCCAATTTCACCGGCGCGGCGCGCGAGATCGGCGCCGCGTTCGCGCGCGAAACCGGCCACGCCGCGGTGTTCAGCTTCGGCGCCACCGGCGCGCTCTACGCCCAGATCGCCAACGGCGCGCCCTACGACGTTTTCCTCGCCGCCGATCAGGCACGGCCCGTACGCGCCGAGCAGGAAGGGCTCGCAGTCTCAGGCACGCGCATGACCTACGCTGTCGGACGTCTCATGCTGTACAGCCGAGACCCCTCTCGCGTCGCCGGTGCGGCGACGTTGCGCGACCCGGCGGTATCGCGCCTTGCCATCGCCAATCCGGCCACCGCACCCTACGGCGCCGCCGCCGTCGAGGTGCTGCGCGCGCTCGGCGTCCATGAGGCGCTGGCGGGTAAGGTCGTCACCGGCAACACCATCGCCCAGACTTACCAGTTCGTCGCCACCGGCAACGCCGAGGTCGGCTTCGTGGCCCTGTCGCAGGTGATTGGCCATGACACCGGCTCGCGCTGGCTGGTGACGCAGGAGTTGCACGCGCCCATAGCCCAGGACGCCATCCTGCTGAGCGGCGCTGCGGACAAGCCTGCTGCACGCGCCTTTCTCGCCTTTCTCAAGAGCGCGAGCGCGCGCGCCATCGTCGAAAAGTACGGCTATGACCCCGGCGACTGACCTATCCTGCGCCCCATGCTGACCTTCGACGAACTCTGGTCGCCGATCCGCCTGACCCTGGAGCTCGCGGCGATCAGCACCGTTATCCTGCTGATCGTCGGCACCCCGATCGCGTGGTGGCTCGCTCGGGCCACCTCACGTTGGAAGGACGCCGTTGCCGCCATCGTCGCGCTGCCGCTCGTCCTGCCGCCGACGGTGCTCGGCTTCTACCTTCTCATTCTGCTCGGCGCGAACGGTCCCGGCGGCGCCGTCGCCGGCCTGTTCGGCGCAACGTCGCTCGCCTTCACCTTCGAAGGCCTTGTTATCGGCTCGGTGATCTACTCCCTGCCCTTCGTCGTGCAGCCCGTGCGCAACGCCTTCGAGGCCGTCGGCGCGCGCCCGCTGGAAGTCGCGGCGACCTTGCGCGCCTCGCCATGGGACACGTTCTGGTCGGTCGCCGTCCCCCTGGCGCGACCCGGCCTGATGACCGGGGCCGTGCTCGGCTTCGCGCATACCGTGGGCGAGTTCGGCGTCGTCCTGATGATCGGCGGCAATATTCCCGGCGAGACCCGCGTACTCTCCATCGCGATCTACGACTACGTCGAGACGCTGCAGTGGACCAAGGCGCACATCCTGGCGGGCGGCCTGCTTCTCTTCTCGTTCCTCATCGTCTTCGCCACGATGACGCTGGAGCGGCGCCTGCGCCGACGCGCCGCGTGACGGGCGCGATCGCCGCGCGTTTCGCCGGCCGGGTCGGCAGCTTCGACCTCGATGCGGCATTCGAAGCGCCTGCGCGCGGCGTCACAGCGCTGTACGGACCGTCGGGCTGCGGCAAGACGACACTGTTGCGTTGCATGGCCGGCCTCACGCGCCTGCCGGGCACGCTGACCGTCGGCGTGGAAACCTGGCAGGACGACGCGACCGGCGTGTTCGTCAAGACACACCGACGGCCTCTTGGCTACGTCTTCCAGGAAGCGAGCCTGTTCGCCCATCTTTCGGTGCGCGGCAACCTGACATACGGGCAGCGACGCGCGCCGCAAGGTCCGCAACAACTCGACGACGTCGTCGCCATTCTCGGGATTGGCCACCTGCTCGAACGTGTGCCGGACACGCTATCGGGCGGGGAACGCCAACGGGTCGCCGTGGGACGCGCCCTCCTCGCACAGCCGCGCCTGTTGCTGATGGACGAGCCGCTTGCCGCGCTCGACCGCGCGACCAAGGACGAGATCCTGCCGTACCTCGAAGCGCTGCGTGACGCGCTCGCGATTCCCATCGTCTACGTCAGCCATGACATCGCCGAGGTCGAGCGGCTCGCGGATCACCTGGTGCTGCTCGACCGCGGCCGCGTGCTCGCCGCGGGCGCGCTGGCCGACCTCGAGGCCGATCCGGACCTGCCGTTGCTGCGCGCGCCCGACGCCTCGGTCGTTGTGGATGCCACGATCGAATCGATCGACGAGACCTACGCCCTGACCACGCTGACGGTTCGGGGCGGTCACGTGACGGTACCCGGCCGCCGCGGCGAAATCGGTGCGCACCGGCGGCTGCGCATTCGTGCTTCGGACGTGAGTTTCGTGCGCGAACCGCCCATGGGCTCGACGATTCTCAATTGTCTGCCGGCGCGCATCATTTCGGAATCCGCCCATGGCGAGGAGGATGCGCAGGTCAATTTTGTGGCAGCGCTGGGCGTCGACGGGTCGGGCGCGCGCATCGCCGCGCGCGTCACCCGAAAGTCGCGCGATGCCCTGGCGCTCGCGCCGGGCAGCTCGGTCTATGCGCAAATCAAGAGCGTGGCGCTGATCGCCGGCCAACAAACCTAGCGCTTGCGGCCTGTCTTCCGGGCCAGCGCGCCCAGCGCGTCGAGATCCCTGCGCATGCTGCGCCCGGCGATGTCTTCCATGTTGCGGTAGTGGGCGAGAACCGCTTCGCCCGTCTCGGTCAGGCGCGCCCCACCGCCGCGGCTGCCGCCCTTCTCCGCCAGTACCAGCGGTTCGCGAAAGAGATGGTTAAGCTCGTCGACCAGCGACCAGGCGCGGCGGTAGCTCATGCCGAGCTTGCGGCCGGCTGCGGCGATCGAGCCGGTTTCGACGATGCCCTGCAGCAGATCGGCCTTGCCGGGCCCAAGCGCGGCGCCCGTGTCGAACACAACGCGCAGGCGTGGAATGGGACGAACGTTGGCCGGACTCATGGCGGTCATATGACCACAATGGCCGGAGGTCGACTAGAACCGGGCATCCGCCCGGCGGGAGGATTTAGGAGGGCGCGGCGCCGGTGGCGACGCAGTCGCGCTCGCCCAGCGTGCGGCGGCACTCGACCGTCGGCGGCGGCGGGTCGGGCGGAGGCGGCGGTACCTTGAAGAACTCGCCGACTTCAGCGGCCGGCGCGCACCAGAAAGTGCGTTCGGCCGGTGCGCCGAACTCGGGGCCGCACGAAAAGGCCGTGCCGCACCCGCTGAGTGCGAGAGCGAAACCGACGAAAACGTAGCGCCTGGCGCCCTTGAGCATACGCGTCACCTGCCACTGACTGGTGCGCCAAGCGTACGGCCGGTTTGGTTAAGAGGCGGTTAAGGCGTTCGGCGGCGCAGCGTGTCTGTGGCCTCGTCGTCCTCGTCGTCGTAGGTGACGCTGGCGATGATCTCCGCCACGACGAACCCCTTCCTGGGCGGGTAGCGCGATTCGATCTTGCGCCGCGCCTCGTCGGCGTTGCGCGCAAACACCTCCAGATAGTGATTTTCCGCCCACTCGTCCTTGAGGTCCTTGTGGCTTTCCTGCCGCTCTACCAGATCGCGGACGATGCTATTGTAGAGAACGATCTCGAAGCGCCGGCGCTCGTCGGTCACTGTGCTAGGCCTTGCCCCTCGCGATCGGCGCTCTGCCGTCGCGAAAGCCTGTTTCGGGACGGCCATGCTACGCCCATGTCGGGTTGCGACCAAAGGGCGAATTCGCGCGTCAAAACTCCCGCACCAGCGGCGCGGAACCGGCACAAAATATGGTAGAGGCCCCCTTGTGGGCATGCTACATTCTGTGCCCAGTGGGGCGGCTATGCGACGCCGCTACCGAGGGAAAAACGGTGGCCTGAGCGAAGTCGGGTGCAGCAAGCAACCAGTTCTATTCAGAAAAAGCCCGGAATTCGGGGTTTTCTTGGTGTTCGCGCGCGGGGAGTCACCGTCGCCGCCGTGCTTGTCTTTACGCTTTCCGGCTGCAACGCGCTGTCCGGCGCCTTCTCGTCCGTCCGCGGGGCGGTCTTTCCGTCCGGCGACGAGGCGGGATCGGGACGTGTCGCGACCCAGCAAGCGGCGGCCCCCGCCCCGACGCAGGGAAGCGACGATCGTCCCGTGCTGGGCGGTGGGTCCAACGAGGATCGCCTCATCGCCCTCGAGGACGAGGTCATCGCGCTGCGGGCCGAACTGGAGCAACTCAAGCCGAGTATCGAGCGCCTGGTGGGCATCGAGGGTGATATTCGCGTGCTGCTGACCCAACTGGCGCGCTTGACCGACACCGAAAACGCTGGCGGCGATAGCGCCGCGGCCCCATCCGCACCCGCGCAGCCGGCACAGGCCACCGAATCGGCAGCGCCGCAGACCCCGACACTGCAACCCGCCGACTCCGGCACCAGCCAGCAAGCGCCAGCCGGACAACCGCAATCGCTACGACCTCTCCAGCCCATTCAGCAACCCGCCGCCACGGCACCGGCAGCACCCGCGCCAGCGCCCTCTGCGCCGACGCAGCTCACGGCAATCTCGCCGGCCGTCGCGCCGGCCGAACAGATTTCGGTGCACCTCGCGTCGTTCCGTCAGGTCGATGCGGCCCGCGCAGGCTGGCGCGAACTCCAGGCGGCGCACAGCGACCTCCTCGGGGGCCTCGACTACCGCATCAGCGCCGTCGAACTCTCGGGCGGCCGCGGCACGTTCTACCGTGTAAAGGCCGGCCCCTTCACGGACATCACGAGCGCCGAAGAGGTTTGCCGCCTGATGAAGGCGCGCAACGCCTATTGCGTCCTCGGCGACTTCACCGGTTCCCAGTAGCCGTCGATCGAGACGTGACTAGATTCTGGCGCGGGTGACGCGGCAGGACTGACCGTCCGCGATCAGGCGGGCACACACCGCGAGCGCGTTGAGCTCACTGAACGGCCCGGCCAGCAGCGGACGGGCAGCACTCGGCGGCTCGACGCTTTCCAGAAGGCGCGCCGCACCCAGAACGTCGGGGTACGTCAGCCGCAAGAGTTGCCAGCCGGCGGCAACGCCGGTTTGCGATCCGTATTCGCCAAGCCGTACCGCAACCACGGTTTCGGAGGTAGGAACCATTTCCTGCGCGGCGATCTCCTCGGCACCTCCTGTCGCGTCGTCCGAGCCGGCGTCCAACGGACGGAGCGGCGCCGCGGCAACGGGTGCAACCGGCGCGGCCGGGACCGCCGGTCCCTCGTCCACCGTCGCTACCGGAGCCAGCGTCGGCAAGGTCGCATCAGCGCTCGGCGCCTCTACTGGCGCAGGTGCAGGCGGCTGGACGGCGTCGGCAAGTTCGCACAGCGGCACCACATCGATGACGGACGCGCAGACCGCGATGCCGCGGGATTCGGGCAGGACGCCGACGACGAGATCGCGTGCGGCGCTCGGCTGCCGCACCGCACCGTCGAGGACGCGCGCGTACAACCGCTGCAGCAACGACCAGGCAATCCCGGCGCGATCGGCATCGGGATAGCGGCCCAGCAGGAGCACTACCGGCCGCTCCTGCGCCGCTGTCGGCGCCTGGTCCGCGCCAGTCGCGTCAACGGCCGTCAGTTGCGGCACCAGCGGTGCGTCGGGCACGTAGGGGTAGATCTCGACGGAACAATCCGCCTTCGCCGAAGACAACGTCTGGCAGATGTTGGCTGCGCGGCCCCGCGACACCCGTCCAAGGGTCACCGCATACGGCGCCGCCTGCTCGGCCAACGGCATCTCCAGCTTGAGATCGCCGAGATCGTCCGGGAACAAGCCGCGATAGACGGCCAGCGCCGCTCCGGCGCTCTCGATCGTCAGATACTCGCCCAGCCTCACCGCGGCGATCCTTGCATCCGCCGGCGGCGGCAGGTCGACGCCTTCGGGGCCGGTAACGATCTGCACGCCGAGGAGCGGTACGCCGTCGGCGCGAATGGTGACACGCCGCGGCGGCGGAATGACGAAGCCTTCCGACGTCACGTTTTCTGGCAACAGATGCACGCTATACTCGCCGGGGAAGACGTTGACGAACAGGAAGAACCCGTCGAACAGCGTCTGCTGGCTGTCGACAACTTCGCCCTGCGCATTGCGCAGTTCGACAGTGACGCCGGGTAGCGGCGAGAGTTCGGTGCCGCGCAAGGCATCCACCGATCCTTCGATCTCGGAAGTGAGCGTGACCGGAAAGTCAATGACGTTCGTTCGTCCCGGGCGCGGCAGAACGGAGCGCCCCGGCTCGAGCGACGCCATGAACGGATCCGGCAACGTGCCCGAGCGAACCCGCACGTCGGTCAGCAGGTAGGGCGGCAACCGGGACAGGTAGGCGACGCCATTCTCGTCGGTGGCGGCCGTACGGTTGGCGTGTACCGCTTCGATCTGTGCATCCTCGATCAGCGGCTCGCCCGGATCGAGGCGCCGGTTCAGGTTTGTGTCCTGGTAGACGCGCGCCGCCACGACGCCGGCGTTGGAGAAGGTGGAGGCGTCCGCTACGACGCTCCCACCAATCGGGTCCCGGCCGACGGATGTCGAGAGAGACAGCAACGCGAAGAACTGGTTGTTCGAATCGTAGGTCAGCGTCGGGCTCAGCACGAATCGGTCGAAGCGATAGCTCCCGCCCAGGCTGTACGCCTTGCGCCCCGACAGCAGGAACCGCTGATACCCGAAACGGGCCTGCGAGCGATTATTGATCGTCCACGTGATATCGCCATCCACCCGCTGTAGCTCGCGATCCTCGATCAGGCGGTAGTTCGCGCCGAAGCGCAGATTCACCGGGAAGAGCAGCAAGGTGTTCTGCAGTGTGCCCGTCAGGCTTCGGGTCGTCGGAGATCCGATGAGATCCCGCCGTGTCCATTCGAGAGCGTTCGACAGACGATAGCGCCCAAGCCCTGTGCTGTTTCTTAGCTGCGCGGAATCGGAAACGGCACCGTCTTCGAAGACCGTCCTGGCCACGGAAACGGAATACGGCAGCGAGATGTCGCCGTAGATGGGGACGTCCCCCGTGACATCGGTGCTCAGGCTGTCGGAGTCCGATCCGCCGGTGTTCCGGTCGGTTTGGAGTTGCAGGCCGATCGACTGACCGCGATAGCGGGTACGGAAGCTACCGGTTGCGCTCCAACCTGCGTCGAACGATTGGGTCGTTTGCAGGCCCGCCACGCCTTCCAACAGCGGCATACTCATGGCCGCTGTGAGGCTGCCGGTCGACGGGCGCGAGGTATCGACGAAAGAGAGCGTGCCCTGCGCAGAAATGTTGTTGCCGAACGTTCTACTGAGTTGAAGCGCGCTCGCCACGGGGCCACGGTCTTGCGCACTTTGCTCGACGGGCAGCAGCGGGTCACCGGGCCGGAACACCGCAGCCGAGTACGTTGGCAAGTTGGTGCGCTCGCCCGCAGACGTAACCGTTCGACTGGCCCGCTCCTCACGAATCTCGCCCTGCGTTCCATAGAAGACGAGCCGGAAATCATTGCGCCCGAGAATCAGCGGCACGTTCCTGAACTCGTAGCGACCGTCGTCACCGACCGCTGCGAGGTCGATGAGAATGCCATTGCGATAGAGCTCAACGTCGGTGCCCGGCTGCTCGTTGCCGACAAAATCCGTCGTGGAGCCTAGGTTCTGGATTCCCGTCGTGTTGTTCGTGACATAGGCGCCGACGCCCGTGCCACCGACCGGAAGGCCCGGTGCGATCACGTCCCCGGCCTCGATGCGCGTCGCCTGAAGCGGCCCCAGCAAGCCGCCGGTGGGATCCTCACGGCGCAGCGTGAGGCGCGCCGCGCTAAGGATGTCGTCCTGATTGCCGCCGAAGAAGAAGTCGCCCGTGGCGAACGCAAGGTCGCCGCGACCGACCACCGAGTAGTTCTGGGTCGTTCGAAGCGGCTGATCGGGAACGTCCAGAATCGATGACTGAACGCGAACATCGGCCAGGGGAACGGCAATTGCGCGGTAGGGATCCTCCAGGCGCGGCAGCGACGGATCGGCGCGTTGCGCCTGACGCAGGCTCGCTATTCGCTGCTGGCGAAGAAACCTCTGTTGCAACGGCAACGGCGTCTGTGGGACGACGTTCACGATCAGGTCTCGAAAGTCCACGCTCAGAACCACGTTGAACCAGATCGCAAAGGTGTCGCTGTGCACCAGAATGGCGCCTTCCTGGCGCAAGACGTCATCCACCGAAACCGCGATTGTCTCGCCCTCGATCGTGACCTGTCCGATATTCAGATCCAGAAAGAAGGTCTTGTCGGGATTGATGAAGAAGCCCTCCGCGATCCCCGATTCAGGCTGGACGTCGATTGCGAATTCCAGCAACTCGGCTGCTTCGGCCAGATCGACGAAGATGCCGTTTCCCTGCTTGATCCCGAACAGCGACTGAACAAATCGGCGATTGTCGATCCGCACCTCGAAGATCAACTCCTCGCCATCGGGAATACCGGTTTGGTTCTCTGCGAGAAGAATGGCTGACTCGGACGGCTCGGTGAAAACTTCCTCATCGGGCGACTCCAGCAGTGGCCCGCGGAGCCGGCGGACAAAATCCCGCGCGAGATCTTCACGAATCTCTGCCTGGTTCTCCTCGGTATCTGTAATCGCGAGCAGGCGCCGCGCCAATTCCGCCTCGGGACCGGCGATGGGCGGCGGTGCGGTCGTCGCGATCGCCGGCGGCGCATCGACCACACCCGGGGGCGGCGGGATGACTGGTGCGTCGTCGGTGACGTCCGGCTCGCCGGAATCGGCCCCTTCCTCCGCAACGCCGGGGGACGAGACGCCTTCGCGCCGATCCAGTTCCTTCAGCAGTTCTTCCGCGAGCGGGGAGAGATCGCTCGAGAGTTGCGCCGTCGCCGGAGACGGCAACGCAAGGCCGACGCAGAAGAGCGCCGCCGCAAGCCAACTGTGGCTGGGGTGGAATCGGAGCACGCGCGGATCTCCTGCCGCGACCCTCCTTAGTTCCCTATCGCGAAGCTTTGGTCGATCCAGGTTCGCCCGGCGTATTCGTCCGCGCCCTCGTAGACGACGCGCAGAATGCCTGCTGGAACCTGCTGCGTTTCCAGGAGCACCGTTGCTTCACGATTCTGCACGTCGGAGAAGACCGCGACGTTCTGCAGCGTGCCGATCTGCGACTCGGCCGAATTCTGGTTCTGACGCCAATAGATGCGCAGGCGTCCATAGGCGCTGAAGTTGCCATCCCGGCGCAGCTGGACCTTGAGACCCAGGCGATTCAGTTCGTCGACGCTGAACTCGGCGCCGGCAAGACTCACCCCCGTGCTGCCCTGCCCATTCCGAACGATCACCGGAATCGCAAATCCCAGGTTCATGAAGACCTGGATAGCCGCGCCACCCTGACCTGACTGTCGAGCCGCTCGCCGCTGTCGCTCGTCGATGACGACGAAAGCGAGATGCGAGCGATATTCGCCGGCGGCAAGATCGGCTGGCCGCCGCAACGCGAGCCGTACCTGCTGGCGTTCGCCTGGCGCCAGCGTGACCTGCCGCGGACTGAAGCGCACGTAGGGACTCGCGATTCGCATGGACGGATCGGGTTCCGCGATGTCCTGGTACTGACCGTCGGGTGTCGCCGCCTTTTCCTGCCACTCCAGCCGATATGTCGCGGCCTGATCGCTCTGGTTAGTGACGATCACGGTCGCCGACCGGTCGCGTCCCTCGAAGATCACCCGCAGTGGGCTGATCAGGAGCTGCGCGGACGCCTCGCTCGCGACCCCGGTCGCCAGGACGAGTCCGATCAACAGTGCGCGAAAGGTGGAGAGAAAGCGAAGTCTATTGGATACCGACATGTCGTCGCCCGGTTCTCGTTCTAAGAATCTGGCTTTCTCTTACCGCGCCCATGGTTAAAGGATTGCTAACTTGACCGCAACCTTTGGCGGAAATCAGCGCCTTAGTAGTTGATGATGATCGACGCCATGCCGCCGTATTGGCGGTCGCTGTAGGGCGTACCATCGCCTGAGGTCTCGAGGGTACCGCCGATCAGGAAGGTCACGCTGCCTGTGGGATCGGTGGAGATGTTCGGCAGATAGACGAAGCCGACGTTGAACGTCTTGCCCGTCCCCTGGCCATCCTCTGAGAGCAGGATCGGCGCGATGCTGAGCGACAGTGCCGTCGAGGGTTGAAATCCGGTGGCCTGGAATTCGGCGCGCTGCGGGGCCTCGACGACAAGGATATTGGCCGTCGTCGTGTAGGTACCGTTCAGATTCAGGACAAGTCGTTCCTTCTGGTTGTTCGACCTTAGAGCAATTGTGCCAAAACTGAACTGGTTGATGAGCTGCACCGATTGCGCCGCGACCGGCGAAGCGGACGTGACCAGCCCGGCGGCCAGAACTGCTGCGGCCAGGCAGGGGGTCGTCTTCGCTCGGAAACCTCTCATCGCGCGTAACCTAGGGCGAAATGGTTAACAAGAATAGAAACGCAACGATCTGGCGTCCGGAAATGAAAAGGCCCCGCGAACCGGAACCCGGATCGCCAGGCCTTGAAGTCTCGGCTGAGCCTGAACCTAGAACGCCAGCGTGACGCTGAACGTGCCGGTATAGGTGCCGTCGGAGTAGCCGTTGTCTTCCGAACCACCCGAGGTCTGCTGACGTGTCGCGAGCGTACCACCGACATTGATGGTGAGCGCGCCCGAAGCGTCAGTCGTGCAGTTGAAGCCTGCGCAAACGGCCGCCGGCGTGAAGTTGAAGGTGGTTTCACCGGTTTGGGCCGGATCCGCCAACTGGACGGTCGAGCCGTTGGTCACGGTGAACGTCGTCGTCGGCGGCGCGTTGGTCACCGCGATAACGCCCGGCGTCGCCGAGGAGACCGCCAGGATTCGGGCAGTGCCGTTGCCGTTGGTGATGCTCGTGGCCCCGGAACTGCCGGACAGAACCATGGAAGCCTGAGTATTGGCGCCGGTCGGATCCGCGACTGCGGCGATCGTGCCGAAGCTGAGCGGCGTGGTCATGCCGACGTTGAAGGTGTTCTGAACGGTCACCGAAGCGCTGTAGTTGACCGTTTGGCTCTGAGCCTTCGCATCCTGCGCGGCGAGCGCTGCCACGAGGACGACGACTGCCATTGCTGCGAGATACCGCAGCATTCTAAGTGTACTGGTCACAATCTTTTTTTCCTGTAGAGGCCATGTCTTCCATCGGGCGGCGAACGCATTCTGGCGGGACTGCGTCGCCGGGTTCTTCATTCTGAAGACACCCTGGCCGTCGGAAACGAATCGGCCCCGCGGCAGGATCAACCAAACCGCGGGGCCGTACTACGCGATACTCTTTTTCCTACCTTAGAACGCGAGCGTGACCGCGTACGTTCCGGTGTAGGTGCCGTCGGAGTAGCCGTTGTCTTCCGAGCCACCCGAGGTCTTCTGACGTGTGGTGAGCGTGCCACCGACGTTGATCGTCAGCGCGCCCGACGCATTGGTCGTGCAGTTGAAGCCGGCGCAGACGGCACCAGGGGTGAAGTTGAAGGTGGTTTCACCCGTAGCGGCCGGATCGTTCAGCTGGATCTGCGAGCCGTTCGTCACCGTGAAGGCGGTGCTCGGCGGCGCGTTGGTGACCGACAGAACGCCAGGCGTGGCGGCCGTGATCGCCAGGATCCGGGCGGTGCCGTTACCGTTGGTGATCGTCGACGTGCCCGAGTTGCCGGCCAGGACCAGAGTGGCCTGGGTGTTGGAGCCGGTCGGGTCGGCGACCGCGGCGATGGTGCCGAGGCTCAGGGCGGTGGTCTCACCGACCGTGAAGGTGTTCTGGACGGTTACAGAAGCGCTATAGTTGACCGTCTGGGTCTGGGCCTTCGCGTCCTGCGCACCCAGCGCCATAAGACCGATCGCCGCGACGGCGGCAATGGCCAGATGGTGAAGTTTAAAGAGTTTCGTCATTTTACTCATCCTTACTCTAGTGGTTCCTCGTTAGGCTGCCTGAAAATTTGAGGGATCCTCTTCGGCTATCAGTTGCTGCCTGGCGGGACAGCTCGTGCTCGATACTCTTCGTTCTGAAAAGCACCGACGCCGGTGAGAATTTCTTGTCGGACGTTCCGTTTTGGTCCGCCCTCCTGTTGCGACCGATCGCAAAACGTTCGGCCGGTATTTGGAGGTCCTGCGACGCACCCTTCACTTTTCGAATGGCCCGCCTACCGCACAGGTCTGTCGCAACGATTGGCAAAATCTGACTAACAGATCTCCCTACCTAAGCTTCCAACTCCTCCTTTACGACAATTCTACCGTCAGTAGATGTAACGACCATCACAGTCACAGCGAACTATCGCGTTTGTGTTGGTGACATCCAGCAAAGCTGGGCCTGGCATTCCCCGGAATCCGGGGCTGACAGAACCTGGCCCCGATGGCGCCACACTCCCGGCCCTCAAGGAGCAAGAAACGGGCCAACTCGAAACCGCCCTCTTTTTGCTCGTATAAGTTGCTCAAATTCGAAATACCTTTGTTTTTCAACGATGAGCGGACTGGGTGCTCTTTGGTTAATAACAAGGAACGCGGTAAGTCATTTCCATACCCGGCATCATTTACCCGGCAAGATTTGCCGCAGATGCATGCCGACCGGCTTTTTTGGCCCGGTCGGCACTGTGCCGAGGATCTGTATGTCGAACCGTTTCCCGCATAGTGAAGAAGAGTCCTACCAGCAGGCGGGATCTGCCGCGATTGGGCTGAAACCGCATAGCGATACGTAGAAGCCGCGCACCCATGAATCGGGATATTTTGGGCAAATGCGAACCTGCGACCCCGAGCGCCAGAGGCGCGTGAACGATGGCCAATACTAATCTCGTCGCGGCGGTGCAGCGCTGGACATTTCTGGTGCCGCTCGGCGTCGCCTTCATCGTTGGCCTGATCACCTGGCAGCACTGGACGTATTTCATCGTGATGTCGCTGCTTGCGCTGGGCCCGGCGGTCTTCGGCTGCGCCGACCCGGTGGGCGAGTTGATCGACTACGTCGGGCGCGAGCGGCGGAGACACGAGCAGGCACGTCGTGAGCGAGAGACGGTCGAAGCGCACGCCGTCTCTTTCTTGCGCCAGCTTCAGTCCCAAACCGCCGAGGAATTGCGCCTGATGGCACAGTGCGTAATCCGGGATCGCAACGGCTTCAACCGCGACGGAGCTGATCCGGTGGCCCAACGCCTGCTTGAGCGGGGCTTCGCGTACGCCGAGACGGGTTTCACGCCGGCGGGCTATCCCTTCTATTTCACCGACCGCACCTGGGTCCTGATGAATGCGCTGCGCGACGACATCTTTGCGGCCCACGACAAGATCAGCAGCCCGCCCGTCACCCCGCCCCCTGTGCCCAAGCCGCGTTTCGATCCCTTCATCCTGGCCTTCGACGTGCTGGTCTTCATTCTCAAGCAGCCGATCCTCTTCCTGGTGGTGCTCACCGGCGCCGGCTTCGCGTGGTTCGCCTGGGTCATCGTGCTCGGTGCCGTGATCCTGGCGATGGTCTCGACCGGCTACGCCGTGCGCTGGCTGCTCGGCTTCTAGCGCCTGCCTTATACGCGGGCGAAATATCGCGTACCGTGACACTCTCACCAGCCGACCGCCGAGCCCGATGACACGAATCACCGCCTCCGAAACGCTCAAGCGCTTCACCGTGCTCGACCTGACCCGCGCCCGCGCCGGACCGACGGCCGCGCGCATGCTGGCGGACTGGGGCGCGGACGTGATCAAGATCGAGGCGCCGCTGCATCGTGGTGGGCGCGACCCGCTGGCCGACGACCGGCGCGATCCTGATTACACCAACCTGCACCGCAACAAGCGCTCGATCGTGCTCGACCTGAAGAAGCCGGAGGGCGTCGCGGTCTTCAAGAAGCTCGCCGCCAAGGCCGACGTCGTGCTCGAGAACTACCGGCCCGCGGTCAAGGACCGCCTTGGCATCTCCTATGCCGACCTCAAGCCGCTCAACCCGCGGCTGGTGTACGGCTCGATCTCGGGTTTCGGCCAGGACGGTCCCTATCGCGACCGCCCGGGCGTCGATCAGATCGCGCAGGGCATGGGCGGCCTGATGTCGATCACCGGCCTGCCCGGACAAGGCCCGGTACGCGTCGGCATCCCGATCTCGGACCTCTGCTCGGGCCTCATGCTCGCCTATGGCGTGCTCGCCGCGCTGCTCGAACGCGAAGAATCGGGCGAAGGCCAGTGGGTCTCCACGTCGCTGTTGGAAGCGATGATCCACATGCTCGACTTCCAGGCCGCGCGCTGGCTGATCGCGGAGGACGTGCCGGGCCAGGCCGGCAACGACCACCCGACCGCCTCGCCCATGGGGGTCTATGAAGCGTCGGACGGCCACCTCAACATTGGCGTCGCCGGCAACGAGATGTGGCGCAAGTTCTGCGCTGCGATCGAGGCTCCCGAGTTTCCCGACGACCCGCGCTACGCGCAGGGTCGCGAGCGCTGGCGCAACCGCGAGGCCCTGCGCGCCGACATCAACGCCAAGCTCGCCGCAAACACCGTCGCGCACTGGGTTGGCGTGCTCAATGCCGCCGGCATTCCCTGCGGGCCGATCAACACCATCGACCAGACCTTTGCCGACCCCCAGGTGCAGCACCTCGGCATCGCCCAGCAGGCGGTGATCGGCGAGCCCCTGACCCTCGTCGGCCAGGCGATTCATATGTCGCGCACGCCAAGCCACGTGCAGAGCATTCCTCACCGCCACGGCGAGGACACCGAGACCGTGCTACGAAGCTATGGCCTGGACGACGCCGAGATCGCCGACTTGCGCCAGAAGGAAGTGATCTGACATGACCGACAAGATCAGGACCGAAACCAGGGGTGCGGTCGGCTGGATCGTCTTCAACAACCCGGAACGGCACAACGCGGTGTCCCTGGAGATGTGGCAGGGCGCGCACGATGCCCTGAACCGATTCGTCGACGACAACACCATCCGCCTGATCGGCGTCACCGGCGCCGGGGAGCGGTCGTTCATTTCGGGCGCCGACATCTCGAAGTTCGAGGACGAACGCGCCCAGGCCGCGGCGGTCGAGAAGTACAACAGCACCTCGGCCGCGTTCGTCGACGCGCTCGCCGAAACCGAGAAACCGACGCTCGCGCGCATCAACGGCTACTGCCTGGGCGGCGGCCTCAACATCGCCATCTGCTGCGACCTGCGCATCGCCAGCGACGATTCACAGTTCGGCATTCCCGCGGTGAAACTCGGCCTCGGTTACGGCTACAAGGGATTCCGCCGCCTCGCCGACGTCGTCGGTCTGGCGCACGCACGAGAGATCACCTTCCTCGGCGAGCGTATCAAGGCCGACCGCGCGCACCAGATGGGCCTCATCACGCGCATCGTGCCCAAGGCGGACCTCGACGCCGAGACCGACTCCGTATGCGACACAATCGCCAGCAACGCGCCCCTGACGGTGCGGGCCTTCAAGATCGCCGCCCTTGAACACGCCAGGGACCCCGACGCGCGCGACCTGCAACGCAGCGCCGACGCGGTGCGCGCCTGTTTCGACAGCGCCGACTATGAAGAGGGCCGCGCGGCCTTCATGGAAAAACGCAAACCTGCCTTCAAGGGACGCTGAGCCGTGACCTATTCGCCCTCGCCTGCCCGCGCCGGATTCATCGCCGCCCGCGACGCCTTCGCCGGCGGGCAGGCCAGCCCGCGCGACATGCTCGAACGCAGCATCGCCGAGATCGAAGCGCGCGACGGCGAGATCAATGCCTTCGTCACGACCGACTTCGACGCCGCGCGCGCAGAGGCCGATGCGGCCACTCAGCGTTACAAGGATGGCCAACCGCGCTCCCTGCTCGACGGCTGCCCGATCGCGGTCAAGGACATGATCAACACGGCCGGCCTGCCTACCCAGATGGGAAGCCCGCTCTATAAGGACTGGCAGGCGCCTTCCGACGCAGCTTGCGTCCATGCGTTGCGTGCCGCCGGAGCCATTGTCGTCGGCAAGACGGTGACGACCGAGTTCGCCGCAGGCCACACCAACGAAACGCGCAACGCCTTCGATCCGGCGCGCACACCTGGCGGGTCGTCGTCGGGATCGGGCGCCGCGGTGGGCGCGGGCATGGTGCCGCTTGCGCTCGGCACCCAGACCCGCGGCAGCGTCATTCGCCCGGCCGCCTACAACGGTGCGGTCGGTTTCAAGCCGGCGCTCGATGCCATCCACATGGGCGGCGTCCATCCGCTGTCGCCGACGCTCGACCATGTCGGCATCATCGGCGCGGCGCTCGAAGACGTCTGGGCCGCGGCGCACATCATGTCCGCACTGCCCGGCGGCATCACCGCGCATCGCGCCATGCGCGGCACGACCGAACTGGCGCCCGCGAAAAGGCCACGGCGTCTCGCGCTCCTCACCTTCGACGAGTGGGACAAGGCCGGCGCTGCAACGCGGGCGGCCGTCAAGAATGTGTTCGATGCGCTACGCGCCGGCGGCTGCGAGATCGTGGTGCCCGGCGAGGACGCGCCGCTCGCGCAGTTGCAGGACAAGCTGTTGCCGATGATCGACGGCGATTCGTTCGACCTCTTCGCCTACGAGATGCAGTGGCCCTTCGCCGCTTACCCGGCCGATAAACTAAATCCGCGCATCGTCGATCTGCTGAAGCGCGGCCAGGGCGTCACCGAGAAGCAGTACCATGCGCAGCTCGCGCACCGGGACGCGCTGCGCGCACTGACCAGCGACTTCGCCCACCGCTTCGACGCCTTCGTCTCGCTCGCCTGCACCGGCCCCGCGCCGCTCGGCCACGAGGATACTGGCAGCCGTCACTACCAGGTCGCCTGGTCCTACCTCGGCTTTCCATGCTTCACCCTGCCGGTCATGGCGGTCGACGGCCTGCCCGTCGGCCTGCAGGTCATGGGCTACGAACACGCCGCGCCGCAACTCGCCGCGGTCTGCCGCTGGATCATGGAGACGGCGCTGTGAGCGCCTCGCCGCTGGCGCGCGCGCTCAACGATTTGCCCGACGAGGCTGTCGCGCAGATCGTGCGCATGGTGCAGGCGGGACAACCCGGAATCGCCGGCGCTCCGGACAGCCCCATCGTGCGCGGCCTGCGCGCGGCGCACATCATCGAGGACGCCAAGGCCGGCATCTCGGAGTTCCCCTATCGCATTCCGAATGACACGTGGCGGCGCCTGCACGAACTACGCCCCATCCTCGACCGCCTCGCCGCGAACGGCCGACTGAAGCCGCAGGATCTTGCTGACATGGAAGCGGCAATCGACGCCCGCCTTGCGGCCGAGCGCGACGAAGGCGGCGTACTCGGCTGGATCGTCGGGATCGCGGTCTTCCTGCTGAGGCCTCTGCTCCTCTCCCCGGTCCTGATTCTGGGGGTGTGGCGGCGCAACCGGCAGCGCGTCTTCATCGACGAGGGCGTCCCCATGGCCACCGATCTGGACGACGCGCACACCAAGCGCCCGTCGATCACGCCGCAACGCGGACCGCGCGAACGGTTGTAGTTGCAAAGACGGTAGCAAGGAGCAGGAGTTCCGCCGGTGTCGGGATCAGATGACGTGCGGTTCGTACTAGACTGACCGATTTGCCGGACGTACGGGCCGGCGATCTTCCCAAGACGACTCCCGGCGGACATGCGGGCCGCCGTTGCACGAACCAACGAGGGAAACCATGTTCGACGATCTCGCCGACGGCGAGGTGCGGGAACCCGACCTCCTCGTCGCGGACTTTGGGTTAGACCGCGTATTCCGCGCCGGCGTCGTCGAGCGAGCCGAGCAGCGAGAACCACTCCATCGTGTCGTTGCGCGACGTCGGAAAGCCCTCGAACTGCTTGGCGGTATGCTCGCAGACCTCGGGCGTCGGCAAATGAATCTTGGCGCCGGTCTGCATCGCCAGCAGTTGCGAGCGGCACGCCACTTCGAGGTTGTCGCACATCGCATAGGCGGTGCCGACCGACTTCGCGGCGACCAGGACGCCATGGTTGCGCAGCATCAGCACGTTGTGCGGGCCGAGGTCCTTTTGCAGGCTCTCCTTCTCCGCCGCGTCGAGTGCGACGCCTTCGTATTCGTGGTAGCCGACGCGATTGTAGAACTGCAGCGCGTGCTGGCTCATTGGCAGCAGCCCGTCCTCGAGCGAAGACACCGCAATGCCCGCATCCGTATGGTGATGCAGCACGCAAGCGACGTCGTCGCGCGCGGCCAGCACGGCGCTATGGATGATCGAGCCTGCCGGATTTACCGGCGGATCGTCGGGATCGACGACGTTGCCCTCCTTGTCGAGTTCGACCAGCGACGACGCCGTTACGCGGTTGAACAGGAGATGATCGGGCTTGAGCAGGAAATGACCGTCGGTGCCGGGCACACGCGCCGAGAGGTGCGTGTTGATCCCGTCTGTCCAGCCGTTCATGTGGAACAGCTGATAGCACGCGGCCAGATCGACGCGCGCTTTCCAGACCTCGGGCGAATAGTCGTTGCGGCGCGCGCGCGAATAGACGTCGGGAACGGCTGAGATGTTCACGGGATCCTCCCAAATCCGGATATCCGGCGATCATAGGAGGTCGTGCCCGCGCCCGCCACAGGGCGCGGACCCGCAATTCGCCTAGCGTGCGGCGGTACCGTCCGGCCCGACCGTCTCGATGGCGGTCAGTTCCGGCAACTCGCCACGGGCGTTGCGCGCGGCCTCGTAGTACTGGCTGCGCCGTCGGGCGCTGTTGAGATAGGCGACCGTGCGCCGGCCCGAACCGGAGCCCAGGAACTCGGTGATGCGGCCGCGCATGTTGAGCTTCTCTTCCTCGCTCATGTTGGCCGCCAGCTTGGGCAGAATGGCCATCGCCAGATGGTTGGAGCGCAGCCGGTCCGCTTCTGTCAGTTCCATCTCGATGGAGGCGATGTTGAACGGCGCCAACGGCTGACCCTGCAGCGCAGCGAGACGAAACCAGGTATAGGCTCGAGAAAGATCGCGCGGGATCCCCTCGCCCTTCGCGTAGACGGCGCCGAGATTGAGCATCGAGCCTGGGTTGCCGCGTTCGGCCGCGGCGCGATACCAGTGCGCCGCCTCGACGGCATCTTTTTCGACGCCCCAACCACGATCGTAGAGATAGGCCAGCGAATGCTGCGCCGCGGTGTCGCCTTTTTCTGCCGCGTCACGCCAGTGCACGGCGGCCTCGCTGTAGGCGCCACGCCTGAAGGCATCCTGCCCTTCGGCGAAACCGGCCCAGGCGGGTGCGCTGAGCGCAAACGCCAGCGCTAGCGCGGCTGCAAGTCCGAGAACGACGGTACGAAGAATTCTGATGTCGACCATGTTACCCCCTGCCAAGAGAGATACCCTCAGGAGGGGAGTTTGGAGCCACATGGTTAACACCCGGTAAACGGCCGGAAAACGACCAAAAATCAGCAGGTTAGCTGGCCGCCCCGAAGCCCTTCTTGAGAATGTCGGTGGTGCGCTTCACCGGCTGCTCGCGGATCGCCGCTTCCTCGCGGGCGAGATAGAGGAAGATGCCGTCGAGCGCCTTGTCGAGCACGTGGTTGGTCAGGTCCGCCTTCACGTCGGGCACGAAGGGAATGTCCTTGTAGCGCGCCATTGTCTGGTCGTAGGCGCGGATCGCGCCGACCTGCTGCAGCGTGTCGTCGACCACGGGCCGCATGGTCTCGCGCAACGGATCGGACATGGTGCGCCGGAAGTACTGCGTCGCCGCATCCTTGGGCCCTTTGTAGATCGCCTGCACGTCCTCCAGCGTCATCGCCGCGATCGCGTCCCAGAACAACTGCTTCGCACGCGGCGCGGCAGCTTCGGCGGCGCGGTTCAGCCTCAACTCGACGTCGTCGACCATAGACGACAGGCCGATGCGACCCAGGGCGCGCTGCACCGTCTGCATGTTCTCGGGCAACGGGATGTGAATCTCGGGATCGGCGTTGAAGCCGTCGGTTGCGCCGACCTGGCTCACCACCCGCTCGCTGACGACCTTCAGCGCCTTGCGGAGCCCCGACGCGATCTCGCCGACCGACAGGGCGGCGGTGCCGCTCTCACTGGACTCGGGTTTGTTGACCGAATCGAGGAGCTTGCGCCCGCGCTGCAGCAGGTCCATGGCGTCGGCCGTGTGAACCGTGAGCGTGCCGGCGACTACTGCCGCCATCGCACCGAGAAGAACCGTTCTGATCATCACCTGAATCCCGACCTTGATCTGTGCCCGTGGCAATCGCGAATGCGGTTCCTATACTGATCCCGCCCGTCTCAGAGATCAAAACACATGTCCGACCCCGCCGAACCCGTCATCGCCCGGACCAAGCCCTATTACTACGAGCTTGAGGGCGGCAAGACCTATCTGTGGTGCGCCTGCGGGCGCAGCAAGGACCAGCCGTTCTGCGACGGCTCGCACCGCGGCACCGGAATCCTGCCGGTCAAGTACCGCGCCAGGGAAGACGGCGAGGAAGTGCTGTTCTGCGGCTGCAAACACACGGCCGACAAACCGTTCTGCGACGGCAGCCACAACAATCTGAAAGACACCTACGACGCCGACGACCCCAACGCGCCGGAATACGCGCACATCCCGGTCGTGCCGGCGGACGCGGACGCCAAGGCGCGCCTCGACGGCGGTTGCTTCGTCTGTTCGGTGCCGCAGATTGCGACGACGCGCGAAGGCACGCTTTCCTGGGGTCCGATCATCACCGCGGATGACGGCGCGAAGCACCAGGCGCAGTTCTACTTCCACGCCGATGTCGGCGCCTCACCCGTCGCCGGTTTCGGCGACCGCCACGTCGTCCTGCTGGTGACCGAAGGCTCCGGCGCGGTGGAGATCGGCGGCAAGCGCTTCCGTGTCGGCCCCAATACCGGCGTCTATGTCCGCCCAGGCGAACTGTTCCGCCTTCATGCCGAGGCCGCGATCAAGGCCTTCGTTTCCGTCGGCCCATTGGCCGAAGCGCCTGAATGGCACGACGCCATGGACGACACCTTCGATACGATGAATCCCGACCGCGCCATCGGCATCGACGAGAACAAGCGCCACACCATGGCCGACCGCTTCTTCCAGATGCTGGTAGACAAGACGATGGGCTCGGACCTCGTCACCCAGTTCATCGGCGAGATCCCGTTGTCCAAGGCGGTGCCCCACCGCCACCTCTATGAGGAATCCCTGGTCGTCATCAAGGGTCAGGGCTTCATGTGGACCGAGAACGGCAAGGCCGCGGTCAACACCGGCGACGTCATCTTCCTGCCGCGCAAGCAGATCCACAGCCTCGAATGCACCGACCCCGGTGGCATGTTCGTCGCCGGCGTGATCTATCCCGGCGACAATCCGTCGATCAACTACTGATCAGAACGGCAGGCCCAGCCGGTCGGCGGCCCAGATCAACAGCTTGATCACGCCATAGGCGGCCATCCCGAAGATGACCGCATAGAAAAAGACGAGCCCGTTGCGCTTGAGAATGTCGCTCGCGCGTTGTCGGGGTCTGTCGTCGTCCATGGCGCTACTGCGTGCCCTCGACTCGCGCGGGCCGCCCTGTTGCAATGTCGCTCCAACTTAAGGGGCGCTCCGCCATGACAAAACACAAACTTGGTTTCATCGGCCTCGGCGCGATGGGCATGCCGATGGCCCGTCACCTGATGAAGGCCGGTCACGAACTCCACGTATGGGCGCGCAGCCCGTCGAAGATCGCCCCGCTCATCGACGACGGCGCCCACCTGCACCACAGCGCGCGCGAGGTTGCGCAAGCCTGCGAAACGGTGCTGCTCTGCGTCTACGATGCCGCCGCCGTCGACGAGGTTGTCTTCGGCGACGACGGCGTCGCCGCCGGGTCGGCCGCGGGCAAGCTCCTCATCGATCATTCGACGACGCATCCGCAGAAGAGCCGCGACATGGCGCAGCGCCTCCGGGGCGAAACCGGCATGGGCTGGGTCGATGCGCCGGTCTCGGGCGGCGCCAAGGGGGCGCAGGCCGGCGCCCTCATCATCATGGCCGGCGGCGACGAGGCGGACGCCGCCCGCGCACGCGACATCACCGCGCCCTATGCCAGGCAGTTCACCCATATGGGACCGGTCGGTTCGGGACAGGCGAGCAAGGTGTGCAACCAGATCATCATCGGTGCGACGGTCGCGGTGTGGGCCGAGGCGCTCAACTTCGCGCACGCTTTCGGCGTCAACGCGGGCGCCCTGCCCGACTGTCTCGCCGGCGGCTGGGCCGATTCGGCGGTGGCGCAGGATCACGCGCGGCGCATGGCCCGGCTCGACCCCGACACCGTCGGCGCCGGACTGATGCAAAAGGACATGGACGCGGCGCTCGACATGGCGCGACGCACAGATGCGCCGATGCCGGTCACCGCGCAGGTCGCGGAACTCTATCGCCTGGTCGCGGCGCGCACCGGCGAAAGCGGCCAGGCAAGCCTGATCCGGCTCTATACTGACGAACCCTTTGCGGCCGAATGACGTACTGCGGCAGGAGAGCGCCATGACCATCGCCACCGAAGACGCGCTGCGCGCCATCATCGGCGACATCCACCCGATCACCGTCGACAAGGAAATGGCGGCGCTCGACAAGCACGCGCGCCACTTCATTTCGCTGTCGCCGTTCCTGTGCATTGGCACGACAGATGGCGACGGCCTCGCCGACGTCAGCCCGCGCGGCGACCCGCCGGGCTTCGTCAAGGTCATCGACGACACGACGCTCGTCATCCCCGAACGCCCCGGCAACCGCCGCGCCGACACGATGCTGAATCTGATGAAGAACCCGGTCGTCGGGCTGATCTTCTTCGTTCCCGGCATCGAGGAGACGTTGCGTATCTCGGGCCGCGCCACCGTCGTCGACGATGCCGCCCTGCTCCACGGCATGGCCGTCCAGGGCAAGCTCCCCAAGCTCGGCATTCAGGTGAACGTCGAGCGCGTCTTCTTCCACTGCGCCAAGGCGCTCAAACGTTCGAAGCTTTGGGACGCCTCGGCCCAGGTGCCACGCAACGCCTTCCCCTCGCCCGGCCAGGTCATCCGCGACCAGCGCCGCCCCGACCACTCGGCCGAGGAACTCGACGCACTGGTCGTCGACGACCAGAAGACGAACCTGTACTAGGCGGGAGGCGACCAGCGCGCCCACGGGCGCAACGACAGACGGGGCCGGTCAGATCGCAGATGCATCTTGCGCGGCGCCTTGAACGGCCCTATACGCGCCGCCGGTGCCAGGCCTCATCCTGGTTTTCGGGTTCTCAGATGAGTCCCCTCGATCGGTCGCACAAGGCCAAGTTCGGCACGCAGCTCGGCGTCGGGCCCGGCGACGTCGCCGTCTATTCCTCCGACTACCCTTCCGCCGACAAGGACGAACTGCCCAACCGGCAAGCCTACCGTCACCACGTCGACGGCACCTTTACCGGTTACAAGTGGCAGTGCGTCGAACTCGCGCGCCGCTATCTCTTGGTCAACCACGGCTACGTCTTCGACGACGTCGCGATGGCCTACGATATCTTCCGCCTGCGCGAGGTCCGCGTCGTCGCCGACGACACGCGTCTGCCGCTGAAGTCGTTCAAGAACGGCGCGCGGCGGCGGCCGAAGCCCGGCTGCCTCCTGATCTGGAACGAAGGCGGCGAATTCGACGTCACCGGACACGTCGCCATCGTCACCGAAGTCTTCGACGACAAGATCCGCTGCATCGAGCAGAACGTCGAGGACAAGACCTGGGCGCCGGGCCAGACCTGGTCGCGCGAACTGCCGGTCACGCAACTCGCCGACGGCGGCTACTGGATCGACTGCTCCTACGACGACGCGGAGATACTCGGCTGGGTCATCCAGACCGACGACGCGACGCACGCCGAAACGGTGATCGACGCCGACCCGCGCCTGTTCGACATCGAAGTTCGCGAGGTCGCGAAGCGCGGCCAGGAACGCACCAACTTCCTCGACATGCAGGCCAGCGACGAGGCGGCCTTCAGCGAGGTCATGGGCGGCAGCCGTCTGAGCGAGGACGCGGCCAGACAGCACACCTACTACCGCATCGGCGAGACGGCGGCGAAGGAACTCAAGCGCGCCACCAACGAGCTGCATGCGATGTTCATGCACGCCACCAACTACGTGCTCGCCGACGACGAACGCCTACGGCGCTTCAACCTGCCGCCGGCGCTGTGGTCGCGCATCCATCAGTCGTGGGACAACCGGCGCAACCAGATGATCACCGGCCGTTTCGACTTCTCGCTCTCGAAGCGCGGCCTCAAGGTCTACGAATACAACTGCGACTCGGCCTCGTGCCACATGGAGACCGGTAAGGTGCAAGCGTTGTGGGCCGCGCACTATGGCTGCAGCGACGGCCGCTGCCCCGGCGAACCGCTCACCGCCAACCTGGTCCGCGCGTGGCGCGCCAGCGAAACGCAGGGACCGTTGCACATCATGATCGACGACGACCCCGAGGAGATCTACCACGCCCACTACATGAAGCAGGCGATCGAGGCCGCCGGCATCGCGGCCAAGCTGGTGATGGGACTCGAAGGTCTGCAATGGGGCGACGGCGGCGAGGTCCTCGACGCCGACGGCGAACCGGTCTCGTGGGTTTGGAAGACCTGGGCGTGGGAAACCGCGCTTGACGATATCCGCGACCAGCTGTCCGACGACGACGAGGCGCTGCGCCTGTCGCGCACCATCGACCGCGCCAGCCAGCCGCCGCGCCTCGTCGACGTGCTGCTGCGCCCGCAGGTCATGGTGTTCGAACCGCTGTGGACGCTGATCCCGTCCAACAAGGCGATCCTGCCGGTGCTCGGCGAGATGTTTCCGGGCCACCCCTACCTGCTCAACACCCGCTATGACCTCGACGACACGTTGGAAAAGACGGGCTACGCGGTCAAGCCGATCGTCGGCCGCTGCGGCGCCAACATCGCCCTGATCGATCGCAACAGCGACCTGATGGAAGAGACCGACGGCAAGTTCGAAGCGCGAGACCAGATCTATCAGGAGCTGTTCGCGTTGCCCAACGTCGACGGCGCCAACGTGCAGATCTGCACCTTCACCGCCGCCGGCAGCTACGCCGGCGCCTGCGTGCGCGCCGATGCGTCGGCGATCATCACCAAGGATTCGGACGTTGCGCCCCTGCGCATCGTGCCGGACGCTTCCCTCGACGCGATGCAGGACGACTGAACGCGCTAGAGATGCCGCGTTTCCGCCGGCGCCTCCCACCAGGCATTGTCGCGGCCATTGGAATATGTGATCGGGCCTGCGAGCAGATCCTCTGGGCTAGCGTCGTCGAGGGTGGCAAGGCGGACCGATACGACGTCGCCGCCCAGATCGGGAACGTGGCCCTTGCTGAACACCTGCGTCCCGCAGTGGCTGCAGAAGTGGTAGTGGCCGCTCTTGGTGGCGAACTGATAGCCGCCGAGCGTCGCCTCGCCTGCAAGCAGGCGAAAAGCGGCCGGCTTCAGCGTGACGGCCCAGTTGCGAATCTTGGTGCAGATCGAGCAATTGCACTTTCCGGTGCCGGCTGCGAGGTCGATGTCGGCCTCGTAGCGCACGGCACCGCAGTGGCAGCTTCCGTGATAGGTCTTCAGCATGAGCGCTCCTGACGTGAAACGGACCCAAATGGGCCGGGAGCGCGCACCCTAGCGCCCCCCTCCTGCCACCATCCTGTCAGGAGACTTCACCCCGTCCGCACTTTCTCTCCGAAAGGGTTCCGCTCGCAGAACGCCCCGCCGTCTAGGGCTACTCGCCGCTCCCACTCACCCACCAGTCGACGTTGAAGCGCGTGCCGGCGCGCGCGAACAGCTGCCAGATCGGGCAATAGGCCGGAATGTCGCGCTTCAGCGCAACGGCGTCCGCCTGGGCAGCGGTCGTATCGATGCGCACCGTCATGTCGATCACCGGAAACGGCACCTCGACGGGCGCGATCAGGCGCGGGCCGCGCGGATCGAAATGCGCCGTGGCCTGAACCTCGAGCCGTGAAATCTCGTAGCCCTTCTGCTCGGCGAAGCGGCGCGCGACCACGTTGATGCAGCCGACGAGACCCGCCAGCGCGGCCTCCGTCGGCGCGACGCCTTCGTTGGTGCCGCCGCGTTCTTCCGGCTCGTCGATCACCTGCTCTAGGTCGCGCACCTTCATGCGCAGACGCGAGCGCGTCTCCCCGACGGCAGAGATCTTGAGCTGGTTGAGCGACGCCTCGGACTCCGCCATCAGGGAATCCGGATCACGACCTTGCCGATCTTGTCGGCCTTGGCCATGTAGGCGATCGCCTCGTCGATCTGCGCGAAGTCGTAGACGCGGTCGATCACCGGCTTGATGTCGTTCGCCGCCATCTGGTCGATCAGGTTCACGAACATCTCGCGGCTGCCGACGATGATTCCCTTGATGGTCAGGTCGCGCATGATCATCAAGCCCATGCGCTTTGGCGCTTCCGGCGTCACCGCCTTGCGCGTCGGCGACACGGGATTGGCGCCGATGTGCATGATCCGCGCGTTTGATGCGCAGGCCTCCAGGCATTGATCGAGTTCGGCGATGCCGACGTTGTTGACGACGAGATCGGCGCCGCGCCCGTCGGTCAGTTCCATCACGCCCTTCGACCAGTCGGGCATCGTCGCGTAGTTGACCCCGTCGTCGGCGCCGAGCTTCTTCATGCGGGCGATCTTGTCGTCGCTCGACGACGTCACGATCACCCGCGCGCCCTTCATCTTGGCCCACTGCATCGCGAACACCGAAACGCCGCCGGTGCCCAACGTCACGACCGTTTCGCCTGGGCGCACCTTGCCGTTCTCGACGATCGCGTTCCACGCCGTCAGCCCGGCGCTCTGCAACGTGCTCGCGTCCTCGTATGACATGTTGTCGGGCAGCCGGATCAACGCGGCTGCAGGCACGACGGCCTGCTCGACGAGAAACCCGTCGAGGTTCATCGCGTAGTCCTCCTGGCGCATCGTCTCGTTCCAGTCGCCGTCGAGCCAGCGCCAGTAATGCGTCATCGTCACCCGGTCGCCCGGCGCCACGGAGGTGACGCCCGGCCCGACCGCGACGACGTCGCCCGCCATGTCGGACAGCGGAATATGCGTCGGCGGGATGTTCATGCCGAACTGGTCGCCCTGCATGATCGACAGGTCGCGCGCGTTGAGACCGGTCGCGCGAATGCGCACCAGCGCCTGCTCAGCCCCCGGTTCGGGAACCAGCCGGTCGACCAGCCGTAAGTGTCCCGTCTTGCCGAAGTCGCCGATTTCGTACGCTTTCACCTGGCCGCCTCCTCGTTGGTCTGCGCCTGTTGTCGCAATGAAAACCGCGCCGGGCAAGGGATTGGCGGTTGCGAATGCGTCGCCGCCGCGCGCACGACCACCATCCGGACCGCGCTGCGCCCCGCTTCTTGGTGGCGCGGGCGCCGTGATATAGTCGCGGCCAGATTTTCCGATTCCCAGGAGGCCGCCATGTCCAACCTGCCCAACATCGACGAGATGGTCGAACCGACCCACGACGAGCTTTCCCGTCAGGGCTACGTATCGACGCTGCGCAAGCGCATCCTCGTCGACTATTCGAAGGACATGAAGAAGGTCTACGACCACGCGGTTGAACCGCGCTTCGAAAAGGAACATGGCCGCAAACCCAAGACCGGCAACGAGATTCGCAAGGAGATGCTCGCCGAGCCGATCTTTCAGGAATGGAGCGCGATGCGCCACAACGCCCAGCTCATGACCTGGTGGAGCGTCCAGCCCTCGGTCGAGCGCAAGCTGTCCGACCTGATCCAGACCGCCAAGGATGCCGCCGCCTCGACGCCGTCGGGCGGTTCGCTACGGCTCAACCCGAACGTCGACATTCCGAAGACGGTGAGCGAACTCGACGTCCACCTGATGCCGGGCTGCTTCCACGAAGAACACACCAAGGACGACGTCGCCCAGGGTGCCGTCCTGCACCACGGCGTGGGTGTTTTCTCCGGCGGCCTCGCGCACCGCTCCAAGGGCGGCTGGGGCGCCACCGCGGCGCGCGCGCTGCGCATCAAGTATCCCGACTTCAAGCCGAAGACCTACCTCGACCTCGGCTGCTCGACCGGCGGCCAGTTGTTCTCGGTGATGGACGTCTATCCGGAGGCCGAGGCCTATGCGATCGACGTCGGCGCGCCGATGGTGCGCTACGGCCATGCCCGCGCCGAAGCGACGGGCCGCAAGGTTCACTTCAGCCAGCAGAACGCGGAAGTTCTCGACTTCCCCGACAACACCTTCGACCTCGTCACCTCAAGCTTCTTTTTCCACGAGATCAGCATCAAATCCTCGAAGAAGATTCTCAAGGAAACCCTGCGCGTACTGAAGCCGGGCGGATTGATGATCAACCAGGAATTGCCCCCGGTCTCGGAGATGAGCAGCCCGTACGAAGACTTCTACGTGGACTGGGACGCCTACTACAACAACGAGCCCTACTACTGGCAATTCCGCCACCAGAACCTCGAGCAGCTGTTCACCGAGTGCGGCTTCAAGAAGGGCAACTACATCCAGTTCAGCGCCCCGAACTACGGCACCTGGCCCGACGAGGTCTTCGAAGCCTGCGTGCGCGGCGAGGACGTGCCGCCGCAGGTGTCGCACGGCCAGGCCTGGTTCTCCTTCGGCGCCTGGAAATAGACGCTCCTATCTGAACGACCGGACGGGCCGGTCAGCGCCGGCTCGCCCCTTCCGACGCCACTCCATCGCACGAGGACTCACTGCCATGGCAGACCCGGTCAAATTGCCGCGCCGGGCGCGCGGCCCGAAACCACAGTTCTTTCAGGATCCGGCGATGGATCACATGATGGCGATGATCATCGCGTTGACCGGCGAACTGTCCGTCGCGATCGAGCGCCACGACACGCTCGAACGCCTGCTCGACGAGGTCGGCCTCGTCACGCGCAAGAAAGTCGAGGCCTACCGCGCCAACGCCGAGGTCGCTGCCGAGCGCGTTGCCCGGCGCGACGACCTGATCAGCCGCGTCTTCCAGATTCTCGAAGAGCAGGCCGAACTCGCCGAGACGATGGGCAAGTCGATGCGCGTGGCAAAGGTCAACTACGTCACCGACGACCGCGGCGCCATCCTCGGCGCCGTCGATAACCCCGCGATGCAGAAGTACCTGCGCAAACCGGCGGCAAAGAAGGCCAAACCGAAACGCAAGCCGGCCAAGAAGAAAGCTGCGGCCAAGCGCAAACCGGCGAAGAAGCCTGCGCGCAAGGTTGCGGCCAAGAAGAAGCCGGCCCGCAAGACCGCGGCAAAGAAGGCCAAGCCCGCGCGCAAGGCGGCGAAGAAGACGTCGGCCCGCAAGGCAGTCAGAAAGACACGGCGCTAGCCGTCGGGGTCGAGCCGGAGGCGCGCGCCTGCCCATGAACCGCGCCGAGCGATCATGCTGAACGACTGGGAACCGCCGAAGGCGTTCGCCGACTACCGCCGTATCGGGGTCAAGCGCCTCGCCGGCGCGATCGGCGCGGAGATTTCCGGCGTCGACGTGTCGAACGACCTGCCCGACGACGTCGTCGCCGAGATCACCACCGCGCTAGACGAACACCATGTCGTCTTCTTCCGCGACCAGAACCTGTCGCCGCAACGTCAGGCGGCCTTCGCCGCACGCTTCGGCCCACTCATCCCCTACCCTATGGTCAAGGGCCTGGACGGCACCGACGCCGTCGTGCCCGTCGTCAAGAACGCCGACGAGCGGGTGAACTTCGGCGGCCTGT
>JAYOEZ010000034.1:0-30482 GCA_038116985.1 Alphaproteobacteria bacterium | reverse complement strand
GCAAGGTGACCGACGTCGTCAACGAGGGCGACGAGGTCTGGGTCAAGGTTCTGTCGTTCGACGATCGCGGCAAGGTCCGGCTCAGCATGAAAGTCGTGGATCAGGAATCCGGCGAAGAGATGAAGCCGGAAGCGACGGCGGAAGCCGATTCCTGAGTAAGATCTGATCAACCGCAGGGCCGTTCAATTCAACATGAACGGCCCTCGCGGGTTGGTCGCGCACCGAATCGCTCTATATTGAAAGGGGTAGACCCGCGAATGTTGCGGGCAGGGACACCGGAACCGTGAAACCCCTCAACAGCATGCGCATTTCAGGCTTCGACGTGCTGCCCCTCATAGAGGGCGGCAAGGGGATTTCCATCTCCAACGGCGAGAGCTCCGGTGCGTGGGCCGCGGCTGGCGCGGTCGGCACTTTCTCTGGCGTCAATGCGGATTCCTACGACGACCAGGGACGGGCCATTCCGCAGGAATACTTCGGCCGTACCCGCGCCCACCGCCACGAAGAACTGATCAAATACGCCATCGACGGTGGCGTGACCCAGGCGCGCATCGCCCATGAGGTTGCCGACGGCAAGGGGCCGATCCACATGAACGTCCTGTGGGAGATGGCCGCCGCGGAGCGCGTTCTCATTGGCATCCTCGAACGTGCCGGCGAACTCGTCCACGGTGTCACTTGCGGCGCCGGCATGCCCTACCGCGTGGCCGAGATCGCCGCGCGTTTCGGCGTGTACTACTACCCGATCGTTTCGTCGGGCCGCGCCTTCCGCGCATTGTGGAAAAGGGCCTACCACAAACACGCCGATCTTCTCGGCGGCGTCGTCTATGAGGATCCCTGGCGCGCCGGCGGCCACAACGGCCTCTCCAACAGCGAAGACCCCGAGGCGCCGGAGGATCCCTATCCGCGCGTGCGCGAGTTGCGCGAGCGGATGAACGAGTTCGGTCTCGACGAAATTCCGATCATCATGGCCGGCGGCGTCTGGTTCCTGCGCGACTGGAGCGACTGGATCGACAATCCCGAACTCGGCCCGATGGCCTTCCAGTTCGGCACCCGACCGCTGCTTACGCAGGAAAGCCCGATTTCGGATGCTTGGAAACAAAAACTCCTGACGCTGTCGGAAGGCGACGTCTATCTGAACAACTTCAGCCCGACAGGCATGTGGTCGTCCGCGGTCGAGAACGAGTTCCTGCATGAGCTCAAGGAGCGTACCGCGCGGCAGATCGCCTTCACGCGCGAACCGCTTGGCGATCACGGCGTCGAGTTTCTCACTGGACCGCGCAAGCAGCCGCTCTACGTCACGGCGCATGACAAGTCGCGCGCCGAGGCCTGGATGGCCGAAGGTTTCACCGAAGCGGTAAAGACTCCCGATTCGACACTCATCTTCGTCACGCCTGAAAGGTTGCGCCAGATTCGCACCGATCAAATCGAGTGCATGGGTTGTCTCAGCGCCTGCCGGTTCTCCAACTGGTCGCAGGACGAAGGACATACCACCGGCAAGAAGGCCGATCCGCGCAGCTACTGCATCCAGAAGACGCTGCAGGTCATCAGTCACTCTGACGAGGTCGAGAACCAGCTGATGTTCGCCGGCCACGCTGCCTACAAATTCCGTGACGATCCGTTCTATTCCAACGGTTTGATCCCGACGGTGAAGCAGCTCGTTGACCGTCTCGTGACGGGCGACTGATCGCGTTCGTCTTGCGTTTGCGTCGCAACCACCCTATGTCTGGGTCGTGACCGCCATGGAACCCGCCATCGCCAACGACCAACTGCTGCAGCGTGTGCGCAGCGCAGGCCTGCGCCCGACGCGCCAACGGCTGGCCCTTGCGCGCCTTCTGTTTGCCCAGGGTTCGCGGCACGTCACCGCCGAGGCCCTGCACGACGAAGCCCTCGAGGACGGCGTCCGCGTGTCGCTGGCGACGGTCTACAACACCCTGCATCAGTTCGTCCGGGTGGGCCTGTTGCGCGAGGTCAATGTGAATCCCGGCCGGTCGTACTTCGATACCAACGTCGGCGAGCATCACCACTTCTTCCGTGAATCGACGGGCGAGTTGGAGGACATCTCTGCCGACTACGTCGATTTCGGCCGTCTGCCCAAGGCTCCTGCCGGAACCCGGATCGACCGCGTCGACGTCGTCATCCGGCTGCGCGACGCAGACTAAATCTCCATTTATTTCAACGGGCTGAACGGTTTATTAAAACTGTTCTAAACTGTTGACTCATGGCTGGGGCATCGCCATATTGGGTCCATCGGGCGCTTTCCGCCCGAGCGTTGCGCACCAAGACGCTTACGCCATCAACGAAACGCCTCAGGAGAGAATGATGCCAGCACTGAAAGGGACCAAGACTGAACAGAATTTGAAGGACGCGTTCGCGGGCGAATCCCAGGCGAACCGCCGCTATCTGTATTTCGCGCAGAAGGCCGACGTCGAAGGCTTCAACGACGTCTCGACTGTGTTCCGCTCGACCGCCGAAGGCGAGACCGGTCACGCGCACGGCCATCTCGAGTTTCTGGAGGAGACCGGCGACCCGGCGACGGGCGAGCCGATCGGCACCACCAGCGCCAACCTCAAGGCGGCGATCGCCGGCGAGACCCACGAGTACACCGACATGTACCCGGGCATGGCCAAGACCGCGCGCGACGAGGGCTTCAACGAAATCGCCGACTGGTTCGAGACCCTGGCCAAGGCCGAGAAGTCGCATGCCGGGCGTTTCCAGAAGGCGCTCGACAGCATCTAGGCCGCCGACTCGTTCCTACTCAAACTCGATGGGCGGGGGCGGCCCATAAAGCCGCCCCCGTTTTGCTGCCATGAAGGAAGGTTCAACCGAAGCGCCGATCCGTCATCCGATCGCCTGGCAAGACCCGGCGTTCACCGACTGGGACGAGATCGACAAGGAACTGCGGCGGGTGTTCGATATCTGTCACGGTTGCCGGCGTTGCTTCAATCTCTGCGATTCGTTTCCGCGCCTGTTCGACCTGATCGATGAATCCGAAACCGGCGAACTCGATTCCGTAGACAGCGCCGACTTCAAGCCGGTCGTCGACGCCTGCACGTTGTGCGACATGTGCTTCCTGACGAAGTGCCCCTATGTGCCGCCGCACGAATTCGACCTGGACTTTCCCCATCTCATGCTGCGCTACCGCGTCGCCGAACGGAAACGCGGCGACGGCCCGCCCTTCGGCGAAGAACAACTCACCAAGACCGATCGCAACGGCAAGCTTGCGCGCCTCGCGGCACCGCTCGCCAACTGGGCGTCGGCGCGCGGCAACAAGCTCACGCGGCCCGTGCTCAAGGGGCTGGCGCATGTCCACGAAGACGCCGAATTGCCCAAGTTCCACACCGAGACCTTCGTCGCCCACGCGGCGCACCACAGGCCGGACGTCGCTGCCGATGCGCCGGCCAAGGGGCGCAAGGCGGTGCTCTACGCGACCTGTTTCGTCAACTTCAACAACCCGGATATCGGCGCATCGGCGCGCCGTGTGCTTGCCCGTAACGGCGTCGAGACCGAGGTCGTCTATCCCGAATGCTGCGGCATGCCGCAGCTCGAAGGCGGCGAGATCGAGGATGTCGCAGCCCGTGCCCGGCGGATTGCCGCGACCATGGTGCTGTGGATCGAGGACGGCTACGACGTCGTCGCTCTGACGCCTTCCTGCGCGCTTATGCTCAAGTTCGAATGGCCCCTGATCGTGCCCGACGATGCCAACGTCAAACGGCTGTCCGAGGCGACGGCCGATCTGTCCGAGTACCTTGTCGACATCGCCAAGAACGAAGGCCTCGCCCAGGGCATGAAGCCGCTACCGGGCGGCGTCGCGGTCCACCTCGCCTGCCATGCGCGGGCGCAGAACATGGGCGCCAAGGCGGCCGAACTGCTGCGGCAAATCCCCGACACCGAAGTCACCATCGTCGAGCGCTGCTCCGGCCACGGCGGCTCGTGGGGCATCAAGGAGGAGTTTTTCCCCGTCGCGCTCAAGGTCGGCGCGCCGACCGCCCAGCGCGCCGCCGACAGCGGGGCCGCGTTCGTCGTCTCGGAATGCCCGCTCGCCGGCAAGCACATCGTGCAGGGCATGGAAGCGATCGACGGCGCCACCGAGAAACTTGCCGAAAAGCGCGCCTTCAACCCGGTCGAACTCGTCGCCCGCGCCTACGGAGAAGACACGTGACCCGCGAAGCCCACGAAATCGGCCGCGACGAGATCATGGCGATGGACGCCTACGCCGATCTCCGCAAGGACAAGCGGGCCCAGGCGTCCGCCATCAAGCAGGACCGCCGCGTCAGTGTCGGCCCCGACGCCACGTTCTACTTCGAGAACTACGACACGATGTGGATTCAAATCCACGAGATGCTCTACATCGAAAAGGGTGGCGAAGAGCAGATCGCCGACGAGTTGTCGGCCTATAACCCGTTGATTCCGAAGGGTAAGGAGCTTGTCGCGACGCTCATGTTCGAAATCAACGACCCCGTTCGCCGTGATCGTGAGCTGCGCCGGCTGACCTTCGTCGAACAGACCGTGTCCCTGCAGATCGGCGACGAGACGGTTCAGGCGGTCGCCGAGGCGGATGTTGAGCGCACCAAGGCCGACGGCAAGACCTCGTCGATCCACTTCCTGCGCTTTCCCATGAGCGATGCGCAGATCGCGGCGTTCAGAGATGGCGACACACGTGTCACGCTGCAAATCGGGCACGAAAACTACAATCACATGGCGGGCGTGCCCGCGAATGTGCGCGCCGCACTGTCGCAGGACTTCGACTAGTACCTAGTCGAACGTTTCGCGCGGGTAGACCCCCCACAGCACGTCGCGCCGCACCCATCCGCGGCGCGGACCGATCTCTAGCTGGCACCAGGCCTCGCGGCAGGCCAGAAGATGCCCCTGCACGCCCGGTTCTGCGAACAGCACCGCCGCACTGTCGTCGCGTGGCTCGCGCCGTACCGTACGCAACGCGCCGGTGATTACCGCCCAGCGGTCTGACGACAGCAGTCGCCGGTGTATCCAGCCCTCGGCGCCCTCGTAGTCGCGAACCTTGATCCATTCTTCGAATTCGGCGATCGCCTCCACCGGAAGCCCGGCGCGCTTGTAGACCCACTCGATGGGATAGCGCGTGCCCGGGCCGGTGCGGACGTTGACGGTGTTGTGACGCAGCGAGACAAAATGGGTGCGGTAGCCCTCCTGCGCCGAAGCCTCGGCGTAGTCGAACAGACCCGCCGCCAACAGCGCGAGGACGAGAAGAACTGATCGCCGCATCAGGTACTGCACGCCGCTATATGCCTTTCGCTGCCTGCGGCGGTCAAGGAAGCGCCTGCCTTCCCGAATCCCGCCCGATTTGCTAGACAACCTGGGATACCCCAACAACCCGGGCGGACATGGCAAAACGCAAACCACGGGTCATCGTCACCAGAAAACTGCCTGACCAAATCGAAACCAGGATGATGGAACTCTTCGACACGCGCCTGAACGTCGACGACCATCAGCTGTCCCCAGACGAACTGCGTGATGCCCTGAAGGCCTGCGACGTCCTTGTCCCGACTGTTACGGACCGGCTCGACGCCGACATGCTCGCCGCGGCCGGCGGCGACCTCAAGCTGATCGCCAATTTCGGCAACGGGGTCGACCATATCGACCTTGCGGCCGCTACCGCGCGCAAGATCACCGTCACCAATACGCCGGGCGTTCTCACCGAGGACACCGCCGACATGACGATGGCGTTGATCCTCGCCGTGCCGCGCCGCCTCGTCGAGGGCGAACGCCTGATGCGCGCGGGCGAGTGGCCCGGTTGGTCGCCGAGCTTCTTGCTGGGCCGCCGCATCTGGGGCAAGCGTCTCGGCATCGTCGGCATGGGCCGCATCGGGACAGCTCTGGCGCGCCGCGCGCGCGGCTTCGGCCTGTCGATCCATTATCACAACCGTCACCAGGTCGCGCCCGAGATCGAAGCCGAACTGGAGGCGACCTATTGGGAAAGCCTCGACCAGATGCTGGCCCATATGGACATCGTCTCGGTCAACTGTCCGCATACTCCGGCCACCTATCATCTCTTGTCCAAGCGCCGCCTCGACCTGCTGCGCAAGGACGCGTTCATCGTCAACACCGCGCGCGGCGAGATCGTCGACGAGGACTCGCTCATCGCGATGCTCAAGGAAGGCCGGCTGATGGGTGCGGGCCTCGACGTCTACGAGAACGAGCCGCACATTCGCCCTGGTTTCTTCAAGCTCGACAACGTCGTGTTGTTGCCGCACATGGGTTCGGCGACGCTGGAGAGCCGCCTCGCCACAGGCGAACTCGTGCTCATTAACATCCGCGCCTACATGGACGGCCACAAGCCGCCCGACCGCGTCATCGCCGGTACGACGATCTAGTTCAGATGAAGAGCATCGCGCCGTCGGCGCGGGCATCGTTGAGGAACGTGACGAGGCCGCCCGCGGTGAGCGGCACGTCCGCGCGCAGGGCCTCGGGCGCGATGTCCTTCGCGCGCAGCCCCATCTCGCACACCATGAACGTCGCACCCAGTTCGACACAGGCGCTGAGCAGTTCTTCGAAGGTGCCTACGCCGCGCGCGGCGAACTCGGCATCGACGCGTGCGCCGTCGCGGCCGTCTTCGGCGATCGCTTCATGCCAGCCTGGCACGCCGTCGGCCATGGTTACGCAGCGGATCGCGTCCATGGTGAAGAACAGCGTAACTGGCGTGTTCGTCGCGATCGCCGCCGCGGCGGTGGCGAGCGCGTAGTGCACCTTGTCGAAGGCGCCGGAATAGACGATCAGCGACAGCTTCGCGGGCCGCCCGACTTCCTCAGGCGGCATCGGCGATCCCGGTGATCGAGGGCGTGGCGCCGCACAACGCGCAGGCCGGGTCGGGTCGCACCTTCACCTTGCGGAACGCCGCCGACAGGCCTTCATAGATCAGCAAAGTACCCGACAGGCTGTCGCCGATCCCGAGGATTTCCTTGATCACCTCGGTCGCCTGCAGCGTGCCCATGGTGCCGGCCAGGGCGCCGAGAACGCCGCCCTCGGCGCAGCTCGGGATCAGCCCGTCGGGCGGCGGTTCGGGATAGATGCAGCGGTAACACGGATTGTCGCCGCCGAGATGCGACTTGAACGTCGAGAGCTGCCCGTCGAAGCGCAGCACCGCCGCCGACACCAGCGTCTTCTCCTTGAGATGACAGGCGTCGTTGAGCAGAAAACGCGTGTCGAAATTGTCGCTGCCGTCGGCGACGATGTCGTAGTTCGCGATCAGGGATTCGACGTTGCCGCGGTCGAGCCGCGTTTCGTGGGCCTCGACCTTGGTGTCGGGGTTGAGCGCGGCGATGGTCGCGCGCGCGCTGTCGGTCTTGGCCGCACCGATCCGCGCGGTGGTATGGGCGATCTGACGCTGCAGATTGGACAGGCTCACCAAGTCGTCGTCGACGACGCCCAGCGTGCCGACCCCGGCCGCCGCCAGGTACATCAACAGCGGCGACCCCAGCCCGCCGGCGCCGACGACCAGAACCCGCGCCCCGAGCAGTTTGGCCTGCCCCTCGCCGCCCACCTCGTTGAGGATGATGTGGCGTGCGTAGCGGTGAATCTGGTCCTCGGAAAAGTCCATCGGTTAGGTCAGGTCGAACAGCGCGGTCGACAGATAGCGTTCGGCGAACGAGGGCAGGACGACGACGAGCCGCTTGCCGGCCCATTCGTCGCGGGCGCCGATTTCGGCCGCCGCCGCGATCGCCGCGCCCGACGAAATGCCGACCGCCAGTCCTTCCAACTTGGCGGCGCAGCGCGCGGTTTCAAGGGCGGTTTCGTTGGCGATGGTCACGACCTCGTCGATCAGCGTGCGGTCCAGGTTGCCCGGCACGAAGCCCGCGCCGATCCCCTGGATCACGTGCGGTCCCGGCGCGCCGCCCGACAGGATGGCGCTGTCCTCAGGCTCGACCGCGATCATCTTCAGCGAAGCGTGGCGCTTCTTCAGCACGCTGCCGATGCCGGTCAGGGTGCCGCCGGTGCCGACGCCGCAGACCACGCCGTCCAGCGTGCCGTGGGTGTCGGTCCAGATTTCCTCCGCTGTGGTGCGCCGGTGGATCTCCGGGTTGGCGGGGTTCTCGAATTGCTGCAGCGTCAGGCCGTCGTCGAGATCGTCGATGATCTCCTTGGCGCGGTTGATCGCGCCGGTCATGCCCTTCGCGGCTGGCGTCAATTCGAGTTCGGCGCCGAGCAGTTGCAGCATCTTGCGGCGTTCCTGCGACATGCTCTCGGGCATCGTCAGGATCAATCGATAACCCCTCGCCGCGCACACGAACGCCAGTGCGATCCCGGTGTTGCCGGACGTCGGCTCGACAATCACCGTCCCCTCGCGCAGCGTACCTGCCGCTTCGGCGGCGCCGATCATCGCCGCGCCGATACGGTCCTTTACCGAACCGAGCGGGTTGAAGAACTCCAGCTTGCCGATCAATTCGGCCTTGCTGCCCAGCTCGGCCGCCAGCTTGGGCATGCGCACCAGTGGCGTGTTGCCGATCGTGTCGGTGACGGTGTCGTAGATGCGGCCACGGCCGACCTCGGATGTCGTCTTCTTGCTCATATCGTGAAATCCGGTCCCCGTGCGCTGGCCCGCTCGATGCCCTGTTCGCGCGCGCGCGTGCACAAATCCTCCAAGGTGACGGCGTCCAGCCGCGCCATCGTTTCGGCCTGCAGGTCGCGCCACACCGGGGCGACGACCTTTTCCCCGATATCGGACGTGCCGGGATAGTCGGGGGCGTCGTCTCCTTCCAGTTCGTAAACCACGCGGGCCACTTCGCCCACTGTGATGCGGCGGCGCTCGCGCGCCAGGCGGTAGCCGCCGCGCGGTCCACGCACGCCGCGCAGGATGCCCGCGCGCACCATGCGCTGCATGACCTGTTCGAGGTAGCGCTGCGGAATACCCTGCCGCGCGGTGATGTCCTTCGACTGCACCGGGTCAGGCCCGGTGTTGAAAGCGATGTCCACGACCGCTTCCAGCGCGAACATCATCTTCTTTGAAATACGCAGCACTGCTCTTCTCTCCTATCGCCCACGCACGCCGGTCGACCCGAACCCGCCCGCGCCGCGCGCGGTACCGTCGATCGTCGTCTCCTGCCAGGCCACGCGCGTCACCGGTGCGACCACCAGCTGCGCGATCCGGTCGCCGCGGTTCACGGTCACGGTTTCGTTGCCGTGGTTGATCAGAATGACGCCGATCTCGCCGCGGTAGTCGGCGTCGATCGTGCCGGGTGTGTTCAGAACCGTCACCCCCTGCTTGAGTGCGAGCCCCGAACGCGGGCGCACCTGCGCTTCGTAGCCGGGTTCGAGGGCGATGCGCAGGCCCGTCGGGATCAGCAGGCGCGCGCCCGGCGCGAGGTCGCGCCCGGCTTCGACGGCGGCGCACAGGTCGAGCCCGGCGGCGCCGTCGGTCGCATAGGCCGGCAGCGGTAGATCGTGCGCGTGGGCGAGGCGCTCAATGGCGACGGTCAGCGTCATGCGTTGCCCAGCGCGTCTGCGATGCGCGCCGCCAGTTGCGCCGCGATCTGGTCTTTGCGCATCGTCGGCCATGTCTCGCTGCCGTCCGGAGTAACAAGAGTGACAGTGTTGTCGTCCTCGCCGAACACACCGCCGCCGGCCACGCTGTTGGCCAGTATCCAGTCGCATCCCTTGCGTGCCCGCTTGGCTTCGGCGTTCTCCAGAACCGCGTCGGTTTCCGCCGCGAAGCCGACGACAAGAGCGGGCCGGCGCACACCGGGCTGCGAGAGCGTCGCCAAAATGTCAGGATTTTCAACAAGTTGCAGAGCGGGCGGCGCACCGCTCTTCTTGATCTTGTTGCCCGATTCGCTGGCCGCACGCCAGTCCGCGACCGCGGCCGCGCAGATTGCGACATCTGCCGGCAGTGCCGCCTCGCAGGCCGCCAGCATCTCGCGTGCGGTCTGGACGTGCCGCATCGAAACGCCGGGTGGATCGGGCAATTTCGTCGGGCCGCTGACCAGCACGGTCTCGGCACCAAGCTGCGCCAATGCGGCGGCGATCGCGTGCCCCTGGCGCCCGCTCGACCGGTTGGCGATGTAGCGCACCGGGTCGATCGGCTCGTGGGTCGGTCCCGAGGTGACGAGCGCGCGGCGCCCGGCCAGCGGCAACGGTTCGCTGTCGAGCCCCGACAGCGCCGCGGCGATGGCGACGACCAGGTCGGCCGGTTCGACCAGACGGCCGTCGCCCGATTCGCCGTCCGCCAGTTCGCCCGCCGCCGGGCCGACGACGATCGCGCCGTCGCGGCGCAGGGTGTCGATGTTGCGCTGGGTTGCCGGGTGGTGCCACATCCGCACGTTCATCGCGGGCGCGATCAGAATGCGCTTGTCGGTGGCGATCAGCGTGGTCGTCGCCAGGTCGTCGGCGATGCCCGTGGCCATCTTGGCGATCAGGTTGGCGGTCGCCGGCGCGACGACGACGAGATCGGCCTCGCGCGACAGACGGATGTGGCCCATCTCCGATTCGTCCTTCAGGGAGAAGGTGTCCTGGTAGACCGGTTGAGCGCTCAGCGCCGCGACAGACAGTGGGGTGACGAACTCGCCCGCCGACGCCGTCATGATGCAGCGGACTGACGCGCCCTCGGCGCGCAGGCGTCGGATCAGGTCGAGCGCCTTGAACGCGGCAATCCCGCCGGAAATGACGAGCAGAATCCGTTTACCGGTGAGCGACAGGACGAGCTCCCATTTCACAGTGTGACATCGTGAAAACACTAGGCCGCAGCAAGCGGCCTGTGCAAGCGCAGCCTCAGGTGGCGATCAGCACAATCAGCAGCGCAATGCCGAGAACTACAAGAAGGCGGTTGGTGAGACGCCGTTGGCGCGCCTGTTCACGGGCAATCTCCTTCACCGTGTCCGGATGCAGCTTGAGTCCGTTCTCGGCGATGTCGGCGACGAGCGTCCCGGCGCTTTCCAGGACCGCCGGCAGGTGGCGCAGAACCCGCATCGTGCTCGCGGCGCTTTCGCGAAGCCGCGCGGCCGGCCCCATGTTGTCGGTGATCCATTCCTCGATCACCGGCTGGGCCTTTTCCCAGAACACCACTTCGGGGTCGAGGCTGCGCGCCACGCCCTCCGCGACGACCATCGTCTTCTGCAGCAACAGCAACTGCGGCTGCGTCTCCATCTGGAATTGCTCTGTTGTACGCAGCAACTGCGCCAGTAGCCGTGCGATGGAAATCTCGTTGGCGGGCTTGTCGAGGATCGGCTCGCCGATTGCCCGACAGGCCTGGGCGAAGGCGTCGAGCGACTGGTCGGCCGGGACATAGCCGGCCTCGAAGTGCACTTCCGCTGCGCGCCAGTAGTCGCGCGTCAGAAAGGCCAGCATCAGATCGGCTAGGTAGCGGCGGTTCTTCAGGTCGAGCCGCCCCATGATGCCGAAGTCGACCGCGAGAATGTTGCCTTCGGTGTCGGCGAACAGATTGCCCGGGTGCATATCGCCGTGAAAGAAGCCGTCGCGGAACACCTGATGGAGGAAGGCCGCGAGAAGGTTGGTGACGACGCGGTCGAGATCGATCCCGGCGTCGATGAGCGCGTCTCGCGCGCCCAGGCTGATCCCGTCGATACGCTCAAGCGTCATCACCCGCTGCGCGGTGCGCTGCCAGTCGACCTCGGGCACCCGGTAGGTGTCGTCATCGGCGAAATTGACGTTCAGTTCGGAGGCGGCGGCCGCTTCGAGGCTGAGATCCATCTCGCGATAGCTGCTCTCCGCGAACTTGTCGACGATCTCGACCGGCTTGAGGCGCCGCATGGCTGGCTGCGTCGCTTCCGCGATGCGCGCCAACCAGCGGAACAGGTCGATGTCGCGTTGAAACGCCCGCTCGATCCCCGGCCGCAGCACCTTGACCGCGACCTCGCGGCCGTCGTCGGTCACCGCGTAGTGGACCTGGGCGATGCTGGCAGCCGCAACCGGCGTTTCGTCGAAACGCGAGAACAGGGCGTCGAGCGGCGCATCGAGCGCGGCCTCGATGGTCTCGATCGCCTCATCGCCGGGAAACGGCGCCAGCCGGTCGCGCAGGTAGGCAAGGTCGGCGGCGAAGGCCTCGCCGACCAGATCGGCGCGCGTCGACAGGGTCTGGCCGAACTTGATGAATGCCGGGCCCAGCGCCTCCAGCGCCGCGACCAGCTTCTGGCCCCTGCGCAGGTCGCGTACCTGGGCCTTGGGGCCTGGCAGGAAGATGCGCCCCAACCGGCGCGGCCAATGCCCGTAGCCCAGCATGTCGAGCAGGAACAGCGCGTCGTGCCGCGCCAGCGTGTGCGCGATCCGGATCAGCCGCAGGATATTGCGAAGCGGGCGCAGCACCCCGGCGTCAGGTTCGCCAGCCGACGTGCAGCGCGACGATCCCGCCCGAATAGTTGGTAAAGGAGACCCGCTCGAACCCCGCCGCCGAGATCATGCCGGCAAACATCTGCTGATCGGGAAAGGTGCGGATGCTCTCCGCAAGATAGCGGTAGGAGTCGGCATCGCGCGCGATGACCCGCCCCATCGCCGGCAGCAGGCGGAACGAGTAAGCGTCGTAGGCGCGCCGCAGCAACGGTGTCACGCGGCTGAACTCCAGGCACAAAAAGCGGCCGCCCGGGCGCAGCACGCGGAATGCCTCGGCGAGCGCGGCCGGGATGTCGGTCATGTTGCGCATACCGAACGCCACCGTGTAGGCGTCGCAGGTACGCGCCGGCAGCGGCAGCGCCTGGGCGTCGGCGCAAACCCAGTCCAGACCGCTCACATGACCCTTGTCGGTGGCGCGATTGCGGCCCACCCGCAACATGGCCTCGTTGACGTCCAGCACCGTCACCTGCGGACGGGCCTCCGGCGTGCTGTCGGCGAACGGGGCAAGCATGCGGAAGGCGATGTCGCCGGTCCCGCCGGCGATGTCGACGATCCGCTCGCCCGCGCGCGGCCGCAGGTAGCGCACCATGGCGTCCTTCCACAACCGGTGCAGGCCGCCGCTCATCACGTCGTTCATCACGTCGTAGCGCTGCGCCACCGAATCGAAGACGTCGCGCACGAGGCCAGACTTCTCCTCGCGCGCCACCTTGCGGAAGCCGAAGGGGACCTGCCCGTCGTCGGTTTCGGTTTGTTCTGGTGAGCCGCTCATCGCGGCAACGATAGCCTGCCGGTTGCCGACACGCTACTTTGCGTGACCCCACGTCGCCCAGCCACCGGGACGTCATCCGTTGCCCGAACTGCCAGAAGTCGAAACCGTGATGCGCGGCCTGTGGCCCCATCTCGAAGGCGCGGTCCTGTCGCAGGTCGAGACGCGTCGCCCGGATTTGCGAATCCCGTTTCCGAAGGATTTCGCCAAGCGGCTGACGGGCCGCCGCGTGCGCTCGCTGAGCCGACGCGCCAAGTACATCCTGGCAACCCTGGATGACGACGTTCAGGTTCTCATCCATCTCGGGATGTCGGGTCGCATGGTGCTTCACGAAAGCGAAGCCGAAGCGCACGGCAAGCACGACCATGTACACATCGTCACCGACGCCGGCATGCATATCGTGTTCAGTGATCCGAGGCGGTTCGGCCTGATGACCCTGATCGAACCGGGCGCGGAAGCGAGCCATCCGCTACTCCGCGACCTCGGACCGGAGCCCCTGGGCAATGCCTTTTCCGGTCCCGTGCTTGCGGCGCGTCTGCATGGCAAGCGGACGCCCCTCAAGGCGGCGCTGCTCGATCAACGCGTGGTCGCCGGGCTCGGCAACATCTATGTCTGCGAAGCGCTCTACGACGCCCGGCTGTCGCCCAGGCGTCAGGCTCACACCGTCGGGCCGCAGCGCGCCGAGCGCCTCGTCGCGTCGATTCGCAAGGTGCTGCAGGCGGCCATCGAATCTGGTGGTTCGACGCTGCGCGACTACGTCGGCGCCGACGGCGAACTCGGTTACTTCCAGCACAACTTCTCCGTCTACGACCGCGCGGGCGAACCATGTCCCGAGTGCGACGGCTGCGACGCCGGCGTGCGCCGAATCGTCCAGTCCGGCCGCTCGACATTCTTCTGCTCGCGCCTTCAGCGCTAGGTTTGGCCGCCCCGGTTGATCTCGCCCGCCGCCATCGCGTATACGGGCGCGGTTTGAGGGTCCGCAGGACCTCACCGCGAGCAATTCCTACCGCGCCGAAAGGAGGCCTTGTGGCCTACGAAACGATACTGGTCGAAACAAAAGGCGGCGTTGGCGTCATCACGCTGAACCGGCCCGATGCGATGAATGCGCTGAACAGCGACCTGATGGGCGAACTCGCCGGCGCGATCGACCGGTTCGAGGAAGACGACGGCGTCGGGGCGATCGTCGTCACCGGCAACGAAAAGGCGTTCGCCGCCGGTGCCGACATCAAGGAGATGCAGCCCAAGTCGTTCGTCGACGTCTATGTCGGCGATTTCATCACCCGCAGCTGGGGCCGCGTGACCACCTGCCGCAAGCCGGTGATCGCGGCCGTGGCCGGTTACGCGCTCGGCGGCGGTTGCGAACTCGCGATGATGTGCGACTTCATTCTCGCCGCGCCCAACGCCAAGTTCGGCCAGCCCGAGATCCGCCTCGGGATCATTCCCGGCTCTGGCGGCACCCAGCGCCTGACCCGCTTCGTCGGCAAGTCGAAGGCGATGGAAATGGTTCTCACCGGTCGCATGATGGATGCCGAGGAGGCCGAACGGGCCGGACTGGTGAGCCGGATCGTTGCGGCAGAGGAACTGGTCGACGAGGCCGTCCGCGTCGCGGGCGAGATCGCGGCCCTGTCGCGGCCGGCGGTCTACATGGCCAAGGAGGCGGTCAATCGCTCCTACGAGACGACCCTGGAGGAAGGGGTGCGCTTCGAGCGGCGCCTGTTCCACGCCACATTTGCCCTGGATGACCAGAAAGAGGGCATGGCCGCCTTCGCCGAGAAGCGCAAGCCGAACTTCAAGAACGGCTGAGCGCGGTTGACCCTATACCCGTCAGGCGATATAAGCCGCCGTTCCCAATAGAACTTGAAGTAGAAGCTCCATGGCGCACCACAAATCAGCGCAGAAACGAATTCGTCAGATCCGGCGGCGCACGGAAGTCAACACCGCGCGCATGAGCCGGATTCGGACATTCATCAAGAAAGTCGAGACGGCGATCGCTGCCGGCGACAAGGGCAAGGCTCAGGAAGCTCTGCGTCAGGCGGAGCCCGAGATGATGCGCGGCGCGTCGCGCGGCATTGTCAAGCAGAATACGATGTCGCGTCGTGTTTCGCGTTTGTCGAAGCGCATCAAGGGGATGCCCGCGTAACTTACTGCGGTAAGTTCGAACACCAAGGCCGCGCACGTTTGCGCGGCCTTTTTTGTTCGGCGCAACATGCGCTGAATCCACCAAGATGTTGTGGTGTTGCCGCTATGCATGGCGGCCAATATTTTTTTTTTGGCACGCGCGGTTTTGTTGAAAGCCCCAAGGCGCACAAGTAGTCTTGCCGAACCGAACAGGGGTTCCTGGGGGTGTTCCTCCCCCAACTACATTTCAAAGTGCTAACGCGAAGACCGGCATGACGCTGGTCTTTCCATGTGGGAGGCCTTTTCCAAAAAAATGAAATAATCGACAGACCGATAAAACCATTCGGCTCGACGAAAAGTATTTTCATAAACACAAAGCCGGCCACCGGCGAATTAGGGAGAGAAGTCCAGCGCTGCATCAGACAGGCGCGGACCCGGAAAGACTGAATGAGTTATGCAGGCGATATCTCCGTGGACGATGCTTGGCGCATGCTCGGAGAAGATTCCTCGGCACATCTGATCGACGTTCGGACCCAGGCCGAGTGGAACTTTGTCGGCCTGCCCGACCTGTCCTCCCTCAGCAAGGACTTGCTCAAGGTCGAGTGGCAGGACTTCCCGTCCGGCGCTCCCAATCCCAAATTCACTGATCAGGTCGCCGCGACCGGCGTGAAACCCGCAGATACCCTGCTTTTCCTGTGCCGCTCCGGCGGCCGCTCCCGGCATGCAGCCATTGCGATGACGGCTCAGGGTTACTCGAAGTGTTTCAACGTGGCTGGCGGTTTCGAGGGCGATCTCGACGGCGATCGGCACCGCGGTCGGGTCGGTGGCTGGAAGGCCGCCGGTCTCCCGTGGGCCCAGACTTGAGGGCGCGGGCGTGACATCAACGGGGCCGAAATCGCTTAACGACATCTGGAACGAGGTGCGCGATCGTCTGCGCGCCGACGTCGGTGATGCCGCCTTCAACAGCTGGCTCAAGCAGCTCGAACTGACCAACGTCCACGACGACCGGATGCTGATGTCGGTCCCGACGCGGTTCATGCGCGATTGGGTCGTCTCCCACTACGCGGACAAGATCCGCAATTTGTGGACCGAAGAATCCGGCGCCGAAACGCAGATCGACATTCTCGTTCGCCCGTCGGGTCAGTCGACACAGGCGTTCAAGGAAGAACCCCAGGAGCCCGCGCGGTCGCAACCCAACGATCAAAGCCTGGCGGAAGCTGGCGCGCCGCTCGACCCGCGTTTCACTTTCGACAACTTCGTCGTCGGCAAGGCGAACGAACTCGCTTACGCCGCGGCGCATCGCGTCGCCGAAGCTGAGACCGTTCCTTTCAATCCGCTTTATCTCTACGGCGGCGTTGGGCTCGGCAAGACGCATCTGATGCACGCCATCGCCTGGCACATTCGCGAGCGCGATCCGACGCGCCGCGTGATCTACCTTTCCGCCGAAAAGTTCATGTACCAGTTCATCCGGGCGCTTCGGTACAAGGACGTGATGCAGTTCAAGCAACTGTTCCGGTCGGTCGATGTTCTGATGATCGACGACGTCCAGTTCATCTCCGGCAAGGATTCGACGCAGGAAGAGTTCTTCCACACCTTCAATGCGCTGGTGGATCAGAACCGCCAGGTGGTGATTTCGGGCGATCGCTCGCCCAGCAACCTTGACGGGATGGAAGAGCGCATGCGCTCCCGCTTGGGTTGGGGTCTCGTGGCCGACATCCACCAGACCGACTACGAACTGCGGATCGGCATCCTTCAGTCCAAGGTCCAGCACATGGGGGCCAAGAACGTCCCCCGGCAGGTGCTGGAGTTCCTGGCCCACCGCATCACCTCGAACATTCGCGAGCTGGAAGGCGCCCTGACCCGGGTTTTGGCCTACTCCAACCTGGTCGGTCGTCCCATCACCCTGGAGACCACCCAGGAGGTGCTACGCGACCTGCTGCGCGCCAATGACCGCCGAATCACGATCGAGGACATCCAGAAGCGGGTGGCGGAGCACTACAACATCCGAATTTCCGAGATGCACTCGGCCCGCCGCGCCCGCGCGGTGGCCCGGCCCCGCCAGGTGGCCATGTATCTCGCCAAGCAGCTGACCTCTCGCTCGCTGCCCGAGATCGGCCGCAAGTTCGGCGGGCGCGACCACACGACCGTGATGCACGCGGTCAAACGGATCGACGAGCTGCGCCAGAACGACAATACCCTTTCCGAGGACATCGACCTTCTGCGGCGCATGCTGGAGACCTGATCCGGGTCTTTCCCGCCGCACCCAAAATCCCTGCCCTTTCAGGGCTTTAGGCCCCCGCTCGGGGCCAAAAAAAGCGCCCCACCGCGGCCCCCGTTTGCTATAATTCGATCCCGTCGCAGAGGACGGGAATGCAGGTCTTTTTGTGGGGTTTTCCGTCCCGTTCAGGCCGTCAGGGCCGCACGGCATTCGCCACAGGAACCTTCCGGATCGGGCGCCTCACGGGCGCCCGTCTTATCGCAGATAGGGGTTACGCGTTGCCGCAGGCCGTCGCCGGCGGGGCGCAAAACGAAAAGAAACTGGCGTCATGAAGATCACCATCGAGCGCGCAACGTTGCTGTCGGCATTGGGTCACGTGCAGAACGTCGTCGAACGGCGCAACACCATTCCGATTCTGTCCAACGTCCTGCTCGCCGCCGACGGTAGCGAACTGTCGCTGACCGCGACCGATCTCGACCTCACGATCGTCGAGGGCGTCGGCGCCGACGTCGGCCAGGGCGGCGCGACAACCGCGGCGGCGCACACCCTGCATGACATCGTGCGCAAGCTGCCGGACGGCGCGCAGGTCGAACTCTCGCTCGCCGATCAGTCCCGCCTGTCGGTGGTTGCCGGCCGCTCGACTTTTGCGCTGCCGTGCCTGCCCAAGGAGGACTTTCCGGTTCTGGCGGAAGACAACCTGCCGCACAGCTTCCAGATCGCCGCCGAAGAGCTGAAGCGGCTGATCGACAAGAGCCGTTTCGCCATCTCCACGGAAGAGACGCGCTACTACCTCAACGGCATCTATCTGCACGCCGCCGAGGCGGAGGGCGTGCCGATGCTGCGCGCCGTCGCCACCGACGGCCACCGGCTCGCCCAGGTCGAGTGCCCGCTCCCGGACGGCGCCGCGACGATGCCGGGCGTCATCGTGCCCCGCAAGGCGGTACTCGAGGTCCGCCGCCTGCTCGACGCTGTCGACGATTCCGTCGAGGTGTCGCTGTCGGAGACGCGGATTCGTTTCGCCTTCGGCAAGACGGTGCTGACCACCAAGCTGATCGACGGCACCTTCCCCGACTACCAGCGCGTCATTCCGCAGGACAACGACAAGTTCCTCGAGGTCGACCGCAAGCTCTTTGCCGAGGCTGTCGACCGTGTCTCGACGATCTCCACGGAGAAGTCGCGCTCGATCAAGCTGACGCTCGAAAAGGACAAGCTGCACCTGTCCGCCAACAGCCCCGACGCGGGCAGCGCCGACGAGGAAATCGCCGTCTCCTACGGCGGCGAGGACCTGCAGATCGGGTTCAACTCGCGTTACCTGCTCGACATCGCGGGCCAGGTGGAAGGCGACGTGTCGCGCATGGACCTGGCCGACGCGGTGTCGCCGACGATCATCCGCGACATTTCGGACGAACGTGCGCTCTACGTCCTGATGCCGATGAGGGTGTAAGGGTCGGCATTGGCGATCGCTGACAATAGCGTTTCATTGTCTCCGTCGGATTCGGCGGGGGCGGCTTACTGCCTCCGTCGTCTGACGCTCACCGACTTTCGCTGCTACCCGCACCTGCGGCTCGAGGCCGACGACCGCTGCATCGTTCTGACCGGACCTAACGGCGCCGGCAAGACCAACGTGCTCGAGGCGATTTCCTATCTTTCGCCGGGTCGCGGCCTTCGCCGTGCACGCCTCGGCGACATCACCCGCCGCGGCGGCAGCCGCGGCTGGGCGGTCGCCGCTTCGATTGACGGCACGCCGGGCGGTCCGGTCGATCTCGGGACCGGCACCGTTCCCAACGATCCGGGCGAGACCGGTCCGCTGGAACGCCGCCAGGTGCGCGTCGCGGGTGAATCGGTCCGTGGCCCCGCGGCGCTTGCCGAATCGGTGTCGATGGCCTGGATCACGCCGCAGATGGATCGCCTGTTCCAGGAGGACGGCGCGTCGCGCCGCCGTTTTCTCGACCGGCTGGTCTACGGTTTTGACCCCGGCCACGCAGCGCGCGTCTCCGGCTACGAACGTGCGATGCGCGAACGCGCGCGTCTCCTCAAATCGGGCATGCGTTCGGACGACTGGGTCGGTGCCCTGGAAAACACCATGGCCGAATACGGCGTCGCCGTGGCCGCCGCCCGACGCGACGCCGTCGCACGCCTGAGCGAGGATCTGCGCGAGACGACGGGACCGTTCCCCGCCGCCCGCGTCGCTGTCGAAGGCAGTGTCGAGGACTCGCTCGACGGTGCCGCAGCGATCGACGCCGAGGACGCCTTTCGCGACGCGCTGTCGCGCTGCCGCGGCCGCGACGCCGAAACCGGCGGCGCAGCCGTCGGCCCGCACCGCAGTGACCTCGCGGTCACTCACCTCGAAAAAGACCTGCCCGCGCGCCAGTGCTCGACCGGCGAGCAGAAAGCGCTGCTCATTTCGCTGGTGCTTGCCGACGCGCGAATCGGCGCGGCGCAAACGGGCGTGGCGCCGGTTCTGCTGCTCGACGAAATCGTCGCCCACCTCGACGAGGCGCGCCGCGAGGCGCTGTTCGATCAGGTGCTCGAGATGGGCGTGCAGGCCTGGCTGACGGGCACCGACAAGGACGTATTCGCGCCGTTGGGATCGAAGGCGTTGTTCTTCGATGTCGCTGACGGCGCCATCACGGGAATCCAGCAATGAGTGATCGCGCAGAAGACATCGCCGCCGAGGAAGACTCCTACGGCGCCACATCGATCAAGGTGCTTCGCGGCCTCGACGCGGTTCGCAAGCGCCCTGGCATGTACATCGGCGACACCGACGACGGCTCGGGCCTGCATCACATGGTCTACGAGGTCGTCGATAATGCGATCGACGAGGCGCTCGCCGGCCACTGCGACACCATCGACGTCATGCTCAATCCAGACGGCTCGTGCACCGTCATCGACAACGGCCGTGGTATCCCGACCGACATCCACGCGGAAGAGGGCGTCTCGGCGGCCGAGGTGATCATGACGCACCTCCATGCCGGCGGAAAATTCGACGACAACTCCTACAAGGTGTCGGGTGGTTTGCATGGCGTTGGCGTTTCGGTCGTCAACGCGCTGTCGTCGTGGCTCGATCTGCGCATTCGCCGCAAGGGCAAGGAGCACTATATGCGCTTCGTGCACGGCGAACCCGAATCGCCGCTCGCCGTCTCCGGCGACGCCCAGGGCAACGGCACCGAAATCACCTTCCTGCCCTCGCCCGAGACGTTCTCGCAGACCGAATTCGACTTCGAGACGCTGGAACACCGTCTGCGCGAGCTCGCCTTCCTGAATTCGGGCGTCACCATCCGTCTCAAGGACCTGCGCGGCGTCGAGGACGTCGAGATCGAAATGCACTACGAAGGCGGTGTCGAAGTCTTCGTCCATCATCTCGACCGCAAGAAGCAAGGCCTGCACCAGACCGTCGTCGTCGCCGGCGAGCGCGACGGCATCACCCTGGAACTGGCGTTGCAGTGGAACGACAGCTATCACGAGAACGTCCTCTGCTTCACCAACAACATCCCCCAGCGCGACGGCGGCACGCATCTTGCCGGGTTCCGCGCCGGCCTGACGCGCACGATCAACGCCTACGCGTTGCAGCACGCCGGTGGAAAACGCGACAAGGTTTCGATCACCGGCGACGACGCCCGTGAGGGACTGACCTGTGTCCTTTCGGTCAAGGTCCCCGATCCGAAGTTCTCCTCGCAGACCAAGGACAAGCTCGTCTCGTCCGAGGTCCGGCCGGTCGTCGAAAGCATCGTCGGCGAGCGCCTCGGCCAGTGGTTCGAGGAACATCCCGCCGACGCCCGCGCCATCGCCGGCAAGATCGTCGAGGCCGCCGCCGCCCGCGAGGCCGCGCGCAAGGCGCGCGAACTGACCCGCCGTAAGGGCGCGCTCGACGTTTCCAACCTGCCCGGCAAGCTCGCCGATTGTCAGGAACGCAACCCTGAGAAGGCGGAACTCTTCATCGTCGAGGGCGATTCGGCCGGAGGCTCGGCCAAGCAGGGACGCGACCGGCGCTTCCAGGCGGTCCTGCCGCTGCGCGGTAAGATCCTCAACGTCGAACGCGCGCGTTTCGACAAGATGCTGTCGTCGAACGAGATCGGCACGCTCATTACCGCGCTAGGCACCGGCATCGGCCGCGACGACTTCGACATCACGAAGACGCGTTACCACAAGATCATCATCATGACGGACGCCGATGTCGACGGCGCGCACATCCGCACGCTGCTGCTGACGTTCTTCTACCGTCAGATGCCGCAACTGATCGACGCGGGCTATCTCTATATCGCCCAGCCGCCGCTCTACAAGGTCACCCAGGGCAAGTCCTCCACCTATCTCAAGGACGAGAAGGGCATGGAGAATTATCTGGTTGCCGACGGCATTTCGGATTCGGTCCTGACGCTGTTCTCCGGCGAACAGAGCGCCGGAGAAGATCTGCGCACGTTGGTCGAGGACGCCCGCACCATCCGCCGTCTCATCGACGCGCTGGCGCGGCGCTACTCGCGCGATGTGATCGAACAGACCGCCATCGCCGGCGCGCTCAACCCGAAGGTCCTGTCCGATCCCGAACAGGCCGCCGCGGCCGCCGAATACGTCGCCAATCGTCTGGATCAGCTGGCCGCCGAGAACGAGCGCGGCTGGCAGGGCGAACCGACCGAGGACGGCGGCCTGCGTTTCACCCGCGAAGTGCGCGGCGTGAAGGAGGAGCGCGTCATCGACGGCCCGCTGATCCGTTCGCAGGACGCCATCCGTCTCGACGAGCGCGCCCCGAGACTCCAGTCGACGTATCTCAAGCGCGCCGTCCTGCGCCGCAAGGAAGAGGAGGTTGTCGTCCGCTCGCCGACGCAACTGCTCGACGCGATCATCGCCTTCGGCCGCAAGGGCCTCCAGGTTCAGCGCTACAAGGGCCTGGGCGAGATGAACCCGGATCAGCTGTGGGAAACGACGCTCGATCCCGACGCGCGCAGCCTGCTCCAGGTCAAGGTCTCGCAAGTCGATCAGGCGTCCGACCTGTTCGAAACCCTGATGGGTGACGTCGTCGAACCGCGCCGCGATTTCATCCAGTCCAACGCGCTGAGCGTGGTCAACCTGGACATCTGACGCTACTCCGCTGCGCGCTCCTCTATGGGCTCGTCCGTGGGCCGGCGCCATAGAAACAGCAAGTAGGACAGCAGCGACAGCGTCACGGCGACCGCCATGACGCTGGTCATGCCGAGCGCGCGGCCGTCAAAGACCGCGCCCACCGCCACGCCGAACCCGGTCCCGCCCAGCGTCTGCAGGAAACCGAGCAGCGCTGCGGCGGTGCCGGCGATCTGCGGAAACGGACCCAATGCGCCCGCGGTGCCGAGCGGAAAGATGAACCCCACGGCGAAGGCGAACACGACCATCGGCGCCACGATCGTAGCGATGGTCTCTACCCCGAACAGCGGGAACGCCGCCGTCACCATGCCCGAAAGCCATGCCGTGACGACGGCCCAGCGGAACACCGTGTCCATGCCGAAACGCGGTGCCAGGCGCTCCGACAGCGTCGTGCCCGCGACGAAGCCGCCGACCTGTACGGTGATAATCAGCGGGAAGGTCGCTTCGCGCATGCCGAACACCTCGATGAACACGAACGGCGCGCCGAAGATGAAGGCGAAGAACGTGCCGAAGCAGAACACCAGCGTCATCATGTGGCCGACATAGGTGCGGTTGCGCAGCAGCGTGCCGAAGTTGCGCACCATGCCGCCGAGGCGCAGCGCCTGCGGATCGCGATTCGGATTGGATTCCGGGATCAGCGTCCACACGAGAAAGATCGCCACCGCGCCCCATGCCGCCAGCGCATAGAATGTCGCGCGCCACGAGAAAGCTTCGATCAACCAACCGCCGAACAGCGGCGCGATCGCCGGCGCGACGGCGATGACCGTGCCCATGCGCGCCAGCATGACCGCCGACCGGTCGCGGTCGTGCATGTCGCGGATGATGGCGAGACAGATCGTCACGCCGGCCGCGCCGCCCAGAGATTGCAGAAACCGCAACCCGATCAGCATCTCGACCGAGGTCGCCTGCGCGCTCAACAGCGAGGTCGCGCAGAACAGCGTCAGCCCGACCAGCAACGGAACGCGGCGGCCGAAACGGTCCGAGATCGGGCCGTAGAACAGCTGCGCCAGGGCGAACCCGATCAGGTAGCTGCCCAGCGTCATCTGCACCTTGCTGACGCTCGCTGCGTATTCGCGCGCGAGCTGCGGCAGCGCGGCGACGAACATGTCCGTCGCCATCTCGCCGACGACGAGAACGGCCGAAAGCACGATGATCAGCGGCAGCGTATTCGCGCGCAGGTGAGCCATGGGTCTTTCCGGAAGGAGCGGGCGGGCATCATACGGCGGCCCGCGGCCTTGGCAACTCAGGCCGTCGTGACCGAAGGCCGCTCGATCACCGGCCTCAGATAGAACGCGTAGGTCAGCGCGGCGAGCGCCATCAGGACCAGCATCATGCCCATCACGGGCGTGCCCGTGCCGTCGAAGATCGCCGCCACGACGAGGCCCATCAGCGCGGAGAATCCCGCCTGCATTGCACCGATCAGCGACGACGCCGTACCGGCGATCCGCGGATAGGGCGCGAGCGCGCCGGAGAATGACAGCGGCATGATGAAGCCGACGCCGAACGCCGTCGCCATCAGCGACGGAACCACGAGATAGAGCGTCAGGAAGTCGGCCGCGGCGAGGACGAACAACCCGCCAACGCCGACAAGTGCAACACCGATGCCGACAGCCAACAGCGTCTTAGGGCCGAAGCGGCGCACGGCGCGCCCGGTCAGGAACGACGACAGCGAGAACGCCGGCGCCATGGCCACGAACAGCGCGCCGAAGGCGCCCGGCGACAGGCCCTCGCCGTCGATGAACACCAGCGAGCCGCCGGCGATGAAGGTGAACATCGCGCCCAGCGTCAGGCACAGACAGGCCGCATAGCCGGAGAACACCCGGTTGGTCCGCAGCGTCGCGATGTTGCGCGCCATGCCCAGCGGCCGGATCGCATCGCGGTTGGGCTCGCTGGTCTCGCCGAACCAGGTGACGACGAGGATCAGGTACATGCCGGCGAATGCGGTCACCAGATAGAAGATCCAGCGCCAGCCGAGCGTCTCGGTGATCAACCCGCCGGCCAGCGGTACCACCGTCGACATCGCGCCCATCAGTGCGCTGGTGTAGCCGAGAATTCGCGTCGTCTCGTCGGGAGCGTGCAGGTCGCGCACAATCGCGCGGCTCAGCACCCAGGCCGAGGCGGCGCCGAGCGCCTGTAGGAAGCGCGCCGCCATCAGCCACTCGACCGACGGCGCGAGCCCGGCCGCCAGCGTCATCAGCACGTAGAGACCTAGCCCGCCGGCCAGGACCGGGCGGCGACCGAAACGGTCGCTGAGCGGGCCGACGATGAGCTGTCCGATGGCGAAGCCTGCGAGGAAAAGACTGAACGTCAGCTGCACCAGCGATACCGTGCTGTCGAACCCGACGCGGATCGACGGCAGCGCTGGCACGTACATGTCGGTCGACAGCGGCCCCACCGCCACAAGTCCGCCAACAAAAAGGATGAGGGCGAGCGAGCCCGACCGAGGCGTTTTCGCGCTCATGCCGGCACCGTCTCCGGTTCGGGCCGGATCGCCAGAAAGCTGATCAACGCACCGGCGATCAGCACGGCGATGAGGGCGAACATCGGTACCCCGGTGCCGTCAAACAGCAGCCCGACAAGCACGCCCATGCCGGCCGAGAACACGCCCTGCACGAATCCGATCAACGTCGATGCGGTGCCCGCGATCTCCGGATGCGGGGCCAGCGCGCCCGCGAAGGCGAGCGGCACCATGAAGCCCATCGCGAACGACAGCGCCGCCATCGACGCGACCAGGGTGACGACAGTCCCGGTGTCGGTCACCGCCAGCGCCAAACCGGCCAGCGCCGCCAGCAGGCCCACCATGGCTGCGGTGCGATAGATCTTTTCGTGCGACAGACGGGTGCCGATCCGCCCCATCAGCGCCGAGGCCAGCGTGAACGATGCCGCCAGAGAGGCGAATACGAGGCCGAACTGCGCCGTCGGTACGCCATAGACGTCGATAAACACGAAGGACGAACCCGACAAGAAGGTGAACAGGAATCCGAACATGCAGGAAATGCTGACGGTGTAGCGCAGGAAGGTGCGGTTTCGCGCCAGGCGGGCGAAGTTGCGCAGCATCTGCCGCGGCTGGACGGCGTCGGCCTGTCTTGCCGGGATCGATTCGCGAAATCCGAGGCCAACAAGCAACAGGTAGAGGAGTGCGTAGACGGTCAGCAAGGCGAACACGTAGCGCCAGCCGAGATACACGGTGACCAGCGCGCCGATCGACGGCACGAAAAGCGACGTCGAGCCCATGATCATGGTGGCGAAGGCGAGTACGCGCGCCGCCTCGCGCGGCTCGTGCAGGTCCCGGATGATCGCGCGACCCAGCAACTGGCCGAAGGCCACGCCGAGCGCCTGTAGCAGCCGCGCGACGATGAGCATCTCGATCGACGTCGCGAACAGGCACGCCAGCGTGCCGACGAGATAGACCCCGATGCCGAACAGGATCGTCGGCTTGCGCCCGAACCGGTCGGAGACGGGTCCGTAGAACAGCTGGCTCACGCCGAAGCCGACCAGATAGAGGCTGAGCGTCAGCTGCACCATCGGTACGGTGGTGCCGAACTCGCCGACGAGGCTCGGCATCGCCGGAATGAAGATGTCGGTCGAGATCGGGCTGAACGCGAACATGCCGCCCGCGAACAGGATCAGCGACAGCGAACCGGGTTTTGACAGCATGAAACCTGTGCGGGAGCAAGGCGGGCCCTCACGTTAGGGGCCGCCGCTGGCGCGCGCAAACGCGTCTAGCCGAACCGGTGCAGCGTCGCGCCGCGGCGTTTGAGCCAGTACTTGGCTGGCTCGCTGCCGGGACACAGCGTATCGACCAGTGCCCAGAAGCGGCGGCTGTGGTTCAGTTCGACCAGATGCGCCACCTCGTGGGCGACGACATAGTCGAGCACATGCTCCGGCGCGAGGATCAGCCGCCACGAGAACGAAAGCCGGGCGTCCTCCGAACAGCTGCCCCAGCGCGAGCGGGTGTCGCGAATCTGGATCTTGCGGACGGTCCTGGAAAGTTGGGTCGCGGCGCGGTGCGCGCGGCCCGAGACCTCGCTGCGTGCCTGCGCTTTCAGCCAGTCGGTGATCCGCCTCGGCACGTGCGGCGCCTGCCCGGCGACGTTGATCGTGCGTTGCGCCGCATCGACCCAGACGGTGCCGCGCGCGCCGGCGTGATGCACGATCTCGTGGTCCTCGCCGAGCAGCGGAATGACTGCGCCGTGTTCGAACGGTACCCGCGGCGGCAGTTCGCGCAACTGGGCGAGCAGCCAGTTCGTCTTTTCCTCGATGAAGGCAAAGCCTTCCGCCTTGGGGACGAAGCGCGGCAGCACGAGTTCGATGCCGCCCGTGCGTTCGTCGACGCGCAGGGAAATGTTGCGGGCGCGTCCGTTGACCTGGACGTCGAGCGGCACGAGTTCGCCGTCGAGCTCGACGGCGTCAGTCCGCATCTTCGCCTTTCTCATGGGCCTCCTGTCGTCACGCGGGCCACGTCACGATATGGCTTTCCAGGTCCGGCGCATCGGCTTCGGCCACCGTGCGTCCGCGCACCGACGCGCCGACCTCGTGAATCATATCCCGATTTCCGCACACAAGGTGATGCCAATTCGGCAATTCCCTGCCTTCCGCGATCAGGCGATAGGCGCAGGTCGAGGGCATCCAGCCGAGCGAGGTGATGTTGTCCGGCGACAGCACGATGCAGTCGGGGACGAAGCGCTGGCGCTCGGGATAGCGCGTGCACGCGCAGGCATGCTGATCGAGCAGGCGGCAGGCGATGTTGGTGTACTCGACTGCCTCGGTGTCGATGTCCTGAAGCTTCAGCAGACAGCACTTGCCGCAGCCGTCGCACAGCGATTCCCACTCCGCGTCGGACATCTCCGCCAGCGACTTGCGCTTCCAGAAAGGTGTTTCGGAAGCGGTCGCCGGATCTTCAGGCATGCGTGTAGATGGCCTCGCTGACCAGGGGCATGATCTCGGTGCGCCAGCGTCGGCCGTTGAAGATGCCGTAGTGGCCGCTGCCCGCCTGCTCGTGATGCCGCTTCAGGTCGGCGGGCAGGTTGCGGCACAGGTCGTGCGCCGCGCGGGTCTGGCCCAGTCCGGAGATGTCGTCCAGTTCGCCCTCGACGGTCATCAGCGCGATATCGGTGATCGCGCCAGGATCGACCAGCCGTCCGCGCCAGGTGAACGTGCCCTCCGGCAGCGCGTGTTCCTGGAACACCATGCGCACGGTCTGCAGGTAGTACTCCGCCGGCAGGTCCATCACCGCGAGATACTCGTTGTAGAACTTCTTGTGCGCCGCGACGCTGTCGCCGTCGCCCTCGACGAGATGGTCGTAGAGCTGCATGTGCGCGTTCATGTGGCGTTCGAGGTTCATCGTCATGAACCCGGTGAGTTGCAGAAAACCGGGATAAACGCGCCGCAGGAAGCCGGGAAAGCTCGCCGGCACCGTGGCGATCACGTTGGCCTCGAACCACTGCAACGTTTGCGTCTGCGCCAGCACGTTCGGCGTTGTCGGATTGACCCGTGTGTCGATCGGCCCGCCCATCAGCGTCATCGTCTGCGGCCGCGCCGGATCGCCGTCCTCGGCCAGCAGGGCGGCCGCGGCCAGCACCGGCACCGAGGGTTGGCACACCGCCATCACATGGGCGCGCGGTCCCAGCAGGCGCAGGTAGCCGATGATCGTCTCGATGTAGTCGTCGAGGTCGAAGCGGCCCTTGTGGACAGGCACATCGCGGGCATCGGCCCAGTCCGTCACGTAGACGTCGTGCTTCGGCAGCAGGGCGTCGACGGTACCGCGCAACAGCGTCGCGAAATGGCCCGACAGCGGCGCCACGACCAGAAGCTTCGGCAGTTCCTCGCTGCCTTCCCGCTCGAAATGCAGCAGGCGGCAGAACGGCTCCTCGGCCACCGCAACCTCGGTAATCGGCACCTCGCCGGTGTCGGTGATCACGGTCTCCAGGCCCCAGCGCGGTTTGCTGTGGCGCCGTGTCGCATAGTCGATCAGCTCGCACGCCGCCGCGGCGCGTTTGCCGAATTCGGTATGGGCGACCGGATTGAAAGGGTGGCGCAGCCAGAACTGGCCGACCAGGGCCGACAGGTGAAACGGCACGGCGGCGGCCTGCTGAAGCTGATGCAGCGAATACAAACTCAAAGAAACACGCCCCTCGGGGTGATACGCGGGCTGCCGGCGCCAGCGCGCCGGTAAGTGGTTCAGTTTAGACCTGTTTGTGCGGTGCAGCAAACGCCCTAGAGGGCGTCGGAAAGGACCCTGGCCATGGCCTCCGGCGACATGCCGCCGCGCAGATGCGTGGCGTAGTTGCCTTGCGGGTCCATCAGGAAGATCAGCGAGGAATGGTCCATCAGGTATTCGGTCGATGCGCCGGTGTCGCGCGCCTTGGCGTAGTATACCCCGAACTCGCCCGCCATGGCTTTCACCTGCTCGGGGCTTCCTGTCAGGCCGACCATACGGGGGTGGAAGAAGGCAACGTACTCGCGGATCGCGCCGACCGTATCGCGCTCGGGATCGATCGTGACGAACACCGGCACGATGCTGTCGGCGGCTTCGCCCATCTCGTCGAGCGCCAGGGACATCGTCTGCAACTCGGTCGGGCACACGTCGGGGCAGAACGTGTAGCCGAAATAGACCAGCATGTAGCGGCCCCTGAAGGTGTCCTGCGTGACTGTTTCACCGAGGTGATTGGTCATCTCGAACGGGCCGCCGACGATGGACTGGCTGACCGGTGCGTCGGGCTGCGTCACCGGAATCAGAAGGCCGACGCCGAGGCCGACGATCACCGCCACGGCCGCGGCCACGACCAGGATCAGACCGCGTCGTGGCGCGGGCGCATCTTTCTTGTTCTTGTCGGGCATGGCGCGCATTGCAGCAAAGCGCCCGGGGTTGCGCAAATCTCGGCTGCGTGAACCGCTGCGACGCGTTGTCGCGTCAGATCAGGAAGGCGCCCGCCAGACCGGCGGCGACCAGCGACCAGGCAATGCCCGGATGGGTCAGGGTGCGCACATGCCGCCGCTTGCCGCGCAGCCCGAACCCATGAAACGCGCTGCCCAGCGCACCGACCATGAGCGCCGCGCCGAAGGCGCGCTCGAGCGGCGTGCCATGGCTGCCGATACGTTCCGGGTCGTGAGCGATCAGCGCGACGACGCCGATCGCGAGCGCCAGCGAAAACAGCCGCATCGCGGTGTGCAGGCGCTGCGCACCGGTTCCGTCTCGTTGACCCTCGTCGTGGGACATCCCATGCTCCGTCGATGACCGGGATCGACATTACGCCGGATTTTGCCTGGCTTGCGATTGGCGCCGGTCCCGAACCCTATTTTCTTCTTCTTGCCGCGCTTGTCATCGACGCCGTGGTCGGCCTCGCGTGGCGCAGCCGCGGGCGCATCTTCGATCGCACCGCCGCGCGGATCCTCGACGAGCTGGTGCGTCGCCTCGGCCGCGCCGAGCGCTCGGCGGCGACGCACCTGGTCCGCGGCCTCGTTCTGGTGCTGCTCGCCGTCGTTGCCGCCGGGATCGGCGGTGTTGCGCTGGGCCTCGTGTCGGCGGCGGTGCCCTTCGGCTGGGCGCTGGGCCTCGCGGTGCTTCTTGTGGTGATCGACCAGCGTGCCGTCTTCGCGACGCTCGGCGCGGCGGCGCGGTCGCCGAGCCCCGACGACACGGACCGCCGCCGCGCGGTGGAAAGCGCGACCCTGCGCTATGCCGAGGGCGTCGTCGCGCTCGCTTTCTGGTACGGGCTTCTCGGCCTTGCCGGGCTCGTCATCTATCGCGTGGTCACCGTCCTGGCCCTGTTGTTCGACCAGCCCGGCGCCGACGATCGCGGCCTGGGCTTCGTGCCGTTGCGGCTGCACGAGGCGTTGAGCTGGATTCCCCTGCGCCTCGCCGGGCTGCTGCTTGCGCTCGCTGCCGCCTTCACGCCCGGGGCGTCGTTCCTCGGGGCCTTCGCGGCGATGCTCGAACACACGCCCGGCCGCCGCCTGCGC
>JAYOEZ010000033.1:0-30952 GCA_038116985.1 Alphaproteobacteria bacterium | reverse complement strand
ACGAACCGAACTGACCGACGACCATCTTGCCGTCGTTGTTCGCGATCATCGGGAACTCGTCATGCTGTTCGCGAATGCCCGGGGACATCGCCGTACGGAAGAGCACGGCGTCCATCTCCCAGCGCGCATTCTTGAGCGCGTTCTCGATCAGGTCCAGCGTGACGAGGTCGACCTTCGTCTTCTTGAAGGCCTTCTTGTTACCTTGAATGATATTTGCAGACATTGGTCGCTCTCCCTTCTAACGCTTTCTCGCCTTGGCCTTCGTCTTGCGGGCTGCCGGACGCGCTTTTTTCGCCGTGCTCTTTCTGGCGGTGCTCTTCTTGGCCGTCTTGCGCGCCGTCGTCCCGGACTTGCCGGCCGGACGGATGAGAATGTTGCCAACCTTGTCGATCGTGCCTTCGTGACCGGGAAGGATCAGCGTGGTGGAGTCCATCTCCTCGACGATCGCCGGCCCCGGAACCTTCTGGCCAGCCTTGAGCTTGGACCGGTCGTAAACCTTGGCCTTCCGGTGCTTGCCCTCGAAGTAGATGTTCGTCGTGTTGATGACCGCATCCTTGGGCTCGCCGCGACCGGTGCCGACCTTTACGGCCTTCACCTTCGGCGCCTTGCCCTGCTGGATCGCCCGGAGGTTCACCAGTTCGTGGTCGTGCTCGAGCGCGAAGGTGAACATCTGCTCGTGGATCTTGTCGAAGCGCTTGGAAACGCCCGCAAGTCCTTCCTTCGCGAACCTCTTGGGATCGGTCTCGATCGTGAGCACCAAGCCCTGACCATGGTAGCGAACGTCGATCTCGTAGATCGTGGTCTGCTCGTCGCGCGGCACGCCCTCGGCGTTGAGTTCCGTCGCGGCCAGCTTCGCCAGGTCGCCGAGAATCTTGCCGATTTCCTTGTCGCTGGTCTCGGGGAACGTGCGGATGAACGACCGCGACGCTTCGTCCTGAATACGCGTGGTCGCATCGCCGTAGGCGCAGAGCACGCCCGGACCCGGCGGAATGATGACCGGCCATGAGCCCATCAGCTTGCCGAGCGCGTTGCCGTGCAACGGACCGGCACCACCGAACGCGATCAGCGCGAAGTCGCGCGGGTCGAAGCCCTGTTCGACCGACACGAGGCGAAGCGCACCGAACATGTTCTCGTTGACGATGTTGTAGATGCCTTCGGCTGCATCCTCGATCGTGAGATCCATGATCCCGGCGACCTTCTCAACGGCCTTGCGAGCGAGCTCGGGCTTCATCCCCATGTCGCCGCCAAGCTTGGCATCGCCGGGAAGGTATCCGAGAACCACGTTGGCGTCGGTCACGGTCGGCTCTTGACCGCCCTTACCGTACGCAGCCGGCCCCGGATCGGCACCCGCTGACTGCGGACCGACGCGGAGCGCCTTTGTCAGTTCCGGCGAATAGGCGATCGAACCGCCACCGGCGCCAACGGTACGCACGTCGATCGAGGAGGCGCGCACCGTGACGTCGGCAACACGCGTTTCGCGACGCTTCTGGGCCGTACCGTTCTGCACGAGCGCAACGTCCGTCGACGTGCCGCCCATGTCGAAGGTCAGCAGATCCTTGAAGCCGCCCTGACCGGCAATCCAGATGGCGCCGGCCACGCCGCCGGCGGGCCCGCTCATCAGCAGGTTGACCGGCGTGTTTTCCGCCGCTTCCACCGACGACAGGCCACCGTCGGAGCGCAGGACGTGCAACTGGACGTCCTTCATGCGACGGCTGAGTTCGGTGTGCAGGTTGCGCACGTACTTGGACACGACCGGGCGAACGTAAGAGTTTACGACCGTCGTCTCGGTACGCTCGTACTCCTGCATCTCGGGGATGACTTCCGAGGAGATCGAAATCGGAATGTTCGGGAAGACCTTCTGCGCAACCTTGCGGGCCTTCACTTCGTGGTCGCCGTTGGAGAAGGAGTTGATGAAGGAAATCGTCAGCGCCTCGATCTTCTGGCGCTTCTTGAGGTCCTGCAGCTTCTTCTCGAGATCGGCTTCATCGAGCTTGCGGACAACGTCGCCGCGGGCGCCCACGCGTTCGTTCGCTTCGATCGTGCACTCCAGCGGGGCCAGCGGATCGGTCTTGTTGAAGATGACCCAGCCGCCCAGACCACCCGGCACGAACGAACGTGCGATCTGCAGCACCTGCTTGTAGCCGCTGGTCGTGATCAGGCCGACGCGGGCGCCGGCGTTGGTGATGACCGTGTTGGTCGCAACCGTGGTGCCGTGCATCACGTGCGTGATCTCGGTCGGATCGACACCTGCCTGGCCGCACACGCGCTCGATGCCGTTGAGCACGCCCTTCGAGGAGTCCTCGGGCGTCGACGGAACCTTGGCCGTATGCGTCGACCCGTCCTTCTCGTTAATCAGAAGCAGGTCGGTGAAGGTTCCCCCCACATCGACCCCGAGACGATAAGACATTGAAATCTCTCCCTAAGTTATTGTAGACGGCGCCGTGCCGCCCGACGCGCATTGGAGGCAGACGGCCTGCCGATCCATTTCTTGATTACGGCGAACTATCGTTTTGTTCGGACTTTCTGTCAACCGGTCGACCCGCCGAAAACGCCCGGTTTCCGGGCGTTTCGCCAACTCCCTGCCAGGTCGATTCGCAGGGTGATCATTCAGCCTGCGGCCTTCGAATCGCTGAGTTTGCCGCCGCTTAGCAGACCGCGACGCATTTCCATGAGGTACAGCGCCAGGAAAGTGCCCCCGATGATGAGCAGCGAGAAGATCGTGGTCATGGTGCCGACGGCATAGAGCGACGGTCGGGCGGCGGTGCCACGCACGGTGACCATCTCGACCGGCAAGGTGCTGGTAAAGCCGGTCACCAACGAGCTCCGGGAGTACTCGTCGTAGGACAGCGTAAACCCGAAGAGCGCCACGGCGAGCAGGCCCGGCGCCACGATCGGAATGATCACGTAGCGCAGCTTCTGCCAGTTGGTGGCGCCTTGGTCATAGGCCGCCTCTTCGATCGCCATGTCGAGACGCGAGAAGATCGCGAACATGATCAGCACGCCGAACGGTAGCGTCCAGGTCAGGTGCGCACCGAGCGCGCCGGACCACCACGACGACTGCCAGCCGAGCGTCGCAAAGCCTTGCAACAGACCGAAGCTGATCAGGAACGGCGGCGCAATCAGGCTGACGATTACGAGATAGAAGACGATCGACGCTCCCTTGAACCCGCGGCGATAGGCGAGACCGGCGGTGAAAGAAATGAACGTCGTCAACACCAGCAGGATCAACGCCAACGCAATCGACCGCAGGAACGGCAGGCGGAAGTCACCCGCGTATGTCGGGTTGAAGACCTCCCGGAACCAACGCAACGACATGCTTTCCATCGGGAACGTCAACCCGCCGTTGGGGCCCTGAAATGACAGAACCCCAATGACCACGATCGGACCGTACAGAAAGATCAGGAAGGCAAAAAAGATGACCGTTCGGACCCAGTAACCACGACCCGTGCCTCCCTCGAAGCCGCCGCCACGCACCGAGTTGTAAATCCAGTAGCCGACGATGCCGGCCACGATGGCGAGGATGATGATGAGAATGCCGCCACTCATGGTCGATCGCCCCGCCTAAAGCTGTTTGCGTATGTCGACGAGACGCATGATCCCGCCCACAAAGAGCAGGAGCACGATCAGCAGGACGACGCCGTTGGTCGCGGCATAGGGATGCTGAATCGCCGAGTACTGGTTGAAGGTCGCGGTCGCAAGCGTGCCGGCCCGGCCGCCGGAAAGGATGCTGACCGCCACGAAGTCCGATGCCGTCAGTGCAACGATGAAGATCGTGCCGATGGCGATGCCAGGGCGCGAGAGCGGAATAATGATGTTCCAGAGGATCTGCCATCCGTTGGCCCCCTGGTCCTTCGCCGCCTCGACGAGGCGAGTGTCGATCCGCGCCATGACGTTGAACAAAGGCGCGACCATGAACAGCGTGAAGACGTGGACGTAGGACAAGATCACCGCGAATTCCGAGAACAGGAGGAACTCGAGCGGTGCATCCGTGATGCCTACGCCCATCAATCCCCTGTTGATCAGGCCCTCTCGGCCGAGGAAGGGGACCCAGGCGATCATGCGAACGACGCCCGACGTCCAGAACGGCACAACGGCAAGGAGAAAGAGCAGAATCTTGGTGCGCAGGAGCTTGACGTCGAAGACCAGGTAGTAGGTCAGGACGAATCCAAGCACCAAGGTGATAGCCCAGGTGATGGCCGTGACGCGGATCGTCTCAATGAGGCTGCCCCACGTCGTGCCGCTGGAGAATATCCGAGCCCAGTTGGCGAGCGTGAAATCGCCGGGGATCGTCACAAAACCGGTGAACCGGTAGAGGCTGTAGAGAACGATGACGACCATCGGCCCGATCAGGAACACCAACAGCACCAGCACCAGCGGCGATATCTGTAGATACGCGCTGTAGCGTTGAAGTGTTTCCATGGGCTACAGGCCCCCTCTCGTCATCGGTTTGCGGCCGGGCTTATTGTCCGGCCATTTTGTGGGGCCCTGATGTAGCCAATTGGCCCAAGGGCCTGCAAGAAAAAATGCGGGGCGCCGGAGCGCCCCGCATTCCTAGGAATTTTCCGAGACCTAGCCGGCCTGGAATTCGTTCCACTTGTCGACGAGATACGCGAACTCGTCGAACTCCGAGTTCCACACGGCGATGTTGCCCATGCGGTTCTCGTAGGAGCCACCGTCGCGAACCGCGCCCGGCTGCTCCAGGGCGTTGCCGAACGGGTCGTTGATGACGCCCTGAGCCGGCTTGCCTTCGTACCAGAAGCCCCACTCGTCGGCGGTCATGAACTGCTTGGTGTTCTCCAGGGTCGGCATGTAGTAGCCCTGACGGCCGAAGAACGCGCCAGCCCAACCGGCGGAGAGCCAGTTGAAGAACTCGTAGGCCGCATCGAGCTTGATGCCTTCGAGATGCTTCGGCAGCACGTAGCCGATCGTCCAGCCACGATAGCCTTCCTTCAGGTCGCCGTAGACGCACGGCGTACCCTGCGACTTCACGACCGTCACGGCCGGCGACCACATCGACTGGATGACGGTTTCGCCCGACAGCATCAGGTTCACGGACTCGGTAAAGGTCGTCCAGAAAGCGCGGACATGGCCCTTGTTCTTCAGGTCGGTGAGGAACTCGAACGTCTTGTCGATTTCCCCGCGGTCCATGTTGCCCTTGTTCTTGTACTTGATCATCCCAGCGCCTTCGAATGCGAGGGCGAGATCCATCATGGCGATGTCCGGGAAGCTCTGCAGGGCGACCTTGCCGCGCCACTCGTCACTGACCAGTTCGGCCCACGACTCGAGCGTACGGCCGGTCAGGTCGGGACGATAGCCGAGCGTGTCGGCGTTGTGCACGCTGGGCAGGCCGACGAGCCAATCCGACTCACCTGGCTTGACGAAGCTACGCGCGCTGTCGTCCTTCGTGTACATGACCGTCGTCGGGTTCTGACCGTCGCCAAACGGCGAATTCGGGGTCAGCTTGCCGGTCTGATAGAGCTGGTTGAAGTTGCCCCAGTTCTTCAGGCGCTTGGTGTCGATCGGCTGCAGGTTGCCGACAGGCGCGATACGACGGAACGTGTTGAACGTCGGCTCGGCGATGTCGAACGAACGCGGCTGCTGAATGACGCGGTTCGTGATCTGGTTGAAGTCGAGGGCCGTGATTTCGACCTTGAAGCCAAGGTCTTCCGCGGCCTGCTTCGCAAATGGCTCGACGTGCGTAACCGCCGAACCGATCGAACGAAGCGTGATGTCCTTGATGTTCTGGGCCCAGAGGGTCGGGAAGCCCTGAATGGCACCCGAGCCGGCTGCGACGCCAGCTGCTGCCGCGGTGCCCTTCAGGACGCTACGGCGGCTGATGTTGCCTTTACTCATGCGTAATACCTCACCTGTGTCTATCAATCCTCGAGGATGGTCCGCCCGACCGTTTGGTACCCCGGCCAGTCGAACTGCGACGCCCGCCCCTTGGTGAGACGGGTCTGTCACATGTAACAACTATAGCACCCATCTATTCCTGCGCCAGAGCCCGCGGCTATGGCAAAAGGGGCAATAACAGGAAGATGACGCGCCGGTCCCCGGCGCCACAACGTTGTGCCTTGCGGCTCGGCCCAGCAGGCAACAAACTGTCTCAGGACGTCATAGGAGCCGCCCTTGCCCCTCAGAAAGCCCCTGTTTCTGAGCATTTTGGCGCCGTTGTTGCTTACCACGCCAACGGTGGCGACAGCCGATAGCGGCGCCGTACCGCCGCTCACCGCGGCCGGCACCGATCTGACGGGGTGGCGCGATCTGCCCTGGGACACACCGGTCGAGGCGGCGGCCAACGCGTTCGGCGACGCCTTGCGCCGCGACCACATCGAGGTTGCCGGTTGCTACTTCTCGACCGCCGTCCCTGTCACGCTGGCGTCGGAGGCGTGGGAAGCCTGGCTTTGCGAAGATCGCACCAGCGGACGCGTCATCGCGGTCAGCCTGGAGAAGGGCTACGACGACATGTTCTTCGACGAGCGCCGCACAACGGAGCTCTACAACACCTTCCTCGCCGAGTTCACTGAACGCTACGGGCCGGCGCACGAGTTCTGGGAGCATTGCCACAACGCACGCTGGCACGAAACGATCCAGCACCGTTGGTTCTTCCCGAGCACGACAGTCTCGCTGTTGCTGCGCGACGGGCCCGACCGCTGGGTCTCTATCCGTTTCGAGAAACCCAACGACACGCCGAACTTCGGACCCGGTGTGTGCGTGACGCGGCCCCGCGACCTGAGGGGCTGACCCTCTCTCCATTTCGGGTCGGAGCATTGTCGGCGCCCGCGCCAGCAGGCACTCTGTGCCCGAAACGAGGGAGGAAGTTATGAGCAAGAAGAAGCGAGTCGTCGTCCTGGTGCCATTCGCATTCGACGAAAACGGTCTTTCCAAGCGGCGGGCCCAGCAGAACTCGGCCCCGACATCGAATTCGACTACCGGCCGGTCAAGGCGGGGCCGGCGCTGTATGACAGCTACCACGACGGCGTCCTGGCGGACATGTCGATGTTCGAGGCGGGTCTAACGGCGCAGGAAGACGGCTACGACGCCGTCTGTATCGACACCATGAGCGACTCCGGACAGAACGGCCTTCGCAGCGTGCTGGACATTCCGGTGATCGCGCCCGGCAAGGCGTCCTATCTGACGTGCCTCCTGCTTGCCACCAACTTCGGCGTGCTGACGCAGTGGGACCCGTGGAAGGCGCTCTACAAGAAGACCGTCCGCGAGTATGGGCTCGACCACCTATGTGCCGGCATCCGTTCGCCCAACATCATGCCGGATCCGGAAAACCTGCTTGGCGGCAAGGAAGAGGACGTCTTCCCAAAGCTTCGCGACGCCGGCATGCAGTTGATCGAGGAGGATGGCGCCGAAGCGATCTGCCTCGGCTCGACGACGATGCATGAATCGCACGCCTATCTGGCCGAGAACCTGCCTGTGCCGGTCATCAATCCCGGCCCCCTCACCTACAAGCTGGCAGAGGCATTGCTCGGACTGAACCTGACACACAGCCGCAAGGCCTATCCGCGCCCGGCGGTGACCAAGTACAACCTCGCCCACGCCATGATGGATGGCGGCGCCGGCTACAAGGGCGACGACTAGGCGCTAGCGCGACCGCCAGTCGCCGGCACGCTCAACGGCGGCTGCAAGGCGCAGCAACGTCGCCTCGCTGAAGTGCCGGCCCATGAGCTGGATTCCGATCGGCAGGCCGTCGGCCATGGCGCAGGGCACGGTGATTGCGGGCTGGCCGGTCACGTTGGCCTGGCAGACGTTGCCGATCATGCTGAGCGCGACCGTCATGCGCTCGGGCAACGGCGCGTCGTTGTCGGGCATCACCGGGGCACGGAACGGCAGCGTCGGCATGACCAGCGCGTCGCACTGCGTCAGCGCGCGCTCGTAGGCGGCGCGGATCGCGGGGCGCATGTTCTGTGCTCTGGCGTAGTAGTGGCCGTGGTAGTGGCGGTGCATGTGCTCGCCGACGAGCAGAATCGTCTTGATCGGCGGCGGCAGGTCGGCCGCTTGCTGGCGCCAACCGCGGGCGAAAGTGTCGAGCAACCGCGTGTCGTAGAAGCCCTGCCATCCATGGCCGGTGGCGTTGCCGCGCAGCATGTTGGCGCACACGCCTTCCTCAAGCAGTGCAACGAGAACGTGCGCCGCATCGACGTGTTCGGGAACGGAGACCTCCACAACATTGGCGCCAGCAGCTTCCAGCGCGGCGACGGTTTCGCGCACGCGGTCGTCGACTACCGGCTCGCTCGCCCCGAAACCCAAGGTCGGCCACTCCTCATGACCGAAGCCCTCCTTCATGACGCCGATGGTGAGCCCCTTCACGTCCTGCTCGATGGCGCCGAGGTAGTCGCCGACGCAGTCGTCCGGCAGTCCGGCGGCACGCGGATCGAGAGGGTCAGGACCGGCGATGGCGGCCATGAGGCGGGCGCAGTTGCCCACGGTGTCGCTCATCGGCCCGACGTGATCGAGCGAGGTCTCCATGCCCATACAGCCGGTGTAGGGCACGAGGCCGAACGTCGCCTTCATGCCGACAGTGCCGCACCAGGCTGCCGGAATGCGGATTGACCCTCCCTGGTCGCCGCCCAGCACCATGGAGACGTCGCCGGCCGCGATCGCCGCACCCGAGCCGCACGACGACCCACCCGGCGAGCGCGCGGGGTCGTGCGGATTGCGCACGGTGCCGAAGGGATGGTCGTGGCCGCCGGCCACGCCGCACAGGTCCGAGGCCGTCGTCTTGCCGACGATGGTGGCGCCGGCATCCAGCAGGCGCGTGATGACGGTCGCGTCGACATCGGGGATGAAGCCGTCGAGCGTGCGCGAGCCGTTGGCCATCGGCACGCCCGCGACGCAAATCGAATCCTTCACGCCGACGCGTTCGCCTGCCAGCGGACCGTCGGGCCTCCCCTTGATCTCAGTACGCCAGTACCAGGCGTTGAAGGGGTTTTCTTCCGGGTCCGGGCGGTGGCCCGGGCTGCGCGGCCAGGCCACCGGGGGCCGCGGCTCGCTCAAAGCGTCGAGCGCCTGGTAGGTCCGAAAGGCACCGGCCATCACCGCCTGGTACTCCTCGGCCTCGTCCACGCCGATCTCAAGACCGAATTCGTCGGAGAGTTGCAGGATTTCTTCGAGCGATGGCGGGCGAGGGCCGACGGCGGTCATGTAGTGTACTCCTGTTGCACGGTTCTGACGGACGGTAGCAATCAGACAGGCCCCAGCGCCAGTAACCGGACGCATGCGAAAGCACCAAGGAGCGAGACGATGAACGAACCCTACCCCCGCGATCTCGTCGGCTACGCCGGCAAGCCGCCAGATCCCCGATGGCCGAACTGCGCGCGCCTCGCTGTCAGTTTCGTTCTCAACTATGAGGAGGGCGGCGAACGCACGGTGATGGACGGCGACGGCGTCTCGGAGAACTACTTGACCGAGATGAACGGGTTGCCGGCACTTGAGGGTCGCCGCAATCGTTTCGTCGAGGATCTGTTCGAGTACGGCAGCCGCGCCGGCTTCTGGCGCATCCTCAAGCTGTTCAACGAACGCGGCATTCCGTTCACGTCCTGGGCGGTGGGCATCGCCCTGCAACGCAATCCGGAGGCTGCGCGGGCAATGGTAGAGGGCGGCCACGAAGTGGCGAGCCACCATTGGCGCTGGTTCGACTACGCCGACGTGCCGAAGGACGTTGAGCGCGAGCATATCCGTCTTTGTATCGACACTATCCGCGAGTTGTGCGGCGAACGGCCCCTGGGCTGGTACACCGGACGCTACAGCGACAACACGCTACCTCTGCTGATGGAGGAAGGCGGTACCCTCTATGCGTCGGAGTTCTACAACGACGATCTTCCCTACTGGATCGAGGTCGAGAGCAAGCCATTGCTGATCCTGCCCTACGCGCTCGATACCAACGACTTCAAGTATTCTCTGGCGCCGGGCTGGATGTCGGGCGAGGACTTCACGACCTATCTCAAGGCCGCGTTCGACCATCTGTATCGCGAGGGCGGATCGGCGCCAAAGATGATGTCTATCGGACTGCATTGCCGATTGAGCGGAAGGCCTGCGCGCGCGGAAGCGCTGGCGCGGTTCCTCGACTACGTACAGCAACACGACGACGTCTGGATCGCGCGCCGCATCGAAATCGCGCGGCACTGGATGACGCATCACCCGCCTGGCGGCTGACCTAGTCCGCCGGCGGCGGCATCTCCGGTTCTTGCGCCTCGATCGCCTGCGCCAACGCCAGTAGCGACGCATCGTCGCCTTCCCGCGCATCGAGGGTAATGCTGAGCGGCAGGCCGTCGTCCGTGAGCCCTACCGGCATGGTCAGGCTGGGAATGCCGGCATTGCTTGAGGGGCTGACGTTGCGGTCGAACAGGGTGATCGCGGGCACCACGTTGCCGCCCTCCAGCGTGCCGGACTGCTCCTGCTCGATCGGCACCGGCAGAACGGGTGTCGTCGGGTAGATCATCGCGTCGAGACGGTGCGCGTCGAAGTAGTTGGCGTAGAGACGCTGCAAGTGCGGCCGGTGCACTTCGATGGCCTCGCGGTAGGACTCCTCTGTCACCGCGCCGTCGCCCATGAGCGGATCAACAATGTCGACAACGTCCGGGCTCGCGATCTCCTCGATCACAGCAGCGAGATCGACGTCGGCGCCGCATTGCGCGAGGTATGCCTTCAGGTCGCGCACGGCTTCATAGAGGATGACCGGGAAGTTGCCTGCCTTGTGTACCGCCTCCAGGTCGGGGACATCCGCCTCGACAAGCGTGACGCCATAGCCCCCCAGGCGTGCGAGAACATGTTCGATGCCGCGCGCGATCGCCGGATCGAGGCCTTCGAAGAAATAGCCCCGCGGCACCCCAAGCCGCAGGTCGCGCAATGCAGGCGCCGGTGCCGCGGCCGCACCTGTGATGACGCGGTCAAGAAGCGCCACATCGACGACCGAACGGGCCATCGGACCGGCGGTGTCGCGCGTCGCGGAAAGCGGCACGATGCCAGCCTGCGGATAGCGCTTTGTAGTCGGCCGAAATCCGACGATACCGCAGAATGCGGCCGGAATGCGCACCGACCCGCCGGTGTCGGAACCGAGTCCCGCCGGTGCGAGACGAGCGCCCACGGCGGCCGCGGTCCCGCCACTGCTGCCACCAGCGACCCGGTCCGGATCGTAGGGATTGCCGACCGGGCCGAAGGCACCGTTGTTCGACGTACAGCCAAACGCGAGTTCGTGCAGGTTCGCCTTGCCGAAGAACACCGCGCCCGCCGTGCGCAGCGGGTCGAGCACCGGCGCGTCCTTTGCCGCGACGTTGCCTCGTAGCGCATTGGTACCGGCCGTCGTCGGCACCCTTGCCACCTCGATGTTGTCCTTAATGACGATCGGCGCGCCCAACAGCGGCAGCGCCACGCCGGCACAGCGCCGCGCATCAGCTTCGTCCGCTACACCCCGGATCGCCGTGGCGTCCAGCGCAATGAACGCATTGAGATCAGACCAGCGCTCGGCCCGCGCGAGGAGATCATCGGCCAGATCGCGCGCGTTGAAATCACCGGCTGCGAGGCCGGCGAGCGTTTCGGTCAGAGTGAGATCATGCAGCGCCATGGGTCGAGCTTAGCCCACGGCGCGGCGGCAGTGCGACCTAATGCGAGAGCAGATGGCTGTCTTCGGCCGACCAGTACGCCGTGACCGGATCGCCGAAGTCGACGGGGTTGGCGAAGAACTCCTCCTCCGACTCGTTCGCTACCACGTGCTCACCGGTATCGGTGCGCACCATGGTCATCTTCACCCATGTGCCCTGATACTCGATGCCGTGGATCGTGCCGGCGATGGCGTTGGTGTTCTTCGAAGCGTCGTGGCCGCGGGTCATGTGGACCCGGTCGCGACGAATGGCGAACCCGACCTGGCTGCCCTTCGACAGGCCGCTCTTGGCGACGACGAACTTCTCGCCGCTGGTTTCAACCACGGTCGCTTCGTTGGCGTCTGACGATTCGACCGCACCCTTGAAGACGTTCCAGCCGCCCATGAACTCTGCGACGTAGCCCGATACCGGCTGATTGAAGATCTCCCGCGCGCTTCCCGCCTGGTCGATGCGACCTTCGTCCATCACCACGATCAGGTCGGCGAGCGCCAGAGCTTCCGGCTGGGTATGTGTGACGTGAATGAAGGTGATGCCGATCTCTTTCTGCAGGCGGCGGAGCTCTTCGCGCATCTGAAGGCGGAGAAATTCATCGAGCGCCGACAGCGGCTCGTCGAGCAAAAGCACCTTCGGATTAGTGATCAGCGAACGCGCAAGCGCGACACGCTGCTGCTGGCCCCCGGAGAGCTGCGCCGGAACGCGGTCGGCGAGATGGGTCATCTGGACGGTTTCGAGGACCTCCATCGCCTGTTTGCGGCGCTCGGCCTTGTCGATGCCCTTCACCTTGAGGCTGAAGGCGACGTTCTCGGCGACCGTCAGATGGGGGAAAAGGGCGTAGCTCTGGAACATCATCGAAGTGCCGCGCTGGACCGGCGTCAGGCCTTCGACCTGCTGGCCGCCGATCATCACGTGCCCGGAGGTCGGGTGCTCGTGGCCGGCGATCATGCGCAGGATGGTCGTCTTGCCGCAGCCCGAAGGACCGATCATGCAGCAATAGGCACCATCCGGAATGGTCAGATTGATGTCGGTAACGGCCTTGGTCTCACCAAAATGCTTGGTGAGGTTCACCAACTGGACTTCGCCTCTAGCCTCGCTGCTCATCGACTGCCTCTTTCAACAGGCACCGGGCGGACCCTTTGCGGACCCGTTCTCCGGCGTATGAGAATCGTTGCTGACGGCCTGAAAACCGCTCTAACAGCCGCAGCGAGCGCGAAACCTAGGTTGCACCCCGGAGCAAGTCAACCCAGATTGACCGTACATTAAAACAGCGTAAAACATGCGCCGCAGCAAGGCGCAGGACGGCGTCCACACGCCTCGCAAGCCCGGTTTGACATCGCCGCGATGCGGCCTAAGTGTTCGCCAAATCAGCCCCGCCATGACCGGCACCCAGGGAGGCCCCATGATCCGTGATCTGAAGACTGGCAAGACAGAAGAAGAACGCGAGGAAGCCGACCAACAGGTCCGGCAAACGGTGGAAGGCATTATTGCCGATATCAAGGCTTGGGGCGACGCGGCGGTTCGCGAGCTGTCGACCAAGTTCGACAAGTGGGCGCCAGACTCCTTTCGCCTCACCGCAGAGCAAATCGGTGAGGTCGTCGCCTCGGTCGCCCCGCAAACGATCGAAGACATCAAGTTCGCCCAGACCCAGATCCGCAACTTCGCGCAGAAGCAACGCGAGTCTATGCACGACGTCGAGGTCGAGACGATCCCGGGCGTCGTGCTCGGCCACAAGAACCTGCCGGTCGACTCGGTCGGCTGCTACGTGCCGGGCGGGCGCTATCCGATGGTCGCCTCGGCGCACATGAGCGTGCTGACCGCGAAGGTCGCAGGCGTGCGCCGCGTCGTCGCCTGCACCCCGCCGATCAACGGCAAGCTGCCGGCCGAGACCATCACCGCGATGCACTTCGCCGGCGCCGACGAGATCTACATCCTGGGCGGCGTACAGGCGATTGCCGCAATGGCGATCGGCACTGACACGATCGCGCCGGTCGACATGATCGTCGGCCCGGGCAACGCCTTCGTCGCCGAAGCCAAGCGCCAGCTGTTCGGCCGCGTCGGGATCGACCTGCTCGCCGGGCCGACGGAAACGCTGATCATCGCCGACGAGACCGCGGACGCCGAGATGTGCGCGACCGACCTGCTGGGCCAGGCCGAGCACGGCCCGAACTCGCCCGCGATCCTGCTGACGACATCGAAGGCGCTTGCCGACGCGGTTCCCGGCGAGATCGAGCGCCAGCTCAAGACGCTGGAAACAGCCGACGTCGCCAGCGTGGCGTGGAAGGACTACGGCCGCATCATCCTGTGCGACACGGTCGACGAAATGGTGACGGCCGCCGACGACCTCGCGTCGGAGCATGTCCAGGTGCTGACCAAGGACCCGCAGTACTTCCTCGACAACATGAAGAACTACGGCGCGCTGTTCCTCGGCAAGGAAACCAACGTCGCCTACGGCGACAAGGTGATCGGCACCAACCACACGCTGCCGACGCGCAAGGCCGCGCGCTATACCGGTGGATTGTGGGTCGGCAAGTTCATCAAGACGGTGACCTACCAACGCTGCACCGAGGATGCGTCGGCGCTGATCGGCGAGTATTGCTCACGGCTGTGCGCCATCGAGAACTTCGCCGGCCACAAGGCACAGGCCGACCTGCGGGTGGTTCGCTACGGGAAGCAGGCCGCGGAGTGATGCGCTGCGGGCATTCTGCCCGCTGAAGCAAAGAACCCTAGTCGCCCAGTCGCTCGGCAGCTTCCTTCTTGTGGCGCGCCAGCGCCATGAGGCGCCGGTCACGCCATTTCTGACGTTCGACATGCTGCTCCATCGGCAACGTCTCGCGCCGGTCGCGCGCCGCCTGGCCGAACAGTTTCTCGTCCCATGGCCGCGCGTCGGCCTCCTTTGCGACCTGGTGATAGATCGGCCCGTAGCGTGCCGAATAGTCGGGCACGCCCTCCGGCGCGTTGAGGTCGATCGTCTCCATCGGCCCCATAAACGACCAGCGCAACCCGAGGCCGTACTTCACCGTCTTGTCGAGGTCTGCGGTGGTGACGTAGCCGTCCGCAATCAGCCGCATGGCCTCGTTGAGCAGCGCACCCTGCAGCCGGTTGAGGATGAAGCCGTCGATCTCCTTCAGCACGGTGATCGGCTGCTGACCGACCGCTTCCATGAGCGCACGCGCTTTTTCGACCGCAGCCGGGTCGGTCCACGGCGCTGGCGCCAGTTCGACCAGGGGAACGACACTGGGCGGATTGACCGGATGGGCAACGAGGCACCGCGCACGGCCCTTCAATTGTTCGCTGAACTGCGACGCGCGGATACCCGACGTCGAACTGCCGATGACCGTGTCGGAACCGGCAAGAGCATCCATCTCGCCGTAGACCTTCTTCTTGATGTCGAGGTCTTCCGGTGCGTTTTCCTGGACATAGTCCGCGCCGTCGAGCGCCGCAGCCAGATCGGTCGTCGCGGTGATCCGCCCGACGATGGCCTGGGCGTCCTCATCGACAAGGCCTTCCCGGTGCAGGTCGTTGGCCGCACCGGCAATCAGCACCAGCGCATTCTCCAACGCATTGGCGTCGGTGTCATAAAGGGCCACGGCGCGGCCCGCGCGGGCGAATACAATGGCCCAGGCGCGGCCGACCATGCCCGCTCCGACAACAGCAATCTTCTCCATCCGTTCGGTCCTCCCACACTGCGGCGCTCCGGCTGCTAGTATCTAGCACACGGGAGGACAGCTTCAGCGATGACATATCAGATCACGGTTCTATACGGATCCGTCCGCCGGGACCGACAAGGCATCAGAGCCGCACGCTTCATAGAAGGCGAGATCGAGGCCCGCGGCCATACGGTGACGCTGATCGACGCACTGGAAGCGCAACTCCCCCTGCTCGACCGCATATACAAGGAATACGAACCCGGCACGGCACCGGCCAATCTCGAAAAGCTCGCCCAGAACATCAAGGCATCCGACGGATTTGTCGTCGTGAGCGGCGAGTACAACCACGGAGTTCCGCCGGCACTCAAGAACCTGCTGGATCATTTCCTGGAAGAGTGGTTCTGGCGGCCCTCCGCGATTGTCTGCTACTCGCAGGGATCATTAGGTGGAGTTCGTGCTGCCATGGCGTTGCGGATGACGCTTGCCGAGATCGGCATGCCGTCGATCTCTTCCCTGCTACCGGTGCCTGCGGTGCACAAGGCATTCGAGGAAGACGGCACACCGAACGACGACGCGTGGCGGCGGCGTGCCGGGCGCTTCCTGGAGGAGTTCGAATGGCACGTGGCCGCATTGAGTGCGCAGCGCGCCAAGGGAACACCGTATTAGGGGGTCGCAATGCCTGACCGCATGGGATATCGCGCGAAGTGGGGGCTGATCGTGCCCGAGCGCAACACCGTGTGCGAAAGTGAGATGCACCAGGCCGTTCCGCACGGCATCACGATCAATACCGCGCGTGTCAGCCGTGAAACGCCCGCTGCATGGTCGAACGACAAGGAATTCCGAGACATGTCGCAGGCAACCATGAATGGCCGACCCGGCGCGCTGGCACGGCTGGCAGCGGCCGAGGTCGATCACTACATCATCGGGGATGCCGGCTTCACGATCTCAAGAGCCCAGCACGAGGCCCTGGACGTAGCCTACCGGGAGCAGACCGGCCGAAGCGTCTCGACCGCGGCGCTCGCCTATCTCGAAGCCCTTGAAGCAATGGAAGTACAACGGCTTGCAGTCGTGACGCCGCGCCTGCCTGATACCGGTGTCGTTTCCGGCGGGCTATGGGAGGCATGCGGCTATGCCGTTTCCGGCGCGCACGGGCTGAACCGCGGTTCGGCCTTCGAAATCGTGGACACCTCGGAGGATGCGCTACGCGCCGGGATGACGGAGATCGCGGCGACTGACGCCGACGTCGTGCTGGTGACGTGCACCAACCTGTTCGCCATGCGCCTTGCTGACGAAGTGGAACGCGGGGTGGGCAAGCCTATCCTCCACATCAACAGCGTGCTTCTTTGGCACGCGCTGCGCAGCAACGGATTCGACGACCGGCTCGATGGCTGCGGTCGTCTGCTCCGCGAACATTGACCCGGCAACCAATCCCGCACCCCGGCCCGGGGTGCTAGCTTCGTCGCTCACAACCAACGAGAACCGTCCATGGCCCAACCACGCACGCTATTCCAGAAGATCTGGGACGATCACGAAATCCACGACTTCAAGAACGGCTATTCGCTGCTTCACGTCGATCGCAACATCATGCACGACCTTCTGGGATCGCTGGTGTTCGAACCGCTCGACAAGCGCGGCATGAAGATGCCCAACCCCGAGTTGCACTTCGCGACCCAGGACCACGGCATCGAGACAGAAACGGGCCGGACCGACGAAACCAAGATCGCCGGCGGTAAAGCGGGCGTGCAGGGCCTGCGGCGCAAGTGCAAGGAATACGGCATCACGATGTTCGACCTCGGCGACGAGCGCCAGGGCATCTGCCACGTGTTCACGCCCGAGCAGGGCATCGCCCTGCCCGGCTCGACCCTGATCTGCGGCGATTCCCATACCTCAACGATCGGTGGGCTTGGACTACTGGCCTGGGGTGTCGGCCTGACCGAGATCGAGCACGTGCTGGCGACGCAGACCATCGTCGCGCAGAAACCGAAAACGATGCGCATCACCTTCGAGGGCGACGTCGCGCCGGGCGTCACCGCAAAGGACATGATCCTCTATACGATCGGCCAACTCGGCGCGAAGGCCGGCAACGGCCACGTCATCGAGTACGCCGGCGCGGCCGTGCGGGCGCTACCGGTCGAGGCACGACTGACGATGTGCAACATGTCGATCGAGATGGCAGCACGTTACGGCATGATCGCGGCCGACGATGTCACTTTCGACTATCTCAAGGACAAGCCCTACGCCCCGAAGGGCGAACTTTGGGATAAGGCGTTGGCCTATTGGCGCACGCTGCCCACCGACGAGGGCGCGGCGTTCGACCGTGAGGAAACCATCGACGCGACGAAGATCCGGCCGATGATCACCTGGGGCACGAGCCCGCAAGACGTGATCGGCGTCGACGGACGCATCCCCGATCCCGAGGCGGCGACGAGCGCCGAACAGAAGGCCTACATCGAACGCGCCCTGCTCTATACCGGCCTGCAGCCCAATCAAGAGATCGAGGGCACGCCGATCGACGTCGCGTTCATCGGCTCGTGCACCAATGCGCGGCTATCCGACCTGCGCGCGGCCGCCAAGGTGCTGAAGGGGCGCAAGGTTGTCGACGGTATCCAGGCCTGGTGCGTGCCGGGCTCCGGTCTCGTCAAACGCGACGCCGAGGCCGAAGGCATCGACAAGGTGTTCAAGGAAGCCGGTTTCGAATGGCGCGAACCGGGCTGCTCGATGTGCGTGTCGCTCGGCGGCGACAAGTTCAAGCAGGGTGGCCGGGCCATCTCGTCGACCAACCGCAACTTCGAGAACCGGCAGGGCGTAGGCGTGCGCACGCACCTCGCAAGCCCGGAGATGGTCGCGGCCGCCGCCGTGACCGGCAAGATCACCGACGTACGCAAACTGGCGAGCTAATCATGGACGAGAAATTCACTACACTCACCGGCGTCGCCGCCCCGCTGCTGCGCGCCAATATCGATACCGACGCGCTGTGCCCGAGCCGCTTCCTGACGCGGATCAACGAGACCGGCAAGGACGGTTTCGGCGGCTTCTTGTTCGGCGACTGGCGCTACGAGAAGGACGAGAAGACGCCGCGCGGCGACTTCGTTCTCAACCAACCGCAATACCAGGGCGCCAAGTTCCTCCTGGCGCGCGACAACTTCGGCTGTGGCTCATCGCGGGAGCATGCGGTCTGGGCGCTCAAGGGATACGGAATCCGTTGCGTCATCGCGCCATCCTTCGGCGAGATCTTCTTCAACAACTGCTTCAAGAATCTCGTGCTGCCGCTCGTCCTGCCGGAAGCGCAGGTCGAGGCCATCGCGGCGCAGCTCGACGACGGCGGCGAGGTCACGGTCGACCTGGAAGCCCAGACCGTCACGGCGCCGGACGGCGCGGCGTTTGCCTTCGAGATCGATCCGGCCCGCAAGGAAAAGCTCCTCAAGGGGCTCGACGATATCGGCATCACGATGGAGCGCTGGGACGAGATCAAGACATGGCAGGACGCCGACCGCGCCAAACGACCGTGGAACTACCTGGACGCCGGGCAATGACCAAGGGCGACGCGTACGACGCCGGCTTCCGCAAACTCGAAGAGATCGTCGGCACGCAAAGTGCCGAAGCCGCCCTCAAGGCGTTCGACGACCTCGATCCCGACATCGGGCGCTACCTGGCGGAGTTCGTCTACGGCGATCTCTATGCGCGGCCCTCGCTCGACCTGAAGACTCGGCAACTTTGCACGGTGGCGGCTTTGACGGCGCTCGGCTCGTACAAGCCGCACCTCAAGACGCACATCGCCGGGGCACTGAACGTCGGCGCGACGCCGGCCGAAGTGATCGAGACCATCCTCCAGATGGCGGCCTATGCCGGATTTCCGGCCGCGACGACCGGTCTCGCCGCAGCCCGCGAGGTGTTCGACAAGCGCGGCGACAAGGTCCGCTAGTCGATCAGCGCCGCGCGGTCGATGACGCTACCGCCATGCTCGACCCGGTCACCCGGATGCAGGATGACGGTGTCGCCTTCATCCAGTCCGGACAGGATCTGCGCGGCCGTCGCATTGCGCCGGCCGATCTCGACCGGGCGCAGCGCCGCGACGCCCTCGCTCACCACGAAGACCGTCCAGTCGCCGTTGCTACGGAAAAGCGCGCTGACCGGCACCTGCAGCGCGTTCTCGTCGCGCCACAGCTGGATGCTGACGTCGACGCGGTAGCCGTGTCCGAGGGCACGCCAGCGTTCCGGCGCGTCCGAGATGTCGAGGATCACGTTGACGCGCTGCTCCTCGATGCCGAGCGCCGACACCTTCGTGAAGGCGAACGGTTCGATGCGGCGAACGAGCGCATTGAGCGCCGGCTCGCCGCCCCAATCCTCGATGGCCGCCGGCGCGCCCTGGACGACGCGCACCGCATCCTGTGACAGAAGATCGACAACGACCTCAAGGTCGCGCGGGTCGCCGATCTGCGCCAGCGGCGTGCCCGCCGCAACGACGCCTTCGCTTTCCCGCAGAATCTGAAGGACGTTGCCGCTGACCGGCGCGCGCAGCGCCACACAGCAACCGCCTGCCGGGTTCAAGCCGCTCTCGCCGTCCGGCACGATGAGCATCGCGCGGGCGTTTTCGAGTTCAAAGGTGCGGGCGCGCAGCGCCGCGTCGGCTTCGGCGACGACAGCCTCACGGGTTCGCAGGTCGATCTCCGCACGCTCGAGGGCGCGCTGCGAGATGGTGTTGCGCGCCGCCAGGGCCGCCGCGCGCTCCAGTTCCGATGTGGTGAACTCGAGCTCCGCCTGCGAGCGTGCGAGCGCCGCTTCGGCAAGGCGCTTGTTGGCTTCGGCTGCGCGCACGGCAGCCTCGGCCTGGGTGCGCGAACGGGCGTCGAGAAACGTTGGGTCGCTCGGCTCGATGCGGGCAATCACCGTTTCGCCGGCGATGACAGGATCGCCGACGTCGCTTTCGATGCGCAGCACCCGGCCCGAGATCGGCGCGGAGACCATGTACATGTCGCGCACACGGGTGATTCCCTCCCCTTTGACGGTCACGGCCAATGGCGCGCGCGCCACCGCGCCTATGTCCACCGGTACAGGCTCGGGCCACATCAAGAAGCCGACGACGAGGGCGGCAACGCCGGCTACGACCACTGTGGTGACGGCACTTCGGATCCGCATGACTACTCCCTTGTCTTGAGGACCGACACGAGGTCGAGGTGGTCGAGGCGACGGCGGACAATCAGCCCGGACACAGCCGACGCAACGACGACGAACAACATGCTGACGCCGTAGGTCGAACGATCGATGACCAGAGGCAGGCGATAGAGCTCGTTGCTGATGGCCTGCGTCAAGCCCCAGGAAATTCCGTACCCGATGGCACAACCGATCGGCAGCGCGACGACCGTCAGTGCCGCGACCTCGCCGAGAAGAATGCGCGACACCTCAGCGCGCGAAAAGCCGAGAACGCGCATCGACGCCAGCTCGCGTGCCCGTTCCGACAGTGAGATCCGGGCGCTGTTGTAGACGACGCCGAATGCGATGATGGACGCGAAGCCAACGAAAAAGCTGACCATGATGTTGATCGTCTCGGCTATGGTTTCGCGCATCGTGCGTACCGCGTCTGAAAGCAGGGCGGTCCCCGCGATCGCCGGCGTTTCCTTGACCTCGCGGTAAAACGCCTCGTACTGCGACGAATCGACGAGGAGGTTGGCACCGCTCATGCGCGGGCCCTCCTGCAGTAACGTGTTGAGCGCATTGATTTCCATGTAGGCAGGCGCGCCCAGATAGGTCTCGACGACCTGCGCTACGCGCACGTCGATCTTGTTACGGCGCGACTCCAACACCTCGACCGAAACAAATTCGCCAGGGCCGACCTGGAGCGCGTCGGCAAGTGTCGACGACAAGACCAGGCCTTCGCGCGGCACGACGGTGGGCTGCAAATCGGTGTCCAGGACGCGGTCAAGGTCGGGTTCCGCCAGCACGCCGATGATCGCCTCACGCCGCTCTCGGTGCCCCACCCTCAAAGCTGTCGGTACGGCGCGGAACGGTTCAGCGGCCAAAACACCGGGCAACACCGCCACATCATGCATCGCCGACAACGAAAGCGGCTCGACGAAACTGATGGTGACATCCTGGCGCGACTGCCGGTCGTAGAGAACATCGATCATATAGTCGATCGAATCGAGCCAGTGCAGTGCCGAGACCAGCAGCGCGACGGCCATTGCGATACCGAGCGAGGTGAGCGCGCTGCGAAGCGGCCAGCGCGTAAGGTGGCGGATGACCATGCGCGCCGGCGCAGTCAGCAAATGCGACAGGAGAACCGTCTCGAAAAGACCCTGGCGGTACACCGTTGGCGCCGGCGGCCGCATCGCCTCTGCCGGCGGCAAGCGCACCGCGCGCCAGACCGCCGTGACGCCACCGACCAACCCCGCCACCAACCCAACGGCGATGGCCAAGCCGATGACATCGCCATGCGCTTGGACGAGCAGGATCGGAAAATCGAAAAACACCCCATAGAGCTTCGTCATCGCTCCTGCGAGGTAGAGACCGCCCACGGCGCCGATTGCCGTCGCAACGAGCACCACGACAAGAACCAGCTTCAGGTAGTGCCAGGCGACGGTAACATTGCGGTAGCCGACCGCTTTGAGCAGTCCGATCTGTTCGCGCTCGGTCGCCACCAGGCGCGAGATCACGATGTTCAGTAGAAACGCCGCGACACCGAGAAATATCGCCGGAATGTTCTGTGACATGAGCCGCAATTCCTCAATCTCGCCTTCGAGAAAGAAGTGCGAGATCTGATCCTTGCGCGCAGAGGCGCCGACGCCGCCGTAAGGCGTCAGCAGTCGGTCGACTTCGGCGATGATGTCGTCGACCGATGCCCCACGCTGCACCGTCAGACCTACGTCATTGAACGCACCCTTCAGATCGTAGGCCGCCGCAAGTGCATCGTGGCGCATCCACAGAATCCCGAAGAGCCGGTCGTCGGGCATCAAAGCACCCGGCGGGATCGTATATAGGAACTCAGGCGACTGGGCGACGCCGACGATAGAAAGCGTGCGCTTGCGACCGTTGATTATGGCGTCGAGGCTGTCGCCTACGCCCATGTCGTGCGCCTCGATGAAGGCAGCCGACGCGACGACCTGATCCGGATTGCGCGGCGACGGCCAGTCTCCGGCACGCAAGTAGAGGTCGTTCAAGGGCGGACGTTGGCGCTCCGGGATTGACACGAGGCGACCGGTCGCAGGTTCGATCACGCCCGGCACGTCGAGATTGACGTCGACGACCACACGAGGCGCGACGGCGTTCACACCGGGAATCGCAGCGAGGCGCGTTGCCAGCGATTCCGGCGCACGCTTCACATGGGCGAAGACATGGGGAAACCGGTAACGCTCATAGTAGGCGTCGCGCGTTTCCTCGAGATTGCGCATCGTGGTCAGCGCCATCACGAAGACGGCGATCCCGCTCGCCATGACGAGCGCAATGGCCAAGGCCTGGCTCCAAAGCCGGCGCAGATCGCGAATCATCTTGCGGTCGAGCATGGCGCTACCAGACGATATCGCCCGGCTCGCGCGGGCTTCGATTGACTTCGTCCGAAGCAATGTGGCCGTCGAAGAACCGCACAATCCGATGCGCCATCTCCGCGATCGAGGCGTTGTGGGTAATGAGCGCGCAGGTGGTGCCCAGTTCGCGATTGACGCGCGAGATCACCTCGAGGACGAGGACGCCCGTCTCGGAATCGAGCGCGCCGGTCGGCTCATCGCAAAGCAACACGTCAGGCCGCTTGGCAATGGCGCGGGCGATGGCCACTCGCTGTTGTTCTCCGCCGGAAAGCTGCGCTGGGAAATGATCCGCGCGTTTCGACAGGCCCACCAGATCGAGCGCCTCTCCGGGCAGCATCGGCGCCTTCGCCAGCTCGGTCACCAACTGCACGTTCTCACGTGCCGTCAGACTCGGAATCAGGTTGTAGAACTGGAAGACGAAGCCGACGTTGTCGCGGCGATAGCGCGTCAGGCCCGACGGACCAAGCGCGGTGAGATTCAAATCACGAAAGAAGACCTCGCCACTGGTCGGCGTATCGAGTCCGCCGATGATATTGAGCAAGGTCGACTTGCCGCTGCCCGAGGGGCCCAGCAACGCAACGATTTCGCTCTCGCCGATCGAGAGATTCACCCCGCGCAAGGCGTGAACCTCGACTTCGCCGGTGCGGTAGACCTTCGTCAGGTCCCGGGTCCGAAAGGTCGCGGTTCGCTGTTCCGCTTCCGCCTGCCCCGACGATGCGCGCGCCTCTGCCATCGGGTTCTAGTTACGGCCTGTGCGCGCGAAGGGCCATGATCGGAATCAAAGCGCGATCGGCCGCTATTCGCCGTTCTCGCCCATTGCCGCGGCAAGCAGCCGGCCGGCGACGATCATTTCAGGGATACGCCGCGAAAACCGCTCAACCGACCGGGACACGACTGCCCGGTTCGCTTCGAGCGCATCCGGCAGCGCCGGGATGCCGGTATCCGCCAACAGGTGCGGCGCCAGTTCGGAAGCTCGCGCCGCGACCGCGCGGGCGGCTGTTTGGACACCACCGTCACCGAAGCGCGGCGCAAGCGCCTCGGCCGCTGCTGCGAGAAGATCCGGCCAATGCGCGAGATGGCGATAGAGGCTCGCGACGATACCGTCGCCGCGGGTGTCGGGCGTTTCCAGTGCGGCAAGGCGCGTCATGACCTCGGTCGGAATCGCGTCCAGCGCCACCATCGCTGGCAGCGTCGCGACAGCGGGCGGCAAGTGCCCCGCCGGAATCGCGGCGTCAGGCGGCGTCGAACGGGACGACGAAAGACACTGCCCGAGAACCATGGCGCATGTCAGATTGAACGGATTGGCCCGGTTATAGGCAGCGACGATGTCCGATGCGGCCCGCGCCGTCGCCGGATCAGCCACGCTCAGGGGTCCGATCCGCGCGCAGTGACCTTGCGACGCGACCGAGGCTGCGGCGCTCTCGAGGCGACCGTCATCGACCATGGGCCGGATCACGGCCCACATCCATTCCAGCGCGCCGTCGATTGCGGCGAGGTTGCGGTAGAACAGCGCAACCATCGGCACGCCCATTCGCGACCGAATGTCATCGTAGATGCGCGCCGTTTCGCCTGCGGCATCCTGTTCGGCAATTTCGGGCAGCACTTCGGTCATGGGCGTGGCCTCGCGGTCAGAGTCCGGCGGAGATATCGATGACGGTGCCGACCAAGGCGGCGATCCCGGCGGCAACGAAGGGTAACGGGCTAACCACGGCGACGAGCCGCGAAACGAACGACCAGCCCATCAGCGGCGCTTCCCACATCAATGTCCTGTGCAACGCGAAAGCAGACCAGGAGGTAAGAAACGTCACGAGCTGCGGAACGCCCGCGCCAAGGTGCATCAAGGCGATGGCGACGGGAAAGGAAATGATCGGCCCTGACGGCACCAGCGCGCCGATACCGGCGGCAATCAGTATGCCGACGAACCCGGACTCGCTGCCAATCCACACCGACATCAGTTCCTGGGGCATGAGTTCAGCCAGGAACCCGGCGGCGATCAGCGCGATCGGCATGCGCGGCACCACGATCAATGCCTGTTTACGCGCGAACATCAACGCATCGCCGAACCCGCCCCGTCCACGCTGATAGGTCACCAGGCCGAGAACGAGCACAAGACCCCAGATGATCGACATCGACACGATCATGCGTCGCCATCCCTTTTCTCATCGGGCGGACGCGCGGCTTCCGGAAAGATAACGGGCGGCAACCGACGAACCAGATAGCCGGCGATAAACGGGAGCGGAATGGAGGCGACGAACCGGAGCAACGCGAAGTCGAAGCCCATGAACGGAATCTCCCACACGATAATGCGGTTCAACCCTAGCGTCACCCACGCCGTCAGATAGGCCAGTAGAGCGCCGATGTCCGCGCCCGCAACGGCAAGCGCGAGAATGATGGGAAACGACACGATCGGACCACCAGGCGTAACGGTTCCGGCGATGGTCGCAATGAAGATACCGCGGAAACCGCTTTCACGACCCAGCCAGCGGGCGACCACGTCATTGGGAATGAGTACCGAGATGAAGCCGCCGACGAGCATGCCACCGACGATCTGCGGCACAATGCGCAGGAACAGCGTGAGATCCTTCTGCAATGTGCCGAAGAAGATCTCTTCGCCCTTCAGGAAATAGACCGCGATGCCACCACCGACGGCGAGAACAAGGAAGACGTAGAACGACGTATCGAAAAGTTGGCGTTTGATCGTCGGCGGTCGGCTCATCTAAGCCCTAACGAAAACGGCGGCTTTGTGCCGCCAGTTGTCGATCATAGAAACCGGACTGGAACGCCTCAAACATGTCGCGCGCTGCGACCGCGCGTTGGGCGTCAGACTTCGCCGGTGTCGATCGGCGTGTCGTCCTGGGCCGCCCACTCCGTCCACGACCCGTCGTAGAGCGCCCAATCGGTGTGGCCGATCCTCTCGAGGCCGAGGGCGACGAGACCGGCTGCGACGCCACCGCCGCAGGTGGTGACCACCGTCTTGCCTTCGGCGACACCGGCTTCGTCGAACATCGCCTTCAAGGTGTCAGGAGCGGGCAACGTGTTGTCGGGGGTCTTGAAGCGCTGGTAAGGCAGGTTGCGCGCGCCGGGCATGTGTCCGATCCGGAGCCCCGGCCGTTTCTCCTCGACGGCCCCGATGAAGCGGTCGTGCTCACGAACGTCAAGCACCTGTTCGCTGCCATCCGTGACCAGCCGGCGCATGTCATCGAGCGTACGCAATTGTGTCGGGTCGCGCTCCGCATGAAACGTCGCCGGAGACGGATGCGCCGGCCCGCTCTCGACCGGACGGCCTTCGGCGAGCCACTTGGGCAACCCGCCATCGAGCACGGCGACGGCGCGATGGCCGTAGGTTCGAAACATCCACCACACCCTGCCGGCGTTCAGCATGTCGCCGGAGTCGTACACCACCACGCGATGGTCGTTGGCAATGCCGAGGGCGCTGACCGCGGATGCGAAAGCCTCGGCGTCCGGCAGCATGAGCGGTGCCGCATGGGCCCTGTCGCGAATCTCGCGAATGTCGAAGAATACGGCACCCGGAACATGCTTCGAGGCGAACACATCGGCGACGTCTGTTGCGTCGGGCGAGGAGTAGTAGCTGCCGTCCACAACACGCAAATCCGGTGCATCGAGATGGTCGGCAAGCCACGCGGTCGTGACCAGGGGGTGAGTCTCTCGCGGAAACGGTCCGGACATCGGCTCATTAGACTCCTGGCGGACGCATGTCGCAAGGCGCGTTGCAGCTCTCCGCGACGCGTGGGACCATGCCAAGCCTCACCGGAGAACGGAGTTCCTCATGAACATGACCGCCCCCATGAAACGCGTCACCATCATCACCCGCGACATGGACAGGGCGCTTGCCTTCTATCGCGATCTGCTAGGGTTCGACGTGTTCTATGAGGGCGATGTCGGTGGCGAGGGTGTGTCGACGCTGATGGGCGTGAAGTGCGAGAAGATTCGCATGAAGGTTCTCCAGGCGGAGGGCAGCGAAGTCGGCATGATCGGGCTGATGCAGTTTCTCGGCGCCGAGGACCCGCCTGAGGAGATCGCTACACCCAGCCGCCCTTCGATCGGCGAACCGATCCTGGTCATCCCCACGACCAACATGAAGGAACTCGTGCGGCGCCTGAAGGACGGCGGCTATACGGTGGTGAGCGAACCGGTGCGGATGGAGGTACCCAACCGGCCGCCGATCTATGAGCTTTGCTGTCGCGACGCCGACGGGACGCTTGTCAACCTGACCCAGCGCGGCGAATTGTAGCTAGCGCCATGGCACGCCAGCACACGGTCTTCGTCCAGTCGCAGGAGATACCCTGGACCAAGGGGCTCTACGGTGGGGCTCGACCTGAGATTGATGTCAGAACCCTTTCGTTCGACAGCGACACCGGCGCCGCCACCATGCTGTTGCGCTACCCTGCGGGCTGGTCGAGACGCGACGCACACTTCCTGGAGGTGCACGAGGAGTTTCTTGTCCTGGACGGCGCGCTCGAGATCAACGGCCGGGCCTACGGGCCTTATTGCTACGCCAACCTGCCGGCAAGTTATGCACGCAGCGCGGTTGCCTCGCCCCACGGTGCCGTCGTGCTCACCATGTTCTCCGGCAAACCGGTCACGCACGCCGGCGCACCGGCCGCTGACGCGATGGATCCGAAGCTTCTGGTCGAACGCATCGATTGCGCCGGCAAAGGCCTCGAAGGCTGGACCGAGAATCCCTACACACGCTACCTGATGGGCACCGGCGTACAGCCGCTGCGCCAAGATCCCTATTCCGGAGAGATATCGATCCTCTATGCATCCCTGCCGTTTCGCTACATGGAGAAGCGCTGGTCGCACCCAACGGTGCAGGAGATGTACCCCCTATCGGTTGAATACGTCATCAACGATGTCGGCATCCTGCGCCCCGGCGCCTATTGCTGGTGGCGCGAGAACGAATTCCACGGGCCATACGGGTCGCGTGCCGGCTTCATGTTCTTTATGCGCACCGACGGTGGACCGCTGGCAAACATCATTCAGGACGAGATCGTTGCGGTCGACTACGAAGCGCCGCACAACCCGTCTCTGCCCGACGGCCTGCAGGCGTCGTCGGCTGCTCTCGCGCCGCAGCGCAACTACTGACGAGCCTTCGCGTTATTCCAACCGTAATTGCGACAAATTCGCACGAATACGTTGAACTGGATCGATTCCAGAGATTACCTTAGGATGTAGTCACCAGGGCCACTGGTACATGTCTATCCAAAAGGGGATCGAGGATGGGCAAGGCGACCCTGACTCTTGGCTCACGCGACGCGTCGCAGGTCAAACGGACGTTCGATCAGGAAATCGAGCGCTTGTTTGGTCGCGGCAAGAACATCACCCACATCAGTGCACCCGACTGGGCAGTCGAGCGCCTCGGCGCGCGCAGCGGCAGCTACAAGGGACTACGGGTGGCGGCCCAGCGTGAAGCGACGGACGAAGCGGCGATCATTTTCGACGACTAGGGCTCTCCGGCTCTAGAAGAGCCACGCGAGTCCCAGACCGATCAACCATCCGCCGACGAGCAGGATGGAAACGGCGATGCCGACGAGCAGCATGTAGGCTGCCGCAACCGCTTGCCCGAAAACCAGGAATCCCATGGCCTGGACCAGCAGGATCACGGCCGTCAGCACCAGTCGTGGCGGCAGGGCGGCGGCGCGTTTCCAGAACGGCGCCGGGACCGCGACCATGCGCATGGGCGGGAGCGAGGCAAGCGGTGTATTGGTGCGGGACGCCCGGGCATCGCGTGCCGCGAAAACCTCCTCCGGCAACTCATTGATGAGTACCCACGCCTCGTCGGTGAAATAGAAGGGGAACCCACCAGGGGTATAGCCGCGTTCGGCAAAGATGAAGCCACGCGAAAGCAGGCCGCTAACCTCCAGAGAATCTGCCGAGCGCGCCACGCCGCGCAGACGAAGATTGAAGGCCTGGCAGATCAGCCTCAGCTCAGCGAAGGACATCTCGGAAAGTGCGGTGCGAAAGGTGGCGCCACGCTCCTCGGCAATCCTGGCGCGACGCGCGGCTTCGATTCGCCGCAGCCGTTCGCGCTCGACCCACTGCACGAGATCGAAAATCCAGTCGTGGACGCCAACGACGACGGGCAAGCCTGACACGATCGCCATGCCGATGTAGAAGCCCACCGATTCCCCGGTCGCGGCACCGATGGCGCTGGCGAGCGCCAGCGGCACCAGAAACGTCGCCCACGCCGTCCACACCGTGGCGCGTTGTTCGTCGATGGCACGGAGACGGCGGAACACGGCGGTGAACGGGCTCAAGCCAGAAAGCGATCGCCGGCCAGCGCCGCGCTACTGGCAGGCACCCGTGCCAATGGTGCACTTCGCGGCGAATGTACCCGCCGCCTTGTAGTTGGTCCCGAGCACGTGGAACTGGCCGCCTTGCTCCGGCACCTTGTTGCCGCCGCCTTTGAAGAACGAGCCGTGAAAGGAAATGCTCTTCGGGCCGTTGCTTCCCGAACCGGCAAACTCACGACCGTTCGATGACGACACGGAAACGCCGCTGAAGTTCTCGCCGTCGAAGTTGGTGACGGTCACCGACCCGGTCTTGGTGCCGAAGTTCCAGGCGTTCTGGAATGTCCCAACGGCCTGGTAGCGCGCGCCACCGTTGTCGACCGACCCGTTGAGGTGTCCGTTGTAGGTGGCCGTTCCCGACATCGGGATGTCGGTCAGCGTCGACAGATCGCCCGCCACCCAAGTTGCGAGATGAAAACGATCGAGATTGTTGGAGACATCGCGCGCCTCGGCCAACCAATAGCCCCACTCGAGGTACTGGCAGTCGCAGAAACTCATGCCGGAAGGCAAAAAGCCCGTCGTCGGCACGAGTTCCTGATTGACCATGAACATGCGCAACTGGCTGACGGCCGTTGCGTCAATCGTGCTGGTCGTTGATGACGAGTCGCGCGCGCCGAAGATGTTGTCGTCGATGAACGTACCCCGCCCGCTGCTTCCGCTCGTCGTGCCGAAATAGAAATCATAGTTGCGGGTATCGTCCTCGACCTGGAAGTCAAAATCGCCGTCCAGCCGGTTGATGGAGGCATTCGTCGCAATGCGCACTTGGGTCGGGTCGCCGGGGCTACCGGTGATGCTCCCGTCATTCTCGATAATGAAGGACGGGAACGAGGCGCTCGTGTTCCTCTCGACAAGACCGCCGACATAGCCGTTCATGGTGCGCGTGGTTCTCGTCGTGCCGACGCCGCTCGGCGTGGTCGTCGGCAGCGCCACATGATCGAACGCATAAGGTATCGACGTCCCGCCGAAAGGCACCTGAAACGCCAGACCGGTACTCAGCGTATTCGCGCCGGTGGCGTAGAAGTCGTTGTTGACGACAAAGTAGGCGAGGCCACCGCTGCTGTTGGAAAACAGCGAAGCGCCGTTGGAATCAGGCACGCTGGAGAGGCCGCCGGAAGTCCGCATCAGCGACCCCGCTGCGGCAAACCGCTGCATCGCGCGAATGTCGCCGGTGATGGCCGGCTGGTTCTGGCTGTTGGTGATGAACGTTCCGGTGTGACCGGCGAATACGGACTTTTGCGCAGTGCCCTGCCCGACGATGCCGAGCGTCGCCTGCAGCGTCGCGCTCGCGCTGTTCGTGTCGGGCCGTCGCACCCGGTAGAACGGCGATGACGACGACGTGTCGACGCTGAGGCCCGAGCCGTTCGAATAGACGAAGGGGATGTCCGACAGGTGGCTGTTCAGGAAATCCTTGCGGAGCGTGAAGGCCTGGACGAGGAAACCCGTCGTCGATGAGCTGACCGGAACACCACCGAACACGAAGGCGCGATTGGTTCCCGTTCCCTCCGTCAGTTCGTAATAGAAGAAGCGTTGGTCGGAGGTTTGGAAGCCCGTCCCGCTGACAGTACCGAATGGTGTCGTCCCGACGTTGCTCAGGCTGAAGGTTCCAGACGAAATCGGCAGACTGAGGGTCGATGATCCAAGGCTGGCGGAGAACGTTCCACCGCTGCTCGTCCCGCCGGTGAAACCGATGTTACGGGTCGTGTCCGGACTGACCGCGCCGGTGCTCGAGTTAAGTGTGTTCGTTAGGTACTGGGAATGGCTTCGGTAGCGACCGGTGAAGGATAGGCCAGAACCGATGGTGCCGGAGTCCTGGAGCTTTGTGTTCTGCTGGGACTGGGTGGTGGTGCTCTCGGCGGTCTCGCCGCCGC
>JAYOEZ010000032.1:24966-31526 GCA_038116985.1 Alphaproteobacteria bacterium | reverse complement strand
GCGTCGCCCTGGATCGACTTCTGCTTGAGGCCGTGGCCGACGACCTCCCAGCCCATATCCTTGATGGTCTGGGCGACGGGCCGATAGTCGTCGATGGCGCCGGCGTTGAGGAAGGCGCTGGTCGGCAGGTTGCGCTCACGCGCGATCCTGAAGAGGCGCGGCATGCCGGCGCGCAGACCGTATTCGGCCCACGAGAAGTTGGGCACGTCGGGCAGCGTCTCGACGCCGTGCGGGCCTGTCAGAATCTTGCGCGGTGGCGGCGAATCGAACGGCCAGCTCTCGACGTTGACGACGAAGTGGACGATCAGCGGTTTGCCCTCGGGCGGCTCGAGTTTGGGGCGCTGGTCGGCGAGGACGAAGGGGACGCGGGGGTTGGTCATGGCGGGTCTCTTTGCTGGGGTCCGTCAGTCTAGCCGTCGATGATGCGCAGGCGCGAGATGTTGGAGGTCAGCGCCTCGAAGCCGTCCCTGGTGACGCGGATCGTGTCTTCGAGATGCAGCGTGCCCCAGCCGAGTTCGAAGTAGGGCATGTCGATGTTGATGACCATGTTCTCCTGCAGCGCGAAGTCGAACTCGCCGCCGGCGAAGACGTCGTCGCCGAGGGGCACCGGGTTGTCGGTGTGTTCCAGCCCCAGACTATGCGGCGAAACGTAGAAGTATTCGGGGAAGCCCGCCTTCTGGATCACGCCGACGGTCTTTTCGATCAGCGTGCTGCGGGTGATGCCGGGCCTGATCATCTCGCAGGCGGCGTTCCAGCCGGTCTCCATGGCCTTGGCGCGTCGCACGAGTTCCTCGGACGGCTTGCCGACGACGAGCGTGCGGCCGATGTCGCCGAGGTAGTGCTTGTACTCGGCCAGCGCGTCGAGGAAGAGCGATTCGCTGGGCACCACCTTGCCGTGCGGCAGGCCGCCCAGCGTGGTGACGATGTAGCGGCCCTTGCCGCCGCGGCGCGACACTTCGAGGTAGTAGGCGCGTTCGATGTCGTCCCACAGCGCGCCGTCGTGCACCGCGGCCAGCGCGGCCTCGACGCCGGCTTCGTTGATCTGCGCGGCCTCGCGCATCAGCGCGATTTCGGCGTCGGACTTCACCATGCGGATTTCGCGGAAGATGTTGGTGGCTTCCACGGCCGAGATGCCCGGCATGCCCATGTTGTTCATCCAGCCGATGATGCGCGGGTCGTCGGTGCCGACCCTGGCGTTCTCCAGCCCGGCGTCCTTGAGTATGCGGCGCAGTCCCCAGGCCGGGGTCGCGGCCATGTGCGGCGCGTGTTGGCGCGAGCGATCGGCCCAGGTCTGTTCCAGGGGCGTCAGGTCGGCGCCATCGCGCACCGGCCATCCGTTCCACTCGGCCGGTTCGGGCTCGCCGGTTGCCGCATCGACGTCTGACTCCTCGGTGCTGCGCCCCGAGTAGTCGGAGAACATGACGACGTTGGGCACCCAGGTCGGGGTGACCTCCGACAGGCGTTCGGCGTTGATCGCGGCGTTGATGACGAGGCCGGCCGGCGCGTCTTCCTGCCGCGGCAGGACGGCGTAGCTGTTGAAGGTCCAGCCGCCCGAGGAGAACAGATCCCAGTAGTCGGTCAGGTAGTAGACGTTGATGGCTTCCTTGGCGACGAGCGCGTCGAGGCCGTACTTGTCCATCACCGCGTAGGCACGTTCCTTGTTGAGCAGCATGTCAGGCCTCGTTGGTCTGCGGGTTGGGTTGAGCGTCAGGCGAGCGCGCGGCTGCGGCCGCCGTCGGTGAGGATCGACGTGCCGGTGATGTTGCTCGCCGCATCCGAACACAGGAAGACGACGATGCGCGCAACCTCGACCGGATCGCCCATGGTCTTGAACGGGCTGTCCTTGGTGAAGTCGGCTTCGATCTCTGCCAGCGACTTGCCGGTGTCGCGCGACAGGTTGTCGAACAGCGTGGTGATGCGCCCGGTCTTGGTCGGGCCGGGGTTCACAGCGTTGACCGAGATACCGTCGGGGCCGATCTCGTCGGCGAGACCCTTGGTCACCGCGAGCAGCGCGGCGTTGGCGGACGAGCCGGGCAGCAGGCGCGGGTTCGGTTGCTTGCCGGTGTCTCCGACGATGGTGACGATGCGGCCCGACTTTTGCTGGCGCATTGCCGGGACGACGGCGCGCATCATGCGGATCGTGCCGAAGAACTTGAGCGCGTAGGCCTGTTCCCACACTGCGTCGGGAATCTCCCAGAAGATGCCGCCCTGGGCCGCGCCGGCGCAGTTGGCGAGGATGTCGATGCGGCCATGCTTGTCGAGCACCTGCGCAGCGATGGCGTCGGGCGCCTTCGGGTCCGTCAGATCGGCATAGATCGGCGTGACGTCGGCGCCGTACGCCTTGATCAGTTCGTCGCAGATCGGTTCGAGCGGGTCTTCCTCGCGCGACACCAGGACGAGCTTCGCCCCCTCGGCCGCCATCTGCCGCGCGCTCTCGGCGCCGAGGCCGAGGCTGCCGCCGGTGATGATGGCGACCTTGTCCTTGAGGTTGAGTTCGATCGGCATGCCTTGCCTCCCCAGCAGGTCATTCGTTGCGTCCTTGATGGGCCGACGGCCGGAGCGAGTCAACGGCGGGCCGGTCCCGGCGAGACGCTAGCCGGCGAACTCCTTGCGCAGGGCGTCGTTCTGGGCGCCGAGCGGCGGGATCGGCTTGACGGCGGCAGGCGTGTCGGAAGCGAGCCGGATCGGCGAGGCCACGAGCGCGATGTCGCCCGCCTCGGAGCCGACCGTGGTGCGGCGCAGCTGCGGATGCGCGGCGAAGTCCTCCACCGTGTTGAGGGCACCGTAGGCGATCTGCGCGTCCTTGAGCTTCTTCGAGATTTCTTCGCGCGTGTGCTGCGAGAACACCGCGTTGACCACATCATCGAGGGCCGGCCGGTTGGCGACGCGTTCGACGTTGGTCTTGAACTCGGGCTTGTCGGCGATGGCTTCGTCGCCCAGCACCTTGGCGCACAGGTTGCGCCACTCGCGCTGGTTCTGGATCGAGATGACGACCGGCTTGTGGTCCTTGGTGTCGTAGGCGCCGTAGGGCGCGATGCCGGGATGGTTGAGGCCGACACGCGGCGGCGCTTTGCCGGTGTGCTCGGTGAGGAGCAACGGCACCGACATCCAGTCCGACAGCGCGTCGAACAAGGACACCTGGATGCCGGTCCCCGTGCCGGTCTTTTCGCGCTGGAGCAGCGCCTGGGTGATGCCCTGCACGGCGTACATGCCGGCGGCGATGTCGCACAGCGAGACGCCGACGCGCGACGGCTCCTCGGGACCACCGGTGATCGAAGCGAGGCCAGTCTCGCACTGGATCAGGAAGTCGTAGGCCTTCATGTCGCGGTAGGGGCCGTCCTCGCCGTAGCCCGAGATGTCGCACGTAATGAGGCGGGGGTATCTGGCGCGCAGGTCCTCCGAGCCGAGCCCGGCGCGCGCAGCGGCACCCGGCGCGAGGTTCTGGATGAAGACGTCGGCCTTTTCGAGAATACGGTGGAGCAGGGCGTTGTCGCCGTCGTCCTTGATGTTGGCGATCAGCGATTCCTTGCCGCGGTTGAGCCAGACGAAGTAGGCGCTCAAACCCTCGACCGCGGAGTCGTAGGCGCGCGCGAAATCGCCCTCGGCGCGCTCGACCTTGATGACGCGCGCGCCGGCGTCGGCGAGGCGCGACGAGCAGAACGGCGCGGCCACAGCCTGTTCCAGCGAGACGACGAGAATGCCGTCGAGGGGCGCGAAGGTCATGGCTAGTAGCTGCGCGGCAGGCCGAGGACGTGTTCGGCGACGTAGCTCAGGATCAGGTTGGTGGAGATGGGGGCGACCTGGTAGAGGCGGGTCTCGCGGAACTTGCGCTCGACGTCGTACTCGGCGGCGAAGCCGAAGCCGCCGTGGGTCTGCACGCACATCTCGGCCGCTTCCCATGCGGCCTCCGAGGCGAGCATCTTCGACATGTTGGCTTCGGGTCCGCAGGGTTCGCCGGCGTCGAACTTGCGCGCGGCTTCCTTGACCATGAGGTTGGCCGATTCGAGATGCGCATAGGCGCGCGCGATGGGAAACTGGATGCCCTGGTTCTGGCCGATGGGGCGGCCGAAGACCTGGCGTTCCTTAGCGTAGGCGGAGGCCTTGTCGATGAACCAGCGGCCGTCGCCGATGCATTCGTGGGCGATGAGAATGCGCTCGGCGTTCATGCCGTCGATGATGTAGCGGAAGCCCTTGCCCTCGATGCCGATGAGGTTTTCCGCCGGCACTTCCATGTCGTCGAAGAACACCTCGCACGAGGAATGGTTCATCATCGTTTCGAGCGGGCGGATCGTCAGGCCGTTGTCCTTGGCGACCTGCATGTCGACGACCATCACCGAAAGGCCATCGGTGCGCTTCTCTACTTCTTCCTTGGGTGTGGTGCGTGCAAGCAGAAGCATCAGGTCGGAGTACTCGGCGCGGCTGGTCCAGACCTTCTGCCCGTTGACGATGTACTTGTCGCCCTTCCTTACCGCCGTGGTGCGCAGCGACAGCGTGTCGGTGCCGCTGGTCGGCTCGGTGACGCCGAAGGCCTGCAAGCGCAGCTCGCCGCTGGCGATCTTGGGCAACCACCTGGACTTCTGATCCGGGCTGCCGTGCCGCAGGATCGTGCCCATGGTGTACATCTGGGCGTGGCAGGCGCCGCCGTTGCAGCCGGCGCGCTGAATCTCTTCGAGGATGGCCCCGGCGTGGGTGATGTCGAGCCCGCTGCCGCCATATTCCTCGGGGATCAGGCAGGCAAGGAAGCCGGACTCGGTAAGCGCCTGGACGAATTCCTGGGGATAGGCGCGCTCGCGGTCCTTGTCGCGCCAGTATTCACCTGGAAAGTCTGCGCAAAGCGCGCGTACCGATTCGCGAATCTGCTGGAGGTCTTCGCTTTCGCCCGCGTGTTCGACTGCTACGTTCATGCCCGATCCTGCTCGTTTTTCGTTTGTTTCCGCCCGCTGCGGTGCGGGCGCATCAGGCGTTCTTAGTAGCAGCAACGCCCGGGGATCGGAAGAACGGGGCGGCCTAGGCGCCCTTTCCGGTCACCATGCGGGCCAGTGTGCGGTCGCGATCGATCACGAGGTGCTTGAGAACCGCGAGGATGTGGACGGCGAGGAAGACCAGCAGAAAGGGCCGGGCCAGGGTGGCGTGAATCGCCTCCATCGCTTCGTGCAGGCCGCGCGATGCGGGGATCGGGCTGGGGATCGCGAACAGGCCCAAGACCTCGACGGCGCCTGCGCGACCGGTCCAATCGATGAGCGGCCCGGAGATCGCCATGCCGACCAGCACGACAAGCAGGCCCCAGTGCACGATCCGCGACGCCAGGTGCTGCCAGCGCGGCCCCGGCAACGGTGCAGGGAAGCCTTCGCGCACCCGCCAAAACACCCGGAACAGGATCGGCAGGACTGCGATCGCGCCGATCGACACGTGGAGGGCCTGCAGCGCGGTGCGGTCGGGTCCGCGCGGCATGTCGTGGAAGACGAGTCCGATGCCGAACAGTGCGAGGACGGCGGCGCCCCCAGTGGTTAAGACGGGATATGAGTGAGATGTCGGCTGGCTGAGGGTCTGTCATGTGTCTTCGTGTGGGCCTGGAACGGGAGGTCTATCCGTTCAACGATCGTGGGCAACGAATTCCGTCGCCGGAATCAAGAAGGGGCGCCATTGGCGCCCCTTCTGACAGGTCTTTGCGACAGGATTATTTCGAGACTTCCTCGACGATCTTGTCGTAGTCCTTTTCGCTTTCGCCGCGCGTGATCTGATCGAGTTCGACCTGAACGATACGCAGGATGCGCGCGATGTAGTCGGCGCGCCACTGAGCGCGGAACGCTTCGGTGACATCGTCGGGCTTGTAATCCTCGATCGCCTGATGCGACGCCCACTTCTTCTTCTGGGCGAGGCGCTCGTGCGTGTCGATACGTTCGCGGATGACCGAGACCTCGCCGGCGAGCGCCATGATCATGGCGAGCAGCTTGTCGATGTTCGGATCGTCGAAGAAGTAGGGACGGCGACCCTTGGCTGTGCGGATGCGCTTGACCTTGGGCTCCGGATACGGATGACCGGGGATCCACTTCGTTGAAGACGCGGCCGGCTTCGATGCGGCGCGGCGCGTCGTCGCACGCTTGGTCGCCTTGCCGGCGGCCTTCTTCTTCGCGGCTTTCTTCGCAGGCTTGCGGGCGGCCTTCTTGGCGGGCTTGCGGGCAGCCTTCTTCGCCGGCTTGCGCACGGCCTTCTTCGCCGGCTTCTTGGCGGGTTTACGCTTCGCCGGTTTCTTCGCTTTTCTCTTCGCTGCCTTTGCCATTTGTTCCTCCCAAAATCGGCCTAGGTGCCCCTAAAATTTCGTCGGATCATACGCCGCTTACGCCCTACTTCAATAGGACGCACTGACATGGGTCAAACGGCCCGTGCCGCTTCGAACGCCATGCGGGCTGTGCTAGCTTGCGGGCCGCTTCGCGGGGAGGGGTGAATGGCAGAATATGATTACGTGATCGTGGGTGCTGGATCCGCCGGATGCGTGCTCGCTAACCGGTTGTCTGAGGATCCGGCCAATCGGGTCCTTCTTCTGGAAGCAGGCGGGCGCG
>JAYOEZ010000032.1:0-24956 GCA_038116985.1 Alphaproteobacteria bacterium | reverse complement strand
CTTTCTTCGCAGGCTTGCGGGCGTCGCCTACTTCGCCAAGTCGATCAATTGGGGCTACAACACCGAACCCGAGCCCCACCTGAAGAACCGCCAACTGCACTGGCCGCGCGGCAAGGTGATCGGCGGGTCGTCGTCGATCAACGGCATGATGTACGTGCGTGGCCAGCCGCAGGACTACGAGACCTGGCGGCAGATGGGCAACGAGGGCTGGGACTACGCCAGCGTCCTGCCATATTTCAAACGCGCCGAAGGTCATGTCGAAAAGACCGACTCGCCGTTCCATGGAACCGAAGGACCATGGAAGATCAAACGCGCGTATTCCGACAATCCGCTTTACCACGCATTTTTCGATGCCTGCCGCGCCGTCGGCTATCAAGAAACAGACGACTTCAACGGCCGCAAGCAGGAAGGCTTTCAGTGGCACGACTTCAACATCGTGCGCGGTCGCCGGCAGAGCACTGCCGTCGCCTTCCTGCGGCCAGCGATGAAGCGCGGCAACCTGAACGTAGAGACCCACGCGCACGCGACGCGCGTGCTGTTCGAAGGCAAGCGTGCGGTCGGCGTCGAGTACGACTGGCACGGCACACGCAAGGAAGTGCGCGCCAACTGCGAGGTGATCCTGTGCGGCGGCGCGATCAATTCGCCTGCGCTGCTTCAGTTGTCCGGCGTTGGCGAGGGCGCTGCGCTGCGCGGCCTCGGGATCGACGTGGTGCACGACCTGCCCGGCGTCGGCAAGAACCTGCAGGACCACATGGGCGTCTACGTGCAGCACAAGAGTCTGCTGCCCGTCACCATGTACCGCTGGTTCCGGCCCGACCGGGCCGTCGGGATGATGCTGCAGGTGATGCTGTTCGGCACCGGCGTGGGCGCTGCCCTGCCGCTGGAGGCCGGCCTGTTCGTCAAGTCGAGCCCGGACCTCGAGACGCCGGACCTGCAGATCTCGCTGGTACCCGGCCTCAATCTCGAGACCACGATGAAGGGGCAGGGGCAGCACGGATTCCTGATCCACTGCTATCAGTTGCGGCCCGAGAGCCGCGGCACCATCGAACTGCGCTCGGCCAACCCGATGGACAAGCCGTTGATGAAGCCGAACTACCTGTCGGCGCCGAAGGACGTGGAGGTGACGCGCGAAGGCGTGAAGATCGTCCGCAACCTGTTTGCGCAGGACGTCTTCAAGCCGTATCTCGGCGCGCCGATCTCGCCCGACGATTCGGTGCAGAGCGACGCGGACATCGAGGACTGGGTGCGCGCCAGCGCCGAGACCGTGTTCCACCCGACGTCGAGCTGCAAGATGGGCGTCGATCCGCTGGCCGTGGTCGACCCCGCGCTGAAGGTGCACGGGATCGAGGGATTGCGTGTCGCGGACGCGTCGGTGATGCCGACGATCGATTCCGGCAATACCCAGGCGCCGACGGTGATGATCGCAGAGAAGGCCGCCGACATGATCCTGGGCCGCGATCCGCTGCCCAAGGAAGATCCGTTTGCCAACGCCTGACCAAGGACGACGATGACCAACAAGAAACTCGATCCAGACAGCATCGCAGGCCTCGCCGAGAGCCTGCACGAGATGGCGATTCCCGACAGCCGCGCCCAGACCGTCGCCAAGGAGCTGGAACAGCTCAACGCGGCGGCGCGCGACCAGGGCCGCACGCTGGCCTATGACGTGGACGCGCTCGGGTTCGCGGGCGTGCTGCAGCGCCTGAAGCGGCCGCGGAGGGACGCATGAACGACATCGTCAACATGTCGATGACCGAGGTCGCCGACGCGATCCGGTCCAAGAAGGTGTCCTCTGTCGAGGTCACCCAGGCCTGCATCGACCAGTCCGAGGCCTGGCAGCCCAAGGTCAACGCCTTCGTCACCTTCGATCCGGAAGGCGCGCTGGCGCAGGCCAAGGCGGCCGACGCCGATCTCGCCAAGGGCAACGTTCGCGGTTCGCTGCACGGCGTGCCGCTGGCGCACAAGGACCTGTTCTACCGCAAGGGCACGCGCATCACCTGCGGCTCGAAGATCCTCGGCGATCTCGTCGCCGACTACGACGCGACCGTGCTGCGGCGGCTGGCCGACCAGGGCGCGGTGCATCTCGGCGGTCTGAACATGTCGGAACTGGCGATGGGCGCCGCCGGACGCAACGAGCATTTCGGCCATTGCCGCAACCCGTGGAATCCGAACCACAACACCGGCGGCTCGTCGTCGGGCTCGGGCGCGGCGGTGGCCGCGCGCATGGCCTTCGGCGCACTGGGCACCGACACCGGCGGCTCGATCCGCATTCCTTCGACGATGTGCGGCGTGGTCGGCATCAAGGGCACCTTCGGCCGGGTCAGCCGGCGCGGCGTGATGCCGCTGTCCTATTCGCTGGACAACGCCGGGCCGATGACGCGCACTGTGAAGGACTGCGCGCGGATGATGGGCATCGTCGCCGGTGCCGACCCGGACGACGTCTCGGCGGCGCAGGAACCGGTGCCGGACTACGAGGCGCAACTCGAGAGCGCCAGCGTCAAGGGCGTGAAGATCGGCATTCCGACGAGCTACTTCTACGACGGCGTCGCGCCGTCGGTGAAGAAGGCGCTCGACGCTGCGCTCGACGTCTACAAGGCGCAGGGCGCGGAACTGGTCGAGGTCGACGTGCCGGACCAGGAAGTCCTGCGCGACCTGTGCAACGTCGTTCTCAAGGTGGAGATCGCCAATATACACGGCGAGTGGCTGCGCACGCGGGCCAACGAGTATTCGGCCGAGGTGCGCACGCGCTTCGAGACCGGTCTTTATATACCGGGCGTGCGCTACCTCCAGGCGCAACGGCTGCGCGGCGAACACGTCGCCCGGTTTTGCGACATGGTGTTCGGCAAATGCGACGTATTGCACACGCCGGGCCTGCCGATCGAGGTGCCGACGCTGGAGGACACCGATGCGGCCGTGGGCTCGAACGCGCTGGCGCTCAACGAGAAGCTGGCGTGGACGACGCGCGGGCTGAACTATCTCGGTCTGCCGGGCCTGGTCGTGCCGTGTGGCTTCTCGGACAGCGGCCTCCCCGTGGGCCAGCAACTGATCGGCCCGCCGTTCTCGGAAGATCTGCTGTTCGAGGTCGGCCACGCCTACCAGCGCGAGACCGACTGGCACACGACGGCGCCCGAACTGCCGGCCTAACCGGCCGCGCGCATCGCCTTTTTGCGTTCGTGAATCTCGCGCAGCTTCTTGCGCAGGCGGATCGCCTTGGGCGTGACCTCGACGAGTTCGTCGTCGTTGATGTAGGCGACCGCCTCTTCGAGGCTCATCCGGCGCGGCGGTGACAGGCGCACGGCGTCGTCCTTGCCGGCGGCGCGGATGTTGGTGAGCTGCTTCGCCTTGAGCGGGTTCACGTCGAGGTCGTTGCCGCGGGTGTGCTCGCCGATGATCATGCCGCGGTAGACGTCGACGCCCGGTTCGATGAACAGGATGCCGCGTTCCTCCAGGTTCCACAGCGCGTAGGGCACGGCCTTGCCGTCGTCCATCGAGACCAGCACGCCGTTGCGGTAGGTGTCGATGTCGCCCTTGTGCGGCGCGTAGGAATGAAAGACGCGGTTCATGACGCCGGTACCGCGCGTGTCGGTGAGGAACTGGCCGTGGTAGCCGATCAGCCCGCGCGAGGGCGCGAGGAAGCGCAGCCGCGTCTTGCCGCCGCCCGAGGGGCGCATCTCGACCATCTCGGCCTTGCGCTGGCTCATCTTCTCCACCACGACGCCGGCGAAGTCCGCGTCGACGTCGACCACGACTTCCTCGATGGGCTCCATCGTCTTGCCGGTGTCCGGATCCTGCTGAAACAGGACGCGCGGGCGGCTGATCGCGAGTTCGAAGCCCTCGCGGCGCATGGTTTCGATCAGGACGCCGAGCTGCAATTCGCCGCGGCCGGCGACCTCGAAGGAGTCCTTGCGCTCGGTTTCAGAGATGCGGATGGCGACGTTGCCTTCGGCCTCGCGCATCAGGCGCGCGCGCAGCAGGCGCGAGGTGACCTTGTCGCCGTCGCGGCCGGCGAGCGGGGAATCGTTGATGGTGAAGGTGACCGCTAGCGTCGGTGGATCGATCGGCTGCGCCGGGATCGGCGTGTCGACGGAGGGATCACAGATGGTGTGCGCGACCGTCGCCTTACCAAGCCCGGCGATGGCGATGATGTCGCCGGCTTCTGCCGTCTCCAGCGGCACGCGCTCGAGGCCGCGATAGGCGAGCAGCTTGGTGAGCCGCGCCTGTTCGACTTCCTCGCCGTCGATGGTGAGCACTTTGGCGGTCATGTTCTGGCGCACCCGGCCCGATACGATGCGCCCCGTGATGACGCGGCCCAGATAGGAATCGTATTCAAGGATCGTCGCCAGCATGGCGAAGGGCGCATCGACGTCGCCGGTGGCCGGGGCAACGCGTTGGGCGATCAGGTCGAGCAGCGGCGCGATCGAGTCGCGCGGCGCATCCAGCGCCATCGCGGCCCAACCTTCCTTGGCCGAGGCGTAGACAACCGGGAAGTCGAGCTGTTCTTCAGTGGCGTCGAGCGAGGCGAGCAGGTCGAAGACTTCTTCGTGCACCTGGTCGGGCCGGGCGTCAGGCCGGTCGGTCTTGTTGAGGACGACGATCGGCTTGAGGCCGAGCTTGAGCGCCTTGCCGAGAACGAACTTGGTCTGCGGCATGACGCCTTCGGCGGCGTCGACAAGGAGCAAGGCGCCGTCGACCATGCCGAGGATGCGCTCGACCTCGCCGCCGAAGTCGGCATGGCCAGGCGTGTCGACGAGATTGATGCGGTCGTCCTGCCAGGCGATTGAGGTGCACTTGGCGAGAATCGTGATGCCGCGCTCGCGCTCCAGGTCGTTGGAGTCCATGGCGCGTTCGGCCACCTGCTGGTTGGCGCGAAAGGTGCCGCTCTGACGAAGCAGGGCGTCGATCAGTGTCGTCTTGCCGTGATCGACGTGGGCGATCACCGCGACGTTGCGGAGGTCCATAAGGTGTCCTGGCTGGCGGGCCGGGACTATATGGTGCGCCGCCCCCCGGACACAAGCGGTCCCGCGCAGTGCGCATACGGGGGTTGCGCGACGCCTTGGGAGACAGCGTCCGGGGCGGCGGGTATGTTCGCCAGCCGATGAACCAGTCCATACCCGCCGCCACCAGAAAACCGCCGGTTCCGCTGCTCTTGTCCATTCAGTTGGGTGGCATCGTCGGGATCAACGTGTTCGCGCCGTCGATGCCGGACATCGCGCATTCGCTGCAGACGACCCAGTCGGCGGTGCAGCTCACGATCACGGTGTTTCTGCTCGGATTTGCGGCTGGCCAGCTGTTCTACGGGCCGATCTCGGACCGGGTGGGGCGGATGCCGACTCTCTATGGCGGCATGGCGCTGTTTCTTGCCTCCAACGTCGCCTGCGCGCTGGCTTCGTCCATCGATTTGCTGATTGTCGCCCGCGTGTTCCAGGGATTCGGTGCGTGCTGCGGCAGCGTGATGATGCGCGCGATGGTGCGCGACCTCTACGACCGCGACGAGGCGGTCAAGATCATGAGCTATCTCGCGATCGGCGCGGGCGTAACGGCCGCCATCTCGCCATCGATCGGCAGCGCTCTCATTGTCTTCGGCTGGCGTGCGAACTTCTGGTTTCTCGCTGCAGCGGCGGCACTGCCGATGATCTTCGCCTATCTTTGGCTGCCGGAAACGCACGGACCGGAGAAGCGGAGCGGGGTGCGCCGCGGCAGCGTCCTGGGCGACTATGCGGCGCTGCTGATCTCGCCGTCGTTCCTCGGCTACGGGTTTCTCGTCGGCAGCGTGAACGCGCAGTTCTTCGTCTTCGTCGTGGGCGCGCCCTTCGTATTCATCGAGGTCATGGGCATCCCGGCGGAAGCCTTCGGCCTGCTCATGCTGATGTCTACCGGCGGCTTTCTGGTCGGCAGCCTCATCGTGGTGCGGCTCGCCGGTCGGCTAACGCCAAATCGCATCATCGCCATCGGGGCAGTGATCGTTTTTGTTTCCATGATTGCGCTGGTAGCGCTGGCAGGCGCCGGCATCCAGACGGTGGTGTCGATCATGGTCCCGATGTTCGTGCAGGGCATCGCCAGCGGGTTTGTATTTCCTCCGGCGATGGCGATGGGCGTGGGTGCATTCCCGCGCATCGCGGGCACCGCATCGGGGTTGCTCGGCGTGTTTCAGATGGGCAGCAGCGCTGTAGCCAGTTTCATCGCCAGCCTGTTCGTGCACAGCGACATCCTGCCGACGGCGTGGATCATGCTGATCCTGTCGGCGATCGGCGTCGCTGCGCTGGCGTTGGTCAAGATCGGCGCACGGCGCGAGAGGGAGTCCGCGTGACCGACGGCGCGGTTCGGCCCTATACCCTGGCGCTGCTGCTGGGGTTGACCGCCACGTCGGCGTTTTCGCTGCAGTTCTTCGTACCCGCCATGCCGGCGCTGGTGTCGGTGTTCGAGACGACGCCGGCGACCGTGCAACTGACGCTGACGTTGTTCATGGCCGCCTACGGCGTGTTCCAGGCGGTGTACGGGCCGCTTTCCGATCGCTTCGGTCGCAAGCGGGTGCTGCTGGGCGCCCTGGCGATCTACGTGGTGGGGTCGTTCATCGGCGCCGCGGCGATGACGATCGAACTCGTGATCGCCGCACGCGTGTTGCAGGCCATCGGCGCGGCGGCAGGCTTCGTGCTTGCGCCTGCGATCGTGCGCGACGTCTACGGTCATGCCGGTGCCCCGCGCGCGATGGGCTATGTCAGCATGACCAACGGCTTCATTTCGGCGGCAGGGCCGTTGATCGGCGGTCTGATCCATCAGTACGCGGGGTGGCGCTACGGCCTCATCGCGACCGGCGGACTAGGCGCGGTGATGTTCGTGCTGACGGCGCTATACCTCTCGGAGAGCCGTGCCGATGTCGTGCGCCAGCGAACCAACGTCGCTCTATTGCTGCGCGGCTACTGGTCGCTGGCAAGAACGCCGTCATTCCTCGGCTACGTCCTCGCGGTCGCTTCGGTGAACGGCGTTTTCTACGCGTTCCTCGCCGGCACCGCGTTCGTCGCGATCGAAAACCTCGGCGTCAGTCCGTCGGGCTTCGGTCTGCTGATGATCCCGGCGGTTGTGTTCTTCATGGCCGCGTCGTTCCTGAGTGACCGTATCGCCGCGCGGATCGGCACGACGGGGGTCATCATTCTCGGCACGCTGTGCACGACGACGGGCGCTGCGGGGTTGCTGATCGTATCGTTGGCCGGGCACCAGAGCGTCACCGCGTTGCTGATTGCCAGCACCTTCATGGGGCTTGGCAACGGGCAGGTGCTGCCGGCGGCGATCTCGGCCGCGGTGAGCGTCGATCCCAAACTTTCAGGGACGGCTTCGGCGTGGATGGGGGTGAGCCAGATGCTCGTCGCCGCGGCGGCGAGCCAGATCTACGGCTTCATCCACGACGGCACCACCGTGCCCATCGCGGCGCTGATGTCGCTGCTGGCGATGAGCGCCGTCGCCGCATGTGCGTCGATCGTTTGGGGTCGCCGCAAGCTTGCGGCCGGATAGCGCCCCGGTGAAGACCGACCGGCCCGTGATCGACGTGCTGAATGCGTCTTGGCCTTTCGGCGCAAAGCAATAGAGTGCGCCGATGCTCAACGCCCCTCCCGAACACCGCTATACGCTGATCCTGCTGCTCACGCTCAACGCGGTGTCGATCGTGGCGATGCAGTTCATCGTTCCGGCGATGCCCGATCTTGCGGCGGCATTCGGCACGACGCCTGCGGCCGTCCAACTGACGCTGACCGTGTTCATGCTGGGCTACGCGGTGTTCCAGATCGCCTATGGGCCGCTGTCCGACCGCTTCGGGCGCAAGGTCGTGCTGATGTGGGCGACGGCGGTATTCGTCATCGGCTCGATCCTTGGCGCGGTAGCGCCCTCCATCGAGGTGCTGATCCTGGCGCGACTTCTTCAATCCGTCGGCGCGGCGGCGGGTTTCGTCTTGCCGCCGGCGGTGGCGCGCGACGTCTATGGCCCCGACCGTGCGGCGCGTGCGATCAGCTGGATCAGCATCAGCGCGGGGATTGCGGCGCTGTTCGCGCCCTACGCGGGCGGCCTGGTGCACGAGACGGTCGGGTGGCGCTGGGGCATGGTGTTCAACGCGGCGCTGGGCGCGGCGATTCTTGCCGGTTGCGGTCTGTATCTGACCGAGAGCCATCCGGTGGCGAAGCGCCGCAAGGTCGGCATCGTCGGTCTGGCGCGCGGCTACGCAACATTGGCGTGCACGCCGACTTTCATCGGCCTGCTGCTGGCGGTGGCGTTCGTAAACGGTGCGTTTTACGCATTCTTCGCAGGTGGCACTTTCGTGGCGATCGATATTCTGGGTCTTTCGCCATCCGAGTTCGGACTGCTCATCATCCCCGTCATCGCGCTGTTTCTTCCAAGCGCCTATCTCAGCGTGCGGCTGTCGGACCGTTTCGGCAGCTTGCGGGTGATCGCGCTGGGCACGGTCGTTTCCTTCGGCGGATCGTTGCTGCTGCTATGGGCGGCGCTGACCGGCAACACCAGCGTCGAGTTGCTGCTGGTGGCGGCGGCATGCCTAGGCTGGGGCAACGGCCAGGTGATTCCGATCGCGACGGCGTCGGGCGTCGGCCTCGTACCGTCCCTTGCCGGCACGGCGTCGGCGGCGCTCGGCACGGCGCAGATGGGGCTCGGCGCGGTTTCGAGCCTATTGTTCGGTCTGTTCCATGACGGTACGCCAACTGCGATGGCCGCTTTGATGGCGGCAATGGCGCTGGCCGCTCTGCTGTCGTGCGCGTTGGTGATGTCGGGACGCCGCAAGCTCGCAGCGGCCTAGGGGAGAGGGAGCAAACGAATGGCGTATCTGGTGACGGGCGGTACGGGATTCATCGGATCGTGGGTGGTCAAGGCGCTGCTCGAACGCGGCCACAAGGTCGTTGCGCTCGATCTCGTGCCGGGGCGCCATGCGCTCGACCAGGTCGTCGGCGAACGCGCCGATGAGGTCGTCATCGTGCCGGGCGATTTCACGCACATGCATCGGGTGATGGAGACGGTGCGCGAGCACAAGATCACGCACATCGCCCACATCGCCCACATCGCCGCGGCGGGGCTCAACATGTGCAACGCCAACCCGCCGTATTCGGTGCAGGTCAACAGCGTCGCGTTCGCCAACATGCTCGAGATTTGCCGCACGATGGACATCGAGCGCATGGTGTGGGCGAGTTCCGCCGGCGTGTTCGGCGGCGCGCACGGCACCAAAGCGGTGCCGAACGACGCGCCGTTCCAGCCGCGCAACGTCTATGCCGGTTTGAAGGTGCTGGGCGAAACGCTGGCCGCGCAGTATCACGCGACCTACGGCATCGACCTGATCGGATTGCGTTACACCTTCGTCAACGGGCACGGCATGCCGAACCACCTCGGCGGCCAGATGATCCGCGAGTTGTGTGAGAAGACGGCGCTGGGGCAACCGGCGCAAGTGCCGTGGGGCGACGATTCGCCGGACTGGCTGTGGGGAGGCGATGCGGGTGAGGCGACCGCGCTCGCGCTGGAGGCCAAGCCGACCGACATCCGCGCCTTCAATGTGCCGGGTGACCATCGGCCCATGACCGAGGCGGTGGCTTACGTGAAGTCGCTGCTGCCGGACGCCGACATCACACTGAAGCCGGGTAAGATGGGTTTCAACCGCTTCGACGGTTCAGTGACGGAGAAAGAGATCGGCTACAAGCCGAAGTACACGATGGAAATGCAACTGCGCGAGCGCATCAACCGCGTGCGCAGCGAAAACGGCCTCTCCCCAGTAGGCTAGAGCCATTTCCGCATCCGCACCTGGCGAGGAGATCCGCAAGCCGCCGATCCTGTTCCTGATGTTGGGTACGGCCGCGGGCACCGTCGCCATCAACATGTACGTCCCGTCGCTGCCGGCGATCGCGGACTACTTCGACGCCAGCGACCAGATGGTGCAGCTGACGCTGACCGCGTTCATGTTCCTGTTCGCGATCTTTCAACTGGTCTACGGACCGTTGGCCGACCGCTACGGGCGCAAGCGGGTGATGGCTTGGGCGCTGGTGGTCTTCACCGTCGCCAACGTGATGGCGCTGGCTTCGCAGAGTATCGAGTGGCTGCTGGTTGCGCGCATGCTGCAGGCGATCGGGGCATGCAGCGGCATGGTCGTGACGCGCGCGATGGTGCGCGACGTCTACGACCGCAGCCAGAGTGCGCGGATCATGGCCTATCTCGGCATGGGCGGCGGCATCTCGTCTTCGCTCGCGCCGTTGCTGGGCGGCGGGCTGCAGAGTTGGACCGGCGACTGGCGGGCCAACTTCGTCTTCATGACGCTGCTGGGGGTATTCGTCCTGGTGATGCTGCTGGCGAAGGTTCCCGAGACGCTTCAACAGGGCGACCGCACGTCGCGCAGTATCGGCGGCATGGTGGTCGACTACGTGTCGCTGCTACGCACGAAAGAGTACATGCTCTACTCGGTTGGTGCGGGCCTGATGAACGGCACGTTCTTCGTCTTCCTGCCTGTGGCGCCGTTCATTCTGCGCGAGTTTCCGGGTTCCTCGCCGGAGAGGCTCGGTATCGTACTGCTCTTCATCACCGGGGGCTTCTTCGCCGGCAATCTCGTCATGTCGCGGATCGGGTCCCGCGTGACCCTGGAGAAGATGGTGGTGTTCGGCAGTCTCGTCTGCCTGGCGGGCGTCGCGACGATGACGGGCCTTGCCTGGTTCGGCGCCCGCACCGAGATGGCCATCGCGCTGCCGATGTTCTTCTTCGGGTTTGGCAACGGCTTCGCCATTCCGCCGTCGAGCGTGATTGCCGTGAGCGTGCGGCCCAATATCGTCGGCACCGCATCGTCGCTTTACGGTTTCAGCAGTTTCGCGCTGGCCGCTGTTGCGACCTTCGTAGGCGGGTTCATTCCCTATGGCAGCCAGGTACCGATCGCCTCGGTGATGACGGTGACGTGTGCGGGCGGCGTTACCTGTTTCGCGATCGGCTTGTGGCTGTTTCGCCGGAAGGCGCGCGCGGCGCTGGCGGTCTAGATCAGGGCGTTGAAGAGTCCGCCGGTGCCGCCGCCGCTGCTGCCAAGGGATGCAGCCGCTGCGGCCTGGCTCGCCGTCACGGACTGGAGGCGCTGCAACGCGCCCTGCATCGAGGCAATCTGGTCGAGGATGCGTTGGGGCGGTTGTTCGGGGAATTCGAACTCGGGATCAGGGCCCTGGGTCTTGAGACGGTACGCCTTCTGCACCGTGACGGCGGCGAATTCGAGGAGGGTGCGCGCATCCTCCAGGCTTGCGTCGGTCAGGACGTTGGTGTCGTCGGTGATGCCGAGGCCGAAGGTGGTCTGCACGAAGTCCTCGCTGCCGTCGTCTTCGACTTCGCCGAACAAGACATTGGGGCGCAGGCCGATGCCGTTCAATGCATCAAGGCCGTCCGGGCCTGCGAGCAGCTCGACCTTGTGGCCGGGGGCAGCGCTGACGCGCAGGAAGCGGCCGGCAATGTCGTCGTCGACGAAGGTCGCCGTACCGCCTTCGGTGCCGATCGCCTGACGGATGCGGAAGGCGAGGAAGCCGAAGGAGTCGTCGGCGCCGATCTCGACCTGCTTGAGCGGGCCGTTGTCGACAGACACGTAGAAGTACTGTCCGGCGCGCGCCGTGCTGACGCTTGCCACGGTGGTCGAGGCGTCGGGCGGGACTTCGCCGCTCGGCAGACCGAACCGCGACAGGATGTTGGTGCCGTTGGCGTCGAACGCGATGTCGCTGGCGCGCTGGTCGTAGCCGCCGCCGAATTGGTGGCGCCAGGTCTCGTTGAAAGTCGAGTCGAGTTTAATGACGAAGCCGTCGGTGAGGCCCGAGCTTGTTTCGCCGGCGAGCGTGCCGGCAGTCTCGCCGGAGACGTAGACTTCCTCGGTCGCGGGATCGACGGCGACGCCGTAGCCGCGGTCGTCGGCCGCGGTGCCGAGGAACGTGCCGAACGACAGCGCGCCGTCGGCGTTCGCCAGCTTGGCGACGAATCCGTCGGTGCCGCCTTGGTGCGCCGTTACTTCGGCGCCCGAGAAGAAGCTGCTGTTGGAGGTGTAGCCCGCGAGATAGACGTCGCCGTCGGAGTCGACCGTGAGGCCGCCGACGTCGCCGTCGCCGAGGCTCGCGGTGAATTCCCAGTCGAGCGCCGTCGCGTCGCCGTCGCCGTAGCGCCGCACGAAGGCGACGCCGTCGTCGGTCCCAGAGAGGAAGACGTTGCCGGCGCCGTCGATGGCGATTCCGTTGTGGCGCTCGTCGCCGGCGTCGCCGAACTGGCGGTTGTAGATGAGGTTGCCGTTGGCATCGAGCTTCGTGACGTAGGCGTCGTCGCCGCCCGCGTAGCCTTCGCCGACGGCGATCTCGGAGCGGGCCAGGCCGGCGACGAAGATCTCGTCGCTCGCATTGACCGCCAACGTCAGACCCAGGTCGTCGAGGAAGGGGCCTGCCTGGCGCGTCCACTGCTCTTCGCCGGTCGAATCGTATTTCGTGACGAAGGTGTCGAGGTTGCCGCCATAGGCGGTGCTTGTGAGGTTGCCGCGCACCTGGCCGGTGACGATGACGTTGTCGCTGCCGTCGACGACCACGGAAAAGGCGCCGCCGTCCTCCGTTGCCCCCAGGCGCCGGGTGAAGACGAGATTGCCTGCGGCGTCGTACTTGTTGAGGAAGGCGTCGTTGTTCTCGGGATCGACCGCCTGTGACCCGAGATCGCCTGCGGTGCGACCGACGACGTAGACCGAACCCGTGCTGTCGACCGCGATAGCACTCGCCAGGTCGCTTTGATTGGTAGTGTCGATCTGGTGATAGAAGGTCTCTGTGGGATCGGCGGTACCGAGGTCGTCGAGCTTGGCGACGAATCCCGAGCCCGATGGCCCGAGGCCGCGGAAGCCCGTGAAGTAGACGGCGCTCGATTCCGTCGCGGCGGCGGCCGAGAGTGTCGCGGTCTCGCCGAACCCGACGTCGACGCGGAAACCGTACTCGGTCTCGCCGTAGCGTTCGGTATGGATCTGCGTCGAGATGCCGGCGTCGATCAGTTCCTGGTTTACGTGGGCCGTGATGTTGTCGAGCGTGTAATCGTTTGTGTCGGCGGAGATGTCGCTCATGGTGATCGTGACCGAGCGCACCGTCGTGCCGTCGTCGGCCTGGATCGTGAACTGATCGGTGGTGTTGAGCCCAGGGATCGGATCGTTGCGATTCTCGAGAATCTTCGCCCCGTAGAAAGTCGGCGCATCCTCCTCCTGGCTCAGGACGATCGAGGAATCGAGGTCGGCCTCGAGCACGCCGGTGACCAGCGAGATCGTATTGGTGTTCGCGTTGTTGATGAAGTCGCGCAGTTCGTCCAGCCGCTGCTGCAACTTGCTGTCGACGAGGTTGGCCTTGAGCCGGCCGTCGGACGTGGAGGCGAACTCGACGATCTCTTTCAGTTCATTGATCGCCGTGAAGGCAGCGAACAGCGTCTTGGAATCGTCGTCGAGGTCGGTGCGCTCGAAGAGCGGGTCGTCCGGATCGATCAGCGGTTCGTTGGAAAAGACGCGCTGTTCGAGGCTGCGGGTGTCGACTTCCGGCGCCTGCTGCCATGGCGGTACGACGTCCTGCTCGGCCCGGTTCAGCAGATCACCCAGCTGGTTGCGGATGACGGCGGTCTGCAGGCCGGTCGAGAGCGAGGCGGTCGACGTGTAAAACGTCGCGAGCGCGTTGTAGTCGAAGCTGATGAGCGGGGTGACCATAGGCGGGCCGTTGGTGGATCCACGTGGAACCATGCAAGGAGCAAGCCATTCGATCCGGGCTTGGCACGCCTGATGCACCGCATTCTCTGAGAAAGCAGGGTTAACGATCGGCCGGAAGGGTCCGGGTTTTACCGACCGTTAACCAAACCGCGGCGAGAATGCGCCTGCCATGACGAAAGAACACGTATTTCCTGGATTTCTCCCGGTTTCGGAGCGGCGCTTTGTGCCGTCAGACCGGCAAGTTTTGCCGGGGAGGGCGGCATAAATGTCCCTGACCGAGACCACTGCCATCCCCCTCGACATCGCCCGCACGCCCGAACGGGCGCGCGACAAGATCAAGACGCTGCCGGAATTGGCGGCCATCGCCGCGGCGCTGAAAGCGCGCGGCAAGACGGTGGTCCTGGCCCACGGCGTGTTCGATCTGGTTCACATGGGCCACGTCCGCCATCTCGAAGCCGCCGCGGCGGAGGGCGACGTGCTCATCGTTACCGTCACGCCCGACGAATTCGTCAACAAGGGACCGGGTCGCCCGGTGTTCACCGGTTCGCTGCGCGCCGAAATGTTGGCCGCGCTTGGCTGCACCGGTTGGGTCGGCATCAACGAGTGGCCGAGCGCCGAGCAGTTGCTCGAACTCATCAAGCCCGACGTCTACGTGAAGGGGTCCGACTACTCGAACGAGGGCGAGGACCTGACCGGCAAGATTCGGATGGAACGCGAGGCCGTCGAACGCCACGGCGGACGCGTCGTCTACACCGACGACATCACCTTCTCGTCGTCGTCGCTGATCAACCGCCACCTCAACGTCTTCGATCCCGAGGTCATGGATTACCTCGGCGGTATCGACAAGGACGCCTTCCTGGGGACCGCGCTGGGCGCGCTCGAAGCCATCAAGGATATGCGCGTGCTACTGGTCGGCGAGGCCATTGTCGACGAGTACCTCTACGCCAAGCCGATGGGCAAGTCGGCCAAGGAAAACATCATCGCGTCGCGCTATTCCGGCCGAGAAGTGTTCGCGGGCGGGGTCATTGCCGCAGCCAACCATGTCGCCGATTTCGTCAAGGACGTCGAGGTCGTGACGATCCTCGGCGAGCGGGACTCCTACCAGAGCCTGATCCGCGACACGATTCGCGACAACGTCACGGTACACAGCCTCTACCGGCCGGGCCTGCCGACAATCCGCAAGAGCCGCTACGTCGATCCGGGCCACATGCGCAAGCTGTTCGAGGTCTATCATTTCGACGACACGCCGCTGGAAGGCGTTCTCGAAAAGCAGCTCTGCGACACGATCGGCGACCGGGCGCGCGACTTTGACGTGGTCATCGTCACCGACTTTGGTCACGGCATGATGACGCCTCGCGCGATCCGCACGACCATGGACGCCTCGCCGTTCCTCGCCGTCAACGCGCAGAGCAACAGCGCGAACCACGGTTACAACATGATCACCCGCTACAACCGGGCTGACTACGTCTGTATCGACGCGCCCGAGGCCCAGCTCGCCACCGGCGACCGCTTTTCCGACATTGAGGACGTGATCTCCGATGGTCTTGCGCGCGCGATCGACTGCGAGCGCTTCGTCGTCACCCACGGCCAGAACGGCTGCGTCACCTATAAGCGACGCCAGGCGCCGCACCGGGTGCCTGCGTTCACGCGCCAGGTCGTCGACACGGTGGGCGCGGGCGATGCGTTCCTTGCCGTGACCTCGCCGGTCGTTGCAGGCGGCGCGGACATGGAGACGGCCGGTTTCATCGGCAATGCCGTCGGCGCCCTGAAGGTCGGCATCGTCGGCCACCGCCAGTCGGTCGAGAAGATTCCCGTGCAGAAGTACATCACCACGTTGCTCAAGTAGGTTCCCAATGGTTGCAGATTTCTCCAGATCGAACGTCGGCGCGTATTTCGCCACCCTCGGGGCGATGGAACATCGCATGTCGGCCACGGACGCCGACGGCAATGCGCTCGACGTTCCGGCCGTCATGGCGCACGTCATCGGGCGCGCCCAGACAGCGCACGATGCCGGCAAGAAGGTCATGTTCATCGGCAACGGCGGGTCGTCGACCATCGCCAGTCACATGGCCGAGGACTACACGAAGGCGGGCAACATTCGCACGCTGGCGTTCAACGACCCCGCATTCCTGACCTGCCTGGGCAACGATCTCGGCTTCGACCAGGTCTTTGCCAAGCAGATCGAGATGTTCGCCCAGGAAGGCGATGTCCTGATCGCGATCTCTAGCTCGGGCAACTCGCAGAACATTCTCAACGGCGTCATCGAGGCCAAGAAGAAGGGCTGCTACGTGATGACGCTGTCCGGTTTCGAGCCCGACAACCTGCTGCGCAACCTGGGCGATGTGAACGTCTACGTGCCGTCCTGCGAGTACGGCTTTGTCGAGATCACGCACTTGGCCGTGTGCCACGCGATGCTCGATATCGCCCGTGGCTGGCGTGACACCGACCACAAGGAGCCCGCATTGAAGGTGGTATCTGCATGACCAAGAAGATCTGGAACGTTCTCGTCACCGGCGGCGCCGGTTACGTCGGCAGCGCACTGATCCCCAAGCTCCTCGCAGAGGGGCACAAGGTGACGGTGCTCGACCTCTACATCTACGGCGACGTCTTCGCCGACCTGAAGGGCAATCCGAATCTGCGCGAGATCAAGGGCGACATCCGCGACGCCGCAGCGGTGGCGCGCGCAGTCGAAGGCTGCGATGCGGTCATTCACCTGGCTTGCATCTCGAACGACCCGAGCTTCGAACTCAACCCGGAACTCGGCAAGACGATCAACTACGACGCCTTCCGGCCGCTGGTGCGTGCGTCGAAGGCGGCGGGTGTGAAGCGCTTCATCTATGCGTCCTCGTCGAGCGTTTACGGGATCAAGGACGAGCCAGAGGTCACCGAGGATCTGTCGCTCGAACCGCTGACCGACTACTCCAAGTACAAGGCGATGTGCGAGGACGTGCTCAAGGAAGAGCACGAGGCGGGCTTCACGACGCTGGTCATCCGCCCTGCCACGGTGTGCGGCTACGCCAAGCGCCTGCGGCTTGACCTGACGGTCAACATCCTGACCAACCACGCCATCAACAACGGCAAGATCACCGTGTTCGGCGGTGCCCAGAAGCGGCCGAACATCAACATCGAGGACATGACCGATCTCTACGTCCAGTGCCTGCAGCACGAGGACGCGACGATCGACGGCAAGATCTTCAACGCGGGTTATGAGAACCACAGCGTCGCCGAGATCGCCGAGATGGTCCGGGCCTCGGTCGGCAACGGTGTCGAGGTCGTCACACAGCCGACGGACGACATGCGTTCCTATCGCGTCTCGTCGCAAAAGATTCGCGACGAACTCGGATTCGTGCCGGTGCACACCATCGAGGACGCCGTCGAGAGTCTGGTTTCCGCATTCGAGAAGGGCGAAGTGTCCGATCCGATGGCGAACCCGGCCTACTACAACATCAAGACCATGCAACAGATCAACCTGAGCTGACATGCTGATTGGAATCGACTTCGACAACACCGTCGTCTCGTACGACTCGCTGTTCGCCACGCTGGCAATCGAGGCGGGCTACCTGAACGAAATCCCGCGCGGCGGCAAGACAGCCGTCCGTGATGCGGTGCGCGCCGAATATGGTGACAAGGCCTGGCAGTCGCTGCAGGCGCAAGCCTACGGTGAGCGTATGGGCGAGGCCGAGATGTACCAAGGGTTCCCCGCGTTCGCCGCAGCGGCGCGCCGTCTAGGCATGCCGATGGTGATCGTCAGCCACAAGTCGGTGTTCTCCAACTACACACGTGGGGGTCCCAACCTGCGCTACGCCGCCCTGGCCTGGATGCGCGCCAACGGCTTCTTCGAACCGGGCGGCCTCGCGTTCTCGGTCGACGACGTCTATTTCGAGGGCACGCGCAGCGAGAAGGTCCAGCGGATCGGCAATCTGGGTTGCACGCACTTCATCGACGACCTGCCCGAAGTGTTCGCGGAAGCGGCTTTTCCTGTCGAGACCACGCGCATTCTGTTTGCGCCAACCGGCGAAGCGGCGGATACGCGCACGGATATCGTGGCGGCGGACTGGTTCGACGTGCGCGACGTGCTGTTCGCCCATGCCGAACGGGCCGTAGCTTGAATCAACTCGACCATATCGCCGACGTCGCCCGCGATCTGTGCGGCGGGGCGGTCGGCAGCCTCGAGGAGGTCGGCGGGGCGGGGAACCACCGCGTCTACCGCGTCGACGGCGACAACGGCAACCGCTTCGCCCTGAAGACCTACTTCGCCAATGGCTATGACGGCTCCGAGCGCCTCAATGCCGAGTTCGGCGGTCTAAGTTACCTGTGGCAGGAGGGCCTGCGTAGCATTCCGCAGCCGATGGCCGCCGATCGCGAGGCACGCTGCGCCCTGTTCGGCTGGGTCGACGGTGAGCCTGTCAAGAAGCCGTCGGCATCGGATGTCGACGCGGCGAGCGATTTCGTCCGTGACCTTCTGGAACTTTCGCGCCACGAGGACTCGGCGGCGCTACCGTTGGCACGCGAGGCGTGCCTTTCGGCCGACGAACTGTTTCGCCAGATCGCGGCGCGCCGTGCCCGGCTGGCACGCGAGGGCGCCTTTCGCAGCGACCTCGCAGCCTTCCTGCGCCAGTCCTTCGACGACACCCTGAGCGTGACATGGGCCCGTGTTCGCGAAAGCCTCGCGCGCGAGGGGGGCGCACCCAGCACCGAATTGCCGCAAGCCCATCGTACGTTGTCGCCGTCGGACTTCGGCTTCCACAACGCCGTACGGGGTGCGGACGGTCACCTCGTCTTCTGTGATTTCGAGTACTTCGGCTGGGACGATCCGGTGAAGCTCGTCGCCGATTTCGTGCTGCATCCCGGCATGGGGCTGGGCAAGCGACTCGCCGCGCGCTTCGAAAAGAACACGCGGGCGATCTTTTCCGACGATCCCCAGTTTGGGCGCCGGCTCGATCTGCTCAAGCCGCTCTATGCGTTGCGCTGGGCGATGATCGTCCTCAACGAGTTCCTGCCTGAGAAATGGGCGCAACGGGCCTATGCCTATGGCGAACGCGACCGCAATGCGGTCCTGCGCGTTCAACTCGGCAAGGCGGAAGCATTTGTGACACGCGTCAAAGAGGAGTTCGTGGCGTGACCCATGAAGCGCACATTCGACTCGTCGGGGACGACCTCGACGAGCGTTCGCTGGAACTGCGCCGATTGGTCGTGCGCGGCCTCGACGGCGGCAAACGCGGTCATCTCGGTTCGGCGTTCTCGCTGATCGAAGCGCTGCGCGTGCTCTATGACGACGTCATGCGCTACGACCCGGCCAACCCGGTTTGGGCCGACCGCGACCGTTGCATCCTGTCAAAGGGGCACGGTTGCCTTGCGCTATATGCCATTCTTGCGGACAAGGGCTTCTTCCCCGTCGAGGAACTCGACCGGTTCTGCCGTTTCGACGGCATTCTCGGTGGCCATCCCGAGCGCGCGAAGATTCCCGGCGTCGAGGCCTCGACCGGCGCCTTGGGGCACGGCCTTTCGATCGGTCTCGGCCAGGCCCTGGCGATGCGGCTGCAGGGCCGCGACTCCCGCGTATTCGTCCTGATGGGCGACGGCGAGATCAACGAGGGGTCGGTCTGGGAAGCCGCGATGTGTGCCGGCAAGCACAAGCTGTCCAACCTCGTCGCGATGGTCGACTACAACAAGCTGCAGTCCTACGACCGCACGGCCGTTGTCCAGGATCTCGAACCCCTGGCGGACAAGTGGCGCGCGTTCGGCTTCGCTGTGCGCGAGGTCGACGGCCACAGCGTCGACGAACTGCGCCATGTGCTTTCGCGGTTGCCACTGGAAGCCGACAAGCCGACGGCCATCATCAGCCACACGGTGAAGGGCAGGGGCATCGCCGACGCGGAGGGCAATCCGTCCTGGCACCACAAGTCAAAGATCAGCGACGACGAAGTCGCCGCCATGTACGCCGAGCTGGAGTAGTCATGCGCAAGACGAGCCTCGATCAAGTCTACGAACTGGCGCGGCAGGACCCGCGCGTCGTGTTCATCGGCTCGGACCTTGGTGCCGGGACGCTCGACCAGTTTCGCGACGAGATGCCGGAGCGCTTCTTCATGGAAGGCGTGACCGAGCAGAACATTATCGGCATGGCCGCCGGCCTCGCGATGGAAGGCTACATTCCGTACGTGAACACAATCGCGACGTTCATCACGCGGCGTTGCTTCGAGCAGGTCGCGGTGGATCTGTGCCTGCACAACCTGCCGGTGCGCCTGATCGGCAACGGCGGCGGTCTGGTCTACGCTCCGCTCGGTCCGACGCATCTTGCGGTCGAGGACATCTCGATCATGCGCGCGCTGCCGAACATGACGGTGGTCGCGCCGGTCGACAAGGAAGAGATGGCGCGGTTCATTCCGCAGACACTCGACATGCCGGGTCCCGTCTATATCCGCCTGGCCAAGGGTGGCGATCCGATCGTGTCGCGCGGCGAGCTCGGCTTCGAGGTCGGCAAGGCGATTGCGATGCGCGAGGCCGGCGACATTCTCTTCGTCTCCACCGGCGTGATGACGAACCGCGCCCTGGAAGCAGCCGAAGCGCTGGCCGGGAGCAACGGACCGGCTTGCGGCGTTCTGCACATGCACACCGTCAAGCCGCTGGACGAAGACGCGACCCTGGCCTACGCGGACAAGGTTCGCGGCATCGTCACGCTCGAGGAGCACACCCTGGTGGGCGGCCTAGGCAGTGCGGTGAACGATCTGCTGGTCGACCGGCTCGGCCGGGCGGCGCCACCGGTGCTGCGTCTCGGCATCCCCGACCGGTTTCCCGACAAGTATGGCACCCAGGACGAGCTCCTCGGCTATTACGGCCTGCAGCCCGATGCCATTGCCCATTCGGTCCGGGAGTTCGCGGCGCTGAAGGCTGCCTAGGGCCGGACAGGCACCAGGCAGCAACCAAGCGGAACTGCCGCGTTCCGGGGATTTCCTTATTTGGTTGTTGCGATTGATTATCAATTTCTATATCCATGCGTCATCTGCAATTGATTTGCAGTTGCTTGATCTGTGTCAAAGAGCCGGCGGGGGGCTGGTCCTACCGTCGCGGCGCTCCCCGGAGGAGTTGGAGGACAACGCATGAAACACATTCTGAAAGGCATCACGGCAGCAGCCGCCCTGGCGGGCGCTACGGTCGTCGCCCTGCCGGCCCAGGCCGCCGAGGTGAACATCTATTCCTCGCGCCAGCCGTTTCTGGTCGAGCCGATGCTGGAGGCCTTCACCAAGGAGACCGGCATCGAGGTCAACGTCGTATTTGCGGAGAAGGGTTTGGTCGAACGCCTCAAGGCTGAGGGGCGCAACTCGCCGGCCGACCTGGTGATGACGGTCGACATCGGCCGGGTCATGGACGCGGTCAACGGCGGCGTGACGCAACCGGTCAAGAACACAGTCCTGGAGCGCACCATTTTGGCGGAGCTACGCGACCCCAACGGTGATTGGTTCGCGCTCACGCTGCGCGCGCGGGTCATCTACGCGTCCAAGGACAGGGTGCCGCTCGAGGAAGCGCGTCAACTCACCTACGAGGACCTCGCCGATCCCAGGTGGCGCGGCAAGATTTGCACGCGCCCTGGCGACCACGACTACAACGTGGCCCTGTTCGGTTCGATGATCGCCAAGCACGGCGAGGCAAAGGCCAAGGAATGGCTGATCGGCCTGCGCAACAACCTGGCGCGCAAGCCGCAAGGCAACGATCGCGCCCAGGTCAAAGCGATCATGGAAGGCGTGTGCGACATCGCGATCGGCAACCACTACTACTATGCGCTGATGCTCGAAAACGACGAGCAAAAGGCGTGGGCCAACGCGGCGCATATCATCTTCCCGAACCAGGGCGCGGACGGGACTCACGTCAATATCTCTGGCATCGCCATGACCAAGTCGGCGCCCAACCGCGACAACGCCATCAAGCTGATGGAGTTCCTGGTGGGCAAGAATGCGCAGGGTCTCTATGCCGAACTCAACAACGAGTACCCGCTGCGTGATGATGTCGCGCCGTCGGCGATCCTGCAGTCGTTCGGCGACTTCGAGCGCTCGAAGCAATCGCTGGCCGACATCGCAGCAGCTCGTCCTGCAGCGTTGCGGATGGTCAACGAGGTCGACTACAACGCGGGTCCTTCAAGCTAGGCACCCCGGGGCAGGCGAACGCATGACGAACCCCCGGCGCCCCTGGGCGCCGGGGGTTCGCGTTTTCCGCGCAATGATCTAAGAACGCCCATGGTCAGCATCGATCAGATCGCAAGTCCGCGCCGCCGTCTAACTGCCGAGGGAATATGGCAGGCCGGCGGTTTCGTGATCGCACTTGGCGTCGCGCTGCCGATTGCGGCCGTGGCGTGGATTGCGTTGTTCCCGGAAGAGAACATCTGGCCGCACCTGTTCGAGACGGTGCTGTGGGACTACGTCGTGACGACCCTCGAACTGATGCTGGGCGTGGCCGTGGGCACGATCATCATTGGGGTCGGCACCGGGTGGCTCGTGAGCACGGCGGATTTTCCGGGCCGGCGCTGGTTTCAGTGGGCGCTGATGCTGCCGCTCGCTGCGCCGACCTACATCGTCGCCTACGTCTACACCGACATGCTGGAGTTCGCCGGGCCCGTGCAGAGCGCCCTCAGGGCGATGTTCGGTTGGGAAACGGTTCGCGACTATTGGTTTCCCGATATCCGCACCATAGGCGGCGCCATCGCGATGATGGTGCTGACGCTCTATCCGTACGTCTATTTGCTGTCGCGCGCGGCATTTCTCGAACAGGCAGCCGCCAGCGCCGAAGCGAGCCGCACGCTCGGGGCGGGACCCTGGCGCACCTTTTTTCGCGTGGCGTTGCCGCTGGCGCGACCGGCGGTCGTCGTCGGTGTCGCGCTGGCGTTGATGGAGACGCTCAACGACTTCGGCACGGTGGACTATTTCGCGGTGCGCACGCTGACGGCGGGCGTGTTCAACGTGTGGCTGCAGATGGGCAACGTTGGCGGCGGCGCACAGATCGCGTTGGTAATGCTCGGCTTCGTGGTGCTGCTCATTTTGCTGGAGCGCCTGCAGCGGCGCCGGCGGCGTTACTACGCGATGTCGATGCGCCAGAAGCGCGCGCGACGGCGGCGGTTGACCGGCAGTTCGGCGTGGCTTGCGACGTTGGCGTGTCTGGCCCCCGTCATTCTTGGCTTCGCCGTTCCTGCGGCGGTGCTGCTGCGCCATGCGCTTGTGCATGCCGGCGAATCCTGGTCGTCGCGGTTTCCCGAGTTCGCGGTGAACAGTCTGTTGTTGGCGGCCGGGTCGGCGCTTCTCTGCGTGGCGCTGGCGACGTTTCTCGCTTATGCGGTGCGCCTGCAGGGCGGGCGCTGGCTACGCGGTGCGGCGCGCGTCGCGAGCCTCGGCTACGCCGTGCCCGGCGCGGTGCTGGCGGTCGGCATCCTCATGCCCTTCGGGGCGTTCGACAACGCGGTCGACGGCTGGATGCGCGACACCTTCGGGATCAGCACCGGCCTGTTACTGAGCGGCACCGTCGCGGCGGTGATGTTCGCGTATGTCGTGCGCTTTTTCGCACTGTCCTACGGTTCGCTGGAAGCAGGCCTGGGGCGCATCCGTCCGTCGATGGAGATGGCGGCGCGCACCCTCGGCGAGGGTCCGACGGGTACGTTGGCGCGCGTTCATCTGCCGCTCCTGCGCGGCACGCTGCTGACCGCGCTGCTGCTGATCTTCGTCGACGTGATGAAGGAACTGCCTGCGACGCTGCTACTGCGACCGTTCAACTTCGACACGCTGGCGACCTACGTCTACCAGTTCGGTTCGTCCGAACAACTCGAGCGATCGGCGCTTGGGGCGCTGTCCATCGTGATCGTGGGGCTACTGCCGGTGATCCTGCTCAACCGAACCGTGGCGCGCGACGTCGACGGGCCGCTCTAGCGCACCTTCTTTCGCGCGGCGCGCCGTGCCATAACTCCCGTGTCCGGAACCGCGAAACCGAACCATTGAACACACCTTCGACCGATACCGCGCTCGCCTTCGTCGGCGTGACGCATCGCTACGGCAGGACCGTTGCCGTCGACGACCTGTCGCTCGACGTTGGCGCGGGCGAAGTCGTTTGCCTGGTCGGGCCGTCGGGCTGCGGCAAGTCGACGACGCTGCGACTGGCCGCGGGCCTCGAACTCCTGCAAGTCGGACGAATCGACATCGGCGGACGCACCGTGGCCGGGAAGGGGCCGCCGGTCCCGCCCGAAGCGCGGCGCACCGGCATGGTCTTCCAGGATTTCGCGCTGTTTCCGCATCTTTCGGTCATCGACAACGTGGTCTTCGGGCTGCGAGACGGCGACAGCGGGGAAAGAAGGCGGCGCGGCGCCGATCTGTTGGAGCGAGTCGGCATGGCGCGCTATGCCGAATCCTATCCCCACGAGCTTTCCGGCGGCGAACAACAGCGCGTGGCGCTTGCGCGCGCGCTGGCACCGCGCCCGAAGCTGATGCTGATGGACGAACCGTTCTCGGGACTCGATACGCAATTGCGGGATGCGGTGCGCGACGACACGCTGACGGTGCTGGCCGAGGCGCGCACGCCGACGCTTCTCGTGACACATGATCCGCGCGAGGCAATGCGCATGGCCGACCGCGTCGCCGTACTGCGCGACGGCAAACTGGTTCAGGTCGCAGCCCCCGCCGACATCTACGACCGGCCTGCCAGCCTGTTCGTGGCGCGCTTCTTCGGCGCGGTGAACACGCTCGTAGGCATGGCGCGGGACGGTGAGGTCGAAACACCGCTCGGCAAGGTATCGACCGGTAACAAAGACATGGCGGGCCGCGTGGTGGTTGGCATCCGAAACGAAGGGCTTCTGCTGGGCGCCGAGGGCACCTCGGCCTCGGTGCTGTTCTCGCGCGTTCTCGGGCCCTACAGCGTCGTCGAACTGCAGGTCGGGGGCGGCGCGCGCCTGACCGCGCATATCCCCGGCACCGAACCGCCCGAGCCGGATTCGGTGGTGTACGTGGATTTTGATCGGGACAGGGCTTTCGTTTTCGGGGAGGACACCCCAAATAAATGAAATGCGGTGAGGCTTTCCCTCTAACTGCATGGAATATCAAAGAAATATGACCGCGGCGTGGTTTGCGCCCCAGGTTCCTTTCTGCGATGATCCCGAAAATCGGCGGTAATCACAGGCCGCCCCCAGCTGGAGCGAGAAAATGGGAATTAGTTTCTGGCAAATCCTCGTCGTGGTGCTCTTGCTCGTCGTGCTGTTCGGGCGCGGCAAGATTTCGAGCCTGATGGGCGATTT
>JAYOEZ010000031.1:0-32079 GCA_038116985.1 Alphaproteobacteria bacterium | reverse complement strand
TTTCCCTACATCATGATCCGCCGCGACCACGACTGGGCACAGATCGCCAAGCATCGTGGCGCGCGCGACCGCGACGCGGAATACTTCGGACCTTTTGCTTCCGCCGGCGCGGTCAACCGGACGCTCTCTGCGCTACAGCGCGCCTTCCCGCTGCGATCGTGCAGCGACTCGATATTCGAGAGTCGGACGCGCCCCTGTCTGCAGTTTCAAATAAAGCGATGCACCGCGCCGTGCGTCGGGCGCATCGACCGCGACGCCTACGAAGAGATCGTCGAACAGGCGCGCGCCTTCCTCACTGGGCGCAGTCATGAAATCCAGCAGCAGCTGGCTGGCCTCATGACGCAGTCGGCCGAGCGACGCGACTACGAAGCGGCCGCGATGTGCCGCGATCGAATCCGCGCCCTGGCCCACATCCAGGCGCATCAGGGGATCAACGTTCCGGATATCGACGAGGCGGATGTCATCGCTCTGCACGAGGAAGGCGGCAACACCTGCGTTCAGGTGTTCTTCTATCGCAGCGGCCAGAACTTCGGCAGCCGAGCCTACTACCCGGCGCATGCCCAATCGCTGGAGGCCGCGGAGGTTATGTCCGCCTTCCTCGGTCAGTTCTACGAGAACCGGCCGGCGCCGCGGCTCGTGCTGACCAGCGACGCGAGCGACCAGCACGACCTGCTCGAAGAGGCGCTGTCGGTTCGCGCCGGCCACAACGTGAAGATCGTGCAACCCAAGCGCGGCAAGAAAGCCGAGCTGATGCGCTACGCGCGGGAGAACGCAGCCGACGCGCTGCGGCGGAGACTCGCCGAGAGCGCGAGCCAGCGGGCGCTACTCGAGGGCGTTGCCGACGTTTTCGGACTGGAGACGACACCCGAGCGCATCGAGGTCTACGACAACAGCCACGTGAGCGGCACTCATGCGGTCGGCGGCATGATCGTCGCCGGGCCCGACGGCTTCATGAAGAACCACTACCGCAAATTCAATATCCGCGACGAAGACCTGACACCGGGCGACGACTACGCGATGATGCGCGAGGTTCTGACGCGCCGCTTCAAGCGCTTGTTGAAGGACGACGAGGAACGCGAAAGCCCGTTGTGGCCCGGCCTCGTACTGATCGACGGCGGGCGCGGACAGCTCAACGCCGCCAAGGCCGTCATGGCTGAACTGGGCCTGGAGGACGTGCCCATGGCGGGCATCGCGAAAGGCCCGGACCGCAACGCGGGGCGCGAGCGCTTGTTTCTCGAGGATGGGACGGAGAAGCGGCTGGAGCCACGCGACCCGGTGCTCTACTTCCTCCAGCGGCTGCGCGACGAGGCCCATCGCTTCGCCATCGGCAGCCACCGCGCGCGCCGCTCCAAGGCCATCGGCACCTCGCCGCTGGACGAAATTCCCGGCATCGGAGCGCGGCGCAAGCGCGCACTGCTGCATCACTTCGGCTCGGCCGGCGAAGTCGCGCGCGCCGGCCTTACCGACCTCGAGAAGGTCGAGGGGATCAGCCGTACCGTGGCCAAGGTGGTCTACGGCTTCTTCCACAACGAAACCTAGGCGGCTGTGCGTGGTATGATCGAATCCCACCCATGCTGAATCTTCCAAATACGCTCACCATGTCGCGCATCGTCGCGATCCCGTTGATCGTGGCGGCGTTCTATCTCGACTTGCCTACGCGCGAATGGGTCACGTTCGGCCTGTTCGTCTATGCCAGCGTGACCGACTATCTCGACGGGTACCTGGCACGGCGTTGGCAACAGACTTCGGACTTCGGACGGTTCCTCGATCCGATCGCGGACAAGCTGCTGGTCGGCGCCGTGATCGTCATGATGATTGCGACCGGTACGATCGGCGGAGCTGCCGTTATCGCCGCGCTTCTGATCATCTTGCGCGAGATTCTGGTCTCAGGGCTGCGCGAGTTTCTCGCGGGCAAGAACACCGCCATGCCGGTGAGCCGACTGGCCAAGTGGAAGACAGCAGTGCAGCTGGTCGCGTTCACAGCGCTGCTTCTGTCCAACACGATGGGCGGCGCACATACAATCGGGATCGTCCTGTTGTGGGTCGCCGCCGTGCTGACGGTCTATACCGGCTTCGACTATCTTCGTGCCGGGTTCGCCGGCATGACCGGGCGAGAGAGCGGCGCGCGCGACGCCGAACAAACATGAAGGTATTCGGGCTCGCCGGGTACTCGGGCAGCGGGAAGACAACCCTTCTCGTGCGAATCTTGCCGCATCTCATCGCCCGCGGCCTGAGCGTTTCGACCGTCAAGCACGCCCACCACGTGTTCGACGTCGATCAACCCGGAAAGGACTCCTACGAGCACCGCGCCGCCGGCGCGACGGAAGTCATGGTGTCTTCCGAGCGCCGCTGGGCGCTGATGCACGAACACCGGGCGGCGCCGGAAGCCGATCTTGACGAATTGCTGAAGCACATGTCGCCTGTGGATTTGGTCCTGGTGGAAGGGTTCAAGCGGGAAGCGCACGACAAGATCGAAGTGGTGCGCGGCCCCGACGCGGAACCAACGCTGCTGCGGGACGACCCGCGGATCGTGGCGCTGGCAAGCGACCAGGCGTGGCCGGAGGTCGGCTGCCCGGTCCTTCCGCTCGACGACGCCGCGGGCGTGGCCACCTTCATCGTGCGCCATTGCGGCCTGGAAACCTGACATGGCGCAACTCACCAACGACTGTTTTGCGCCGGGCGACGAGTTGATGCGCAGCGCCGACGCGCTCTCACTGATGGCGGAGCGAGTCACAGCCGTAACCGAACCCGAGACCGTCGCCCTGGCACGGACAGCGGGCCGCGTGCTCGCCGAAGACGTGGTCGCGCCGGTCAGCGTTCCGCCGCACGACAACGCGGCGGTAGACGGATACGCATTCCGTTTCACCGACCTCACGCCCAACGCGGATTCGCGTTTCGGCGTGGTTGGCCGGGCGGCTGCGGGACACCCCCTGAAAGAAGCGGTTACGCATCGATCGGCAGTTCGCATCTTCACAGGCGCCGTCATGCCCGACGGACTCGACACCGTGGCCATGCAGGAGGACTGCCGTGTCGAAGGCGACGCCGTGATCGTACCGCCGGGACTGAAAACGGGCGCGAACAGACGCCTCGCGGGCGAGGACTTCGCCGCAGGCGCAACGATCCTGCGGGCGGGCAAACGGCTGCGCCCCCAGGATGTCGGCCTTGCCGCAGCGGCCGGTCTCAGCGCCCTGAAAGTGCATCGCTCCCTTCGCGTTGCGGTTTTCTCCACAGGCGACGAGGTCGTCGAGCCGGGCGCCGAGAAACCGAGGGGCGCGATCTTCGATTCGAACCGCTATGCGCTCATTGCGCTGCTTGAACGGCTGGGCTGCACCGTACGCGACCTCGGCATCCTCCCCGACCAGGAGGCCGACATCGCAACCGCTCTGGGTGAAGCGGCGGAAGGCGTGGACCTGGTGCTTACCTCGGGCGGAGTGTCGGTCGGCGATGAGGATCACGTCCGGCGCGTTGTGGAGGCGCAGGGCCAGTTGCATTTCTGGCGGCTGGCGATCAGGCCGGGACGACCGCTTGCGCTTGGACAGGTGGGACGTGCAGCCTTCGTGGGTATTCCCGGCAACCCGGTCGCGGTGATGGTCACGTTCTTGCTGTTCGTGCGGCCGCTCGTAGATCTGTTGAGTGGGGCAACACCAACGACGCCGCACAGGTTTCCGGTCGTCGCCGGGTTCGATTACAAGAAAAAGCCGGGACGGCGCGAATGGTTGCGCGCGAGCCTGAGTGAGGCGAATGGAATGGAGATGCCGATGGCCCGCCGCTTTCCGCGCGAGGGAGCTGGTATTCTCACATCGATGGTCGAATCGGACGGCCTGCTGGAACTTGCCGAGGACATGACCCGCGTCGAGAAGGGACAGACGATTCCCTTCCTTCCCTACGGCGAGGTGCTGGGATGAAGCTTCTTTACTTCGCCTGGCTGCGACAGCGCATTGGCATGGCCGAGGAAGATGTGACGCTACCGAGCGACATCTCGACGGTCGGCGACATGCTGGAATGGCTGCGCCGGCGGAGCGACAAGCACGCCGAGGCACTGGCTGACCTGTCCGTCGTCAGGGTCGCGGTCAACCAGGACTACGCGCGCAGCGGCGATCCCGTCGGCGACGGCGACGAGGTCGCGCTGTTCCCGCCGGTGACCGGGGGCTGACGTGATCCGGGTTCAGACCGAGGACTTCGATGTCGGCGCCGAGCTCGACGCCATGTCGCGCGGCAATCATGGAATCGGAGGAATCGCCAGTTTCATCGGCACCGTCCGTGACATCGCCGGCGACAAGGCGGTGTCGGCGATGACGCTGGAACACTATCCAGGCATGACCGAGAAGCAACTCGCCGCCGTCGAGGCGGAGGCGCGCAAGCGTTGGCCGCTGGAGGCAACGCTGATCATCCATCGCTACGGACGGCTCGAACCCGGCGATCGGATCGTTCTGGTCGCGACAGCGTCGGGGCATCGCCAGGCTGCGCTCGAGTCGTGCGCCTTCCTGATCGATTGGCTCAAGACCAAGGCGCCGTTCTGGAAGCTCGAGGAAGGCGACGACGGCGCGGCCTGGGTGGAATCCCGCAGCGAAGACGACGCGGCGGCGGCGCGCTGGGACCAATAGAAACGGCCGGACCGTGCGGCCCGGCCGTCGTCCGAAGAACCTACCTATTCGGCGGCGATCGCGTTGCGCGGGCGCCGGCGCACCAAGTTCTCGTAATCGGACATCAGCGACTGGGTGATTTCACCGACCGTGAAGGCGTGGCCATCGATCTCGCCGACCGGGGTGACTTCCGCTGCGGTGCCAGTCAGGAAGACCTCCTGCGTCCTCGCGAGTTCCGACGGTGGAATGGTCCGCTCGACGATTTCGTAGCCCCGTTCCTTCGCCAGACCGATCACCGTGCGACGGGTGATGCCGTCGAGGAAGAAGTCCGGCGTCGGCGTATGGATGACACCGTCCTGAATCAGGAAGATGTTGGCGCCGGTCGACTCTGCGATGTTGCCCTGGAAGTCGAGCATCAGCGCATCCTGATAGCCTTCGCGTTCGACATCGTGCTTGGACATGGTGCAGATCATGTAGAGACCCGCCGCCTTGCTTTTGCACGGCGCCGTATCGGGCGCCGGACGGCGCCACTTGGCGGTCTTCAGCCGGATTCCCTTGAGACGCTGCTCGGGATCGAAATACGACGGCCACTCCCAACCGGCGATGGCGACGTGAATCTTGGTCTGCTGCGCCGAAACGCCCATCATCTCCGAACCACGCCACGCGATCGGGCGCAGATACCCATCGGAGAAGCCGAGTTCGTTGACGACGTCACGGCACGCCTGGTCGATCTCCTCGACCGAATACGGCACCTCGAAGCCGAGAATCCTAGCCGAGTCGTGGAGGCGCTGATTGTGCTCTGTAACCTTGAAGATTTCGCCGTCGTAGACTCGTTCGCCCTCGAAGACCGCGCTAGCATAGTGCAGCGCGTGGCTGAGTACGTGGAGCTTGGCCTCCCGCCAGGGAACCAGAGCGCCGTCGAGCCAGATCACACCGTCACGATCGTCGAATGGAACTAGAGACATGGCGACACCGTTCTTTGGTTAATTATATGACCTTCGTCGGTATCTTCTTGTAACAATCTAAGTCATATATGTCAACATGGCTGACTTAAAATCCTCCGCCAATCCGCTGTTTCTGCGCGATGAGGAGCTCCGGCAAGGGATTGAGCTGCTCTTCTACGCCTACCGGGATTTCACCGCGGACCCGGATTCGATCCTCGCCGAGTACGGATTCGGCCGCGCCCACCATCGGGCGATCCATTTTATCAACCGCGATCCGGGCATGACCGTCGCCGAACTGCTGGGCATCCTGCGCATCACCAAACAGAGCCTGAGCCGTGTCCTGAGCCAACTCGTCGACCAGGGCTATGTCGAACAGCGCAAGGGCGAGCGTGACCGCCGCCAGCGGCTTCTCTATCTCACCGACAAGGGGCGCGAACTGGAGCGCCGGGTGTCCGAACCCCAGCGCGCCCGGGTGGCGAAGGCCTATCGCGAAGCCGGCGCCGACGCCGTCGAGGCCTACCGCAAGGTGCTGCTCGGGCTCGTCAACGAGGACGATCGCGCCGCCATTCTCAGGTCGATTCAGAATCGCTGACATGTCGGAAGAAGATGCGATCCGGCACCTTCTCGTCGTCGACGACGACAACCGGATTCGCGACCTGTTGCAGAAATATCTGATCGAGAACGGCTATCACGTCACGACGGCATCCGACGCCGAGGAAGCAAGAACGCGTATGCGCGCGTTCGACTTCGACCTGCTCATCGTCGACGTGATGATGCCGGGCGAAGACGGCCTGAGCCTGACGCGTCAATTGCGCACCAAGACCGACGTACCAATCCTGGTCCTGACGGCACGAGGCGAGCCGGAAGACCGGATCGCAGGACTGGAATCCGGCGCCGACGATTACCTGCCCAAGCCGTTCGAGCCGCGCGAACTGCTGCTGCGCGTCTCGTCGATCCTGCGCCGCGCCGGCGGCGCGCTGCCGGCGCCCACGGGGCTGTCGCTCGGCCGCTTCTACTTCGACCTCAAACGCGACGAATTGCGCGACGGCGAGAAGCCGATCCGCCTGACGTCGACCGAGATGAGCCTCCTGAAGATCTTCGCCGACCAGCCGGGCGAGACGATCTCCCGCTACGTGCTGTGCGAAGCGCTCGGCGTAAGCGACCGGACCGTCGACGTGCAAGTGACCCGTCTGCGCCGCAAGATCGAAGACGATCCACGCGAGCCGCGCTACCTGCAGACGGTGTGGGGCGAAGGCTATGTACTGCGCCCGGATTAGCCGATGCTGAAACGTTTTCTGCCGAAGACCCTGCTGGGGCGGTCGATCGCCATCGTGGTGGCGCCGGTCGTGCTGCTGCAGATCATCCTGGCGATCGTGTTCTTCGACAATCACTGGGACACGGTGACGCGGCGTCTGTCGCTCGGGATCGCCGGCGACATTTCGCTGATCATCCGTCTCCTGGAAGATGCCGACGAGCCCGGCCGCGCCCGGGTCATGACGTTGGCGCGCACCTTCCTCGACATGGACGCCGCGGTGATCCCCCAGGAGGTGCTGCCGCCGTCGGTGACGCGCAACCAGCCGGTGTTCAACATTCCCGACCGCATGCTCTACCAGGCCCTCGGTGAGCGTCTGTTCCGCCCCTACGCTATCGACACCGCCAACTTCGGCGACCAGGTGCTGATCCTTGTGCAATTGCCTGAGGGCGTCCTGCGGGTCCTGACCTCGCGCAAGCGCCTCGACAGCACGACGACGACGATATTCGTGCTGTGGATGATCGGCTCGTCGCTGATCCTGCTGGGCATCGCGATCGTTTTTCTGCGCAACCAGATGCGGCCCATTCACCGGCTGGCCGACATGGCCGATGCCCTCGGCAAGGGGCGAGAGGTTGCAGACGTACGGCCCTCCGGCGCAAGCGAGATTCGTCTGGCAACGCGCGCCTTCATGGCGATGCGCGACCGGCTGCGGCGCAGCGTCGAACAACGGACCGAGATGCTGGCCGGCGTGTCGCACGACCTGCGCACACCTTTGACCAGAGTGAAACTCGAACTCGCGTTGATCGGTAAGCAGGTCGACGTCTCGAACATCGAAGCGGACATCCGCAGCATGGAGCAGATGATCGAGGAGTACCTGTCGTTCGCGCGCGGTCAGGAATCCGAACGGCCCGAAACACGCGACCTGAACGGGCTGCTGGAGGAGGTCGTGGACGACGCACGGCGTCAGGGCCGTGACGTGGCGCTCAGCGCCAACGGCAATCTCGCCATGCCGATCCGGCCCAACGCCTTCAAGCGATGCATCACCAACCTGGTGGAGAACGCCGTGCGCTACGCGGGTGCGGACGAAACGCGGCCCGCACACGTCGAGATCGCGGCCGCACGCCATCCCGACTTCGTCGAGATCTGTGTCGACGACAACGGCCCGGGCATTCCGGCCGAGCGCCGCGACGAAGCCTTCAAGGCGTTCAGCCGGCTCGACGAATCGCGACGCCAAGACAAGGCTGGAGTCGGTTTGGGTCTGACGATCGCGCGCGACATTGCGCGCAGCCATGGTGGCGATCTAACCCTGCTGGATGCGCCGATCGGCGGCCTGCGCGCTCTGATCCGTCTCCCGGTCTAGAACAGGCGGCCGCCGTTCGGCACCGCCGGATCGACACCGACGAGGCAGACAGCGCCGTCGGCATCGGGGAACCCCAGCACCAGCACTTCCGACATCACCGGGCCGATTTGCCTTGGCGGGAAGTTGACGACCGCCGCGACCTGACGGCCGATCAGCATTTCGGGCGCGTAGTGCACGGTGATCTGGGCCGACGAGCGTTTGAGGCCGATCTCCGGTCCGAAATCGACGCGCAGCTTGTAGGCCGGTTTGCGTGCCTCGGGAAACACCTCGGCCTGGACGATGGTCCCGACACGAATGTCGACTTTCAGGAAGTCCTCGAACGTGATGGGTGCGGACCCGTCTGCGCTCACGCTATTCGGCGAGTTCTATCGAACGGCGAGTCGCCGCCGCGACCGCATCGGTCATGACGCGCTGCAGGCCATCCTTCGCCATGAGCACGTTGAGCGCGGCCTCGGTCGTGCCGCCGGGGCTGGCGACGTTCTTGCGCAGGGTAGCAGGATCGGCGGCTTCCTCATGGCTGAGGGCAGCGGCGCCCTCGACGGTTTCGCGCGCCAGGCGCGCGGCGAGGTCAACGGGCAGGCCGGCGGTAACGCCGGCCTCCGCGAGGCATTCGATCAGGTAGAACACATAGGCCGGACCGCTGCCCGAGACGGCTGTGACGGCATCCATCAGGCCTTCGTCGTCGATCCAGGCGATGCTGCCGGCAGCGGCGAGCAGCTTCTCGGCGAGCATCCTGTCGTCGTCCGTCGTGGCGCCGCTGGCGCATAGAACTGAGATGCCGCGGCCGATGGCGGCAGGGGTGTTGGGCATGGCACGGATCACAGCGGCATCTTCGCCAAGGCCCGCGGCGAAATACCTGAGCGGCTTGCCGGCGGCAATCGACAGAAAGCAGGTGCCCGGCCGCGCAAAGCGAGCGTAGGGCGGCACGACCGCATCCATCGCCTGGGGCTCGACCGCGAAGACGATCATGCGCGGACCGACGTCGGCTTCGAGTTCGTCGAGATCGCCGACGGCGCGAACGCCGGCCAGCGCCGCCGCCTCGCGGGCGGCATCTCCAGGTTCGATGGCGACGATGCGGTCAGCGGCGATGCCACGCGCAAGCCAGCCACGCAGCAGGGCGTGACCCATCTTGCCGCAACCGACGAGCAGGATGGTATCGCTGGAATTCGTCACGGGAAGGTCAGCCCCTTAGGCCATGCCTTCGGTTTCGAGCATGGCCGCTGCGATCGCCTCGTTGGCGCTCTTGCCGCCCCAGAGGGCAAACTGGATCGCCGGATAGAATCGCTCGCACTCGCGAAGGCCTGCCTCGACAACGTCTTCGAGTTGGGCGCTGGTCGCCTCGGCACCGCCCGAGAACACAAGGGCATGCCGGAACATCAGGAGCCCCTCGTGTGCCCAAAGGTCGAAGTGACCGAGCCACAGTTTCTCGTTCATCATCGCCATCAGGGTATGTACGGCGGCGACCTTTTCCTTGGGGACCTTGAGGTCGAAGGCGCAGGTGAACTGCAGCGCCTCATGTTCCTCGCGCCAGGCAAACCAGAGGTGGTAACGCGTCCAACTTCCTTCGACGCCGACGTTCAGTTCGTCGTCGGCATAACGGTCGAAGGGCCATTCATTGGCGGTGACGATTTGTTCGATGAGATCGAGGGGATTGCTGGCGGCTCGGGCAGTATGGGCCATCACCAAGGTCATTCACGGCTCCCCCGCACTGACCGCCACTCGGCGGACCTCCGCCCGAAGGATAGGGCAACATTCTTTCGCCCCGAGGTCCACCGACGCACGATCTAGTGCTTCTCTTAGTCGGCAACCCAAAATGTATGCCTGAGCCGCTGACTCGGCGTCAAGCAGCAGTTCTGTGAATCTCTTTGTGAATCAATGCCCTGACCCGGCTTTCTCGACTCGCCTTCAAGGGCAATTTGTGAGTCGCTTCAAGGCGTTAGCGAATCCGGCTTGGGCACCGGGCGAACCGTGCAAGTCGTTATTTATCCACAACTTTTTTCGTATCGACGCTTCACGCGCCATGCAACGCGGCGCTAGCCGGTCGCGGAGGTGCCGGATTTGTTCGGTGACGCTGGTTTCTTTGGCGCTGCGCGGGCCGCTTTCTCGAGAGCGGCCAGGCCTTCGGCCAGCGCCTCGTTTTCCTCTCGCGCTTTCTGGGCCATCGCACGCACGACCTCGAACTCCTCGCGGGTGACGAGGTCCATATCGCCCAGCGCGCGCCTGAAGAACTCCTTGAAACGCGCCTCGGCTTCCTCGCGCGCCCCGCCGAGGGCGTTGAGCGCGCCGCTGGCGACGCGGGCCAAATCGTCAAAAATCGGGTTGTTGGGCTGCATCACGACCTCCGTTCATCAGACTATAGGGCCCGCACCCGAACGGGTGAAGCCGCCGCAAACCTTGGTTTCGGCAGCGCCGTTGCCTATGTTGCCCGCAGGCCTTGCGCCGCTTCCGACGCCCGATCCCGAGCGCCCATGATTCTTCCGGCTCTGCCGTTTCCCAATATCGACCCGATCCTCGTCTCTATCGGACCGTTTGCGATCCGCTGGTACGCGCTGGCTTACGTGTCCGGGATCGTCCTGGCTTGGCGCTGGGTGTTGTGGCTGATGAACCGAGGCAACGACGCGCTGAGCAAGAAGGACGCCGACGACTTCCTCGTCTGGGCGACGCTGGGAATCATTCTCGGCGGACGGCTGGGTTACGCGCTGTTCTACAAGCCCGGCGACTACCTCGCGCAACCCTGGGAAATCCTGTTCATCTGGCAGGGCGGCATGTCGTTTCACGGCGGCCTCCTCGGCACCATCGTCGCGGTCATCTGGTTCTGCCGACGGCGCGGGCTCGCGCTGTTCGCGGTAGGCGACCTGATTGCGTTCGGCGGTCCCATCGGTCTGTTCTTCGGAAGGCTCGCCAACTTCATCAACGGCGAGCTTTTCGGACGCGTCAGTGACGTGCCCTGGGCGATGGCGTTTCCCGCGGGCGGCCCCGAACCGAGGCATCCGAGCCAACTGTACGAAGCGGGCCTTGAGGGGCTGCTCCTCTTTGCGGTCCTGTGCATCGTCTATTTCGGGACCGGAGCGCGGCACCGGCCGGGCGTCCTGACCGGTGTATTCGCGATCGGCTACGCAGCGTCACGACTGTTCGTCGAATTGTTCCGCGAACCGGACGCCCATCTCGGCTTTTTGTTCGGCGGCGTCACCATGGGACAACTGCTTTCGGTCCCCCTGCTTCTGTTCGGTCTATACATGATCTGGCAGGGCTACCAGAAACCTCGCCCCACGCCTGCATGAACGAAGCGCCCCTGAACCGGTACCTGCAGCGGCTGATCGCCACGCACGGGCCGATCAGCATGGCGCAATACATGGCCGAGGTTCTCGGCCACCCGGAACACGGCTACTACATCACGCGCGAACCGTTCGGTCCCGACGGCGACTTCGTCACCGCGCCTGAAGTGAGCCAGATGTTCGGCGAACTGATCGGCGCGTGGTGCGCCGACATCTGGCGTCAGATGGGCACACCATCGACGGTCAGAATGGTCGAACTCGGACCGGGTCGCGGCACCCTAATGAGCGATGCATTGCGTGCGACGAAGGGCGTGCCAGGATTTCACGAGGCCGTCGATCTGCACCTCGTCGAGACCAGCGCTCGCCTGCGCGACCTGCAGGCGGCCGCGCTTCAGGGCTTCGCACCGACCTGGCATGACCAGTTCAGCGAAGTGCCGCCCGGGCCGCTGCTCTTTATCGCCAACGAACTGTTCGACGCCCTTCCCGTCCACCAGTTCGTCGTCGCCGACGGTACCTGGCGCGAACGCCTCATTGGCTTGAACGATGACGGCGAACTTGCCTTTACGATCGGCCCGGCGCTGGACGGAACCCCGACGCGTTCTCCTGACCCAGTCGCACCGGCGGGAACAATCCGCGAGACCTGCCCCATCGGGACAGCCCTGGCGCGCGAACTGGGCGCCTTCGTCGCCGAGCAAACCGGCGCGGGCCTGATTGTCGACTATGGCTACAGCGCGCCCGGTTTCGGCGACACCGTGCAGGCGGTTCAGGGTCACGAGACCCACGCCGTCCTGTCGGATCCGGGCATGGCCGACCTCTGCGCGCATGTGAACTTTGCGGCGCTAGGCGATGCAGCGCGGGACGGTGGCGCCTTCGTCCATGGCCCGGTGACGCAGGGCGAATTCCTGAACCGCCTCGGACTTCGCGAGCGTGCCGCGGCTCTGGCGGCCGCCGCACCGTCAGAAGCGAGCGAGATTCGGACCGCCGCGGCCCGATTGACCGACAAAAGCCAGATGGGCAGTCTCTTCAAAGTGCTAGCCTTGAGCAGCGCCGGAATCGCACCGGCAGGATTCGACGCGTGATTCGTTCGGCAAGTCTCGAAGCGCCGAACGTGGCGCATGCGTTCTTTACCCGGCAGGGCGGCGTCTCCACGGGCATCTACGCCTCGCTGAACTGCGGCATCGGTTCGAACGACGAGCCTGATGCGGTGATCGAAAATCGCCGTCGCATCGCCGCCGAAATGTCGCTTCCGAACAGCGAACTCGTCACGGTCTATCAGGTCCACGGCAACGGTGTGGTGCGCGTCGAGGGGGCTTGGCCGGATCAGCCACCGCGCGCCGACGGCATGGTCTCGGCTTCACCCGGGGTGATCCTCGGCATCCTGACGGCCGATTGCGCGCCCGTCCTGTTCGCCGACTCGAATGCCGGCGTAGTGGGCGCCGCTCACTGCGGCTGGCGTGGAACGCTCGACGGCGTCGCCGAGCGGGTGATCGATGCAATGGTCGAACAGGGCGCGGAGCGCGCGCGCATCAAAGCCGCCGTCGGCCCTTGCATCGCGCAATCATCCTACGAAGTCGGCGAGGATTTTCGCGTTCGCTTCCTCGCAGAGGACACAGCAGCCGAGGAATACTTTTCGCCTGGTCGCGCGGGCCACGCCCAGTTCGACCTACCGGGCTATGTGCTGCGCCGCCTGGAGCGGGCACAGATCGCATCCGCCGAGTGGACCGGTCAGGACACCTACTGCGAGGAGGCGGCCTTCTTCAGTTACCGGCGAACAACGCACCGCAACGAACCAGACTACGGCCGACAGGTGTCGGCGATTGCCCTTGCGCGCTAGTTCGCTCTTCCTTGTTTCGATCCTCGCGGTCGGGGTAGCAGCCTGCCAGCCGGTGCCCCGCCCGTTCCAGCCCGATGACAAGCAACTGAACGCCGCCGATTTCGCTCGGCTCGGCACCCGCGGCGGCATTCTCGTCCAAGGCGCCTCACTCGGCGATGCCGTGCTGGACAGGCGATTCGCGGGACTACTTGCCGCGGCGCTACGCGATGCCGGCGTTCCCGCGCTTTCCAGCGATCACGACCCGACGAACCGCTACGTCTTCTCCGGGACGTTGCAGGACAACGGTTTTGGGCGACGCGAAACGACGGTGAGCGGCACCTGGCGCCTCACCGACCCACTTGGGCGCGAGGTGGTGACTTTCGACGCACGGGAACGCGTTGAGGCCACGGGCTGGCGAACCGGCGACCCGGCGACGAGCACGCTTGTCGCGGAAGCCCTGGCCCACCAACTTGCGGCGCGCCTCGACAACAGAGACGTGGCGCAAACCGGCGCGCCAGCGCCGCCCCAAGACGTCAGGCTGGCAATCTGGATGATCGAGGGTCTTGCCACGGATCAGGAACCGCTCCTCGCAAGCGCGCTGCGTTCGGCGCTACGGGTTCGCGGCATCGAGGTCGCGGCCGTCAACGATCCCGCTGCTCTCGTTGTGACAGGCTGGGTAGAGCGCGAACCGGGCTCGGCTGGAAACGACCGGATCTCGATTGGCTGGGCGCTGCTGGAGCCAAACGGGAACGAGATCGGCACCGTATTCCAGGCGAACGAACTTCCGCACGACACGTTCGACGCGTCATTGCCGCAGGCTGCGCCGCAAATCGCCGGTTCAGCGGCCGATGGACTTGTGGAAATGCTGCTGCGGCGGCAAGACAAGGGCTCCTAGGGCCCGATTGTGTGAGTAAAAGGGGGCGCATGACTCATTTCGACCGATTGATCGAGGGCTATCACAGATTTCGTCGGGATCGCTTCGCGCAGCAAAACAAGCTCTATCAGGATCTGGCGGAAACCGGCCAGTCGCCCAAGGTGATGGTGATCGCTTGCTGTGACTCGCGCGCCGATCCGGCGCTGATCTTCGATACGGCGCCCGGCGAGATCTTCGTGGTACGCAACGTCGCCAATCTGGTGCCGCCCTACGCGCCCAGCGGCAGCCACCACGGCACGAGCGCAGCGCTCGAGTTCGCGGTGACCGGTCTGCAAGTAACGAACATTCTCGTGCTTGGCCACGCGAGGTGCGGCGGCATCCAGGCCAGCCTTGAGCGGACGCACAAGGGAAGCTTCATTGGACATTGGATGTCGATCCTCGATCGCACGCGCTGCGAGGTCGAGGAGAAGCACGCCAGCGGCGGTCCTGCCGTGCGCCAGAACGCTCTGGAACTGGCGGGGGTGGGTCAATCGCTCGAAAACCTGCGAACCTTCCCGTTTGTCGACGAGCGTGTCGCTGACGGCCGCCTGCGCTTGCATGGCGGCTTCTTCGACATCGCCAACGGCGTCCTGCACCTGCGCGATCCGGACAGCGGCGAATTCTCGCCCGCCAACTGAGGGCCGCGCGTTTACAGGGGCAGGTCGCCTTGTTACAGTCCGCGCGCCTTCTGACCCGTCCGGGTGTTCCATGACGCCAGCCAGGGCCGCGCTCCGCCAGCAATGAAAATCATCGCCGGCAACAGCAATAGACCGCTCGCAGAAGCGGTGGCCGCCTATCTGAACATTCCCCTGTCGCGGGCCTCCATCAGGCGCTTCGCAGACATGGAAGTGTTCGTGGAAATCCACGAAAACATGCGTGGCCAGGACGTTTTCGTCATCCAGTCAACGTCCTATCCCGCCAACGACAACCTGATGGAACTGCTGGTCATTATCGACGCCGTGCGGCGGGCCTCCGCGCGGCGCATCACGGCGGTGATCCCCTACTTCGGCTATGCCCGGCAGGACCGGAAACCCGGCCCACGAACGCCGATTTCGGCCAAGTTGGTCGCCAACCTGATCACCGAGGCGGGCGCGGACCGGGTGCTGACCCTGGACCTGCACGCCGGCCAGATTCAGGGATTTTTCGACATCCCCACCGACAATCTCTATTCCGCACCGATCATCGCCAAGGATGTGAAGGAGCGCTACCAGAACGACAACCTGATGGTCGTTTCGCCCGACGTCGGCGGCGTGGCGCGGGCGCGGGCCGTAGCACGGCGCTTCAACGCCGACCTTGCCATCGTCGACAAGCGCCGCGAACGGGCCGGGGTTTCCGAGGTCATGCACATCATCGGCGATGTCGAGGGCCGGCGCTGCATCATGGTCGACGACATCGTCGATTCGGCAGGGACCCTGTGCAACGCTGCGAATTCCCTCAAGGAACACGGCGCCGAATCAGTGATGGCCTACGTTACCCACGGGGTTCTCTCCGGCGGGGCCGTCGCCCGTGTGGCGAGCTCGGCCCTGGAAACCCTGGTCACCACCGACAGCATCCTGGCGACCGAGGCCGTCCGGGTGTCCGAGAACATCCGCAGGCTGACGATCGCGCCGCTCCTGGCCGAAGCGATGCGCCGAATCAGCGACGAAAGCTCCGTTTCCAGCCTCTGGGACTAGGATTCCCGCCCAAAACGGTTTAGAAGGGCGCCCTGCCGGCACCCCTGGAGGCCGGTTCATGGGCTAACGCCCTGAAAACCAAAGGAGAACTGCGATGAGCGACCAGCATGTGATCGCCGCGCAGGTGAGAGAGCGGGCCGGAAAGGGGGCCGCCCGCGCCGCTCGCCGCGATGGCCAAGTTCCCGCCGTGATCTACGGCGCCAAGAAAGACCCAACCCTCATCACGATCGAACGGCGCAAACTCGTCGCCGAGATCGAAAAGGGCGGTTTCACCAACCGTCTTCTCGACATCTCGCTGGGCGATGCCAAGGAGCATGTGCTGCCGCGCGACGTCCACTTCCATCCGGTTACCGACGTGCCGCTGCATGTCGACTTCCTGCGTGTTACCGACAGCACGATGATCATCGTCGAGGTGCCGGTGCATTTCGACGGCGAGGAAGAGTCCCCGGGCCTGCGCCAGGGTGGCGTGCTCAACATCGTCCGCCATGCGGTCGAACTGCGCTGCCGCGCCGGTGCGATCCCCGAGTCATTGGCGGCAACGCTGCAGGGCCTCGACATCGGCGACAGCATCCGCATCAGCTCGATTGCGCTGCCGGACGGCGCCAAGCCGACCATCACCGACCGCGACTTCACCATCGCCACCATCGCGGCCCCGACCGTCCAGGTCGAGGAAGAGCCGACCGAAGGCGAGGAAGGCGAGGAAGGTGCAGGGACGACCGCGGGCGAAGAAGCCGGCGGGGAGTCCAAGGAGGACGGCGAGGAGAGCTAGCTCTCTCCCCCGCCGGGCGCCATGGTTTTGCTGGTTGGGCTGGGCAACCCCGGCCCGCAATACGCCAAGAACCGCCACAACATCGGCTTCATGGCCATCGACGAGATTGCGCGGCGCTACGGGTTCGGCCCGTGGCGCCAGCGCTTTCACGGGCTGACCGCCGAAGGCCGCCTGAACGGTCGCCGCGCATTCGCACTGAAGCCTGAGACCTACATGAACGATTCGGGACGCGCCGTTGTGGCCGCCACCCGCTACTACCGGCTGGAGCCGCCAGACGTGATCGTGCTGTACGACGAAATCGACCTTGAGGCCGGCAAGGTGCGTTGCAAGCAGGGCGGCGGCAGCGCCGGCCACAACGGACTGCGCAGCATCGATTCGCATCTGGGGCGCAACTACGTGCGCGTTCGCTTCGGCATCGGACACCCCGGCGACCGTGACCGCGTGTCCGGCCACGTACTCGGCGATTTCTCGAAGGCCGACATGGTCTGGGTCGACAACGTGATCGATGCGGTGGCCGATGCGATTCCCGCGCTCGCCATGGGCGACATGGCGGGCTTCACCAACGACGTCGCCCTCAAGCTGAAGCCGCCGAAGGCATCGAAGGGCGCGGGAAAGGCAAGCTAAATGGGCTTCACCTGCGGCATCGTCGGATTGCCAAATGTCGGCAAGTCCACTTTGTTCAATGCATTGACCAGCACGGCGCAGGCCGAGGCGGCCAACTATCCATTCTGCACGATCGAACCGAACGTGGGCCGCGTGTCCGTGCCCGACGATCGCCTGGACAAGATTGCGACGCTTTCGAAGTCTGCGCAGATCATCCCGACCTATCTCGATTTTGCGGACATTGCCGGACTGGTCCGTGGCGCCAGCAAGGGCGAAGGGCTAGGCAATCAGTTTCTCGCGCACATCCGCGAGGTCGACGCCATCGTCCATGTCCTGCGCTGCTTCGAGGACGAAAACATCACCCACGTTGAGGGCCGCATCGACCCAATCGCCGACGCGGAAACGGTCGAGACCGAACTCATGGTCGCCGACCTCGAGAGCCTCGAACGCCGCGCCGACGCGTTGGCTAAGAAAGCGAAGGGCGGCGACCGGGACGCAAAGACGCAACTGGAGCTGATGCAACTCGCGCTCGACGCCCTCCGGGAGGGTCGGCCGGCGCGCGATGCCTCGGTACCCGCCGATCGGTTCCGGGAATGGCGCGCGCTGCAACTCCTCACCTCGAAACCCGTTCTCTACGTTTGCAATGTCGAAGAGGCATCGGCAGCAGACGGCAACGCGCTGTCGGAGAAAGTACGTGCCTGGGCCGAAACCCAGGGCGCCGGATGCGTCGTCATCGCCGCCGCGATCGAGGCCGAGGTCGCGCAGATCGACGATCCTGCAGAGCGGAAGGACTTTCTCGAGTCGATGGGACTGACCGAGACCGGCCTGACCCGCATTATCCAGGCCGGCTACTCACTGCTGTCGCTCATCACGTTCTTTACGAGCGGGCCCAAGGAAACGCGAGCCTGGACGATCCCCGCCGGCGCCAAGGCGCCGGAGGCCGCCGGCACGATCCATACGGACTTCGAACGCGGCTTCATCAGAGCCGAGACGATCGCCTATGACGACTACGTTGCCTGCGGCGGCGAGGCAGGGGCCAAGGACGCAGGCAAGATGCGCGCCGAAGGGCGCGACTACGTCGTGCACGACGGCGACATCATGCTGTTCCGCTTCAACGTGTGAGGGTGCCGTGACCCGCTACTACGAAGACGTGGTCGTCGGCGACAAGATGTCGTTCGGGCGATACAAAGTCACCGAACGCGAAATCATCGAGTTCGCCAAGAAGTACGATCCGCAGCGCATTCACACCGACCCGGCCTTCGCGACGGCGACCGACATGGGCGGGCTGATCGCCAGCGGCTGGCACACCGCCGGCATGTTCATGAAGATGATGGTCGAAAGCGTTCTCGGCGAGGGTTCGGGCATGGTTTCTCCCGGCATCGACGAGCTGCGTTGGCTGCGCCCGGTCCGCCCCGGCGACGTTCTGCGGGTGGAGGGAGAGGTCGCCGGCGCGCGAGTCTCGCGAAGCAAGCCCGACAGGGGTATCGTGACGATGCGTTACGAGGTGCTGAATCAGAACGACGACGTCGTGATGAGCCTCAAAACCAACAGTTTCATGCGACGCCGCGAGCTGGACGCCGCCGCGCAAGGAGGGAAATGATGGGCGAGACGATCACACTGAAGGCAGAGGACGGTTTCGAACTGGACGCGTACCTCGCCATGCCGAGCGGCACAGCCAAGGGCGCCGTCATCGTGATCCAGGAGATCTTCGGCGTGAACAGCCACATCCGCGAGGATGCCGACAGTTTTGCCGCCGCCGGCTATGTCGCCATCGCCCCGGCGATGTTCGATCGCATCGAGAAGGGCGTCGACTTGAAATACGATGCCGACGGCGTCGAGGCGGGCCGCGGCTTCGCGGGCAAGGTTGACTGGGACGACGTCGTGAAGGACCTGCGCGCTGCCGCGGCGGCGGTCAACGAGCACGGCAAGGTGGGGCTCGTCGGCTATTGCTGGGGCGGCACGGTCGCCTGGGTTTCCGCAGTCCGTGAGGCAAACGTCGACTGCGCAGTCGGCTACTACGGCGGGCGCGTCATCGACTTCGTCGACGAAGCCCCGAAGGTGCCGGTCATGCTGCACTTCGGCGACGCCGACAAGGGCATCCCGATCGAGAACGTCGAGAAGATCAAGGCGGCCCACCCGAAGGTTCCGGTGCACCGCTATGCGGAAGCCGAGCACGGCTTTCATTGCAACCAACGGCCGTCATACCACCCCGAGGCCGACAAGTTGTCTACGGAGCGGACGATGGCCTTCTTCAAAGAACACATCGGCTGACCATGGCGGCCCGAGACGGGCTCTACAGAAGTCTGTGGGCGGCGACGGCCTCGCCGCCGCCCGAGACCCATCCGCTCGACGGCGACGCGTCAGCCTCGGTCGCCATCATCGGGGGCGGCTATACCGGGCTCTCGACGGCCCTGCACCTCGCCAAGCGCAAAATCGACGTTCTCGTGCTGGAAGCCGGCGAAGTGGGTTCCGGCGGCTCGGGGCGCAACGGCGGCCACCTGACGCCCACGTTCCATTTTCGTCCCGAGTTCTCGTTGGCCGGCATCAAGAAGCGGCTCGGCGAGGACCGTGCGGCGCGCCTCATCGCCATGCAGACCGGCGCCGCCGATCTCGTGTTCGAACTGATCGAAACGTATGGCATCGCCTGCGACCTCGTGAAGGCCGGCTGCATACACGCGGCCCACACGCCGAGCATGATGAAGGCGCTGGAAGAGAAATACGCCGACTACGAATCACTCGGCCGGCCTATGCGGCTTCTCGACCGCGATCAAACGGCCGCGCTGACCGGCAGCGAGAAGTTCCATGGCGCTTGGGTCTACGAGAACGCCGGCAACCTCCAGCCATTGAGCTATGCACGCGGCCTGGCGCGGGCCGCACTGCAGGAGGGAGCGGCGCTTCACACGGCCACGCGGGTGACAAGGATCGACAAGACCGGTAACGGGTGGCGCCTGACCACCCCACGCGGGATCGTGACCGCCAACCAGGTCCTGATCGCGACCGGGGCCTATGGCGACAGTCTGTGGCCCCGGCTGAAGCAGACGTATGCGCCATTTTCGCTTGGGTGCGCGGCGTCCGAGCCACTCAGCGAGGAGGTTCGGCGCACCGTACTTCCCCAGGGCAACCACCTGGTCGATACCCGGCGCGACACCTTCGCGCTGATGATCGATTCGGCCAATCGCCTGGTCACGGCGTTCAACACGCCGGGCCTGTTGCCGACCAGCCGGGCGAAGATGGAGGAGATCGTCGCCCGACGATATGGCTGGGTCTGGCCGCAAGTAGCCGGCTTGGAGTGGCAATACTTCTGGACCGGCCGGATTGACCTGCGCCCGGACCTCTTCCCCCGGCTGTTCGAACTCGACCGCGGACTGGTCACCGCGATCGGGTTTTCCGGGCGCGGCATTCCGACGGGCACGGCACTGGGACGCGTGCTCGCCGACTACATGTCGGGCACGCCGCGGGACGAACTCGCTGCGCCGGTCGAGCAGCCGACCTATGTGCCGCCGCTCATGCGGCTGGTCGCGCCGATGATGATCCCGCGCATGCGGCGCCAGGATGCCCGGCTGATGGAACAGGACGGCCTGACCCCGCCCCGGTTTTGACCGGACAATTGGCCACGCCGCGAACCGCGCTAGGTCGAAGCGAGATTCCACACTAGTGTTCATGTTCGATACGAACTGAATCGACTTGGGGAAGTGGGAGGAGAGACATGAGAAAGATCATTGGCGCCGTCGCTTTGGCGGCCGTCCTGACCGTCGGCGCGGCAAGCGCGCAGGCCCAGGAAGTGAAGTGGCGTTTGCAGAGCATCGTTCCAGTGAACACGTTCTTCTGGAACGAAATGGTGCAGAAGTTCACCGATACGGTGAGCTTCATGACGGACGGCCGCATCGAGATCACGCCGTTCGGCGTGGGCGAGATAGTGCCTGCGTTCGAAGTTCACAAGGCGGTCGCCGAGGGAACGGTCGACGCCGGCTGGACCAGCGCGGCGTTCCTGGCCAACGCAGATCCGACGAACGCGCTGCTTTCGGACTATCCGGGCGGACCGTCGCCTGAGGTCTATTTGCACTGGTACTACCAGGGCGGTGGCAAGGAACTCTACGAGCAATACCGTCACGAGGTTCAGAAGGTTCATTCACTGATGCTGGGCATCGGCACCACCGAGTTCTTCGCTGTATCGACCAAGCCGGTACGGACAGCCGACGATCTCAAGGGCCTCAAGCTCCGCACAACCGGCGCCTGGGCCACAGTGATGAAGGAATCCTTCGGCGGCTCCACCACGGTGATTCCGTCGAACGAGTTGTTCAGTTCGCTCGAACGCAAGGTGATCGACGCGGTCGACTGGGCTGGTCCGGGTGGCAACCTCGGCATGGGCTTCCACAAGGTTGCCAAGTACCTGATCGTGCCGGGCGTGCATCAGCCGGCCTCCCCGGTCGAACTTGTGATCAACCTCGACAAGTGGAACGCGCTGCCGGACAACGACAAGAAGATTCTCGAAGCCGCCGCGCAGCTCGTTACATTTCAGTCCTACCTGGCGACTGGCCAGGGCGATCAGGACGCAATGCCGCAATACCGCGAGAACGGTAACGAGTTCGTCACGCTGACGCCTGAAACCCAGGCCGCCATCAAGTCCGCGACGGCGGCGTGGTTCGAGGCACAGGCGAAGGAGCAGAGCGAAAAGGGCAATCCGTGGACCCAGCGCATCATGGAATCGATGCGCTCCTACCAGGAAGCATGGGCCGAGAACGCCTTTACGCGCGCCTGGGACGCGAACTAGGCGCTTCCATCTGATCGGGCGGCCCCAGAGGCCGCCCGAACTCAGCACCTGAGATGCTCCGGCGCACGCTCGGTTTCGTCGACAAGGTTTCGTTCGCCCTTGCAGCGGTGGCGATGGTCGCGATCCTCGGCCTGGTCTTTTCCATGGTCTACGAGGTCGTGGCCCGCTACGCGTTTAATGCCCCGACGATCTGGGCCTACGACGTTTCCTACATGCTGAACGGTGGGCTGTTCCTGCTGGCCGCCGCCTACACGCTGACCAAGAACAACCACGTGCGGATCGACTTCCTGTCGACCCGGCTACCGGCCCGGACCCAGCACTCGGTCAACGCGACGTTCTATGTTCTGATATTCCTTCCCGGCTTCGGCACCGCAACCTGGGCGGCAGGACGGGCCGCCTGGGGCGCCCTGATCTCCGGCGAGGTCGAGGCGGTCAGCCCCTGGGCACCGGTGATCTGGCCGTTCCATGGCGCCATCGCCATCGGCCTGGCGGGTCTTTGGCTTCAGGCGCTGGCCGAGACTCTGCGCCATCTCGTCGGCTTGCGCGCACCGGATACCGTCCGGCTGCCGTCCGTCAGCCAGCCGCACTAGGAGACGGCGCTTGGATACCATCCTTCCCGCGTTGATGTTTCCGGCGCTGTTCGCGCTGATCTTTCTGGGAATCCCGGTCGCATTCGCGCTGATCGCCACGGCGTTCGTGTTCGGTGTCGTGGCCTTCGGCGACAACATCGGGCAGATCATGTTCAGCCGAACGCTGGGCGTCGCAGCGAGCCCTGTCCTGGCCGCCATCCCGCTGTTCATCTTCATGGGCTCGATGTTGGAGCGCACCTCCATCGCGCGCCGTTTGTTCGAGTCCATGCAGATCTGGCTGGGGCGCATGCCGGGAGGCCTCGCCATCGCCACCATTACGATGTGCGGCGTCTTCGCGGCGGCCACCGGCATCATCGGCGCCGTCGAAACCGTCATCGGGATGATGGCGATTCCGCCCATGCTCAAGCACGGCTACGACAAAGGTCTGATCTCGGGCACGATTTGCGCCGGCGGCTCACTCGGCACCATCATTCCGCCATCCGTCACCGTCATCATCTATGCGTCGATCGCGGAGCTTTCGATCGGAGACCTGTTCGCGGGAATCATCATTCCCGGCCTGCTGATGATCCTGTTCTTTGTCGGCTACATCTTCGTCCTCGGCATTCTGCGGCCCAACAGGGCGCCGCGCCTGCCACGCGAAGCCGTCGACATGCCGCTGCCCGAGAAACTCCGGATCACGGCGACCGGACTGCTCCCCGCGACGCTACTGGTCGCCGCGGTCCTGGGGTCGATCATCTTAGGCATCGCTTCGCCGACGGAGGCCGCCGCGGTCGGCGCCGCAGGCTCGTTGGTTCTGACGCTCGCGTATCGCGAGTTCTCGTGGCGCATCCTCTACGAAGTTGTCCGCAAGTCGGTGTCGATCAGCGCCATGGTCATGCTAATCGTCGTAGGCGGCGGGATGTTTTCCGGAATCTTCCTGGTGAACGGCGGACGAAACCTCGTCGCCGACGTGGTCGAGGCGCTGGCTTTGCCGCCGGGTGGCCTGGTCGCCATCTTCCTGTTGATCGTCTTCCTGTTCGGCTTCGTGCTCGACTGGATCACGATCGTCCTGATCGCTTTGCCGATCTTCCTCGCGCCGCTCAAGGCAGCCGGCGTGGATCAGGTCTGGTTCGCGGTGCTGATGGTGGTCGTGATCCAGACCAGCTACATGACCCCGCCGATGGCCCCTGCGATCTTCTATCTGCGCTCGATCGCGCCAAAGGAGATCACCTATGGCCACATGTATCGCGGCGTGATGCCCTTCGTGGTGGCGGAACTCCTCGTTCTGGCCGTCGTCGCTCTGTTTCCCTGGACGGCGACCTACCTGCCCACGATTCTGATCGGGTTCTAGGCGGCGACGAACTCTAGAATCATGCCGCATGCCTCGGCGGGCGGCAGGCGCAACCCGCCGTCGACGGTTTGGTAGGACACGCCGGACGCATCAAGGCAGTTCCGGGCTGCCAAGAGATCGGTCGTCTCCAGCGACAGGACGGCAATTGCGGGCGCAGGGTGCATGACCTGGCGCGCCGCGTCCCCGACCTCCGCCGACAGCGCGCCTCGTGTCGTGAAGCGATAGTCGCCGTGTCCGGTGCCGATCCGAAAACCGCCTGGCGAGTCGGACGCTGAAACGCCAAACAGGCGTTCGTAGGCCGGCCGCAGCGCAACGGGGTCCTCGACCACGATGGTCAGTGATCGAATGCGGCTGGCGCCGTTCGGGTGGGTTACCCATTCGGGACGCCGCATATTCTGCGGCGTCAGCGGCTGCACCAGCATGACGTACATGTCGGGCGTGGCGCTCTCCCCGATCTTCAGCCAGCGAAAGGACTGAGGAACGATGCCATCGGGCGCCTCGCAGTTGATGGTCACTTCGCCAAGCGGGGTCGGCGCCGCCCCTATAGCGGCCAACGCGGCGTGGGCAGCGGTCACGTCGTCGGCGCGCATGGTCACGGCCATGATCCCCTCGCCGCCGTCCAGAAACGCCTTGAGCCCCGGTGTCAGAAAGGCCTCGGGATCGATGATGCCGAGGAGTTCGATGAAGTCCTTATCGTCGAACATCACCGAGTAGTTCGCCGTCCCCCAACCGACCATGCGCCGCCGCGGCGTGGTGACGAAGCCCAGGCGCCGGAACCGAGCGCAGGCAGCCTCCAGATCGGCCACGGCAACAACGGCGTGATCGATTCCGTCAATTCCGTGTGCCATCAAATCTCCAGTCCCGCTTCGGCAACATGGCGACGGATCGACCACGCGAACCAGTCCAGGATATTGGTGCGGAAACGCAGCGGCGCGTATCCGATCGCGTTGACGTTCTTCGAAAAGCCCGCGATCAGTCGGAACTCCTTCGCGAGGCGAAACAGGGGGGCATGGTCGCGCTCCGCGGGCGTGAAAGGGCGTAGGGTCTCGTATCCGGCCGTGAAGGAGTCCGCGAACTTGCGGTCGAGCCCCATGTATTCGTTCGCCCAGACGCAGGCCATGACGTCCTGCATCAGAAAATCCTCCCCGCTGTTGTCGAAGTCCAGCAGCGTCACGAGACCGTCGTCCGTCACGTGAACGTTGGTGAAATGGAAATCGGCATGGGTCGGTCCGAACGGCAGCGCTTCGATATCCAACGACGCAAAGCGGGTTGCGAGCGCTTCCGCCACCTTTGGATAGTAGGCCAGATCGTCATCACGGCCGGCGATCAAGCCGCGAAGCGTCGCCAGGTTGTCGACGAGGTCGGCGGGATCGTTCGTGCGCATGTGTGTGGGGGGTTGGAAGGTGCGGCCGGCGAGGTGCATCTTCGCGAAAGCCACACCGATCGCGCTCGCCGACTCTTCGGTAGGCCGCTGCGCGAACTTCGAACCCGGCGCCCAGGCGAAGAGAGCCACTGCACGGCTCCCTTCCGGGGCGTCTACCGCAAAGCTGAGCGCCCCGTCGCGCAGAGGTTCAGGCAGTGCGACCGGTACGTCGGCCGCGTGCAAGTGCGTGAGAAACGACAGTTCGTAAGCGATCTTTTCCGGCGAGCGCCACTTGGTGCGCCACACCCGCGCCGCGAATTGCGCCTTCGGTGCGCGCACGAGATAGACATCGTTCATGCCGCGATAGAGGAGTTCAACGGCGCTGGCACCCCCCAGGTCATAGCGCGCGTCGATTGCAGCCGCGAGTGCGCCCGGGTCGAGAACCGAATGGATGATCGGGAACGTCACTGATGCTATCGCAGCGCCGCCGCGATGTTGCCGCCGTCGACCGTCATCACCGCACCGGTCGATTTGCGAGCGAGCGCAAGATCGACGAAGGCCTGCGCCACATCGGCCGCCTTGACCTCGCGCCCAAGGAGGTTGCCCGAACGCAGGTACTCCTCGGGCGTCAAACCGCGCGCCTTGGCGCGCGCCTCGAGGAGGCCGTCGGCGAAGATACCAGTGTTGACGCGGTCGGCGTTGACCGCGCCGGTGCGAATTCCATCCTTGCCGTAGTCGAGGGCGTACTGGCGCATCAGAAACAGCGCCGCGGCCTTCGGCAGGCCGTAGGGTCCGAAGTCGGGCCCGGGATTGACTGCCTGCTTCGAGGTGTTGAACAGAAGGCAGCCACCGGTCCCCTGCTCCCGCATGATGCGCACGGCCTCGCGGGCCACGGTCTGATGGGCGAAGAAGTTGAGTTCGAAGGACGCGCGCAGCTCTGCGTCGCTGACTTCTCCGATCTTGCCCTGCCACGCTGCACCGGCATTCGAGACGACGATGTCGACACCGCCAAAGGCGCGGCAGGCGTGCGCAAAGGCCTCGGACACCTGCTCCGCGTCGGTGACGTCGCAGCCGAGCCCGATCGCCCCGCCAATCTCACCTGCGACGCGACGCGCGCCCGCATCGTCGCGATCAAGGACCACGACCTCGGCGCCCTGCGCGGCAAACGCCTTGGCGGTGGCCGCGCCAATTCCACCGGCACCGCCGGTCACAAGCGCGATCTGCCGCGCCAACGGCATCTCAGCCGCCTTGCCCAGCTTGGCCTGTTCCAGCGACCAGTATTCGACGTCGAAGAGATCAGCCTCAGTGACCGGTTGAAACGTTCCGATCGCCTCAGCGTCGGTGACCACGTCGATCATGTTCTCGGCGATGTCGGCCGCGATGGCGGCATCCTTCGCGGACTTGCCCATGCCGAATAGCCCGAGGCCCGGCACCAACGCGAGCCGCGGCATCGGATCGAGTTCCGTCTTGGCAGGTCCACGCTTGCCGTTGTGACGCGCGAAATAGGCGTGATAATCCGCCACGAAAATCTCGACCGCACGACGGGTGCCGTCACGGAATGTGGCGACCTCGTCGGCGACCGGCAGGATCACCGGCCAGTTCTTGGTTCGGATAGTGTGATCAGGCGTCACCACGCCCTGTTGTGAGTAGCGGCCAACATCGGCGCCGTTGACAAAGTTGAGAATGGCGTCCGAACTCCGGAAGGCGAGAATCTGCCGTCGCCACAGACCTTCGTTTTCATCCAGGCATTCCGCGACGGCGCCGCGAACCACGGGCGCGACCTGCGCAACGTCCGGCACGGCTTCCGGCAGCGTGATCGGAGCAAGAGCACGGGTTTGCGCCTTCTCGATGCGCCTCTCGGCCAGCGTGACCAGATCGATCATCCGCGCGTAGGCTTCTTCTGCGGTGAAGCCGAAGCTGAAGATGCCGTGCTTGAGCAGGATGAGGCCATCTACATCGGGGTGCGCGGCGTGCACCTCGGCAGCCAATTTGGCGAGGCCGAATCCCGGCATCTCATAGGGCACGAGCGCCACGCGATCTCCGTAGACCTCGCGACACATGGCCTCGCCATCGGGCTGGTCCGTCAGCGCCAGGACTGCCGTCGAGTGGGTGTGATCGATGAACTTGTGCGGCAGGAATGCGTGCAGAAGCGTTTCCACGGACGGGTTGGGCGAAGCCGGATCGAGGAGCGCGGTGCGCTGGATCGCCACCATGTCTTCATCGCTGAGCGCATCCAGGTCACGCAGACGGCGCAGGACGTCGAGCCGCACGGCGGGCAAGCCTGGCGGCTCGATGTGCCCCATGTCCCAGCCCGACCCCTTGACGCACAGGACCTCGGTTTCGTCACCCAGCTTGTCGTGCGCCTTCGTCTTGACCGAGGTGTTGCCGCCGCCGTGAAGGACCAGGCGGGGATCGCTGCCGAGAAGCCGCGTGGTGTAGACGCGCAGCGCAAGATCCTCGCTGACGCCTTCCACGGCGTAGCGGGCGACGTAGTCGCGGGCATCACTGTTCTTCCAGCGGGATTCCATGGCGTTCCGTTCGATCCTAACGAGTTGGGGGCTAACTAGCGGTTTCGGCCAGAGCGGGCAATGGGCGCCGCTAGACCCGCTCCGGGAAGAGCCCGAGAAGCCCGTCTTCGCTGGCCGCGCACGTGCCGCGTTCGGTGATCAGGCCGGTCACAAGCCGCGCCGGGGTCACGTCGAAGGCGTAGTTCGCGGCCGGCGCTCCCGCCGGCGCAATCTCTACCGTATGGACGGTCCCGTCAGCGGATCGGCCTGTCATGAAGGTTATTTCCTTCGGGTCGCGCTGCTCGATCGGGATGTCGGCGCCCGACTGGAGCGACCAGTCGATGGTGGGCGACGGCAGGGCGACGTAGAACGGCACGCCGTTATCGTGGGCCGCCAATGCCTTGAGGTAGGTACCGATCTTGTTGGCCACGTCACCGCCGCGCGTGGTGCGGTCGGTCCCGGTAATGCAGAGATCGACCTTGCCGGCCTGCATGAGATGCCCGCCGGTGTTGTCGGCGATCAGCGTGAACGGCACCCCGTGCTTCTGCAACTCCCAGGCTGTCAGCGCAGCGCCCTGGTTGCGCGGACGCGTCTCATCGACCCAGACATGCACCGGCACACCCTCGTCGTGCGCAATGTAGATGGCGGCGAGCGCCGTGCCCCAGTCCACCGTCGCGAGCCAACCGGCGTTGCAGTGGGTCAGCACGTTCACGGGATCCGACGACGAGCCGTCCTTTGTGTCATGCCAGATGCGCACGATGTGCTCCGCGCCGTGCTCGCCGATCGAGCGATTGATCCTGACATCCTCGTCGCAAATCTCGGCCGCACGGCGGTAGGCTGCCTCCACGCGGCGCTCCGGCGGCGTGTTGGACAGGGTCGCGCGCATGTCGTCGAGGGCCCAACGCAGGTTGACGGCTGTAGGCCGGGTTGCAGCCAAGAGGTCGCAGGCCTGCCCAAGGGCAGCGTCGGAGGCGTCATCCCTGAGCGCGAGGCACAGCCCGTAGGCCGCCGTCGCGCCAATCAACGGTGCCCCGCGGACCTGCATCGTCACGATGGCATGGGCGGCCTGCTCCAAGCTCTCCAGCGTGAGGATCTCGAAGGCATGCGGCAGGCGCGTCTGATCGATGATCCGGACGCGCCAGCCGTCCTCGTCCAGCCAAATGGTGCGGAACGGCTTGCCGTCGACCAGCATGGCGCGACGTCAGTCGCCTTCGAATTCGCAGAGGTGGTGCACGTCGTGGCCCGATTCGCGGATTCTCTGGGCACCGCCGAGATCAGGAAGATCCACGACGAAAGCGCACGAGACGATCCGCCCGCCGACCTCCTCGATCAATTCGATGGCGGCCATGGCGGTACCGCCGGTCGCAATCAAGTCATCGACGAGAAGGACCTGTTCGCCTTCGAGGATGGCGTCCTCGTGGATCTCGACGCGGTCGGTGCCGTACTCGAGCTGGTAGTCGCGGCCGACCGTGCGATTTGGCAGCTTTCCCTTCTTTCGAACCGGCACGAAGCCGGCCTCGAGCTTCTCTGCGACGGCGCCGCCGAGGATGAAACCGCGCGCCTCGATGGCCGCGACCTTGTCGATCCGCTTGCCCGCGTAGGGCTTGACCAATCCCTCGATGCTGAGCCGGAAGCCCACCGGATCCTGAAGCAGCGTCGTGATGTCCCGAAACATGATCCCCGGCTTCGGATAGTCCGGGATGGTGCGAATTCGCGACTTGATCGGCACGCCTAGCCCTCCAGAACCCTGCCCGCCACGGCGTCGAGCTTGGCCAGCCTTTGGAGATCTCGCGCCTCGGGCGCGGTTATCATCGCGGTATCGAGCGCCCGGTCGCAGCCGCGCGGGCACGCGGCCGGCCGGTCCGAAGCGAGTTGCGGCACGACGGCCTTGACCAGCGCACGCGCATTGTCCGCGTTCTGATGCAGCACTTTGATGATGTCTGACACCTCGACGTCGTCGTGGTGCGGATGCCAGCAATCGTAGTCGGTGACCATCGCAACGGTCGCGTAACACATCTCCGCCTCGCGGGCGAGCTTGGCTTCGGGCATATTGGTCATGCCGATGACGTCGCACTGCCAGCTGCGATAGAGCTCGGATTCGGCACGCGACGAGAATTGCGGCCCCTCCATGCACAGGTAGGTGCCGTTGCGCGACACCATCAAGCCAAGGGCGCGAGCGGATGATTCGAGCGCATCGCCGAGGCGACTACAGACCGGGTTCGCCATCGACACGTGGGCGACCATGCCGTGCCCGAAGAAACTCTTCTCGCGCGCGAAGGTGCGGTCGATGAACTGATCGACAACGACGAACGATCCCGGCGCCAGTTCGTCGCGGAAGGAACCCACTGCCGACAACGAGACGATGTCTGTCACGCCAGCGCGCTTCAAGATATCGATGTTGGCGCGATAGTTGATGTCGGACGGCGCATAGACATGGCCGCGGCCGTGGCGAGGCAGAAAGACGACGCGAACGCCGTCAAGCTTGCCGGCAAAAATCTCGTCGGACGGCGCACCCCATGGGGACTCGACCCTGATCCACTGTGTGTCGGTCAGGCCTTCGATCTCGTAGAGACCCGAACCACCGAGAACACCGATAACCGGCGCGCTGTGACTTTCAATCATGGAACCACCCCTGGGCACGCCGCTCATTCTAGGCCAACGAAGAACCCTGTTCAGCGGCGACGCAACGAAAAAGGGGCCGCCCCAGGCGACCCCTTTTCGAGACGTTTGTCGGCGTCAGTGATCGATCTTGCGCCAGACCCGCTGCTTGACGATCCAGAAGAGCGCCGTCAGCAGGATCAGAAAGATCATGGCCTGGAAGCCGATCTCGTGGCGCCGCTCCAACTCGGGGTTTGCCGCCCAATGCAGGAAGACCGTCACATCTTCGGCCATCTGCTCAACGGTAGGCTCGGTGTCATCCCCGTACTCGACAAGCCCTTCGGCCAAGGGCGGTGCCATGGCGATCTGATGACCCGGGAAGTACTCGTTGTAGTTCATACCCGGCGACATGGTGACATCCGACGGCGCGTCCTTGTAGCCGACGAGCAGCGCCCGGATGTAGTCCGGCCCACCGTGCCGCGCCTTTGTGATGAGCGACAGGTCCGGCGGAAACGCGCCGCCGTTGGCCGCACGGGCCGCCTGTTCGTTCGCGAACGGCGCGGGGAAGATGTCGGACAACCGCGCTGGACGGGTGGTCGGATCGCCGAACTCGTCAGGTTCGCCCGCGACTTCGTATTCCTCGGCCAACGCCTTGGCCTCAGCCTCGGTGAAGCCGATATCGACGAGGTTGCGGAAAGCCACGTACTTCATCGAGTGACACGCCGCACAAACATCTTTGTAGACGCGGTAGCCACGCTGCAAGGCCGCGCGATCAAAAGTCCCGAAAAGGCCGTAGAACGACCAGTCGTGCGACGGCAGTTCGACTCCGCTCTCCGCAGCCTGAACCTGGGAAGCGCCCGCCGATAGGGCGATGGTCACCGCCGCAGCGGCAAGAAGTCCACGCAACCTAGTCATTCTGCCGCCTCCGCCGCGGCCGAGCCGCTCTTGAGCACCGGTTTGCTTATGCTTTCTGGTAACGGCCTCGGCCTCTCAAACCACCCCACAAAGGGCAGGATGATAATGAAGTGCGCAAAGTAGTAGATCGTCGCCAGACGTCCGATCAGCAGCGCCGTGCCTTCCGGGTGCTGCGCGCCAACCCAACCGAGAACGATCACGTCGAGCACGAAAATCCAGAAGAAGTAGCGATACGTCGGACGGAAACGCGCCGAGCGCACCCGTGAGGTATCGAGCCACGGCAGCAGGAACAGGATCGCGATCGACGCCGCGAACAGGATCACCCCGCCAAGCTTGTCAGGAACCGACCTCAGGATCGCGTAGAACGGCAGGAAGTACCATTCAGGCACGATGTTCGGCGGCGTCTGCAGCGGATTCGCCGGCTTGAAGTTGTCTGCATGCGACAGGAAGACCGGTTCGTAGAACACGAAGAACGCGAGGATGATCAGCGCGAGTCCGATCACCGACAGGTACTTCGACGTGTAGTACGGATGGTACGGCAGCGTGTCCTGCTTGCTCCGTGCCGAAATCCCGACCGGGTTGGACGGACCATGCACGTGAAGCGCCCAGACATGTAGCAGCGACACGCCGAAGATCACGAAGGGCAGCAGGTAGTGCAGGCTGAAGAAGCGCTGCAGCGTCGGGCTGTCGACCGCGAACCCACCCCACAGGAAGGTCGTGATCTCGTTGCCGACCCACGGTATGGCCGAGAACAGATTGGTGATCACGGTGGCGGCCCAGAAGCTCATCTGGCCCCAGGGCAGCACGTAGCCCATGAAGG
>JAYOEZ010000030.1:0-32431 GCA_038116985.1 Alphaproteobacteria bacterium | reverse complement strand
AGCCTGACCCGGGCGCTGGCCGGCGACGTGCGCCACCACGGCACGCGCCTCGGGCATGTCGCCGCCCGCTTGCAGGTGCGCCTCGTGGCCGAACGTGTGACCGGCGAGCGCGACCGCCTGGCCCGCGCCGCAGCGGCGCTGAACCGCGATCTGTCGCGCATTCTCGCCACCGCGGAAGAGGCGCTCGACGGCCAGAGCCGTCTGCTCGAAAGCCTGTCCTATCAGAACGTGCTGGAGCGCGGATTTGCGCTGGTCAGGGATTCCGGGCGCGAACGGCCGATCAAGCGCGCCGCCGAAACCAGCGCCGGCGAGGCGCTCGTGATAGAATTCGCCGACGGGTTCGTCGGCGCCACGGTGGGCGGCGACGCCCCGGACCGGAAAGAGGCGGCACCGCCGCGCCCGAAGAAGGCGCGCGCCCGGCCGCCCGGCGGGCAGCAAGGAGACCTGTTCTGATGCACGGACCGCGCGGCGGCGGCGAAGCGAAACTCCGGTATCACTCGGGCTCGTTCGACGTGATCGTGCCGGGGTCCTACGTGACCTGCGCCGTCACCGGTGCCCAGATCGAGCTCGAGGACCTGCGCTACTGGGACGCCGCCGTGCAGGAGGCCTACGCGACCGCCGAGATTTCCTACAAGCGCGACGCCGAGTTGCGCGCGCAGGGGAAGAAGTAGCGATGCGCCCCGTAGCCGTGCTGCTGGCGGGGCTGTTTGCGGTCCTGGTGTCTCAGGCGCACGCGGCGGCGCTGCTGCTCGACGGTCCCTTTGTGCAAGGTGGATTGATTCGCGGCTTGGCCGAGCCGGGTGCCGTCGTGACCCTGGACGGAAAGGCTGTGCGCGTTTCCGAAGACGGGCGTTTTGTCTTTGGCTTCGGGCGCGATCACGCCGAGCCGGCGTTGCTGCGTGTGCGCTATGTCGATGGCAGCGAGGCGCAGCAGCGGATCGAGGTGGCGCGCCGCGACTACCGGATCCAGCGCATCGATGGCCTACCGCCGCGCATGGTGACGCCGTCCGAAGCGGACCTTGCGCTAATCCGCAAGAACAACGCGGAGATCGCGGCGGCGCGCGCCAACGACACGGCGGAGACCTGGTTCGCGCAGGATTTCATCTGGCCGGCCGAGGGGCCGATCAGCGGCGTCTACGGCTCCCAGCGCATCCTCAACGGCGAGCCGCGCCGGCCCCACTATGGCGTCGATATCGCGGGGCCCGTCGGTACCCCCGTCGTCGCGCCCGCGGCGGGCCGGGTGACGCTGGCTGCGACCGATCACTACTACACCGGCGGGACGATCATCCTCGACCACGGTCACGGTGTGACCTCGGCCTTCCTGCACATGGACACGGTGACCGTGCGGGTCGGCGACAGCCTCCGCCAAGGCGATGCGATGGGCACGATCGGCGCGACAGGACGCGCGACGGGTCCGCACCTCGACTGGCGCATCAACTGGTTCAACGTGCGGATCGATCCCGAAACCGTCGTCGGGCCGATGGAGTAGCTACTCCACCCAGCGTCGGTGCAGCCACATCCAGTTCGGCGGATCGACGCGGATCGCATCCTCGATGAAGACGTTGATCCGGACCACCAGATCGTAGACGTCTTGTTCGGTATTGCCGCTGTTGGGTAGTTCGAGCGGCGGATGGATCGTCACCGAGAAGCGCGCGCCGCCGGTCCGGCGTACGGCACAGGGCACGAGCGGCAGATCGTACTTCAGGGCGAGCTGCGCGATGGCCGGCGCGGTCATCGCCGGGTGGCCGAAGAACGGGACCTCGATCCCGGCATTGTGCTTCTGGTCGACCAGCATGCCGAGGTGGCCGCCGGCCTTGATGATCTTCACCATCTGGCGCGCGCCGATTGCGCCCTTGGGCACGTGGGTGTGGGTGATGGCGCCGCGCGCCTTGAGGATCATCTGATCGACGTGCGGGTTGTTGGCGGCGCGGTAGACCAGCGAGATGTCGCAGCCGCGCTGCGCCACGGCGAGCGGCATGATCTCCCAGTTGGCGATGTGACCGGAAAAGAAGATGCCGGGACGGCCGTCGTCGCGCAGCGCGTCGATGTGCTCGGCGCCGGCGACGCTGACGCGCCCGCCGGCGTAGCAGTCGATGCGCGTCAGATTGGGGTACTCGAAGGCGGTTCGGCCCAGATTGTCCCACATCGCGCGCATCGCCCGCGTCACGTCGGTCTCGCCCGCCTCAGGAAAGGCGAGGCCGTAGTGGCGCGCCGCGCGCCGCGTGAGGGCAAGGTGCGGTCCGGCGGTGCGCCCGAGCCAGCCGCCCAGGGCCGACGCGACGCCGAACGGCAACGCCCGGCACAACCCGATGAGCGCGCTCGCGATCCCGGCTTCGGCCGCGTGGCGTAGTCGGCGCCCCAAGGGACGGGTGTCGGCGTTCGTCTCAGTCATTGTCGAGGATCGGCGACAGCATCGTCTCGAGCGCCTTGTCGTCGTCGAACACGAGCGAAACCCGCAGCACCTCCACCATGGCACGGGCGTCCGGCGGTAGCCGAACGGCGTCCTTTTCTGTGGTCACGACCTTCGCGCCCTTCGCGACCGCGTCGTCGATCAGGGCCATCAGGTCGTCGGGCTGGTAGCGGTGGTGGTCGGGAAAGGCGTGCGCGCCGACCACTTTCGCACCGAGCGCGCGCAGGGTGTGGAAGAACTTGGCCGGCCGCCCGATGCCGGCGAAGGCGACCACCGGCTGTTCGGCGAACAGGGCGGCCTCGGGCGTCGGTTCGAGCCGCGCCGGAAACACCGGCACCCGGTCCAGACCGCGCGGCGGCGGTCCGGCGGCGTTGCCGCCCGGATCGTCGATGTAGATCACGGCCGTCGCGCGGCGCAGCGCCGCCTCGGGGGATTCGCGCAACGGACCGGCTGGAATGATGCGGCCGTTGCCCAGGCCGAACCCGCCGTCGACGACGAGAAACGCAAGATCCTTCACCAATGACGGATTCTGGAACCCGTCGTCCATGACGAGCACGTCGGCGCCTGCCTCGACGGCGCGCTGCGCCGTGGCGACGCGGTCGCGCCCGACCCAGGTCGACGCGACGCGGGCCAGCAGGAGGGCCTCGTCGCCGACCTCGCTGGCGTTGTGGTTCGGATCGACGCGCAATGGTCCGGCTGCGCTGCCACCGTAGCCGCGGGTCAGAATGTGAGGCTTGCGGCCCCGTCCCTTGAGGAACGAGGTGATGGCGATCGCGGCCGGCGTCTTGCCGGCGCCGCCCGCTGTGATGTTGCCGATGCAGATCACCGGCACGGGCGCGTGCGCCGGGCGCACCATGGCGTATCGCGCCGACGAGGCCATTCCGTAGAGTGACGCCAGAGGCGACAGCAGCAACGGCAGCATCGTATGGCCCGAGGCCCAGAATGACGGCGCGCGCCTCATACGTTCGCCGTCGCTTCTGCCGCGGGTTTCGCGGCGGCGTCGGGCGCTACGGGCGTGTGGCCGCACATCGTGTCGGCCCGCTCGGTGATGCAGTTGAGTTCCGCTTCCAGCGTTGCGCGGGCAGTTTCCCTAGTGTCGTCGTCGGCGTCGCGGGCGACGACGACGGGGGTTCCCCAGACGATGACGCCCGATCCGAACGGCCACGCGACGCAAAAACGGTCCCAGCTGCCGAGGACGCGACGACGACGCGTCGCCAGCGTCACAGGCAGGATCGGCAGGCCCGACAGGCGCGCGACGTCGACGATGCCCGACGAGGCTCGCATGCGCGGACCGCGCGGTCCGTCGGGCGTGAAACCGAGGCACTCGCCGGCGCGCGCCGCCTTGACCAGGGCGCGGACCGCTTCGCTGCCGCCCTTCTTGGAGGAACCGCGCGTGGCGTCGAGCCCGAAATGGGCGATGGTCCGCGCGATCAGTTCGCCGTCGGCATGATGCGAGATCAGCATGTTCATGCGGACGCCGCGGCGCCAGCACGTCGGCATCAACAAAAGCCTTCCATGCCAGAACGCGAGGATGAAGGGTTTGTTCTCGTCCCACAGGGCGTCGGCATGCGCGCGGCCCTCCACCGTCCATCGCGTCGTGGTGCGCACGAGGCGAATGTAGTTGGCTGCGAGCCATGCGGCGGCGGCCTGCACCGCCGGCGTTCGGGAAAGGCGTTTGAGCACGCGCGGGCGGCGCTCAGGCCTGCGCCCGAGCCGGCGCGTCCTTTGCGTCGGGCTGTCCCTGCAGCGCGTAGAGCCTGGCGTAAAGGCCGCCGCGCGCAAGCAGCTCGGCATGGGTGCCGGACTCGACGATGCGGCCCTCGTCGAGCACGACGATCTTGTCGGCGTCGATGACGGTCGACAGCCGGTGCGCGACGACTAGCGTCGTGCGTCCCTCGCTGAGGCGCTTCAGCGCATCCTGGACCTGACGCTCGGAGTCGCTGTCGAGCGCCGACGTCGCCTCGTCGAGAAGCAGGACCGGCGCGTCCTTGAGCACGGCGCGGGCGATGGCGATACGTTGGCGCTGCCCGCCCGACAACTTGAGGCCGGCCTCGCCGACGAGCGTGGCGTAGCCGTCCGGGAGCTCGGTGATGAAGTCGTGGGCGGCGGCCGCCTTTGCCGCCGCGACGATTTCGTCGTCCGTCGCGCCGGGTCGCCCGTAGGCGATATTGGCGCGGATGGTGTCGTTGAACAGCGTCGATTCCTGGCTGACGAGACCAATGGCCTCGCGCAGCGACGCTTGCGTCACCTGCCGCACGTCCTGTCCGTCGATGGTCACCGACCCCGCCTCGGCGTCGTAGAAGCGCGGAATCAGGTTCAGGACCGTCGACTTGCCGGCGCCCGACGGTCCGACGAGCGCGATGGTCTGTCCGGCGGGGACGTCGAAAGTGATGCCGCGCAGGGCCGGCGCACCCTCGCTGTAGGTGTAGGTGACGGTGTCGAAGCCGATGCTGCCGCCGCCGACAACGAGTGTCGCGGCATCGGGCGCGTCCTCGATCGTTGCCCGGGTGTCGAGCATGGCGAAGATTCGGCTCGCGGCGGCCAGGCCTTCCTGTAGCGCGGTGTTGAGGTTGGCGAGCGAGCGCAGAGGCTGGTAGGCGAGGCCGAGCGCGGTGATGAAAGTGAAGAATTCGCCGGCGGTCATGCGATTCTGCACGTCGCCGAACCCGGCCGCATAGAACACAACGGCCGCCGCAGCGAGGCCCCCGAGCGCTTCGACGGTCGGCGCCGAGGCGGCACGCGCGCGGATCACTTTGAACATTGCGGCGAGACGGCGCTCGTTGGCCTGGCGGGCACGTTCGGTTTCGTGCGCCTCCATGCCGTAGGCCTTGATGTGGCGCGCGCCGGCGAAGGCCTCGCCGAGCAGCGAGGAGAACTCGCCGGTGCGCTCCTGGTTCTGGGTCGAGGCCTTGCGCGTGCGCTTGCCGAGCGTGCGGATCGGGATGATGGCGAGCGGCAGCACGACGGTGGCGACGAAGGCGAGCTTCCAGTCGGTCCAGAACAGCACGCCGACGAGGAAGATCAGCGTGAGCGAATCCTTGGCGATGCCGGTCAGCGCCTTGTTGAGCGCCTCGCGCAGCAGGTTCGCGTCGTTGAGGAAGCTCGAAATGAGGCCGCCGGTCGCGGTGGCATGGAAGAAGGCGATGTCGGCGCGGATCAGGTGGGCGAACAGGCTGTTCTGCACGTCGGCGATGATGCGCTGGCCGAACACGCCCATGAGATAGGACTGGATGTAGGTGGCCAGCCCCTTGATGACCGCGATGCCAAGGAAGGCGAGCGGGACGAGCACCATGTCGGTGGGGTCACGCTCGACGAAGACGAGATCCGTCAACGGCTGCATGATTCGCGCGTAGGCCGCCGTCGTCAGGGCGACAACCGCCATGGCGAGCATCGCCACGGTCAGTTTGCCCCAATGCTTGCCGATATAGCCGCGGAGAAGCCGGGCCAGGAGCGCCTTTGTGGTGCTTCCCGTCACGGCGGGCCCAGGGTCTGTGCTGGTCAACCGCAATTCCCGTCGTTGGTTGGCCCGGACCTTAGCATGGGCCCGGATTCCCGGCCAAATAGGCCGCGGGGGTTTGCTTGCCGGGGTGTAGTTCCCTCTCTAACGTGCCGCCATGGACGCCCCGCAGACGGTTTTTTCGACCTGCCCGCATGATTGTCCGAGCCAATGCGCGCTCGAGGTCGAGCGTTTGGACCCGCACACCATTGGGCGTGTCCGTGGCGCCCGGTCGCAGCGTTATACGGACGGAGTCGTCTGCGCGAAGGTCGCGCGCTATGCCGAGCGCGTGCATCACCCCGACCGGCTGAAAGAACCGCTGCTGCGCAGCAATGGCGCGTTTGTTCCGATCGCCTGGGACCACGCGCTCGACCTGATTGCGGAGAAATTCACGGCCGCGACGCAGACGCACGGCAGCGAAGCGGTGTGGCCGTACTACTATGCCGGCACCATGGGCAAGGTGCAGCGCGACGGCATCAACCGGCTGCGCCATGTGATGCGTTATTCCGGCATGAAGAAGACGATCTGCACCGGCACCATTCATCCCGGCTGGAAGGCCGGCGTCGGCGGCATGCTCGGCGCGCCGTATGAAATCGCCGAATCGGACCTGATCATCCTGTGGGGTACCAACGCGGTCGCGACCCAGGTCAACGTCATGCACCATTTGACCAAGGCGCGGAAGGAGCGCGGTGCGAAGCTCGTCGTGGTCGATCCCTACCTCAATCACAGTGCCGAGGTAGCGGACCAGCACATCTGTCTGCGCCCCGGAACCGATGGCGCGCTTGCCGCGGCGATGATGCACGTGCTGTTCGCGGAAGGGTACGCCGACCGCGACTACATGGCGCGCTACACCGATGTCCCGGACGAACTGGAAGCGCACCTCAAGACGCGCACGCCGGAATGGGCGGCCGGCATCACCGGGCTCAAGCCGGAAGAGATCGTCGCCTTCGCCCGCGAATACGGCGCGACGGAACGTGCGTTCATACGAGTCGGTTTCGGCTTTTCCCGGTCGCGCAACGGCGCTGCCAACGTTCATGCGGTGTCGTGCCTGCCGAGTGTGACGGGCAAGTGGCCGACCAGAGGCGGCGGCGCGTTCTACTCCAACTCCGACGCGTTTCATCTCGATCAGACGGTCATCGAGGGGCTCGACCGGATCGATCCGGAGGTGCGGGTGCTCGACATGTCGCGCATCGGCCCCGTCCTGACGGGGGATCGCGCGGACCTCGGCGACGGCCCGCCGGTGACGTCGATGCTCATTCAGAACACCAACCCCGTCGTAGTGGCGCCTGAGCACAATCTTGTGCGGCGGGGATTCGCACGCGACGACCTGTTCGTTGCGGTACATGAGCAGTTCATGACCGAGACCGCCGAAGTCGCCGATCTGGTGCTGCCGGCGACGACATTCCTCGAGCACGACGATCTCTATACCGGCGGTGGACACTCCTATCTGTCGCTGGGACTGCAGGCGATCGAGCCGTACGCGCAGGCGAGGTCGAATCACGCCGTGATTTGCGGGTTGGCCGAGCGCTTGGGAGCCGACCATCCGGGTTTCTCCATGAGCGCACGCGACCTGATCGATACGACGCTGCGTGCGTCCGGTTGGCCGGTTGTCGACGATTGGGACGACAACTGGCTCGACTGTGCGCCCGACTTCGAAACGGCTCATTTCGTCAACGGGTTCCCCACCTCGGACGGCAAGTTCCATTTCTCGCCGCGGTGGGAGGAACTCGGACCGGCTGCCGCCATCATGCCGCCGTTGCCCGATCATCAGGCGGTGATCGAGGAGGTCGACGACGCACATCCGCTGCGACTTGTGACCGCACCGGCGCGCAGCTACCTCAACAGCTCGTTCACGGAAACCCCGACGTCGATCAAACGCGAAGGCCGGCCACGCGTGCTGGTTCATCCGGACACGGCGGCGCGATACGGCGTTGTCGAGGATGCGCTCGTTCAGCTCGGCAACCGGCGGGGCGAGGTCAAGGTGCACGCGCGGGTCTTCGACGGTGTCCAGCCGGACGTCGTGGTCGTCGAGGGAATCTGGCCGAACAAGGCATTCGTCGACGGCGTCGGCATCAATGCACTGACAGGGGCGGATTCGCCGCCGCCCAACGGCGGCGCGGCGTTTCACGACACGGCGGTTTGGCTGAAGCGCGCCTAGAGGAGCTGCCGCGATGAGGCGGCGCATCCTGTTCATTCGCAATCCAGCGGCGGGGCGCCGACGCCTCGCCCTGTTGGATGGCGTCGTCGCCGGGCTCAAGGATGTGGGTGCGGAACCGACCGTAGAGACCACGACCGCGCCCGATCATGCGGTCGACCTTGCCCGTCGCGCCGAGGCAGATCTGGTGGTGGCGGCCGGCGGTGATGGCACGGTCAACGAAGTCGTGCATGGTTTGATGACGCGTGGCGATGATGGCACGAGGCCGGCCTTCGCCACGTTGCCGCTCGGCACCATCAACGTTCTCGCGTTGGAACTGGGCCTGCCCCGCACGGCGACGGAGCTGGCGGCAACTCTGCTGAACGGACCGGAGATTCAGGTGCCGGTCGGCTGGGCTAACGGGCGCCACTTCCTGCTGACTGCCGGCGCCGGGGCCGATGCGGCCGCGGTGTCGTTTCTGTCTTCGCAGCTCAAGAAGATCATCGGACGCGGCGCCTATTATCTGGCGCTTATGCATGCGCTTGCCACGGAGGGCGGTGAGGTATTCACGGTGGAGATAGGCGACCGGTCCTACCAGGTCTCCTCAGTCATCGTGACCAACGCGTCGCGCTATGCAGGCGACAAGGTGGTGGCGCCCTCTCTGCGACTGACGGACGACGTCATGCACGTATTGCTCGGGCTGAGCCACGGGCGGCGACATCTCGTCCGGTATGGCCTGGCCTATATGCGCGGTACCCTGCCATTCCAGTCCGACGTACAGGTCGTGCCCACGCGCCAGCTGAGAATCGCCGCGCCTGCCGGCAAGCCTGTCCAGCTGGACGGCGACAACAGACTGATCACGCCAGTGGACATCACGGTTGCCAAGGAAACGCTCGCCGTCGTGGCCCCGAGCGGGGGATCGCGCGCGCCTGTCTAAGCCGGGCGGCCCAGGCCCTTGACCAGCACGCCGTGAAGCTTTCGCCCGGCCGCGATGACATTGTCGTGGTGGACGTGCGGGCGGTTGTACGTGATCTCGCCACCGTCGACGCGCGTGACCCGGCCGCCCGCCTCTTCGACGAGAAGGTGTGCGGCCGCGATGTCCCATTCGCTCTTGTTTGTCATTGTGATGGTCGCGTCGTATCGACCGTCCGCAACCACGGCCATGCGGTAGGCCATGGAGTTGACGAAGTGGAACTCGGCGTTGTCCGCGACACTCGTCCAGTCGTGGGTGCGAAAGGTTCGCTTGCCTGCCAGCAGGCGGGCGTTCTCGGCGCCAGTACATGTTGACGCCTTCAAAGGGGCGCCGTTGCATCGCGCGCCGGCGCCCTTCACGGCTTCGAAGAACTCGTCCTTCGCCGGGTTGTAGACGGCGCCCAGAACCGGGGCGCCATCGACGATCAGTGCAGCCGAAACCGCGAACTGCGGCTCTCCTCGCAGGAAGGCACGCGTACCGTCGATGGGGTCGACGATCCACACATGGCTTTTCTCAAGACGCACCAGGTCGTCCTCGGTTTCCTCGGACAGCCATCCGAAATCCGGCCGCGCCGCCGTGAGTTGCTCGCGCAGCAATCGGTCGACGGCGAGGTCCGCGTCGCTAACCGGATTGTCGGGGGATTTTTCCCAGGAGTGCGTGCCCTTTTCGAAGTAGCGCAGAGCGAGCGCGCCGGCTTCCCGTACGGCCTCAATCAGCAGGAGGTGCTCGGGGCCGAGTTCTTTCTGCAGGTCCGCCGCCGTCGTCACGCGCCTGCCACGGTCATGCCCTCGATTCGCAAAGTCGGTGCGTTGGCGCCGTAGCGGAACACGAGGTCGTTGGCCGGCGTCAGATTGAGGAACATGTCCTTCAGGTTGCCGGCGATCGTCAGTTCGCTGACGGGGTAGGCAAGCTCACCCTTCTCGATCCAGAAACCGGCCGCGCCACGGCTGTAGTCACCGGTCACGGGGTTGATTCCGAACCCGATGAGTTCGTTGACGTAGAATCCGGCTTCGATATCGGCCATCAGGTCCGCCGGAGCGCGCGAGCCTGGTTCCATGTAGAGGTTCGACGTGCTCGGCGATGGCGGCGAGGAGGCGCCGCGGCTCGCGTGGCCCGCAGAACGCAGCCCAAGCTGATGCGCGCTTGAGGTATCGAGCAGCCAGGTCGTCAGGGTGCCGGAATCGACAAGGTTGGTTTTGTGGTTGGCGACTCCCTCGCCGTCGAAGGGGCGCGACGCGAGGCCACGCGCGCGATGTGGATCGTCGACGATCACGATCCCGTCGGCAAAGATCTTTTCGTTAAGCTTGTCGCGAAGGAAGCTCGTGCCGCGGGCAACGGCTGTGCCGCTGATCGCGCTCGCCAGATGACGCAGAATGCCGTTGGAGACGCGCGGGTCGTACACGACAGGCACCTGGGCGGACTTTACCTTCTTCGGATTGAGGCGTTTCACGGCGCGCTCGCCGGCAGCGCGACCGATGGCGGTTGCATCCTCCAGATCGCTGAGGAACCGTGCCGATGAAAAGTCGTAGTCGCGCTCCATCGCGGTACCCTCGCCGGCAATGACCGATGCGGAGACCGAGTGAGACGAGCCGGAGTAGGCGCCGGCGAAGCCGCCGGATGTCGCCAGCGCGACGGTGCTGCGCCCCCAGCTCGCGTCCGCGCCCTCGGAGTTCGCCACGCCGGGGACGGCGCGCGCCGCGTCCTCGGCTTCGGCGGCGCGTGCGTACAGCTCTTCCGGCGATGGCTCCGTGGCGTCAAGGAGGTCCAGGTTGGGCCAGCTTTTGGCCAGAAGATCCGGTTCGGCCAGGCCGGCATGCGGATCCTCGGGCGCGATCTTCGCCATGGCCACGGCACGTTCGACCAGTTCGTCAACCGCCGCAGGCGAGCGGTCGGTCGATGAAACGATCGCCGAGCGTTTGCCGACGAAGACGCGGAGGCCGAGATCGACGCCCTCGGAGCGTTCCAGATCTTCGCGCTTTCCAAGCCGTTGCGAGACCGAAAGCGAGGTGCCTTCGGCGGCAAGGGCATCGGCGGCATCGGCGCCGGCCTTGACCGCGCGGGCGACAAGTTCGTTCAAGAACGACAGGGTGCGCGCCTCGGCGTCGCGGAGATCGGGCATAGGTTTCTCCTGGCTCGGATGGTCCCGGTTATATAAGGCTGTATCGCCGCACGCCAATCACCCTGCCGCGGGGCGCCGTGACCGACTTCTTCCTCGAAGTGTTCAGCCAGTCCTTTCTCTACGCAGCCGCGGTTTTTGCTGTCGCCGGCGTGATGCACGGATACACCGGCGGATTCGGATCGGGCCTCTTTGCGGTGCCGCTTTTGGCGCTGTTGTTCGGTCCTGTCGGCGGGATTGCGGTCGGGAGCCTGACCTCGCTGCTCGGGTCGGCACAACTCGTGCGCCCTGCGCTGCGTCTCGTTTCGTGGCGGAACATGGCGCCGCTCATTGGCGCCCAGTTCGTAATGGTGCCGGTCGGGGCAGCGCTGCTCGTGTCGCTGGATCCGACGCTGGTGAGGCGCATCATCGGCGTTCTCGTTCTGCTGTCCGGCATCCTACTGGCCGGCGGCTGGACCTATCACGGTCGGCGCAGCCCGGTGATGGGGGCGACGGCAGGCAGCGTGGCGGGCTTCATGGGCGGGCTGGCCGGCATTTCAGGTCCGGTTCTGGTCGCCTATTTCCTGTCCGCGCCCGAGGCGCCGGAAATCCAGCGCGCCCGAATCGTGCTTGCCGTCTTTGCGCTCCTGATCGTCATGCAGGCGTCGTTGCTGATTGCGAGTGGCGCGGGGCTCATCACCATCCTGCGGGCACTTGCGCTCGCACCGGTGTTTATGGCGACGACATGGTTTGGCGCGCAGCTTTTCGCGCGCGCGCCGGTCGCGTGGTTTCGCAAGGTCTCGCTGGCGCTGTTGTTCGGCGCCGGCGCTGCGGCCCTTGTTCTATAGGAGACGTGTCCGAGGATCGTCGATTTCCGTTGCCGTCCGCCAACGCCCGAGTTCAACGCCTACTTCCAACGCGACCTGGTCGAGGGTTTGGGGCGACGCATGGGCGCGCGCAGCGTTTCGGCCGCTTTCCTGGACGCTTCCGTTACCGGCTTCATCGCCGAGATGGATGCCGCGCAAATGGACGTCGCGGTCGCGCTGGGGCGCAACAGTCCGGCCGTCGTCTCGGGAGATCTGACGTTGCCCGGTTGCGAGATCGACAATGCCCATCTCGTGGCGCTGCAGGAGATGCATCCCGGCCGTATCGTCGGCTTTGCCGGAATCGACGTTTCGAATCGGGTTCATGACGCGACCGACGAGATCGAGCGCTTCGTCGTCAACGGTCCCTTGCAGGGCGTGTTCGTCGAACCGCAGCGCGCCCTTGATGCGCACCCCGACGACAGCCGGAATTTCCCGGTCTATGAGCTATGCCAGGATCACGATATTCCGATCTCGATGATGACCGGGCCGCTCGCCGGCGCTCACGTAGGTTTCGCCGATCCGACGCCGATCGACATCGTCGCATCGCGGTTTCCCCGATCCGACGCCGATCGACATCGTCGCATCGCGGTTTCCCCGCCTGAAGATCGTTTGCGGTCATGGCTGCTGGCCGCGGGTGGCGGAGATGATTGCGGTTGCACTGAAGCATCCGAACGTCTTCGTCTCGCCCGACGTGTACCAGTACCTGCCCGGCGTTTCGGCTCTCTACGTCGAAGCGGCGAACGGATTTCTGGAAGACCAGTTCGTTTTCGGCAGCGCCTATCCGATCTATCCGCTGAAGCAGGCGGTGGAGGATTTCGAGAAGCTCGGCCTGTCTCCTGCGGCACTCGACAAGGCTCTCGGCGGCAACGCCCGGCGAATTCTGAACATCTGACCCGCCACCCTTTCGCCACCGGGACATCGAACTCACGCCCCATTCGCCGCCCATTGTCGCGTGCCTATTCACAAGCGCACAGGGAGACGGACATGGCGGACAAGACGACATTGGGGTTCAAGGCACTGCGACGCGATCACGCGAGCGGGAATGGTGGCAAGGACGAACCATCCGTAACGCGTCACACGACGGGGATGCCGGAAAAGCCCAAGCCCGGCTGGTGGCCGGATACGCCGGACGGCGCCGCCGAACGGCTCGCAGACGATGCCAACCTCCACGTGGGGCGCGGGTTGCGGCTGAAGGGCGAAGTGTCTTCATGCGACCGCCTTACCGTCGAGGGCGACGTCGAGGCGACGATCGCGGCGCGCGCGCTCGAGATCACGTCGACCGGCCAGGTGAAGGGCAAGGCGGAGGTCGAGGCCGCGGCGATCGACGGCCGCTTCGACGGCGAACTGACGGTCAGCGGGTGTCTGACCGTGCGTCGTGCGGGCCGCGTCTCCGGGACGATCGTCTACGACGCGCTTGAGGTCGAAAAAGGCGGCTGCATCACGGGCGAGCTGACGCGCAGCGATGCGTCGGACGGCGACAAGACCGTGGCGCTGACACCCGTCGACCCCGGGGGAGCGGCGTCATCGGGCGAGAGCGAAATATTGCTGAGCCAATAGTGCGGCGTCGTGCCGTCGGGACGCTGGCTCGCTGGCTCGCCGGTCTGTGGTGCGAGGGCGCGGCGCCGATCGGTCAGCGTGACGCCGGCGATCCGCTCGCGGCAAGGAAATTGGTGACGTGGGGCGCGCCGATGACTCCGTCGATGACGGCAGCTTCGGCTCTGGCGAGGAGAGTCGCGGCGTGGACTTCGTTGCGTGCGACCTCCGCCTCGCTGATGGCGCCGACCCACTGACCGCTTGGGGCCAGGTAGACGAGGCGTCCGTTATCGAGACGGTTGGCGGAAGCGACCTGGTTCATGTCTCTCTTGGCCTCTTGGAGTTGCGCTGTTCCCGCAGCGGCCGCGGGACCGACAAGCCGAATCTATGATCTTAATTACATACTTCAATCGTTATTAGGATAATAACACACTATGGCTGTGTTCAATAAGGCGCTCGCCGGAAGGAGCGCCGGCCACTAGGGTCGCGCGGTGCTGCGCCCGAATTCCTTGCTCTTCGTCCTGTTTGCCGGTGGCCTGCTGGCCCTCGGACCCCTCACCATGGAGATGTACGTCCCGGCCTTGCCCGTCGTCGCGTCGGCGTTCGGTGCCGACGCCGGGCTGACCCAGCTCACCGTGAGCGTTTACCTCGCCGGTTTCGCCATCGGGCAACTGGTTTCGGGACCGTTGGTCGATGTCTTCGGACGACGCCCCCTCATGCTCGCCGGCATGACACTGATCGCGATCGCCTCGCTGGCCTGCGTGGTGGCGCCCTCCATGGCGCTGCTGATCGTCGCCCGATTTGCGCAGGCGCTTGGCGTCTCGGTCGGCCAGGTTGCGGCGCGCGCGGTGATCCGCGACCGCCACGACGCGACCGATACCGCACGGATGCTGGCCTATTCGACCGTCATCATTGCCCTCGCCTCGGCGTTGTCGCCGATCGCGGGCGGTTTCATCGCGGTCGGACTCGGGTGGGAGGCTGTGTTCCTGGCGCACGCGGGGCTCGCCGTTCTCTATCTTGTGGTCCTGTGGTGGGGATTCGACGAGACCCTCACACGTCGCGACGGTCTCGCCGAGCAGATCGCCGCGACCCGAGCGGGTGTTGCGCGGCTGCTGCGGGATCGGACGTTTCTGGGCTACACGCTCAGCGTCTGCTTCATGTTCGGCAGCATGTTCACGTTCATCTCGGCGGGCGCATTCATGTTCGTCGACGTGCTGTCGATGGCGCCGGAGAACTTCGGGTTCGTCTTCACGGCGATCTCGGGAATGCTCGGGGTCGGATCTTTCCTGGCTGGCGCCCTGGCGCGACGCATCGCGCCGGCGCGCATGTTTGTCGCCGCCGCCTTCGCGGTGGCCCTGTGCAATCTCGCGCTGGCCGCGGCGGCGTTCACCGGACTCGCAAGCGTGCTCAACCTCATGATCCTGTTGGCGGCAATCGGCTTCTTCATGGGGATCGTCGTGTCGCTCGCGATGGCCGGGGCGATCTCGCCGCACCCGGACGTCGCCGGAACGGCCGCGGCCCTGATCGGCTTCGCGCAGGGCGCGTTTGCTGCGGGGATGAGTGCCGTTGCCGGACTGGTCTTCGACGGGACCGTGATGTCGGTCGTGCTGCCGATGACGATTCTCGCGCTCGGGGTGCCGCTGTCCTTCGTCCTGTTGGTACGGCGGGAGGAGCTAGGTGGCGCCACGGCGCGCGGCTAGCCTCGTGCAAGGGGCTGCGCCGCGATCAGCCGCCCATGTACCAGAAAGCCACCGGCTCCTCACGACCACGTAGTTGCCGTGGTTCCCCCTTGGCGAGCCCTTCGCCCAGCCCCGGGTTGCGCAGGTGGCAATAAAGCGCGTCGCTGACCACGAGCGCCTCGCCGATCTCGCGGGTGAGACGTTCCAAGCGGCTGGCGACGTTCACGGTGTCGCCGATGACGGTGTACTCGAGCCGCTCGGTGCTGCCGATATCGCCGAGCACAACCTCGCCATAGTGCAGCCCGATCCCGAGCCGGATGGGCGCCCCGCCGCGCCGTGCGTTGAGCGCATCGAGATCGGTCAGAATGGCGCGGGCGCAGGCAAGGGCGCGGTCCGCGTCGTCGCCGGCGGTTTCCGGCGTGCCGAAAGTCGCCATGACGCCGTCGCCGAGATACTTGTCCAGCGTGCCGCGGTGAGCGAAGACCTGCCGCGCCGCGATGCCGTGCACGTCGCGCAACAGGTCGAGGACTTCGTCCGGCGAGCGACCTTCGGCGAGTTGGGTGAAGCCGACGATGTCGGCGAACATGATGGCGATGCTCTGCTGGCGGCCCGACCGCAACGGCTCATCGTGGTTCGACAGTTCGGCCACGATGTTGGGCGAGAAGAATCGCGCAAGGTTGGTGCGCGCGCGTTCGGCGGCGACGCTGTCGTAGGCGAGCTTGCGCACCCGCCACACGAAGGCGGCGAGCGCCCCGGCGACAAGAACGAACATGAAGGCGGCCTGCGCCTGGACGCCGATATCGACGCGGTAGTAGTTGGCGAGCAACTCGTTGCGTTCTTCCATCGTCAGGTCGAACAGGGACTCGACGTCGACAAAAGTGAATGTCTCCGGGGTTTGCAGAATCCACCACACGCCGACCCACCAGGCGACCGCCGCGACGACGCCCGTCCACAGCACGATGAAGGGGGAATACGTGAACGCCGCCGACGCGATGAAGATGTAGATGTAGACCTGATTGCCGAACCAGAGCTGGGCGCCCTGCGGCAGCAGCTGGTCGATGAACGGGACCGGGACCATCACGATCCAGGTGATCAGGCACACGTCGAACGCGGCGAAAAGGAAAGACCAGACGTTGCTGCGGTCGCCGCCCTTGGCGATGCGGTAGTGGAGCCAGCTCGAAAGAACGAACAGAAGGCTGATGCCGTAGTAGTAGGGCAGCACGATTGGCGGCGCGACGATGAACGGCAGGAACGCGAAAACCGCCAGGACCAGGACGATCCGGACGCGCAGCGACAGGAGCCGGGCGTAAAGTTCCTCGCGGCCGAAGGCTGCTTCAACTGGATCTTGCTTAAGGGCGGAATCGGCCATCGCTTTGCAGCCTACCAGATCGGCTTTCCTGATCCCGGCAGGCCGAGGCTGGGCCACTTGCTTGTGACCGTCTCAATGACCTCGTCGCTCATGCGGATTTTGGTACCCCATTCACGCCTGGTTTCGGGCGGCCATTTATTGGTAGCGTCGAGGCCGATCTTGGAGCCCAGTCCGGATTCCGGCGAGGCGAAGTCGAGATAGTCGATCGGCGTGTTCTCGACCACGGTGATATCCCGCGCCGGGTCCATCCTGGTCGCAACGGCCCACATCACGTCCTTCCAGTCGCGGGCGTCGATGTCGTCGTCCACGACGATGACCCACTTCGTGTACATGAACTGGCGCAGGTAGGACCACACGCCGAGCATCACGCGCTTGGCGTGACCGGGGTAGGCCTTCTTCATCGAGACCACGGCGATGCGATAGCTGCAGCCCTCCGGCGGCAGCCAGAAGTCGATCACTTCCGGAAACTGCTGCTGCAGGAGGGGAATGAACACTTCGTTGAGCGCCTCGCCCAGGACGCTGGGTTCGTCCGGCGGGCGACCGGTGAACGTCGACAGGTAGATCGGATCGCGGCGCATCGTGATGGCGCTGACCTGAAAGACCGGAAAGCGTTCCACCGCGTTGTAGTAGCCGGTGTGATCGCCGTAGGGCCCTTCGTCGGCGTCTTCGTCGGGCAGAACGTGCCCTTCGATGACGATCTCCGCCTCGGCAGGGATCTTCAGCGGGATCGAAACGCAATCGGCGAGCGCGACCTTCTTGCCGCGCAGGAGGCCTGCGAATTGATACTCGGACAACGTCTCGGGCGTGGGCGTGACCGCGGCGATGACCGTACCAGGATCGGCGCCGATCACCGCGGCAACGGGCATCGGCTCGCCCGGATGCGCCTTCTTCCAGTTGGCAAAGTGCAACGCGCCGCCGCGATGCGCGAGCCAGCGCATGATGGTGCGGTCGCGGCCGATGACCTGCATGCGATAGATGCCGAGATTGAACGTATCGTCAGCACTCTTGGTGACCACCAGCGGCCAGGTGATCAGTGGCGCCGGCTCGCCGGGCCAGCATGTCTGGACCGGAAGCCTGGCCAGATCGATGTCATCGCCTTGCCAGACGACGTCCTGGCATGGCGCATGGGTGGCGTGCGCCGGCTTCATCGCCATCACGGTCTTCAGCAGCGGCAGCATGCCGACGGCTTCGCGCCAGCCACCGGGCGGCTCCGGTTGGCGCAGGAAGGCCAGGGTTTCGCCGATCTCGCGCAACTGTTGGGGCGTGCGATCGATTCCGGCAGCGACGCGCTCCACGGTGCCGAAGAGGTTGACGAGGACGGGCATCTTGCTTGCGTCTCCGCTCGGGCCGACCGGGTTCTCGAAGAGGGCTGCCGGTCCTCCTTCGGCAAGAAGGCGCGTCTGAATCTCGGTCATTTCGAGGTGAGTCGAGACCGGTTCGGTGACGCGCACAAGGTCGCCGCGCTTCTCTAGATGTTGGACGAAGTCGCGCAGGGACGCGAAGGGCATGGCGACGTTCCTCTGAATGGCGGGTCCAACCGCTTGCTCGGCCCGACATGGTATATCACCGAACCCCACAACCGGAGAGCCAACCCGTGTCGCGTTATTCGCCAGTCGACCCCGACCAACTCTCGCCCGCACAGCGCGAGGTCTACGAGTCCATTCTTGCCGGTCCCCGCGGCGCGGTTCAGGGACCGTTCCATCTTCTCCTGCGCAGCCCCGATCTGTGCAGCCGCGCGCAGGCGCTGGGTGCCTTTCTGCGGTTCGATTCGGCGCTGCCCGCCCGCCTGTCGGAACTGGCGATCCTCGTGACCGCGCGTTTCTGGGGCGCGCAGTTCGAGTGGTACATGCATGCGAGATTCGCGGCCGAGGGCGGCCTTTCCGCCCACATCATCGAAGCGATCAGGACGGATGACGATCCGCGGCCGCTGATGGCTGCCGACGAGAAGGTTGTCTACGACGTGGCCAAGACGGTTCACGAGAGCCATCGTCTGGACGACGCGACCTATCAAAGGGCCACCGAACAACTCGGCGAAGCGGCGATGGTCGACCTGATCGCCCTGCTCGGCTACTACACGCTGATCAGCATGGTACTGAATGTCTACGAGGTGCCGGTTCCGGACGGTTCCCGGCCCCTGGAATAGAGAAAGAGAGATCATGGCGGATCCGACCGACGCCGAACGCCTGGTGCGCGCGAAGAGCTATCCCTACGACGTGCCGAAGGGAAGCTACGTCCTCTACAAGGGCGAGCCGCTTTCACTGAAGCGAATGAACCCGCCAGACGATACGGGAGAACGAATTCCGGTCCTCGCCTACGGATCGAACGCGTCGCCCCAACAGTTGGTGCGAAAGTTTCCCGACCTAGGCGACGACATCGCCATCCCTGTTCTCAAGACCGCCTTGCCGGGTTTCGACGTCGTCTACTCGGCGAGATTTTCGAGCTACGGCGCCATTCCGGCCATGCTGGCGCCTTCGCCGGGCACGACGCTGACCACCTTCGTGACCTGGCTCACCGAGGATCAGCTCGAGACCATGCATGACACCGAGCTCGGTCCGGATCGTGACGGCTCGGCCTATACCTTCGGCAAGCTCACTGGGGTCCTGGCGATGATCGATGCCATCGGCATTCGCGAAGAGGTCTTCACCTACCAGAGCGCCGCGCCGGCCCTTTGCCATGACGGCGCCTTGTGCGCCTATGCGGAGGTTCATGCGCGGGATCGCGCGTTCACCGCCTTGCGGCACGACCGCGTGCTGCAGAGCGCCCACGAGGCGCTTGCGCCCGACACGGGCCTCGACGCTTTCGTTTTGTCCTGCGCAACGGATGCCGGTGCGCGCGCCGAGTTCACGGCGGCGCTGAAACAGGACGGCATCGGGATATCGCTTGACGGCTACAAGCAGCTGCTGCCGACGTTGCAGTAGGATCAGGCGAGAACGCTGCCTGCGACGATGGCGATGAAGATCAGCCAGCCGGTCCGGTGGTTCGCCCGGAACTTCGCGAGGCAGTCTTCGGGCGACTCGATGACAAGGGTGCGCGCCTGCCAGATAAAGTGCAGCGCCGGAAGCGCCAGGAGCAAATAGAAGATCCAGTGCAGGCCGGCGACCGCACCCGCGGCGGCGATGAAGGCGATGGTCACGGCGTAGGCTAGATGAAGAAACGGGCGGGTGCGCGGGCCTAGCCAGCGCGCGCTCGATTTCACCCCGACGAGCGCATCGTCCTCGGTGTCCTGGTGCGCGTAGATCGTGTCATAGCCGAGCGTCCAGAAGATGCCCCCGATGTAGAGCAGGATCGGCGCTGCGGAGAGACCGCCGGTCACCGCGGCCCAGCCCAGGAGTGCCCCGTAGTTGAAGGTGAGGCCAAGCCAGATCTGTGGCCACCAGGTGATGCGCTTCATGAAAGGATAGGCGGCGATCAGTCCCAGTGATGCGACGCCCAACCAGATCGCGAAGTCGTTGAATGTCACGAGAACGGCAAGGCCGATGAGGCTCTGGATGACGAGCCATACGAGCGCCGCAGGTACAGTCACGGCGCCGGAAGGGATGGGGCGGTTCCGGGTGCGGTCGACCCGCGCGTCAAAATCGCGGTCTACGATGTCGTTGTAGGTGCATCCGGCACCGCGCATCGCCACGGCGCCGATCCCGAACAGGACCAACAAGAAAATGTCGGGCAGGCCGAACCAGGGCCGCGTGTCCGGCGCCGCGGCGGTCAGCACCGCCGCCAGGGCGGCCGACCACAAGCACGGCCACAGCAGCAGCCATGTGCCGATCGGGCGATCGAGTCGTGACAGGCGCAGATACGGTCGTGTGAAACGCGGCCAGCGGTCGACCCAATGGCCGGTGACCGAATCCGGGAGAGCCGTGTCGCGCGGAGCGTTCATTGCGTTATGGTTCTAGCATGGCTACGCCACCTTCCGCGCCGTCGATCCGCCTGTTCGTCTCGGACGATCTGGCGCCTGGCGCGCAGGTCGCCCTGGATGGCAAGCAGGTCCACTATCTCAAGAATGTCATGCGGCTCTCCGCGGGTGATGCGTTGCTGGTGTTCAACGGGCGCGACGGTGAATGGCTCGCGCGCGCGTCGACGCTAGGCCGCAGTGATGGCACGCTTTCGGTGGAGTCGCAGAACCGGGAGCAGGTCGCCGAGCCCGATCTGTGGCTCGCCTTCACGCCGATCAAGAAGACGCGCCTCGACGTGCTGATCGAAAAAGCGGGTGAACTCGGCGTCTCGAGGCTGCTGCCGGTGCTCACCGAGCGGGCTTCGGTGCGCGACGTGAATCAGGGCCGTGCGTTGTCGCTGGTGACCGAAGCTGCCGAGCAGTGCGGGCGCATGACGGTGCCGGCCGTTGACGGCGTCAGACCCCTGGCCGACGTACTGCGCGACTGGCCGTCGGGCCGCCACCTCCTGTTCTGTGACGAGTCCGGCGCCGGATTGCCCATCGCCGATGCCATGACGACCGCGCCGCGGGGCCCCTGGGGCGCGTTGATCGGGCCGGAAGGTGGGTTCTCTCCGACTGAACGTCAGGCGATCGCCGCACACCCTTGCGCGCGGCCGGTTGGTCTGGGGCCGAGGCTCCTGCGCGCCGACACCGCTGCGATTGCGGCGCTTTCGCTTCTACAGGCGCATCTCGGCGACTGGCGCTAGCGCACGGCTTCGTGTCACTCCGCCCTTTGCATTTGTCCGGACCGGCGCAATACTCGGCGCAACGAACGACAACAAAACGGAATCCATTAATGACCGCGTGTAGCACGTTCCTCGGAGCGGGCCGTTAGCCGTGTCGGCACCGCCCGCAGACGACCCCGGCGTTCCGGTCGAGAACAAGCAGCAGCTGGTCGATTTCGTCGCCTTCGGCAGCAAGCCGCCAGAGGCCTGGCGAATCGGCACCGAACACGAGAAGTTCGCCTTCGATCTCAAGACCCTCCGACCTCTGCCGTATGAGGGCACGCCCGGCATTCGGGCGCTGCTCGACGGGCTGACACGCTTCGGCTGGAAGCAGCACCTCGAAAACGGCAACCCCATCGCCCTTTCGATGAACGGGCAGAGCGTGACACTCGAGCCGGGCGGTCAGTTCGAGTTGTCCGGGGCGCCGCTCGAGACGATTCACGACACCTGCATCGAGGTGAATACGCATCTGGCGCAGGTCAAGGAGATCGGCGCCGAGATCGGCTCGGGCATGCTGGGGCTCGGCTTTAATCCAAAGTGGGCGCGGGCCGACATTCCAGTCATGCCCAAGGGCCGCTACGGGATCATGATGGCCTACATGCCGACGAAGGGTTCGCTGGGTCTGGACATGATGTTCCGCACCTGCACGGTGCAGGTGAACCTCGACTATGCGTCGGAAGCGGACATGGTGAGAAAGTTCCGTGTTTCACTCGCGCTGCAACCGGTCGCCACCGCGCTGTTCGCGAACTCTCCTTTCATGGAGGGAAAGCCCAACGGGTTCTTGTCGTATCGCAGTCATGTGTGGACCGACACCGACCCCGACCGGTGCGGCATCCTGCCCTTCGTATTCGAAGACGGCATGGGGTTCGAGCGCTACGTCGATCACGTGCTCGACGTGCCGATGTACTTCGTCTACCGCAACGGCACCTACGTCGATACGTCGGGGCAGAGCTTCCGCGATTTTCTCAACGGCGAGTTGCCTGCTCTGCCGGGCGAGAAGCCGACGTTGCGCGACTGGGAGGACCACATGACGACTCTGTTCCCGGAGGTGCGTCTGAAGCGCTTCCTGGAATTGCGTGGCGCCGACGGCGGACCGTGGGCAAGGCTTTGCGCGTTGCCCGCGCTGTGGGTGGGTCTGCTGTATTCGCAGACGGCGCTCGACGCGGCGTGGGATCTGGTCAAGGACTTCACCCCGGAAGAACATGCGCAGTTGCGCGATCTCGTTCCCCGCCAAGCCCTCAAGACTCCGTTCCGCGGCGGGACGGTCGCCGACCTCGCCGGGCGGGTGCTCGAGATTGCGCGCGCCGGCCTGCGCGACCGTGGGCGTCTGGATGGCGCCGGGAACGACGAACGGGGCTTTCTCGACACGCTCGACGACATCCAGCGCGCTGGTCGCGCGCCCGCCGAGGCATTGCTTAGGCGCTACGCCGACGAATGGGGCGAAAGCGTCGATCCCGTCTTCAAGGAAGAGGCCTACTAGCTATTCGGCGGCCTTGGCGGGCCAGCGCTCGGGAACGGTTTGCGGCTGAATTCGCGGATCGTGCAGGGCATCCCGAAACGATTCGACGATATGGTCGGCCAACGCCTCGACGGCGGCAGAGCGTTCGCGCGGCGTGCGCTCGAGCGACAGGACGATGTCCGGGAGGGCCGGGAACCCGTCTTCCGGTGACAGTGTCCGCATCCCCTGCAGGAGCGCGCTGCGGCCGATCGTAGTGATCGCCAGTCCGGCGTTGACGGCCGCGAACAACCCCATCAGCGATGGCGACACATAGGCGACGCGGTGCAGGCGGTCCATGTTGTCGAGCGCGGCAATCGTCGCCTCGCGCACCTGGCACGGCGAAGCGAACAGCGCCAACGGCAGAACAGGTTCTTCCTCCACGCGGTGATCGCGCGGCGCCGCCCAGACGACGCTTTCCTTGCGCAGCGGCTGGCTCTCATCGGTCAGGGCGCCGCAGGTCACGACGGCAAGGTCGATCTCACCGGCCATGAGCGCGTCGCGGAGACGGTCCGAGGTGTCACAGCGCAAATCGACCTGAACCCGTGGATGGGATTGGGCGAAGCGCGCCAGGATCGGCGGCATGAAGACGCCGACATAGTCGTCGGGGATGCCGACGCGCGCGACGCCCTCCATCTCCGGCTCGCGGAGCGACGAAAGCGCCGCGTCCTGAAGACGGAGAATGCGCCGCGCGTAGACGAGGAGATCCTGCCCGGCGGCCGTAAAGCTCACCGACCGGCCGTCGCGTTCGAACAAGGGGCGTTCGATCTGGTCTTCAAGCCGCCGCATCTGCATCGAGACAGCCGACTGGGTACGGCCAACGCGCTCGGCTGCCGCGGTAAACGAGCCCGTGTCGGCGATCGCCACGAGTGTGCGCAGCAGGTCGATGTCGAGATTCCGATTCATACCGTCACATAAGGCGTTCTGATTGGTTCAATCAAATCAATTCGTTTGATTGATGATGGTGCTGGGCCTACCTCTGGCGCAAGAAACGGGTCGGATTATCGCGGGTTTCGGCGCAAACCGAACCCCGAGGACAACCAAGGAGGCCGCAATGGCTGATGTGACGGTCGGTGCAATGCCCAAGTCGGCGACAAACTCCAAAGGATGGCTGATTGGCCTTCAGGTTCTTGCCCGCCGGTGGGTTCGGGCACGTCGCGACCGCGCCGACCTGGCGCGAATGGACGAACGGGCGCGCCGAGACGCGGGCCTGTCCATAAGCGAGGTCAGGACCGTTTACCGGCAACCCAGGTGGCGCTGGCCGCTGAACTAGATCGTCCCCGAACCCGCAGGGCTTCGCGCAGGACCATCGAGTGCGGCTATCATGCCGCCCATGGATGACGAACCAGTTGGTACTTCCGGTTTCGAGGCGACGTTTGCCCGCCTGGGCAGGTTCACCAAGCGCCACCTTGCCTGGTTGATCGTTGGCGGCATCGTGTTCGATGTCGCCATCGTGTTGGGCGGGCTGTGGTGGTTCGGCGTGTTCAGCTCCAGCGCGGCCGGGGCCACGCTGGAAACCTGTCTTTCCGGTCCCGCCGAGGAGGTTTCGACCTTCGAGGCTTGTGCCGAGAGCGTCCAGGCCGCGGCCGATGACCCCGAAGAGGGCGAAACGGCCGTGCGGGCGCTCGCTGCGATGGAACTGAGGTGCCGCCAGACGGTGGATCGTCGGGCGATCGTCCGCTGCAGTGACGCGCCGGTCGTCAGCGGTGTTCTCCCGGAGGTCTCGGTCCGCATTCGGACCGAGGCGCTCATGCGCCTGGCCGACTATCCGCGGCTTGCCGAGGAAAGCACTGACCTGATCAGGCGCGGCGACAACTACGGTTATCTCACGCGCGGGATCGCCAGGCACGCAACGCAAGACTATGAAGGCGCCGCCAAGGACTACCGCGAAGCGATGCGGCACTTTCCAGATGATCCGACGCTTCAGGACAATCTTGCCCGTGCCGAGGTCGGTGCCCCGCTCCCCTAGAGTGAACGATGAAAGAACCCCGCCGGCACGGTAGCGAGCACGTGCATCACCGTGGTGCGGTGCCCCGGCGTCCGCGTCGCCGCACGATCGTCGCAGTCGGCATCCTTGCTGTCGCGTTGGCGGCCGCGGCAGCGGCGATTCTCTTCGGGCCGTCAGGTGGCATACGGTTTGGCGGTGGCGACGCCGCCAGCGATTTCCTGCTGCGTTGCGAGCAGCATTTTTCGCGTGGCGCGTGGTCGGAAGCCTTCCAGGCGTGCAGCGTCGCCCTCGCCAAACCCGCACGCGTCAGGATTCACGTGGAAGCCGCGCGGCGGATGGCCTTGTCGCGGCTCGCGCTGGGCGACACCGGCTCAGCCGCAGCCATTGTCAGAACGCTGGAAACGCAACTCGACGATCAGAGCAGCGGCGCGATCCGTGGCCTTGTCCAGCATATGCGGCGCGGCTACGGCGCCGCCGCTGCGGCGTATCGCGATTGCCAAAGTCGCAATCCGCTTCTGGAGCGACTGCGTGAAGAGGCCCAAGCCGCGCGGCGGCCGCGTCTCGACGTGGATCTGGTCCGTGACATCGCACGGATTCGTTGTGCATGAGAAAAACGGGCAGGTCCGACCGGAAGTCGCCACAATTAAGCGGTTCAATGCTACGCAACGCTTCACGTGCAGGGGATTCTCAATGCGTCGATTCGCTCGCTTTGCCTATCTGATCGTCTTCATGGGTATCTCGGCCGCGTCTGCCGAAGCCGCCGATGCCATGCGGACGATCTCCGTTGCAGGCTATGCGGAAACCCGGCTTGAACCGGATCGCGCGAGTGCGACCGCCGGTGTCGTCGCGCAGGCGGCGACGGCGGTCGAGGCGATGACCCAGAATGCTGAAGCCATGACGGCCGTCTTCAGTGCATTGGAGAGGGTCGGGATCTCCAGCGAGGACGTACAGACCTCGAACCTCAACGTGTCGCCGGTGTTCGACGAGGTACGGAACTCGCGCGCTGCGCCGAGGATCGTTGCCTATCGTGTGTCCAATTCGGTCAGCGTTCTGGTGCGCGAGCCGGCGCGCCTCGGCGAGATTCTCGACGCCCTGATCAAGGGCGGCGCCAATTCGCTGAATGGCGTGCGGTTCTTCGTCGCCCGCGACGAGGCGCTTCAGGACAGCTTGCGCATCGACGCCATCCAGGATGCGCGCCGCAAGGCAGCGTTGATGGCGGAGGCCGCCGGCGCGGCGCTGGGTCCGGTCGTCAGCATTCAGGAAGCGGGCGGTATCGTGCGCCCGGTGGCTATGGCGCGGATGCAGGCGGAAAGCCTCTCGGCCATGCCTGTCGTGGCTGGAACCGAAACGGTCTCGACGAGCGTCGCCGTCGTGTTCGAACTCCTGCCCCAATAGCTGCCGCGGCGTTGTACGAGCCGCATGAGCGGCATGCCGTGGGTGCACGGCTCAGGCGCGAAAGTCCGTTGACCCGGATACGGGCTCCCCATATGTTCCGCGCCATGTTTACGCTTCGCGTCACGCAGAAAGCCGTCATGACCGGCTCCGGCGGGCCGTGTGGTGTCGACGTGCGCTAAGCGTAGACTGACAGAAGACCCACAGGCTCCGCCGGACACCGGACGGGGCCTTTTTCATGTCTGGTTCCGTTCGCCGCCCGGCCTCAATCCCATGGAGGGCGAAGATGGAACACACGATCGAAGACGGATTCGAACCCTGTAGCCGGCCATCGCGGCCGATTTTGCGCGATGTCGCGCGGCTCTGGTTGCGGTGGCGCCGCGCGGCCCAAGGGCGCGCGGAACTGAAGTTGCTGGACGCCCGGACGCGCGAGGACATCGGCGTCAGCGAAGCCGACGTCGCTCGGGCCGTCAGCCGCCCCTGGTGGCGCTGGCCGCTCGTGTAGCGGATGACAAATGCAGGCCGGACCTGCGTTGGTGCTCCTTGAATGCCAGCGCCGGTCCTGCCCCTTTGCTGCATTAACGGTCTGTTAGCGATGGAGAGCTAAACTCGCCCGATGAGCGATACCGCCACAAACGATGTGCCGCCGTACGAAGCGATGAGCTTCTATGCGCTCGGGGTCGAGCGCGAGCAACGTAGCCGGATGCGCAGGAGCGCGTTCGAGATGCAACAGCTGTGTCGAACGATCGGCGTGCCGTCCTACGTGGCCGACAACATGATCGCGGTTAGCCGCAACATCGGCTTCGCGCGCGATCATGCCTTCGTCGAGGCCTTCGGCAACGCCTGCCGGCAGCCTGAGGACATGCACAAGCTGTGGCGGTTGCACACGTATTGCTGGGCGCTGGGAACGGCGCTGAGGTTGCCGGGCGATCTCGTCGAGTGCGGGGTCTTCGAGGGGCTCTATGCGGCCACCGCGCTGGCCTATCTCGGCGACGGGATATTGCAGGGTCGTCGCTACTACCTCTACGACACATTCCATGGGCTCGACGAGCGCTACGCGAGCGATACCGAGATGTGGTTGTCGGGCAGTTCCTTCTCCGCGCCAGGCCTCGAGGCGCAGGTACGGGAGCGGTTTGCCGGTTGGCCGGACGTCAAGGTTATCGCAGGAACGGTGCCGGACGTGCTCGACACGGAATCTCCGGCTTCGGTCGCCTTCCTGCATCTGGACCTCAATTGCCATTCCGCGGAGCTTGCGGCTCTTGCGAGGCTTTATGACCGGATTCCCGACGGCGGCGTGATTCTTCTAGACGACTATGGCCGTTCCGAGTTCGAACCGATGTACAACGCCTACCAGGCGTGGGCACGAGAAGCCGGTCAGCGCATTCTTGAAATGCCGACAGGACAGGGTCTGATCATCAAGTCGGGCCGCTAGCGCTGCGGACGCAATCTGCCGGCCCTCTGCGGCCGTTGACGCAAGTTCCGACCGACCATATGTTCCGGCTCATGTTTGCGAGAGTTGACGCCCTCACTACCACCACGACCTGCAGCGGCGGGCCGTGGCGTTTTGACGTGCGCTAGATCTAGCAAACACGACACGACATCAGGCTCCGCCGGTATCCGGGCGGGGCCTTTTTCATGTCCGACCTCCGTCCGACCGGCATGACACGAACGGTGGAAGTCATGGAAGACAACGATCATCGCGCCATCGCCAACCGCATGGACCTGCTTCACCAGCAGGAAGAGGGGCCGGGTATGGTGTTCTGGCATCCCCGCGGCTTTGCCCTTTTTCGCATCGTCGAGGACTACATTCGCCGGCGCATGCGGCGGCTGGGGTTTCGAGAGATTCGGACGCCCATGTTTCTGGAACGCCGCCTCTGGGAAAAAAGCGGTCATTGGGAGAAGTTCGGCGCGAACATGTTCGCGTTCGACGACGACTCGCAGGCCCACGCGCTCAAGCCGATGAGTTGTCCCGGTCACGTTCAGATCTTCAACAAGCGCCTCCGCTCGTTTCGCGATCTACCGATCCGCTACAGCGAGTTCGGCATGTGCCACCGCAACGAGCCCTCGGGCGCCTTAATGGGGCTGATGCGGACGCGCGCTTTCGTGCAGGACGACGCGCACATCTTCTGTGCCGAGGAGGATGTCGAGCATGAGATTGCGAAGTTCTGCCGGTTGCTTGGCGAGGTCTATCGGGACTTCGGGTTCTCGGATGTCCGTGCGGCCTTCTCGACCCGCCCCGACGTGCGTGCCGGATCGGATGCCGCCTGGGACGCGGCCGAGGCGAAACTGGAAGCGGCGGCCCGGGCGGCCGGACTGGACTACGACATCGAACCCGGCGAGGGCGCATTCTATGGGCCCAAGCTCGACTTCCATCTGAAGGACAATCACGGTCGCGAATGGCAGTGCGGAACGGTGCAACTCGACATGGTATTGCCCGAACGGCTCGATGCGTCGTTCATCGACGCGGGTGGCGACAGGGTTCGTCCCGTGATGATTCATCACGCCGTTCTCGGCAGCGTCGAACGGTTTGTCGGGATGCTTCTCGAGCACCATGAAGGGAGCCTCCCCTTGTGGTTGGCGCCGGACCAGATCGCGGTGGCGAGCATTACGGACGATCAGGCGGACTACGCCCGCGAAGTCGTGGACCGGTTCGTCGCGGCCGACTATCGCGCCGTCCTGGATGCGAGCGGCGAGCGCCTTGCGCGCAAGATCGTCGGTGCCCGGGAGGCTGGTATTCCGCTGGTGGCGGTCGTGGGCGCGCGCGAAGAGGCGGACGGTTCGATTGCTCTGCGGGGCCGCGACGGATCGCAGGAAGTTGTTCCGGTCGCTCACGCCATCGAATCACTGCGGGGCGACGCCTTCCGCTAGGCTGCGGCATGGCTCCGGAAGAGATCGCGGCGCAGTTGGCCGCCCTTGGCGTGGGCGAGGGCGGTGTGCTGCAGGTGCATACGTCGTTGCGCGCGGTGCGGCCCGTCGATGGCGGACCTGACGGGTTGATCGATGCGCTCCTATTGGCGCTGGGGCCGGAAGGGACGCTCGCTATGCCGTCGTGGACCGGCGATGACGATGCCGTGTTCGATCCCTCGGCGACACCGCCGGATACCGATCTCGGCGTCGTGCCGGCGGCGTTCTGGCGCCGCGCCGGTGTTCTCCGTAGCGCCCATCCGTTCGCCTGGGCCGCACAGGGCGCGCGGGCCCAGTACATCGTCGATGGTGAGATGACCTTGCCGCCGCATTCGCAAGACAGCCCGGTGGGCCGCATTCACGCGCTCGACGGACAGGTGCTGCTGCTGGGCGCCGGCCATGACGCCAATACCACGCTGCATCTGGCGGAACTCTTGGCCGGCGTGCCCTATCGTGTGCCCCATCACATCACCGTCGACGACAACGGCGTGCCCCGGCGAATCGACTACGGCGAGAACGATTGCTGCTGCGCGCGCTTTGCGCTGGCGGACGACTGGTTGCGCGCCGAGGACCTGCTAAGCGAAGGGCCGGTCGGCAACGCGCAGGCGCGTCTGTTCCGGTCACGCGATGTCGTGCGGCTCGCCGTCGAAAGACTGAAAGACGATCTGCTGCTCTTCCTGCACGCGGCCGAAGATGAGTGTGCGGCGTGCGGTGCCGCGCGGGCGTCGGTCGGTCGGTCCTAACCCGCTGCGGTGCCGCCGACGGTGAGGCCGTCGACCTGGACGGTGGGCAGACCGACTCCGACGGGCACGCCCTGGCCGTTCTTGCCGCAGGTGCCGATGCCGGGGTCGAGACCCATGTCGACGCCGATGGCCGAGATCTTGGTCAGGACGTCGGGTCCGTTGCCGATCAGGGTTGCCCCTTTGACCGGCGCGCCGACTTTGCCGTCCTCGACCATGTAGGCCTCGGTGCAGGAGAAGACGAACTTGCCGGACGTGATGTCGACCTGGCCGCCGCCGAAGTTGACGGCATAGAGACCTTTCTTGACGCCCCTGAGAATCTCTTCGGGTTCGCGGTCGCCCGACAGCATGTAGGTGTTGGTCATGCGCGGCATCGGCATGTGCGCGTAGGACTGGCGGCGGCCGTTGCCGGTCGGCGCCATGTTCATCAGCCGCGCGTTGAGCCGGTCGTGGAGATAGCCGGTGAGGATGCCGTCCTCGATCAGCACGGTACGACCCGTAGGGGTGCCTTCGTCATCGATGGTGAGGGAGCCCCGGCGGTCCGGCATGGTGCCGTCGTCGACGACCGTGACGCCAGGCGCCGCGACGCGCTCGCCCATGAGGCCGGCGAAGGCCGACGTCTTCTTGCGATTGAAGTCGCCCTCAAGGCCGTGGCCGATCGCCTCGTGGAGAAGGATGCCGGGCCAACCCGGGCCGAGCACGACCGTCATCTCGCCGGCCGGCGCATCGACGGACTCCAGGTTCACGAGCGCCTGGCGCAAGGCCTCGTCGACCTGGCGCTGCCAGGCGTGGGAGTCGATGTAGGCGTTGTAGCCGGTGCGGCCCCCGGTGCCGTAGGAGCCGGCCTCCTGCCGATCGCCGTCGCCGACGACGACCGAAACGTTGAGGCGCACCAACGGGCGGATGTCGCCGACCTTGAGGCCGTCGGCGCGGATCAGTTGAACCACCTGCCAGGACCCCGCCAGCGACGCCGAGACCTGTCGCACGCGCGGGTCCTTGTCGCGCGCGTAAGCATCGATGTCCTGCATCAGTTTGACCTTGTCTTCGAAGGACACCTCGTTGAGCGGGTTGTCGTCGACGTACAGCTTGGCGTTGGTTCGTGACGGCCCCTCAGCGGCCGTTCCGCCGGTTCCAGTGCGGACCGACTGGACGGTGCTTGCGGCGCGTGCGATGGCGTCTTCGGAAAGCTCGGCGGCATGGGCATAGCCGGTCGATTCGTCAGATACCGCTCGGAGCCCGAAACCCTGGTCGGTGTCGAAAGTCGCCGCCTTCAGACGGCCGTCGTCAAAGGCGAAGCTTTCGGACTGGCGGTACTCCAGGAAAATCTCGCCGTCATCCATGCCTTGCAGGGCTTCGCCAACGAGGCGGTCGACACGGGCCTCTTCGAGGCCGGTTCGTGTGAAGAACAGTTCTTGCGGTGACGGCAGGGTCATGGGTGCTCCAGGCTGGCATTGGCTTTGGAATATAAGGGTCGCCGCGGGGCCTTGCGACCCGCGTTGCGTACGCCCCGCGACATAATGACGCGGTTGTGCGGCGGCATGTGAGGCGGGGCGCCCCGACCGTCCTGTCGCGGAGAAAGTTCATTATTTTCAGGTAGATAGGGTGGGTTTCTCGCGGCAGGGTCTAGTCCAGGGTGTAATTGGCGGCGGCTGCGGCGTTTCGTCCATCCCGCAGTGCTGGCAAGGAGATTGCCGGTTCAGTAAGAATGCGCCCGGAACCCGCGCCTTTCTGGGCCGGCGGGCTTTTTTGGAACGACCAGGAAACGGGTCAGAGGCATGATTTCACGATTCTTCACGTTGGCGATCGTTGTGCTCGCCGCGGTTACCGCGCTCGCCGGCATCGCCGAGGCGCAGGACTTCGTCGGCACTTCGGCGCCATGGCAGGTCGGTCTGCGCGAGGCTGCGTCGCCCACCATGGAGCGCATCAACAGCTTCCACAACTTTCTGCTGTACGTGATCCTGGTGATTTCGGCGTTCGTGCTGCTTCTGCTCATGTACATCATGATCCGTTTCCGGGCGGCGCGGAATCCGAACCCAAGCAAGAACACCCACAACACGCTTCTTGAGGTGGTGTGGACGGTCGTGCCGATTCTCATCCTGGTAGTGATCGCGGTGCCGTCGTTCCGCCTGCTCTATTTCGCAGATCGTACGACTGAGGCCGAGATGACGATCAAAGCGATCGGCAACCAGTGGTTCTGGAGCTACGAGTACCCCGACCACGACAACCTCGCGTTCGAAGCGATCATGGTCGAGGACGAGGATATCCAGGCAGGGCAGATTCGGCTGCTGTCGACGGACAACGACGTCGTGCTGCCGGTCGGCACCAACATCCGTATCCTGACGACGGCCAACGACGTCATCCATGCTTTTGCTCTGCCGAACCTCGGCATCAAGCTCGACGCCGTTCCGGGCCGCATCAACGAAACCTGGGTCCGGATCGAGCGCGAAGGCATGTACTACGGCATGTGCTCCGAGCTTTGCGGCGTTCGGCACGGCTTCATGCCGATCGCGGTCCGCGCGGTCAGCAAGGCCGAGTTTGCCCGCTGGGTCGAAGAGGCGAAGGAAGAGTTCGCCCACGACGGCAAGCCGGGTTCGCTCGAAAACGTCGCTGAAGCGCGAGCCGAAAAGGCGCGCATGATGGCGGCGCGGGCCGAAGCGCTCGAAGCATCCGCCCACTAATCGACATTCAGGTAACAAGCGACTAACCGAAAGGTCCGACGCATGGCTCACGCCGCAGAAGCTCAT
>JAYOEZ010000029.1:0-33080 GCA_038116985.1 Alphaproteobacteria bacterium | reverse complement strand
TGGACCGTGAAGGCCTTGTCGTTTGCTTCGAGCGCGGCCCGATAAGCATCCCAGCCGCCGTTGATGCGACTGTCGAGTCCCGCATAGTGGATCAGCAGGGGCGCCCGAATCGCGGGAACATCTGAGATCGCCGGCTGTCGCCCATAGAACGGGACCGATGCCGCGAGGTCCGGGTACGCAACGGCCATTGCGTTGCACACGCCGCCGCCATAGCAGAAGCCGACGCAGCCGACACGTCCGGTCAATTCGTCGTGGTCGCGCAGGAACTCGAACGCTGCGAAGAAGTCCTCCATGAGCTTCGAGGGGTCAAGGCGGCGCTGCATCTGGCGACCCTCGTCGTCGTTGCCCGGATAGCCGCCCAGCGAGGTCAGGCCGTCCGGACCAAGCGCCAGATAGCCCGCTTTGGCGGTACGCCGCACGACGTCTTCGATGTACGGATTCAGGCCGCGGTTCTCATGCACGACCACGACGGCCGGAAGCGAACCTTGCGCGCCCGCCGGTTTTGCCAGCAAGCCGCGTACCGTGCCGTGCCCCTCGGGGCTCGGATACTCTATCCGCGCGGTTTCGATAGCGGGGTCGTCGGGCGCGACCTGCTGGGCGAGCGCGTAGTTGGGTCGCAACTGATCGAGAATCATGGCGCCGGTGACGCCGGCGGCGGCATAGCGGCCTGCTTGGGCGATGAACTCTCGCTTGGAGATGGCGCCGTGTACGTAGCCGTCGAAGATTTCCAGAATGCGTTGATCGAAATCGCGCGCGCGTTTTCTGATTGCGTTCATCTCGTACTCCCGAGTTTGGCCGATTGATTGGTCGAGGCCTCGAGCGGCAAGCCTCGCATACTGCCGAGCAGGATAAAGTGAACCGAAAGGGCGGGCTCGACAAACGCGCGTGAGGTCGCGAGTCCTTTGCCCGGGAGCCTCAACTTCTCAAGTGCGCGGCCACGGCGTGCGGACGCCTTTTGTCGTGAACCTGCCCTCGCGTCTGCGGCTGGTGGCGTCGCTCTTCTGGCTCCTGCCGGCTGGCTGACGTGCCGGGACGAGATGCCGCTTGCCAGGGCCGATCAGATCGGCGCGTCCCATGCGCTTCAGGGCTTCCCGAATCACCGGCCAGTTCTCGGGGTCATGGTAGCGCAGGAATGCCTTGTGGAGGCGTCTTTGACGTAGACCTTTCGCCGTGTTGACGGCCTCGGACACACCGTGGCGCACCGGCTTCAACGGGTTCACGCCCGAATGGTACATCGCGGCCGAGAGCGACATCGGGCCTGGAAGGAATGTCTGGACCTGATCGGCTCGGTAGTTGTTCTGCTTCAGCCAGATGGCGAGGTGCATCATGTCTTCATCGGTCGTGCCCGGGTGCGCGGCGATGAAGTAGGGGATCAGGTAGTACTCCTTGCCAGCCTTCTTGGCCGCCTGGTCGAACATGGCCTTGAAGCGGTCGTAGGCGCCGATGCCCGGTTTCATCATTTTTGACAGCGGCCCGTCTTCGGTGTGCTCGGGCGCTATCTTCAGGTAGCCGCCGACGTGATGGGTCACGAGTTCCTTCACATAGCTCGGGCTCTTCACTGCCAGGTCGTAGCGGACGCCGGATGCCACCATGACCTTCTTCACGCCCGGCAACTCGCGCGCCTTTCGATAGAGGCCGATCAACGCTTCATGACTTGTGTTCAGGTTCTTGCAGACATCCGGGTAGACGCACGAGAGCCGGCGACAGACCGACTCGGTCTCCTTGTCCTTGCAGGCCATGCGGTACATGTTCGCCGTTGGACCGCCGACATCCGAGATGATTCCGGTAAAGCCTTCGGTCTGGTCGCGGATGCGTTCGATCTCGCGGAGGATCGATCCTTCGGAGCGATTCTGGATGATGCGCCCCTCATGCTCGGTGATCGAGCAGAACGAGCAGCCGCCGAAGCAGCCCCGCATGATGGTCACTGAGAACCGGATCATCTCCCATGCAGGGATCTTCTCGCTGCCATACGCAGGATGGGGCGCGCGCGCGTACGGGAGTTCGTAGACCGCGTCCATCTCTTCGGTCGTGAGCGGAATTGGCGGTGGGGTAAGCCACAGCTCACGGTCGCCATGCCGCTGCACAAGGGCACGCGCGTTGCCGGGGTTCGATTCACGATGGAGCACGCGTGAAGCGCGCGCGTAGGCTTCACGGTCGTTCTGGACTTGCTCGAAGGACGGCAGGCGAACTGCTGATCGATCATCCGAGGGCCGTCCCGCCTCGTCGCCGGTATCGAGATCGTCCGCAGGCAGGATCTGCCAGCCCTCTGGAACGCTCGGCTTCATCACGGCGACGCCCCGAACGTCGTCCAGGTTCGTAACGGTATCGCCCCGCGCGATCCGATGGGCGACCTCGACCACGGCGCGCTCGGCGTTGCCGTACAGGAGAATGTCGCCTTTGGCGTCGGCCAGCACCGATCGCCTGACCTTGTCGGACCAATAGTCGTAGTGTGCGATGCGGCGCAGCGAACTCTCAATGCCGCCGAGGACGATGGGGACATCCTTGTAGGCTTCGCGGCAGCGCTGGGCATAGACGATCACCGATCGATCCGGCCGTTTTCCGCCGAGGCCACCCGGCGTATAGCTGTCGTTGTGACGAAGGCGACGGTCCGCAGTATAGCGGTTGACCATCGAGTCCATGTTGCCACCGGTGACGCCGAAGAAGAGTTCGGGCCTTCCCAGTGCGGCGAACGGTTCAGCGCTGTGCCAGTCGGGCTGGGCGATGATGCCTACGCGGAATCCCTGTGCTTCAAGCAGGCGGCCGATGACGGCCATTCCGAAGCTGGGGTGATCGACGTAGGCGTCGCCCGTCACCAGGACTATGTCGCAGGCGTCCCACCCAAGGAGGTCCATTTCCGCGCGCGTCATCGGTAGAAACGGCGCTGTACCCAGCTTGTGGGCCCAATGCTTGCGATGCGAGAACAATGTCGGGGTACCGTCCATTCGCAGTGTGTGCGTCATGTCGCGGACCGCGTCAATGGCGGTCCCGCCGTCCTGGAGCCCTGCGATCACATCATCTTGTGGTCGACTCACGTGAGTGAGTAGGCGACGCTAGCCTTCTCAGCAGGTGAAACGCAGCGCTTTCGCCGGTTTCAGCGGGATGAGGGGTTGAGAGGTATCCTCGCGTCCCCATATGCCGCAAAGCTGATCGACACGTGGGGAATGAGATGATCAAGGGATTGCATCACAACGCGTATCGCTGCCGGGACTCCGAGGAGACCCGCCAGTTCTACGAGGATTTCCTCGGCCTGCGTCTGGCCGGGACGTTGGAGATCCAAGAAACCAAGACGGGGCGCGAAACGAAAACACTGCATACTTTCTATGAACTGGACGATGGGTCGTATCTGGCGTTCTTCGAATGCCCCGACCGACCGTTCGAGTTCAAGTCGCAGCACGACTTCGACCTGCACATCGCTCTGGAGGTCGAACCGGACGTTCTCGAACCAATGATGAAAAAGGGAAAAGAGGCAGGGATCGAAACGCGGGGAGTCAGCGACCACCACTTCATCGACTCGATCTACTTCCGCGACCCTAATGGATACGTCATTGAACTTGCAGCGAGACGTGATAATCACGACGCGGCGATGGATCCTAAGAGCAACGGCGCGCGGGAAAAGCTGGACCGCTGGCAGGACTCAAAGGCCGCTTAGAAGGACGATAGGGAGGTCGAAATGAGACTAGTGAGTTTGGCCCGGGCGGGCGTTCTAGCGGCGGGAATGTTGACCGTCAGTGTGGCCGCGGCTGCGGCAGAGTACGTGGAGATCTGGCGCACCTCTGGGTTCAAGATGCCCGAATCGGCGGCCTTCGAGCCGGCGAGCGGTGCTTTCTTCATATCCAACATCAACAGCCCGCAGTTTGCGCCCAATGGCGAGGGCTACGTTTCGCTCGTCGACGCGACCGGTCGCATCGTGACCGAAAAGTTCGTGGACGGCCTTAACGCGCCCAAGGGAATGGACGTTGCCGGCAACCGGCTCTACGTCGCCGGGATCGAAGAGCTTGTCGAGATCGACATCAAAACGGCTTTCATCGTTCAGCGCTACAAAATGCCGGGCGCCGCGTTCCTGAATGACGTAAGCGTCGCGCCTGATGGGCGTGTCTTCGTGTCGGAGACAACCCAGAACGCCCTTTACGTTCTGGAGGACGGCGCACTCAAGGAGTGGGTCAAGGACGCCAGCCTGGCGGGTATTAATGGCGTCTACGTGAAGGGCGATACCGTGTACGTCGCGTTGCTGGGCGATATCAGTCAGGGCTTCCAGAACGTGAAACCGAGCAATATCAAGGCCATCGACCTGACGTCGAAGACGATCCGGGACTACGGCTCGCCGAACCCGGTCGGTGTGCTCGACGGTTTGGAACCGATGCCTGGTGGTGAAGGCTTCATGGTGACGGATAACCCCGGCGGCAAACTGCTCTGAGTGTCGCCGAGTGGTACTGTGACGGTTCTGGCTGAGCCGGGGCCCGGCGCGGCCGACCATGAGGTGGCGGTGGACAGCATCGTCGTCATTCCGATGCTTCAGGGCGGCGAAGTGATCGCCTATAGCATTCAGTAGAACCAAACGCTTGGCGGTCGGAAGCGTGCGGCCGCCGAGCGCTCAGGTTTCTGGCTCGGTCGTGAAGAAGAGGGGGCAGCCTTTTTGACGACCGGCCCCCGTCGCTTCCTTCGCCTTGGTTTCAGCGACATCGCGGGTAAAAACCGCGACTACGCAAGTCCCGCGCCGGTGCGCGGTCATCATGATCCGGTTGGCCTGTTCAACGCCCAAACCAAAAACGCCCTTCAACACGATGACGACGAACTCACGTGGCGTGTAGTCGTCGTTGAGCAGAATGACTTTGTAGAGCCGAGGTCGCTCGAGTTTCGGTTTGAGCTCCGGGCGGATGATTGTGTCGGTATCGTCGGCCATGAAGACTCTCCCGCCCCAGGGGGCGAAGACCGCGCTGACGAGAGCACAGTACCTTGCGGCCCTGTGAAATAGCTCCATCAGCCCCAAGCGCCGAGAATGCCACCCATTACAACAAGAGAGATCAGGTAGTACCCACCGCTGATGACGTGATTGGTCAGCTTTCGCGCTTCGAAGATGAACGTCACACTGATGATCGGAACTGCCATGCCGATCCAGAGCAGGAGCCCGATCAGAGCGCCGTCGCCGATGCCGTCAGCGCCTGCCCATCCCATCACCGCGGACAGGACGACAGCCTGGAGATAGGCCAGAATCGCCGTCACGATGTACAGAGACGGTCGGTTCTCTGCCTTTTGCTGCTCGTGCGTCTTGCCAATGGCGTTCATCCAGGCGCGGCCCGCCACAGCCGGCATGTAGTACACGGTTCCGATGAGCATGGCGGCGACGGTGCAGACCAGTGCGCCCAGATAGTTCGCATCCCACTCCATCAACATTCCGGCATCCTCCAAGGAAAGGTCGCTGTGGTCTGAGGATCGTCGGACGTTCCGATAAGCATCTCAATCGGAAACGTAGGGGCGCGGATCACGAACCGGCCAGATCGTGTCCCACCACCAGAGTCGTGCACCCAACGGGCGAACTAGTCGCGACGGTAAGCTCCGAACCTGGATCCCAGCGGGCGTACGCACCCTCCCCAAGTTCTTCCCGCCTGCCATCCAGCAAAAGGGACATTGACCCGTTCAGGACAAACAGAAACGCACGCCTGCTGACCTTCTCCAATTCATCGCTGCCATGCCAGTCAGGGGGGATGTAGACGACGGACACGGGTCGTGGCGTGATCGTACCCTTGGCCGAGGTCGAAAGCGGGCGCCACTTCCAGCCCTCGCGCCTTGGGTGTGACCGCCATTCCAGACTGCGCGAATCGACGATGATCGGGTCGGTGTAAGGGTGTTCGAATGTCGGCATCACGCCCTCGAACGGAATCGCGATGCTTTCGCCGGTATCCGCTTCGAACTCGCCGCCGCCGCTGGTCCACATCAGGAATGTGCTGCCCGTCGGCGAGGACAGGTCAGGCCCTGTCCCATGCACGCTGAACGGCAGGCGATCCATGAACATGCCGCCGTCGAAATCGACGATTCGCCCTTGCGTATCTTCCGGACTTTTGAACTCCCAATTGGGTAGGCTGCCGCTCAGGAAGAAGAAAGACTCGCTGATCGACAGGTGCAGGCGGCGAATCTTGGGATTGCCGCCGCCGGGCGGCGAGTAGCGGTAGTGCACGTATGAATCGACCGAAGGATCGGTGTCTAGAACCTTGCGGATTGACCTGCCCATGACGTGCGGTTCCCAAGGGACGTCGTCGATGCGCACGACATGGACGCCCGCCGGATGGTCGCTCATGTGCAGCCTACCAGGCCTTGATCGGTGGGCTCTTGACCTCGACCGAAACGGAGTCTTCAAGTGCCTCAATGTGGTGCACGACGCCGGGCTCGTTGTACCAAGCGTCGCCGGGGCCCGCGACGAACGTCTCGTCGCCAAGTGTCGCCTTCACCTTGCCCTTCACGACATAGACGATCGATTCATGGTCGTCATGACTGTGAGGCAGGGACGCTTGCCCCTTCGCGAATGTCGTTTCGACGAAGACCATCGAGGGAGACACCATCAGCGTCTTGAGCGTGACTGGCGTCCCGAGCTTCTGTCCCTCGACGTTGTCGATCTGGATGGTGTCCGCGCTGTCGGAAGAGACGAAGCTCTTGCCCAATGGCGGAAGCTGCCTTGTGTTCTGTGTCATGATTGTTCCTCCCTCACATGAAAGTACCGGGTCGCAAACCCCCACGCAAAGGCTGCGGCCTATCAGGCGCCGAATCGCTTCCGTAGTTCCGGTTTGACCACCTTTCCGCCTCCGCTGCGCGGAAGTTCGTCGGTGAAAACGACGGAGGTCGGCACCTTGAAACGCGCCAATTGGCTGCGGCAGTGATCGAGTATCGCGTCCTCGGTTACCTGCAGGCCGTCCTTGACCACGATGACGGCGCGCCCGGTCTCGCCCCAGCGTTCGTGAGGCACTCCGATGACCGCGGCCTCTGCAACCTCTTCCATCTGGTAGATCACGTTCTCGACCTCCGCGGGATAAACGTTCTCTCCGCCGGAGATGTACATATCCTTCCAGCGGTCAACGAGGTAGTAGTAGCCGTCCTCATCGACCCGCGCGGCATCGCCGGTCTTGAACCAGTCGCCGCTGAAAGCTTCGCGCGTCTTGGTGGGGTTGTTCCAGTAGCCGGGCGACACATTGGGGCCGCGGGCCCAGATCTCGCCGACTTCGCCCGGGCCCGCGTCCGTGCCGTCAGCTCTGACCAGACGCATCTCGGTGTAGAGTGCTGTCGTCCCGATCGACCCCATCTTGGTCACGGCCGTGTCGCGATCGAGCGCGGTGAGCACCGGTCCGCATTCAGTGAGCCCGTAGATGTTCTGCAGCGGCAGGCCTTTTTCTTCGTGGAACTTGCGAAGTAGCGACCTTGGCGCGGACTCACCGCTGATCGTGGCGCACACCAGGCGGGAGTAGTCGGCCTCGTCGTAGCTCTGGCTTTGGCTCATTAACAGATACATCGTGACGGCGCCGTTGATATGGGTGATGCCCAGTCCCGTATCGCTGACGTATCGGTTGATGGTATCTGCGTCGAAATTCCGCATGATATGGACCGTTGCGCCGGCATGGATACAAGGAATTGCGTAGGCGCTCAGCGCGCCGGTGTGGAACAGCGGCCCGTAAATCAATGTGGCGGATTGCGACGTGAGCCGCGTGAACATGCCGTGGCTGACGAGGTTAAAGAATGTCGTGCCGTAGGTAATAATGGCGCCTTTGGGACGTCCCGTCGTGCCGGATGTGTAGATCAGTATCCACGCATCGTCTTGTGTCACGCCCGCCCAGCTTGATGTCTTGCCGGGCGGGTGGGCCTGCAAGGCTTTCTCGTAGCCCGAGTCTGTATTTCCCTCGCCAAAGTCGAGGATCGCGTCCTTGTCGCGCAACGCACCGGCGGTTTCGTGGAACTCTGGTGTTGCAAACAGGATCGCTGGATCTGCGTCCTCAACGATGTATCTGAGTTCTGGCACGGCAAGGCGCCAGTTCAACGGGACGAAGATGGCGCCCAGTCGCTTGCAGGCGAAAAGGAGCTCCACTTGGTCCGACGAGTTGCGGCCGAGAATTCCGACCCTGTCACCACGCCCGATGCCGCGTGACGCAAGAAGCATCGCGGCCCGCTCAACGCGCTTATCTAGGGCCGTGTAGTCGAAACGTCTGCCGGTCGCGAGGTCGGTTAGTGCGAGGTGATGCGGTCGCCGCCGTGCGTTGAACTTGATCCAGTCGAAGACTTTCTGGGTCACGGTGACCTCCGTTCTTCGACCGCCGCGCCAAAACGCGCGCGCAGTTCCGGCTTGACGACTTTCCCTCCGCCGCTCCGCGGAAGCACATCCGTGAATACGACCGACGTTGGCGCCTTGAATCTCGCGAGCTGTTCCCGGCAGTGCGCGATGATCTGATCCTGTGTTAGGGCGCTGCCGGGTTTCAGCACGACAACGGCGCGACCGCTCTCGCCCCAGCGGACGTGCGGGACGCCGATCACTGCGACCTCCGCGATCCCGTCGAGTTGATAGATTACGTTTTCGACTTCCGCCGGATACACGTTTTCGCCGCCCGAGATGTACATGTTCTTCCATCGGTCGGCGAGGAACAGGTGTCCGCTATCGTCCAGGCGGCCGGCATCGCCTGTCTTGAGCCAGTCCCCGGCGAAAGCTTCGGCCGTCTTTTCGGGGTTCCGCCAATACCCCGGTGAGACGTTGGGCCCGCGTGCCCAGATTTCGCCGACCTCGCCGGCGGGTACCTGATTGCCTGCGGCATCGGACAGGCGAATCTCGGTATAGAGCAGTCCGGTCCCGGCGGAGCCCGGATGTTCCGCAGCCTGCCCCCTATCCACCGCCGTCACCACGGGGCCAGCCTCGGTGAGGCCGTAGAGCGTTTGAAGTGGCAGGCCCTTTTCTTTCAGATAGCGCTCAACCAACGGCACGGGCACAGCCTCGCCGCCGATGGTGGCGCACTCGATCCTGGTGTAGTCCGCCACTTCAAAGCTGGGATGCTGACTCATCATCAGGAACATCGTTGGCGCGCTGTTGATGTGGGTGATTCCCATGTCCGGATCGCTGAGATGCGCGTTGACGGTGCCCGCGTCGAATGTGCGCATCACGTAGACGGTTGCGCCGCAATGAATGGCCGGAATCGAGTACGCACTCAGGCCGCCGGTATGAAATAACGGGTTGAAGATGAGCGTCGCCGAGTCGCAGGTGAGCCCGCTGAAGATGTTCAGGCTCACCATGTTGTAGAACACCGTGCCGTGCGTGATGACCGCGCCTTTCGAGCGGCCCGTCGTTCCGGACGTATAGATGAGGAGCCACGGATCGTCGTCGGTAAGGCGGACTTCGTCCAGGCTCTCTCCGATGTCGGCCGCGGCAAGGCCCTCTTCGTACCCCGAGTCGGCGGAACCGTCTGCGAGCGATACGACGCGGCCCTGCGGGAAGCAGGCGTGCGCCGTTTCCATGAACTCGGTGCCCGCGATCAGCAGGACAGGGTCGGCGTCGTCGACGACATGGCCGACCTCAGGCGCTGCAAGCCGCCAATTGATCGGGACCATGACCGCACCGACACGTTTGCATGCAAATAGGATTTCGAGCATGTCGGTCGAGTTGTACGAGAGGACGCAGACGCGATCGCCCTTGGCGACGCCCTTGCCGACGAGGAAGCGCGAAGCCCGCTCAATGCGGTTGTGCATGTCGGCGTAGCTGAAGCGCCGCCGGCTGAAGAGATCGACCAGAGCCACGTGCTCAGGTCGTCGCCGCGCATTGAACGCGACCCAATCGTAGACGGTTCGGTTCATAGACCGAGTTCTTTGGCGATGATGTTGCGTTGAATCTCGTTCGAGCCTTCGCCAAACGTGTAGAGACGAGCGTCGCGCCAGATTCGCTGCATGTCGCTTTCGGCCGCGTAGCCGGCAGAGGCCATGATCTGCATGCCATGGTCTGCAACATCATGGAGCGTTTCCGTGGCGATCACCTTGGCCTGGGCGGCTTCCCGTCGGCATGGCTGGTCGCGACTTATGAGGTCGGCGAGGTGGCGAACATAGAGGCGCGATTGGTCGACTCGCATCTGCATGTCGGCCAGACGATGGCGGATTACCTGGAACGCCCCGATTGGCTGTCCGAACTGGACGCGCTCGCGCGCGTGTTGGATTGCGAGATCGACGGCGAGTTGGGCTTGTCCCGTTGCACTAGAGGCGAGACCCGCGCGCGCGAAGTGTAGCGTCGACATGAGATTGTAGAAGCCGCGACCAACCTCGCCGAGAACATCGGCGTCGGGGACGAAGACATCATCGAGCCCGATGTCCCATGAACTCAGCCCGGCATTGCCGACCTTCTGAAGTTCGGTCATGGCGACGCCCTCGGCATCGGGCGGGATCAACATCATGGTTAGGCCGCGGTAACCTTTTGACCCGGGTTCCGTCCGACATGGCGTCACCATGTAGGTCGACTGCTTGGCGTTGCTCGACCAGGTCTTTCGTCCGTTGACCAGCCAGCCGCCGTCGATCTTCTTGGCGTGGGTCTGAATCGCACTTGCGTCGCTCCCGGCACCGGGCTCGGTCAGCGCGAGAGCGAACGTTGCCTGCCCTCGTATCAAGCGGGGTAGCAACTCTTCACGCTGCCGCTCGTTTCCGTATGTCAGTAGGCTCATGCCGCCGAAGCAGACGGTGGTATCGAACAGGGTGCCGAGCATGGCGGCCCGATAGCCAAGTCGTTCCTCGACCTGGCAGACGACCGTCCACGGCAACGCCTGGCCACCGTACTTTTCCGGGAAGGGGAGCCCCAAGAGACCGGCTTCCCCAAGATGCGGCAGCAGATCGAATGGTGGCGCGTGCTCGCGATCGCGGCGGCGAAGCTCTTCGGGGGGGATATGGCGATCGACCAACCGGTCGACCGTGTCTAGTATGAGCCGGACGTCGTCATCTTGTGCGGTTTCGTTCATCGCTGAGCCCATCTACGGTGTCCGGCAACATGATAGCGCCCCCGGAATAGGTCGGAAGCAAGTCTTGTCGCCAGTCGTTCTTCATTGGTTCCGAAATGATCTCCGGCTGCGGGATAATGCGGCGCTATCGGCGGCGGCCAGCAGTGGAGCATCGCTCGTCAGCTTGTACGTTCACGATGAGGAATCTCCCGGTCGCGCGGCTCCAGGCGGCGCGAGTAGGTGGTGGTTGCACCACAGCCTGGCCGCGCTTCGCCAGAGCCTTGAGCAGCGTGGCGGCCATCTTGTCATTCGAAAGGGCCGCGCGGTCGAGCAGGTGGTGCGACTTGCGCAAGACGTTGGTGCCGCCGGCGTGTTCTTTGGGCGACGCTACGAACCGTGGGCTATCGAAGAGGAGAGCCGGGTTGAGGCTGCGCTCAAAGACCTTGGGATCGAGGCGAAACGATTCGGTGGGAGCCTCCTCGTCGAGCCGGAAGCCGTTCGAACGGCGCAAGGCACGCCCTTCAAGGTATTCACGCCGTTCTACCGCGCCGCGCAGAAGGCGATGCCTGCCCTAGCCCTCAAGCCAAGCGCAGGAAGTCTTGTGGGTGCAGAGCCGCAGGTTTCCGGAATCGCAGTAGAGGATCTGGGGCTCTTGCCCTCGGCGCCAGATTGGTCTGGTGGCTTGCAGGATACCTGGATGCCGGGCGAGGAAGGCGCGCTAGCCGCATTGGATCGGTTCCTTTCCGATTCGATCGCTGCATACGATGTCGACCGGGACCGCCCGGGCGTGCCGGGGACGTCGCAGTTGTCGGCACACCTCCATTTCGGCGAGATCAGCCCGCGTGTGTGCTATGTGCGTGCACGGCAGTCGGCGGAGCGGGAACCCGAAAATGCGAAGGGCGTCGAGGCGTTCATCCGCGAGCTGTTCTGGCGCGAGTTCTGCCAATACCTGCTGTTTCATTGGCCGGAAATGACCAGCAGGCCGTTTCGAGAAGAGTTCGCGCGATTCCCGTGGCGCCGTGACGCGGACGCGCTCATGGTCTGGCAGCGCGGTCAAACCGGCTACCCGCTTGTCGATGCAGGAATGCGGGAGCTTTGGTACACCGGCTGGATGCACAATCGGGTCCGCATGGTCGCCGCGTCGTTTCTCGTGAAGCACCTCCTCGTCCCCTGGCAGGACGGCGAGCGTTGGTTCTGGGATACGCTGGTGGATGCCGACCAGGCCAGCAACGCGGCGAATTGGCAGTGGGTTGCCGGATGCGGCGCCGACGCGGCGCCCTACTTCCGCATCTTCAATCCGGTCACGCAGAGCAGGAAGTTCGATCCCGGCGGGGACTACTTGCGGAAGTGGCTGCCCGAGCTTGCGGCGCTGCCCGACAAGTACATTCACGAACCCTGGACGGCGCCCGAGACCCTGCTCGACGAAGCAGGTGTCGCGCTGGGCCGCGACTACCCGTCTCCGATTGTCGATCATGGGGCAGGGCGCGAAAGGGCGCTCGCCGCATTCAAGGATTTTCGCTCGGACGATGGCTGAAGTGGAAGCCGATGCAAATGTCGGAATGATCTTGGGTCCTGGTCCTCCCGGGCGGTGGGACTCGCAGCGAGTGTCGTCGCCACAGGTGTTGCGGAAGGGCGCGGACGATTGGCGGATGTGGTACTACGGGCGAGATCCAGCTTTCGACCCGATGATTCCCTTGCCCACCGGCCGCGTTGGAATGGCGCGTTCCCGGGACGGCATACGTTGGGACCGCATTGATGGCCGCGGCGCAATGGGGGCCGTTTTCGAACCGTCAAACGCAGCAACTGGGCGCTTCGACTGCGCTCACGTTGGCATATCAGACATTCAAGAAACGTCCGACGGATATCGCATGTGGTACTTCGGCGGCGACACTTCTGTCGCCAGCTGGCAGCCCCCAGGTATGCAGAGCACCGCGGAGCGCCGGGGCTTTCCGCTTCGTCTCGGAACCGCAGTCTCTCTGGACGGTCTTTCGTGGACACGCGAGGATGGGCCATTTCGCGGTGCTCACCTCGACATTGGCCAGCCGGGGTCGTTCGATGCGCTGATGGTTGGATGGCCTCGCCTTATCGAGTATCGCGGCGCGCAAATGCTTTACTACCACGCCCTCGACCCGAGCGATCGATGTTTCAAGGTCGGCCTTGCAATCGGAAGCGGCAGAGGTCGCTTCGAGAAAGTGGGCGTGGTGCTGTCGGCCGGGAAGCCGGGCGCCTTCGACGAAGCAGGTGTGAGTTGTCGCCACGTGATCCCTTTCGCAGGTCGACTCGCTATGTTTTATGAGGGGCGCGATGGTCGCGGCTACTACAGCATAGGGCTCGCATGGTCGGATGATGGGCGCGCCTGGCATCGGGAGACCGAAGAACCCGTGTTCCGCCATGCGCCAGAGGGCTCTGGACGTTGGGATGCCCGTGCGGTCGGGACACCTTGTGTCGTCGTCATACCAAGTGGTGGCCTGCGCCTCTACTATGTCGGAAGCGGAGAGCCTCAAGAAAATCGACCGGCTGGGCATGCGATCGGCCTCGCAATAAGTGATGGAGACCCGTGCACGTGGCGGCGCGTTGGAGAAATGGGGTGATGGTTGAGGGCAAGCAGGTTGTCGAGCCGCTCTGCAATCTTGAGCGTGCGTACTGGGGGATGGACAAGCATGGTCTTGATGCCCTCTGCGCTGTCGATGCACGAAACGTCTACTACCTCTCGAATTTCGACTCGAACATCATGTGGAACTGGACATGGGTCGCTTTCGCGGTTCTTCCGCGTGACCGCCAGAGCGTGCCAACACTGGTTTGTTCCGGCCTGGATCTGCCGACGCTGCTCGCCAATCCAACGTGGATGTCGGACATCCGAATCTATGCGCTGAACCAGTCCGCACCGGAGACCGCTGAAATCTCATTTCGTCCGGCGGTGTTCGACGAATCGGCGCTTGGCGACATCGAGGCGAAGGCCCTTGATCTCTACGACGCAACCCGAGCCATCGGGGCGCGCGACCCAGATTCGGTCTTGTCTACGGTCCTCGCCGAATTGAATCTGGCGGGGAAGGCCGTCGGCATCGACGACATGCGCATGGCCGGGCGTCTCAATGCCGGAGCCATGGCGCGGACGCGCTTTGTCGACTCGCGAGACATCATGCGCGAGATTCGTCTGATCAAGACGCCTCGCGAAATCGAACTCATGCGTGATGCCGCAGTCCGCAACGAGCGATCCTTGCAAGCGGCGATCGATGCCACTGAGCCCGGCATTCTGTGGCGGGACATCGTCGAGGCATTCAAGATCGCGACCATTCGCGAAGGGGGCAGCCCCACCTACCTCATTCGCGGTGCCGGGGAGCTGGCGGCGGCCCGAACCCAGGTCAGCGACTACGCGATCAAGTCCGGCGACCTCATCTTCTATGACGCGCTCGCAACCTACCGCCACTACCACGGAGACATCGGCCGGACCGGCTATGTGGGCGAAGCGCCCTCGGACGTGCACCGCTCCTTCTCCGCCATGCGCGCCGCGTGGGACGACGCGTGTAGGACGATGCGCCCCGGCATGCGGGCCAGTGAATTGTCCGAGCAGATCAAGGAGACCGTTCGCAAGGCCGGAACCGAGCATGCGCTGCGAACGGCGACGCCTCATTCCCTGGGATTGGAGCATTTCGACCACCCCCAGGACCAGAATTTCTATCAGGACTTCGTGATTGAGGAGGGGTGCGTCCTGAATGTCGATATGCCCCATGTCGAGTTCGGTTGGGGCTCGATGCACCTTGAGGACACCGTCGTGGTCCGTGCAGACGGCCCGGAGTTCCTGACTTCGAACCGGACGAACCTCGTGGAGATCGGCGTTTGAGGCTTGTCGAGCCGACTCCAACTTCTGTCCAAATGCGGCGATAATACCCGCGTCAATAATGAGGGAGGCTTCCTTGAAGAACCATCGGCGTGCGCTGAAGCGCACCATTGTCGGCGCATCGGCGATTGCCTTAGCCGCCGGCGCACTTGCCGCATTGCCGGCGAACGCACAGGAAAAAGTGTTCAGGATCGGCGCCAGCACCGAAGTCGCCAATCGTGGGAACGTCTTCAAGGGCGCAAGCACGCCCAGCATCTATGTATGGCACGCTGTTTTCGATTCGTTGACTTTCGTCAACAAGGACGGCGAGCTTGAGCCGCGTGCAGCCCTGTCGTGGGAGTCGAAGGATCCCAACACTTGGGTATTTAAGCTTCGGCCGGGCATGAAGTTCTCGAATGGGGAGACCTTCTCAGCCAACTCGGTCGTCCAGGCGATCGACTATTTGCGCAACGACGAGCTCGGCAAGACGATGTATGTCGCTCGAGAATCCGGCGCAAACAACATTGTCGAAGCGGTTGCGCTCGACGCCAACACCGTACAGTTCAAGACTGCGGCGCCCGAGGTGCTGCTTCCGTCGCGGATGTCGATGTTCTGGACCGTGCCGGAGAAGTACTTCAAGGACGCGGGAATCGAGACGTTTACGCAGAAGCCCGTCGGTACTGGTGCGTTCACAGTGGAAAGCTGGGAGCCGACAACGGTGATGAAGGCGCGCTCCGATGCATGGCGCACGCCCAAGATCGACCGGATCGACTACATCACGCTGAACGAACGCGCTGCGCGGGTTCAGGCTCTTCTGTCCGATCAGGTCGATATCGCCATCAGTCTTTCGTTCGACGACATAGATGCGGTGAAGAACGGTGGCAAAGAAGTGCATGTAGTGCCGATCGGCAGCACGATGGCTCTCGCGTTGCCAAACCAGGTGCACGCGGACTCGCCGCTGAATGACAAGCGCGTTCGCCAAGCGTTCAACTATGCGACCAATCGCCAGTTGATCGCCGAGGAAATCGGACGCGGCATGGTGAAGGCTGCGAGCCAGCCCGGTACGCCGGTCGCCTATGGCTACAACGCGAACCTCGATCCCTACCCATATGATCCAGCGAAGGCCAAGCAGTTGCTGACCGAGGCCGGTTACGGTGACGGGTTCAAGGTCAAGTTCGGTGTAGTCACCGGCGCATTCCCCGGCGACAGCGAAGCGTACCAATTGATCGCACAGGATCTGTCCAAGGTCGGCGTAGAATTGGAACTCGAGAAGATCACGTTCTCGAAGTGGTTGCCCAACTACTTTCAGAACAAGTGGTGGGAAGACGGCCAGTACCACGGGTTCAGTCTGACGATGAACTCGGTTCCGTATCTCGATGCTACGCGTTCAATGAGCTACTACTCCTGCCAGAAGAACAACCCCTTCTTCTGCGATGAGGACGTTGTGAAGCTCCTTGAGGAGCAGGCGGCCGAGTTCAATCCTGACGAACGCCTGAAGAAGCTGCATCACCTGGCCGAGGTCTATCAGGACGTCGCGCCGGCGCTGTACATCTTCGAGCGTATCTCGATCACCGGTATTGGCCCGCGGGTCGTCGGCTTCGAGAACGAGAACGAGGCGTTCAACGTGACCTCGCTCGACCTGAACTAGTAGACCCCTGCGGGTCCGGAAAGGGGCGGCTTCCGGCCGCCCTTTTCTTTTGTCAGCGGTTCGCCAGCGCGGCGTCGCCGACGAAGGGGTTGCTGGCGCGTTCCTGGCCGAAGGTCGACAGGGGCCCATGGCCGGGAACGAAGGTCACCTCGTCGCCGAGTGGCCACAGCTTGCCGGTAATGGCGTCGAGGAGATCGTCGTGGTTGCCGCGCGGGAAGTCCGTGCGGCCGATGGAGCCCTGGAACAAGACGTCGCCGACGAAGGCGACGTTGGCGGTCGGTTCGTAGAACACGACATGGCCCGGCGTATGGCCCGGGCAATGGATGACCTGCAGGGTCAGGTTGCCGACCGTGACGGTGTCGCCGTCCTCGAGCCAGCGGTCGGGGATGAAGGAATCGGCGTCGGGCATGCCGTACTGGGCGCCGGTGTCGCGGGCCTGGGCGATCCAGAAGGCGTCTTCTTTTTGCGGGCCCTCGATCGGCACTTCGTGGCGCGCTGCGAAGGCGCCGGCGCAGCCGGCGTGATCGACGTGGCCGTGGGTGATCAGAATCTTCTCAAGCGTCACGCCGCGTGCCGCAATCTCGGCGTCGATCCGGTCAAGGTCGCCGCCTGGATCGACGGTCGCGGCCTTCATCGTCTCGCTGCACCACAGGAGGGAGCAGTTCTGCTGGAACGGGGTCACCGGGATCACGGTGGCCTGGAGCGCGTGCGTCATGGCGGCCTTGAATGCGTTGGTCGGGTGGCTTGTCAGTGCGTGTGCCACGAATATAGGGTCTTTGCTCCGCCCTCAAACACTTGATGGCCGCGCTGCGGCCCGAAGGACATCATGCCCGGTCTGCCCACGCCGCCAAGCCGCGTTCTCCTGCACAACCGCAACATCCAGATCGCCTGCTACGAACGCGAAGACGGACTGTTCGACGTCGAGGCGCACCTGATCGACACCAAGCCGTTCGATCTGGTGGTGCAGGGCGGGCGGCGCAAGGTCTCTGGCACGCCGATCCACGACATGACCATCCGCCTGACCATCGACGAGAGCGCGACCATTGTCGCCGTCGAGTCGGTCATGGACGTACCCGCGCACGAGACCTGCATGGGCGCGCTGCCGAACTACAAGGCGCTCGAAGGCCTGCGCATCGGCCCGGGCTGGGTGCGCGAGGCGCAGAAGCGGGTCCAGCGCACCGCGGGCTGCACCCACATGACCGAGATGTTCACCGAGATCGGCACCACGGCAATGCAGGGCCTGTTCGGTCGCGCCAACCGCAAGGAGCAACTCGGCGAGAGCGTGCCGCGCAAGTTCTCCGGCCGCTCGCTCGTTGACACCTGCTTTGGCTGGCGCGCCGACGGCTACTTCGTGCAACTGCACAAACAGAACGAAGGCAACTAGGCGCGCGCGATGCGCGACTACCGCGTCATCGTCATCGCCGGCGACGGTATCGGGCCCGAGGTCACCGGGGCCGCGCTGGCCGTCCTGGAGACGGTGCAGGCCCAGCACGGCTTCCGCCTCGTCCTCGAGGCGCACGACGCCGGCGCCGGCCACTACCGCGCCACCGGCCGGGCGATGGACGACGCGACGCTCGCCGCCTGCCGCAGCGCCGACGGCGTCATCAAGGGGCCCGTGGGCGACCCGACAGTGCGTGCGCCCGACGGCACCGAGGCCGGCACGCTGGGCGGCATCCTGCGCCCGGGCCTCGACGCCTACGCCAACCTGCGCCCGGTACGGCTCTATCCCGGCGTGACCTCGGCATTGCGTGACGCGGACGCGGGCGCGATCGACTACCTCATCGTGCGCGAGAACACCGAGGGGCTCTATGCCAGCCGCGGCAAGGGCGCGGTGAGCGACGACGGCGTCACCGACTTCATGACCATGAGCCGAGCCGGCATCGCGCGCGTCGTGCGCAAGGCCTTTGCGCTCTGTGCGCAGCGCACCGGCGCGCCGGCCGACGGCGCGCGCCGCGTCACCTGCGTCGACAAGGCGAACGTGCTGCGCGGCTTCGCGCTGTTTCGCGAGATCTTCGACGCCGCGGCGGCCGCGCACGCCGGCATCGCCGCCAACCATCTCTACGCCGACGCGGCCGCGGCCGCGCTGATCGAGCGCCCCCAGACCTTCGACGTGCTGGTCATGGAGAACTTCATCGGCGACATCCTGTCGGACCTCGGCGCGGCGACCGTCGGCGGACTCGGCATGTGCCCCTCCGGCAACATCGGCGATGCGAGCGCCTACTTTGAGCCGATCCATGGCTCGGCGCCGGGCATCGCCGGCCAGGACCGCGCCAACCCGATCGCCACCATCCTGTCGGCAGCGATGTTGCTCGACTGGCTCGGCGAGGGCGCGGCCGCCGCGCGAATCCGCGAGGCGGTGGAGCGCGCGCTCGCCACCGGCGGCATCACGCTGCTCCGCGACGGCAGCGTCGCCCAGGGCACGAAGGGCGCCGCCACGGCGGTGATTGCGGCGCTGTAGCAAAAACGACGAAACGAACCCAACTCCCGCAGTTTTCCTGAGGTTTGCGTTCTCCGGCGCCGTCACCCTAAGCCGGACCGCGATGCGGCCGGCGCCGAAGGGCTTTCCGCCGAAACGAAGCCAACTCGCGCAGTTTTCTTGGGATTCGCGTTTTCCGTCAGGGTTGATGCCATCGCGTCTCCGCCGTGGTGTGGTTCCCCGGCGTAGGAATGGGCACGGCGCGGCGCGCGATCAAGCGCGGGACAGCGAATGTGATCGGCGGGGACAGAGGTCGTGATGAGGGGCGTTCTCACATCGATGCCCGCCAGCCGGTGGGATCCGATGAAGACGCCCTTCGGGACGCCCACTGACGCGGGCTCCGCAGGAAAAGGGGGGTGGGGGAGCGGGGGCTAGCCTACCACCAGCCTGGGTCGGGCCGGGGGGTCGAGTTCGGGGAGGGAGAAGTGGAAGGTGGTGTTGCCGGGGCGGCTGTCGAAGCCGATCTGGCCGCCGTGCTTTTCGATCAGGAGCTTGCAGATCGACAGGCCCAGTCCGGTGCCGTGGGTGGCGCCGCTCGAATCGGCCTGGGTAAACTTGTCGAAGACCTTGGCGCGGAATTCCGGCGGGATGCCGGGGCCGTGGTCGGTGATGGCGACGACGATGCTCGAGCCCTTGCGTGCGGCGCTGATATCGATCACGCCGTGCAGCGGCGAGTGCTTGATGGCGTTGGACAAGAGATTGGTCAGCACCTGGTGCAATTGGTCGGCGCCGCCGTTGATGCGCGCATTGGGCACTTCGCCCGAGGTCTGGATGGCGATGCCGAACTTGTCGGCATAGGGGCGGTTCTCGGTGACGGCGTTGTCGAGGACGTCGGCGATGGACAGGGGCTGGAAGTCGATCTCGAGGCGGCCGGATTCGATGCGCTCGATGTCGAGGATGTCGTTGACCAGGCGCACCAGGCGCTCGGAGTTGCGGCTGGCGATGTCGATCAGTCCCTTCGCCGCATCCGGGATGTCGCCGATCATGCCGCCGGCGATCAGCGCCAGCGCGCCGTTGATCGAGGTGAGCGGCGTGCGCAATTCGTGGCTGACAGTCGAGATGAAGTCGTTCTTCATCGTCTCGGCGGTCACGCGCTCGGTGATGTCGAGCGAGGTGACCTGCATCGCCGGCGCGCCTTCCCACTCGACGACCGAGATCTGGTTCTCGATCCAGATGCGCGTTCCGTCGCGGCGCAAGCCGCGCCGCTTGTAGAGGCCCGGTACCGGCTCGCCGCGTTCGCGCGCAGCCAGATTGGCGGCGACGGTGCGGCGTTCCTCGGGCACGTAGATGCTGAGCAGCGTTTCCAGCGCGAGCACATCGTCGGGGAAGTCGAAGCCGAACATGTCGGCGAAGGCCTGGTTGGCGAATAGCGGTTTGAAATCGCGATGGATGCACACGCCCTGGCGCGAGCCTTCGACCAGGTTGCGGAACTTCTGCTCCGATTCCCTGAGCGCTTCGAGGTTGCGCTTGCGCTCGGTGACGTCGCGCAGCACGACGAGGATGGCGCGCTTGCCGCGGTAGCTCAGCGCGCGGCCCGCGACCTCGACGTAGAAGGTGTTGCCGTCGCTGCGCCGCCAGCGCTCCTCGACGAAGGGCACGCTGCCGCCCTTTTCGCGCAGGCGGTTGAAACGCTGCTCGGCGAGGTCCTGATACACAGGGTCGAGGAAGCGGCCGATCGGCTTGCCGACAAGTTCGCTGCGTCGGGTGGCGCCGAACAGGCGCATGGCGCCGGTGTTGGCGAACTCGATGGTGTCGCTGACCACGAGAATGGCATCCGGCGACAGTTCGACCAGCGAACGGTAGCGCGCCTCGGAGTCGGCGAGCGCTTCCTCGGCGTGCTTGCGGTCGGAAATGTCGCGGGCGATTGCGATCGCCTCGAACTCCTGGCTCTTGAGGATACGCACTTCGAAGTGGTGGACGCTCTGGTCGTCCTCGTTGCGCAGCCAGTATTCGAAGAACTGCGGCTCGCCCGTGGCGAGCGCCCGGCGGATGTTGGTCAGCGCGGGTTCGGCGACGCGTTCGGGGAACAGTTCGGACAAGCGGCGCCCGACGATGTCCTGTTCGCGAAAATGCGGCGTGTAGTATCGGCCGGCCGAATAGCCGAGCACCGTGCCGTCGCCCGAGAGGCTGATCACCAGATCGGGGATTGCCTGGAGCATCGCCGACTTGCTCGATTCGCTCTCCCGTAGGGCCGCTTCGGCGGCGCGGCGGTCTGAGATGTCGCGCAGCACGATCAGCCAGACGTTGTCCTCGCCACCGAACGGCGAAATGTCGATCTCTGCGTCGAAGGCTGTCTGGTCGTAGCGCAGCACGGCGATGAAGCGACGGATGCCGGGCTCGGGGCGGGATTCCTTGGACAGCCAGACGGTCAGCGCAGCACGATCGCGAGGGTGGACGGACGCGGTGAGCGGCAGGCCGACCGGCGATTCGCCGTCGGGAAAGCGCAACAGGCGCGCCAAGGCGGTATTCGCGTAGCGAATCCGGCCGTCCTGGACGACAGCCAGGCCCTCGCTGGTCTTGTCGAGCAGATGGCGAAAGAACTTGGCGCTGTCGCCAGTCATCGGTCGTCTTGGCCCTGGTCCCTGTTGGCGCCTATTGTCCGTACTTTGCAGGTTATCCACAACCCGCGCGCGGCCCCCTCAGAATGCAGGGGGTTTCCGGTAGAGGGTCAGCGCGGTGCTGGCGAGACCGAAGGCGGCGAAGGCGACCATGCCGAGACCCATCGGTCCCTGTGACACGTGCGGCAGGAGTCCGGCGACGACCGTGCCGATCGCGCCGCCGGCCAGCTGGATGGCGCCGAACCCGGCCGAGGCCGTTCCGGCGAGCCGCGGCGCGAGGCCGACGGCGCGGGCGCCGGCGAGCGGCATCATGCCGCCGTTGCCGAGACCGACCAGAAACAGGGGTGCCACGATGCCGATGATGCTGGTCGCGCCGACAAGGCCGATCACCGCTATCAGGATGCCGCCCAGGAGCGAAGTCAGGGTGCCGACCGTGAGCAGGCGTGGCCCCCACGGGCGGCTGCCGTAGCGGGCGACGATCGCCGCGCCGATCAGCGAGCCTGCGACCATCACCAGCATGAAGACGCCGAAGGTGTCGGGGCGCATGCCGAGTTCGTCAATCAGGATGAACGTGGCCGACCCGAGGAATACGAAGAACATACCGTTCATCGCGCCGACGCTGAGGCAGTAGCCAAGATAGGGCGGATAGCCAAGGAGGCGCTGCAGGTCGCCGGCGATGCGCAGCGCGCTGACCGGGCGGCCCCGGTAGCGGTTGGTTTCGGGCAGCCGAAAGATGCCGACCACGAGCGGAACTGCCCCGAGGATGGCGAGGAACCAGAACCCGGCGCTCCAGCCGAACCAGGTCGCGAGTTGCCCGCCGATGATCGGCGCCAGTGCCGCGCCGATGCTGATCGACAGGGTGACCAGCCCCATGATGCTGGCCGACTTCTCACGGCCCCAGGCGTCGCGCACCAACGCGCGGGTGACGACGCTGCCGGCGCAGGCACCGATGGCCTGAAGTGCGCGCCCGGCGAGCAACGCCTCCAGCGAGAAGGCGAGCGCGCACAGAACGTTGGCGACCACGAACAGCGCAAACCCGGAGAGGAGAACGGGCCGCCGCCCGTAGCGATCCGACAGCGGCCCGAGCACGAGCTGCGAAGCACCGAAAGCGATCAGGAACACGGTGAGGGTGAGCTGCGTCTCGGTAGGTGAGGCGTCGAAGACCTGGGCGATCTCCGGCAGCGAGGGCACATAAACGTTGATGGCGAGGACGCCCGGCAGCACGAGTCCCATGAGGAGCGAGATCGGCGGCCGAGCCGATGGCGGCAGCGCGTCGTCGTCCGGGATATCGGTCAACGGGGCGCCCGCGCGTGATCCGATGGTCTCAGAGATTCTGCGACCATTCTTCCGGCGAACCGGCGCGCAGCCCGCCCGGGAGCTTGGTGGTCTTGGTGCCGTATGCCTTGCCGACCTGGTTCTGGGTCAGACCGGTGGCTTCTTTGAGGTCGGCATTGTCGAGGTCGGCGCCGAGCAGGCTGGCGCTCGTCAGATCTGCCTGTTTGACATTGGCCTTGGCGAAGGTCGCGCCAGCGAGGTCGGCCCCGACGAGCGAAGCGCCGGAAAGATCAGCGAGCGTGAGATTGACGTGGCGCAGCGTGGCATAGGATAGATCGGCGCCCGTCAGCTGAGCGCCCGACAGGTTGGCGCGACGCATTTCCGCCGAGGTCATCTGCGCGCCGCTGCAGTCGCTGTCCGTCAGATTGGCGCCGCGCAGCGACGCGTTGACGAGGTTCGCGCCGGCAAGATCAGCGCCCGACAGGTCCGCGCCTTCGAAGCGCGCCTTTTCACCGTCTTGCCCGTTGGTGTCGAGCCAGGTTTGGTGCGCATCGAGAATGCCCGCGATGTCGATCGACGGTTCGCGGCGCTTTTTCTTTTTCTTCTTCTTTTCCTTCTTGGGGCCGAGCGCCGCCTTCCAGTCGTCCTCGGATTTCTTTGGCTGTGGGGTGCTGTCGATTTCGGCCGAGTAGTCGCTGATCTCCACGGGCTCCGGCGTGGCGGCGATGTCGTCGTCGCTCCAGCCGCGCACCTTGGGCTTTTTCGGCGGCGCCTCTTTGGTCTCCAAGGTTTCGACCGGGCGGGTCTTTTCCGCCTCCTTCTTCGGCGCCACCTTGCCTTTAGGTTTCAGGATCGCCGCAGACGGCTTCGGGGCTTCCTTGGCTTTCGGCTTCGCGGCGATTTTCGGCGCGGCGTTGGTGCGCGGTACCGGCGTGGCCATTTTCGGGGCCTCGGGTTCGAGCCGCGGCAGCGTGCGCCGGTCGGGCCCGGCGAAGCCTTCGCTCAGGACGATGCGCTGCGGCTGCACCAGTGTCTGCGCGACGCGGCCGAGCATCGCCTGCTCGGCGATCGGCTTCACGATGACGCCTTCGATCCCTTCGAGGCTCGCCTCGTAGATGGCCTTCTTGTCCTGCGTCTTGACCAGAAGCATAACCGGCAGGTTCGCCAGTCGCCTTTTCGCACGGGTCTTGTTGATGAACTCGGCGGCCGTCATTCCCTTGAACTTGAGGTCGACCATCGCAAGAGTTGCGCCGGTCTGGTCCAGCGAGTGCAGTGCATCGAAGCCGCTGGCGGTGCTGATGACTTCTGCGACGCCGAGCCGGTTGAATACCCCGCGCGCCCAGAATCGGAACTGGTCATCCTGATCGAGCAGCAGGATGCGCTGGCGCTTCCATTCGAGTTGCTGCGGGTTCGCCGCCATGTCTCTCCCTGCGGCGGCCCTCCTGGCGGTCCGCCGCTGCACCTATGCTACACGCTCAGTAGAGGCGGTTGATACCGTCAAAAGCGGCTGTTTTGTAGCACTCGGCAAGGGTGGGGTAGTTGAAAACGGTGTCGACGAAGTAGTCGATGTCGCCGCCCAACGACAGCACCGCCTGACCAATGTGGATCAGTTCGCTGGCGCCCTCGCCGATGATCGAGACGCCGAGCAGCTTTCGCGTCTCGGCATGGAAGATCAGTTTCAACAGGCCGGTGCGATCGCCGAGGATCTGGCCGCGGGCGATCTCGTTGTATGAAGCTTTGCCGATCTCGTAGGGCACGCCCTCTTCGGTCAGTTGCTCCTCGTTCTTACCGACCACGGAAATCTCGGGGATCGTATAGATGCCGAAGGGAAACAGTTCGGGGACGCTGTGCGCAGGTACGTTGAAGGCGTGGCAGGACGCGAGGCGGCCCTGCTCCATGCTGGTCGAAGCGAGCGAGGGGAATCCGATCACGTCGCCGACCGCATAGATGTTCGGCTGCGCGGTCTGGAAGTTCTCGTTGACCGAAATACGCCCGCGGTCGTCGGCATCGAGCCCTGCAGCCGGGAGGTTGAGCGCGTCGGTCGCGCCGGTCCGGCCGATCGCGTAAAGCGCCTGCTCGGTGAGGACCGACTTGCCGCTCGCGAGCTTGATACGCACGTGTTCGCCCTGTTCGTCCTCGAACAGTTCGACGCCGGCGACCTCCTCACCAAGGCGGAGAGTGACGCGGTTCTCGCGCATATGATGGGCGAGGGCGTCGGTGATTTCCCAGTCGAGGAACGGCAGCAGGCGCCGCCGCTTGTCGATCACGGTCACGCGCACCCCGAGCGCCGCGAAGATGGTCGCGTATTCGCAACCGATGACGCCGGCGCCGATCACCGCGAGGCGGCGGGGCAGGTTGTCGAGCGACAGAATGTCGTCGCTCGTGCAGATTCGGGCGCCGTCGAACGGGATGTGTTCGTCGCGGGTGCAAACGGTGCCGACCGAGACGACAATCTTGTCGGCGGTCGCGTCGCGGAAGCCGCCGTTGTCGACGTCCTTGAGGCGCACGGTGTTGGCGTCAACGAAGGAGCCGGTCGCGTTGATGACCTCGACATTGTTGCGCATCAGCTGGTGCTGGGTGACGTCGATCTCGTTGCGGATGACGTGGTCGGTGCGGTGCAGGAGATCGTCCATGCCGATCTTCTGCTTCACCCGGTAAGCCTGGCCGTAGATGCCGCGCTGGTTGTAGCCCGACAGGTGCATGACGGCTTCGCGCAGGGTTTTGGAGGGGATGGTGCCGGTGTTGATGCAGACGCCGCCGACGACACCCTTGTGCTCGACGATGGCGGTGCGCTTGCCGACCTTGGCAGCCTGGATCGCCGCCCGATGGCCTGCGGGGCCGGAGCCGATCACAATCAAGTCGTAGTCATGGCCCGCCATGCTCGGCCCTCATTCCTGTCTCTGGTCGGAGTTGCCAAATAACTACATGATTCTGCGTGTATTTTGAAGGGGCACAATAGTGGTGAGCCCTTACAGGCAGCGGGTAGACCACATGCCGCGGCGCGCTGTCACAACAAGGACCGGGTGGCGGATAGGCGCCATGAAGCCTGATGACGTTGCGCTGCCCGGGAAGTGGCGGTCGGTCGGTCTGATCGCGCTGGCCGAGGTTCTGACGCTGTCGCCGTGGTTCTCGGCGGCGGCGGTGCTGCCGGCGCCGCCTATGAGATCGGCGACGCAGGCACGCGCGGCCCGAGGCGACGAAGCTCGCGAACGGCAACCGCTAGGCGGCGCGGGCGAGGCTCTGCAGCGGGGGCGGTAGGGTCGCCTGCACGCTGGGGCGCGCGACGAAGGTATCGACGAAGGCGGCGAGCCCGGGCCGTGCGCGGATCAGTTCGTGGCCTTCAGGGGTGCGGGTGTCGAGATAGGTCAGGGCCGGCCCGACCAGAAGGTCGGCCATGGTGAGCGCGCCGCCGACGAACCAGGGTTCGCCGCGATGCGCCGCATCGAGTACGGCGATGTGCTTCTCGACCGCCGGCAGCGCCGCGTCGATAGCGGCACGGTCCGGCTTGCCGTCCTCCGCGAAGAGGTACTTCAGCAGGTAGGCCGGGACGAGATCCTTGTACATGTAGTCCTTGTAGGCGCTCATGACCTGTTCGCAATGGCCGCGATCCGCAGCGCCGTCAGGTTCAAGCGCCGGTCCGTCGAAGGCCGCGTCGATGTAGCGTGCGATCGCGGTCGTCTCGAACAACGCCACGTCGCCATGGGTCATCGCCGGCATCTTGTTATAGGGATGGTGGTCGCGGGCGAAGGCTTCGGAGCGGAAGTCGCTTTGCACGAATTCGTGGGCGACGGCCTTCTCTTCGCAGCACAGACGCGCGCTCCACGGATAGGACGCGCCGCCGGCGCCGTAGATCTTGATCTCGGCCATGCAAGCCTCCCTTAGAAGATCTGTTCGAGACAGTTCAGGGAACTGGACCAGCCCCAGTTGTGCTGGTCGCATTCTTCCTGGTTCTGGAAACCCTCGTGGCGCAGGTGGACCTCGGTGCCGTCGTCTTTTTCTCTCAGCGTCACTTCCACGCGGGTTTCGTTGCCGGGCTTGTCGTCGGTTTACCACGCCCAGGTGTAGGCGACCTTCCTGCCGGGCTCGACGTCGGTGAACGTGCCGCGGACGTGGCGCTGGGTACCGTCGGGCGCTTCCATGATGGTCGCGTAGGCGCCGCCCGGGCGGGCATCGACTTCGCACCTGGGGCAGGTCATGCCTTCCGGTCCCCACCACTTCTTCATGTCGTCGGGCCTGGTGAAGGCGTCATACACCGCGCCCGGCTTTGCCTTGACGACGCGGGTGATATCGAGGCCGAGAACCTGCTCGCTTGCCATGGTGCGCCTCCTAACGGGTGTGATCGAACTTGGCGAAGATGCCGCTCCAGCCCCACTTGTGCTGGTCGGCGGTTTCCTGGTCGACGAAGCCGCTGTGGGTGAGCACGACTTCGGTGCCCTCGGCATGGTCGGCGAAGTCGATCACGACGTAGGTCTCGCGGCCGAGCGTGCCGTCCTCCTGTTCCCAGGCGAAGGTGTAGCCGATGCGCTGGCCCGGCTCGAAGGTCGTGACCGTGCCTGCCGACGCGTGACCGCCGCCGCCGGGTTCGCGCATCTCGAAGCGATAGCGGCCGCCGACGCTGGCCTCGAACGTCGTCTCGCCCGCCTCCATCTCGCCCGGCGCCCACCACTTGCGCAGGAGTTCCGGTCTGGTGAAGGCGTCGAACACGAAGGCGCGCGGCGCGGCAAAGACGCGTCGCACGGTTGTGCTGCAGGTTTCCGGTTCAGGTCGAGCGGTTGCCGTCGTCGTCATGGGGATCTCTCTCCTCCGCAACATCGCGCTCGTTCTTGAGCGCGTCGATGAATTCGGTCAGCGAGTCGAACTGCGCCTCCCAGAAGCGCCGGTACTGCTCGATCCACGCGGCCGCCGCGTGCAGGCGTTCGGGTTCGAGCTTACAGCGGCGCCATTGGGCTTCCTTGACCCGCCGGATCAGCTTTGCGTGTTCGAGCACCTTGAGATGCCGCGAGACCGCGGGGGCCGAAATGGGAAACGGCTCGGCCAGTTCGCCGACGGTGGCCGGGCCGTCGGCCAGTCGCGCCAGAATGGCGCGCCGGGTCGGATCGGCGAGCGCGGCGAAGGTGTCGCTGAGCGGGTCATTGTCGAGCGTCATTTAACAGCTACGTTAATTAACGTTTCGGTTAAATATAGGGTGCCGGAAGGAGGCGTCAAGGGCGCGCGGCGGCGCTATTCGGCGGCTTGTGCGGGAACCGCGCGCGGACCGGCGCGGAAGAACAGGACTTCGTTGCCTTCTTCGGGGTCGGGGGGAATGAGGCGCGACAGGCCGAGCGAGCACAGCGCCATGGCAGCGCCGGCGAGGAACACGGCGGCCGGCGAGACCAGCCACAGGGCGCCGAAAGCGGCCGGCAGGATGACGGCGGCAATGTGGTTGATGGTGAAGCTGACACCCGCGGTCGGCGCGATGTCGGCCGGGTCGGCGATCTTCTGGAAGTAGGTCTTCACCGCGATCGCCATGGCGAAGAACACGTGGTCGACGATGTAGAGGCCGATGGCGACCGCCGGGCTCTGCACGAAGGCGTAGGCGGCGAAGACGACGACCAGCCCGATGTACTCGACGGTGAGCGCCCGGCGCTCGCCCCATATGCCGATCAGCTTGCCGATTCGCGGTGCCAGGAACATCGACAGGGCGCTGTTGGCGAGGAAGATCAGCGCGATGGTGCCGGCGTCGAAGCCGAAGCGTTCGACCAGCATGAAGGCGGCGAACACGACGAAGATCTGGCGCCGCGCGCCCGACATGAAGACAAGCGCGTAGTAAAGCCAGTAGCGGCTTCGCAGCACCAGGTGCTTGCGCTGCTCGACCTTGGCGGGGAAGGCGGGAAACGACATCCAGGCGATCAGGCCGATGGCGACGGTGATGCCGCCGCCGACGAGATAGACCCACTTGAAGTCGAGACCGAAGATGTCGATGCCGATGTAGATCAGCCCGTAGGAAATGATGCCCGCGAACGAGCCGACCGCGATAACTCGGCCCAGCCACTGGGCGGCGGTCTTCTTGTCGAACCACTGCAGCGACAGCGACTGCGCCGTCGTCTCGTAGTAGTGGAAACCGATCGACATGATCACCGTGGTCACGTAGAGCCCGACGATGCTGGGGAAGAAACCGGTGACGGCCGTGCCGACGCCGAGAAACAGCAGCGCCAGATAGGCGAGCCGCTGTTCGCGGATGAACAGCAGCAGGAACACGACGGCGAAGGACAGGAAGCCCGGCACCTCGCGCAACGACTGCAGGATGCCGATCTCGATGCCGCCGAAGGCGGCGCGCTCAATAGCGAAGTTGTTGAGCAGACCCTGCCAGGTGGCGAACGAAATCGGCACGCCCGCGCCCATGATGAGCAGCAGGATTTCGGGACGGCGCAGGTGTTCGCGCAGGCGGGTGTACATGGCGATCTTCCGGGACTCAAAAACCCTCCCGTGCCGGGAGGGCGCGGACAGACTAGCGTTTGTCGGTAGCCGCTACCACAGCGTCATCTTGGCCCGGGCCGGCCAGGCCTTGTCGTATTCCGGGCCGCCGACGCGGCCTTCGGAAGTTTCGGCCAGCATCGTGCCGGCGCTGGGCAGGGCCTTGGGATCGACGTGGTTGTCGGCGTTCCACAGATCGGCGCGCACCACGGCGCGGGCGCACTGGAAGTAGATCGTCTCGATCGTCACCACGATGACGCTGCGCGGTTCCTTGCCCTCCTTGGCGAACGACGCGAGCAGTTCGGGGTCGACCGAGAGTTCGGCGCGGCCATTGACGCGCATGGTGTTGCCCGAGCCCGGAATGAGGAAAAGCAGTGCGACGCGCGGATCACGCACGATGTTGCGAAGGGAGTCGATGCGGTTGTTGCCGGCGCGGTCGGGCAGCATCAGCGTCGTCTCGTCGTGGACGCGCACGACGCTGCCCGCATCGCCGCGAGGCGAGCAGTCGAGGCCTTCGGGGCCCACGGTGGCCAGCGCGACGAAAGGCGAGGCCTCGATCATTGCCTGGTAGGACGGCACGATTCGGCCGGCTTCCTTGACCAGCGCGGCCTCGCTCGGCGTGCCGTAGCGTTCGGCCAGGTCTTCGAGAGAGGCGATGATCGACATGGACGGGGTCCTTTCGGGCGGCGGCGGCGTTTGCGACAGTGGTCGCACTCTAGGGGCGGCGTTTGCGTCCGGGCAAGGCGCCGCCGCCCGCATCGGAAAGGAACCCGCCATGGCCCTGATTGCGCCGGTTTCGCGCACCACGATTTTCACCCGCGACGCGGAACGCGCGCTCGCGTTCTACCGCGATCTGCTTGGACTGGAGGTGTGGATCGACAAGACCATCCCCAATCCTGGCGCGTCCAACATTCTGGGCCAGCATTGCGAGACCCAGCGGATCATTGTGCTGCGCGCCGCCGATACCGAGATCGGCAATATCGGGATCGCGGAGGTGGCGGGCGCGGAACCGCCGCTGGAAGACCCGCCGCTACCCGGCAAGGTGCGCTACGGCGAGCCCTGTCTGGTCATCCGCACCGCGCACCTCAAAGAGATTCTGCCCAAGCTGGAAGAGGCCGGTGTCCACGTGATCAGCCCGCCGACCAAGCTGGAGCTCGGACTGCCGGAGGAGGTGTGGGAGATGTTCCTGCGCGATCCCGACGGGACGATGATCAATCTGTCCCACCACGGGCCGTGGGAAGACGGACCGGATCAGGCGTAGCGTTTTGCCGAGATGTTGACGTCGCCCCAGTCATTCTCGTGCCATCGCTGCGCCGATCTGTCGTCGAGCAAGACCCAGTTCAACGGCGTCATGACCAGCGCGGCGGGGTGCACGACGATCGGTTGCGGCGATCGTGACTGAAGCCGGACGATTCTCTTGTCGCGCACGGCTTCGGCCAAGGCTGCGCGCCTTCGGTCCGGTTGCGCCAGCGCGTCGCTCGCCGGGCGAAAACGGGCAATCGCGGCGGACATTTGCATTCTGGTGCGGTCCGGGAAGGCTTCGCGGATCTTTGCTTGCGCGCGCTTGGCCGCGGGGCCCAAACCTAGATCGGACACCTCGGGTGGTACGACAGACATCAGTACCGCCATCGCCTCGGCCTCGTCGCGATCCAAACCCGTGAGCCGCGTACGATAGTCGAAGCCCAGTTCGATTCCGCCGGACTGTCCACGATGCACGATGACCGGGAGCCCGGCCTCGGTCAGCGCATCAATGTCGCGCAGGATCGTCCGCTGGCTCACCTCCAGTTCGTCGGCCAAGACGGCGCTCGTCGTCTTTCCACGGTTCTGCAGGATCAACAGCATCCGCAAGAGCCGAGAGGCGCGCATGCCCATCCCTCAATTACGACACAAGATGTCATATTAGGCCTGCTATAGCTCCGCCCCCAAACACCGAACATTGGGGTTGCCAGTGAAACTGATCGAGACGCGGCGGGAGATCGCGGCGCCGGCCGATACCGTCTGGAGTGTGCTGGTCGATCCCGCGGCCCTTGTGGCGGCGGATACCGGGATTACCCGCATCGAAGGCGCCATTGTGGCCGGGAGCATGTTCGCGTTGTGGTCGGATGTCGCGCCCGGGCGCCGCTTTGCCATCTCCGTCCGAGCGTATGAGCCGCCGACGTGCATGGTGTGGCGCAGCGGCTTGCCGCTCGGCCTGTTCCGCGGCGAGCGGACGTTTCGATTGAGCGAGACCAATGGGTGGACGTTGTTTCACATGAAGGAGGTCTTCAGCGGCCTCGTGCTACCCCTCATCTGGCGTTCGATGCCGAACCTGCAGGACTCCTTCGACCGCTTTGCTGCCGCGGTCGCCCGCGTCGCCGAATCGAGGTCCGCATGAATCAGGTCACTTACGGTTCCGGTGAGCCGGACGATCCCTGGCTTCTCAAGACACCGCCGCTTTCGTCCGAGTTTCAGGCCTGGCGCGATACCGATGCCGATCCGCCGCGCCTGGTCGTGCAAGTGGGCAAGACGCAGCTCAGTTATCAACTGCGCTGCCTTGAGGATTGCCGTGCCATGCTCAGAGAGCGGGGCGATTGGGTGCTGCTCGGCAACGCCGACGAAGGCAAGCCAGTGAAGCAAGGCACCATCGAAGCGTGGGCACGCGATCCAGGTAATCCCGTCGGAGGCTACTACGGATTGCGCAAGGGATACCGCGGCCGGTTCGCCAACTATGTGACGCCTGTCCTGGAACTGCTTGGGTTCATCGAACTCGAACACGGCGCCCGCAACAATCGAGCGCGTGCGCTCTAGTCAGACGCCCTCGACGATGACGTTGACGACGGCCTGGCGGCGTTCGTTGAGCACGATGTCGCGGGCCCTGCTGAGTTCGTCCTCGAGCTTGGCCGGGTCTTCGACGACGACGCCGTAGCCGTCCGATGCTGCGACCACCTTTTCGAGGTCGGGCGAGGGGTCGAACATGGTGAGCGGCACGCTGTTACTCCTGGCGGCGTAGCCGCCCGGATACATGTGCTTGGTGGCGCGGTTCACCGCGCCCCACATGCGATTGTTGAAGATCACGGTGAGGACCGGCAGGTCGAGCGCGCGGCCGACGAAGTGGGCCGAGGTCGGGTTGCCGAACATGTAGGCGCCGTCGCCGAGCGCGGCGATGACGAGTTTGTCGGGCTGCCCAAGCTTGAGGCCGAGCGCGGCGCCCATGCCCCAACCCAGGCCGCCGACCGGGCTGGCCGAGAAGAAGGTGCCCGGCTGGGCGAGCGACAGGAAGTCCTGCTGCAACGGCGATTCGTTGACCAGGATGGCGTTGTCGCCGCGAATCCGGTCGATGCAGTGGGTGACGAAGGCGGCGCTCATCGGTTTGGAGGTGCGCAGCTTGTCGAGCGCGGCCAGTTTTTCCGCGCGGCGCGCGTCGTGGGCCGCGACCAGGCGGGCGCGTCGCGCGGCGACGGATTTGTCGCCGGCGCCGAGGCGTTCACCGAGCGCCGTGTCCAGCGCGCGTAGACCTGCGGCCGGCGCGCCGTTGATCACGACGTCGGCCGGGAACGAGCGCATCGGGTAGTCGCCGTAGAGCGGATCGATCCCGAGCTGGATGACCTTGGCGTCCTCGCGCGGGCCCTCGAGGGTCGGAATCCAGGGCACGTCGCTGTCGACGATCAGAACCGCATCGGCGTCCTTCAGGGCTGGGCCCGGTGCGAAACCCGCATGCATCGGATGATCGGCGGCGAGGTTCATGTAGCGCGGCCAATGCGAGACGACGGGAATGGCGAAGCGCTCGGCGAGGTCGGCGAGCACCGGGACGGCGTCGGCGTAGCGCCCGATCGTCGTAGTGACGATCAGCGGTGACGTCGCCGCGGCCAGCATGTCGGCGGCGTGGGCGATGGCGTCGGCATCGGGCGCCGGCGCCGTCGCGGGCGCCATGGCGCGCGCC
>JAYOEZ010000028.1:0-33424 GCA_038116985.1 Alphaproteobacteria bacterium | reverse complement strand
CCATCTGCTTGGCGAGGTCGGCGATCGAATCGGCCTTCATGTAGTTCGCGAGCTTGCCGTACTTCGAATCGAGATCCGGATCGACCGGGTTCAGCGTCGGCGCGTTCTGCCGGATGCCCTCGTCGAAGACGACGTACATCAGCTGGTGCTTCTGCTTGAGCAACTGGTTCTCGCGATAGTCGACGCTCGGGTGATCCTCGCGCATGAAGCGCTTGCCGCTGGCATCGACGTAGATCTCCCAGGGCTCGCGCACCTGGGGCGAGAACTGCATGCCGAGCGCCGTCGAGAACGGGTCGTTCGGGTCGTTGAGCGCCCCGGCAAACGTGCACAGGAACTTGTCCTGCCCGTCGACCTTGGCGCCCACGGCGCGTCCGGCGATCAGTCCGTCGCCGCGCGACCAGTCGTTGGTATACGCCCGCAACGGAATGTCCGGCGTCATTTCGTTCCACAGATCCGGGTTATGCGCATACCCGCCCGTGGTCAGGACAATGTTCTGCCCGCGATACTCGACACTCTTCCCGTCCGGCCCTTCGCACCTGATACCGACCGCGGCACCCGCGCCGTCGGTCAGGACCTCGGTCATGCGCGTGCTCAGATGCAGATCGATCTTGCCGTCGGCGACCAATGCGCCATGCACCGGCGCCAGCACGTCGAGGATCGCCACGGCCGCCGTTTCCGCCCAGTGATAGCGCCGGGTCAGGAACGGTTCGTGCGCACCCGCCGCGACCGGATGATGTTCGAACGGCTTGTAGCCGAGTTCCTCCAGCCAGTCATAGGTCGCCCCTGCGTGATCGATGGCGAGCCGGCCCAGCGTTTCTTCGATAGTACCGCCGGCGATACGCTGCGCGTCGGCATAGTGCTCCGCTGCGGAGTCGGCGATCCCCAGGCGTTTCTGACGCTTGGTCCCAGCCGCGCTGATCTGCCCCGAGGACAGGAACAGCGTGCCGCCGATCTTCTCGTCGGCCTCAACCTGCAGCACCCGCGCACCGCGTTCCGCCGCGCGAATGGCCGCCGGCAGACCGGCGCTGCCGGCACCCACAACAATGACGTCCCAAAGTTCGGACATGGTTCTCCCTCCCTTGCGGCGGCGCTTGCAACGCCGCTCGTCGTTTGAGTTATTCTGCGGCCTGTGCCGAGCTGTCTTCCCAGGACAGCATGCTCTCGCCGAGCAGCCGCCCGAAGGTGATCGCCGGCGTCGCCATCATGCCGCCGCAGAACGAATCGCCCATGGTCTGGCCGGCGCCCAGCAGCTCGCCTGCGGCGAATAGGTTGCCGATCGGCTTGTTGTCCTTGTCGATGACGCGCAAGTGCTTGTCGACGGCGAGCCCGACGGTGCTTGAGATCGACGTACCCTGGACGCGCACCGCATAGAATGGCGCCTGCTTGATCGGCAGCGGCCGGTGCTTGCGCCCCATCGGATCGAGCGTCCCGTTCTCGACCCCGTCGTTGTAGGCCGCCACGCTCTTGGCAAGTCCCGCGGCGTCGATGCCGGCGGCCTTTGCAAGATCTTCCAGCGTGTCGGCTTGGTAGAACATCGGGTGCGATCCGAAGTAAGCCATCTCGGCGTCTTTGCTGACGTCCGCGAACTGCGGCGGCGACGCCTTGGCAATCGAGTCGTCGTAGACGACCCAGCGGCGCAAATCCGGCTGCGCAAGGATCGCGTGTTCGCGCACGTCGACCGAGTCGACGTCTTCCTGCACAAAGCGCTCGCCATGTGCGTTGACGTGAATCTCCCATGGCTCGCGCATGTGCGGATGATGCAGCGGCCGGGCGGTCATCTTGGCGGGAATGCTCTCGCTGTCCAGCACGGTGCCGTAGCCGCACAGATAGTTCTCCGCACCGCGAAGCCAGCCGCCCACGGACCGGCCGAGCTTGATGCCTGCCCCTTGTGAGTAGGCGTAGGCACCGTCGTAGTACTGCGGCACGCCGTTCAGTTCGTTGAACATCACGCCATTCGACGCGTATCCGCCGCAGGTCAGGACGACGTTCTTGCCCTGGAACGTCTCTTCACCGTTCGGCCCCCTGGCCTTCACGCCGACGACGGCGCCGCTTCCATCGGATACCAACTCGGTCGCTTCAGTCGATGTCCTGACGGTGACATTGCCCGTATCGACGGCCTTCTGGAAGGGTATGCGGAGGGTCTTGAGGATCGAAACGCCGCCTTCGGGACCCCAGTAGTAGCGGCGCTCGCTGTACGGCTCGTGCGCCTGACCCATCACCGGGTGGTCTTCAAGCGGTTCGAAGCCGTTGTCCTGAAGCCAGTCGAAGGTATCGGCTGCATTGTCGACCGCGAGTCGCACGAGGTCGCGCTCCACCGTGTCCTTGCTGATACGAATGATGTCGTCGAAATGCGCGTCGGGCGTGTCGGCCACGCCTTTTGCTTTCTGGAGCCGCGTTCCTGCCGCGCTCAACTGGCCGGTCGAGAGGTGGAGCGTTCCGCCCACGTCGGGTGCAGCTTCGATCACGAGCACGCGCGCGCCGCGTTGAGCGGCGAACGTTGCGGTCGGCATACCGGCCGTACCCCCGCCGACCACAATCACATCCCAGTTCTCAGCCATCTGGTCCTCCGCCCGTGTTCTTGTTTGCGCGCATCATAGCGCGGAATCATCAGAGCCTGTCACGCCTTCCACGGGGCGTGCGAATCGGTCGCAATCCTCGCCTTTCTCTCGTGCGATCACGCGGTTCAGTTCCTGCTTGAAGCTGGGCGCAACGCCGATTCCGAACCGCGCAACAGTGTCCGCGTGGTGGCCGAGAAGCAGGCCGAGTTGGCGGGCCTGCTCGACGGCGGGTTGTTCCAACGGGTCATACATCCCTGGGCCTCCCTGGCCTAGACGAACGAACACGCACGGCCCCTGCATGGGGCTCTCGTTAAAGAGCGCGACCCGCCGGTCGCGCGGCTCTTTCTGAGGAAGGGTGAGCGCGCTTCTAGCGCTCGATCTTCACTTCGACGCGACGCTGGGTCGCCTTGTCGGCCACGGGCTGGCCGTCTGGACCGAGTACCGGATCGGTATCAGCCATGCCGACGGCGCGGAGCCGCGACTTGTCCACGCCTTGCGCTTCCAGGTAGCGCACGACGGCCGCAGCGCGCGCCGCGGACAATTCCCAGTTCGACGCGTAACGCGGTGTGCTAATCGGATCGCTGTCGGTGTGGCCACGGACTTCGACCTTGTAGTTCACGCGTCCGAGACGCAGGACGAGAAGTTCGGCAACACGGTCAAGCGGCGCGCGGCCCGACGGCAGAATGTCTGCTGAGCCCGGCGCGAACATATCGTCCGACGCGAAGCGCGTAACCCGTTCCTGCTTTACCGTGTCGACCTGTGCCTGTTCGCCCGATTCGGCCGAGACAGAGTTGAGGTCTTTGCGCAGGTCGGCGAACGGGCTCTGCACCTCCTGGCGCGACAATGTCTCGACCATGCCCTTGGTCACCTGCTCGAACTTCTCCGTGTTCGGTTCGGTGATTGAGAACATGATGACGAAGAACGCCATCAGAAGCGTGATGGCGTCGGCGTAGGTGACGAGCCACTCGTCTTCCTTGTCGCCTTCCGACCTGATGGGTGGTGCGCTTCCTGCCACGGTCGTTCTCCCGGCTACGCCGCCTTACGCTGTGGAGCGCGGCGCTGGCCGCCGCCACCACCCTTCTTGTCGATCGAGTAATGAATCTCCGGATCGAGGTAGCTGTTCATCCGATCCTGGATATAGCGCGGACTGCGGTGTTCGGCGAGCATCGCAAACCCCTCGGTGACGAGGAAGTTGCGGAAGCGCAGGATGCCTGCCTTCTGCTCGACCTTGCTGGCGGCCGGCGAGAAAATGAGGCGCTGGAACAGCACGCCGTAGAGCGTCGTGATCAGCGCGAGCGCAAGGCCCGGACCAAGTCCCTCGGGATCCGAAACGAGTTTTTGCAGAATGATGATCAGACCGATCAGCGTTCCGATCATGCCGAAGGCGGGCGACACCGACGCCAGATTGCGCAGAATGTTCGCGCTGACCATCTTGCGCTGCATGGTGCCGTCTGCAGCCGCGTTGAGCATGCTGCGCACTTCGTCGCCGGTATAGCCGGTGATGACGAGTTCAACGCCGTAGTTCAGGAAATGGTCCTGGGTCTTGGCCGACTTGATCTCACGCTCCAACGCAAGGATGCCGTGTTTCTTCACGAGGTAGCCCCAGCGAATGATCTTGCCGGTTTCGACCGTCAACATCGCCCGGTTGATCTTCTCCTTCACCAGAAGCTGGAGGATCTCTTTCAACGAGAGCACGACGTAGCGCGCCTGGTAGCCGATAAACCCGGCAGCGAGCGTGCCGCCAACCACGATCATGAAACTAGGCAAGCTGAAAAACGCCGCGGCGCTGCCGCCGGAAAGGAAGATGGCGCCGACGACAAGCCCCAAGCCGAACAGCAGGCCGACAATTGTAGGTATCGACATCTCGGAGACCCCCGATAGTCCCTGAACTCAGCGATTAATGGTTCGCAAGACTATAGCCCAACAAACCGTTGCGCTGGAACGCTTTTCTGGTTTGGGATAGGGCGTGAGCCGCAGATTTCCGCGAATTCCGCGTGTTTCGCGCGGCCCAATGGTTAACGCGGATCGTGCGGCGGGGTGGCCGCACGATCCGCCTGCTTCTAGTAGCGGTAATGCTCGGGCTTGTAGGGTCCAGCCTTGTCGAGCCCGAGGTAGGACGACTGCCGGTCGTTGAGCACGGTCAGCGTGGCGCCGAGCTTATTCAAGTGAAGGGCCGCCACCATTTCATCCAGCTTCTAGGAAAAGACGTAGACCATATTAGCGTAGTCGCCGGTATTGTTCCACAGCTCGTTCTGCGCCAGCACCTGGTTGGTGAACGATGCGCTCATCACGAAACTTGGATGCCCCATCGCGTTGCCGAGATTCACGAGCCGACCCTTCGACAGGACGATCAGCTTCTTGCCGTCCGGGAATTCAACCTCGTCGACCTGCGGCTTGATTTCGGTCCATTTCAGGTTCTTCAACGCACCGATCTGAATCTCGGAATCGAAGTGACCGATGTTGCAAACGATGGCGCGGTCCTTCATCGCACGCATGTGGTCGATGGTGATCACGTCTAGGTTGCCGGTCGCCGTGACGAAGATGTCGCCCTGGGTTGCGGCGTCTTCCATCGTCACGACTTCGAAGCCTTCCATGGCTGCCTGCAGCGCGCAGATCGGGTCGATCTCGGTTACCAGAACGCGACACCCGGCGTTGCGCATCGATTGAGCCGAACCTTTGCCGACATCGCCATAGCCCGCGACCACGGCGACCTTGCCGGCCATCATGACATCGGTGCCGCGGCGGATGCCGTCGACCAGGCTTTCCCGACAGCCGTAGAGATTGTCGAACTTCGATTTCGTCACCGAGTCGTTCACGTTGATGGCAGGGAAGAGCAGCGTGCCCTTCTTCTCCATTTCGTAGAGGCGGTGAACGCCGGTCGTCGTCTCCTCGGTGACGCCGCGAATCGAGTCGCCGAGCATGGTGTACCAGCCCGGCTTTTCGGCAAGGCGTTTCTTGATCGAGGCAAAGAGGACTTCCTCTTCTTCGTTGCCCGGGTTGTCGAGCACGCTGGCGTCGCTTTCGGCTTGCCGCCCGAGATGCACCAGAATGGTCGCATCGCCACCGTCATCCAGGATCATGTTCGGCGCGCCGCCGTCACTCCATTCGAAGATCTTGTGGACGTATTCCCAGTACTCCTCGAGGGTCTCGCCCTTTTCGGCGTAGACCGGGATGTCTCGCGCCGCGATGGCCGCCGCGGCATGATCCTGAGTCGAGAAGATGTTGCACGACGCCCAGCGGACGTCGGCGCCAAGTTCTACAAGCGTCTCGATCAGGACGGCGGTCTGAATCGTCATGTGCAGGCAGCCGGCGATGCGGGCGCCCTTAAGCGGCTTCTTCGCACCGTACTCTTCGCGCAGCGCCATCAGACCCGGCATCTCAGTTTCGGCGATATCCAGTTCCTTGCGGCCCCAGTCCGCCAGCGAGATGTCCTTGATCTTGTAGTCGGAGAAGCCCGTCGAATTGCTCATGTTCACTCCAAAAAAGTCTGCTGCCCGGCGCCATTGCGGCCAGGCTGATCCTGCGATTGTTCCGAGATGACCCCTCCATACCAGCAAATGCAGGGGAAATAAAGATATCTTTATGTCGTGATCTAGCGCTCTTCATTGAAGCGATTACGCACCAGATCGGCTAGGGCGCTCAGGGCTTCTTCGGCCTGCGGACCATCGGCGGTAACAGTGATGGCGGATCCGGGCCCGGCCACCAGGAGAAGGAGTCCCATGATGGACCGACCGGGAACGGTCTGATCGTCCTTCCCGACCTCTATGGCGCAGTCGAACTTGCCGGCGACCTCGACGAACCGGGCCGCGGCGCGGGCATGCAGCCCGCGCTCGTTGATGATCTCCAATCGCACCGATTTCTTCGTCACGTGGAGATCAGCCCTGGGCAGGTGCGCGCGTAATGTGCTTTCGGCCCGTTTCCTCGGCGGCGGTTGCCGTCGCCGAGAGATTTCCCTCGTCCCTGCTCGTGAGCACCTTGATCAACATCGGCAGGTTGATCCCCGTTACGACCGCAACATCCGGGCCCGCAACGGCGTTGGTCGCAAGATTGCACGGCGTCGCGCCGACCATGTCGGTGAGAACGATGACCCCGTCTCCGTCGTTGGTCTCTTCCACGGCTTGGCGAATTTTGTCGCCGCAGGTGCTGGTCTCGTCGTTCCAGTCGAGGCATACCGCCGCCACATTCTTCTGCCTGCCGACGATCTGCTCGGCAGCCGCCAAGAACTCTCTTCCGAGCGGACCTTGCGACAGGATAACGACTCCAATCATGACGACGGGCCTGCCGTTGTTACGTCGCGATGGCGCGTGCCGACGTTGTGCCCCGCCGCCTTGAGGTGCGCCGCGATTCGTTGTGCGGTGTAGACAGAGCGGTGCTGGCCCCCAGTGCAGCCGACCGCGATCGTCAGGTACGTCTTTCCTTCCTTGGCGTATCTGGGCAGGAGGTCAATCAATAGATCGTCGACCTTCTCAAGAAAGGGCTGCAGCGCCGGATCGTCTTCTATGTATGAGGCCACGTCCTCGTCCATGCCGGTCTTTTGGCGGAGACTTTCTTCATAGTGTGGGTTCCTGAGAAACCTGACATCGAAGACCAGGTCGGCCTCGCGAGGAAGCCCATTCCTGTAGGAAAACGACATGATGGTCGCCGTCAGGGATGGGCTGTCGGCCAGGCGAAAGTGGCCGCCAAGAAGTCGCTTGAGGTCGGCACCGCTCAACGACGAGGTGTCGATGATGAGGTCCGCGTGGGCGCGCAGTTGCCCCACTATTTCCCGCTCCATTCTGATGCCGTCGATCAACGGGCGATCTTCGGCCAAAGGGTGGCGTCGCCTGGTTTCGGTATAGCGACGCGCCAGCACGTCGTCGTCGCAATCGACGAAAAGCAGCGTCGCCTCGATATTCGCAGCGGATCTCAGCGGCGCAATCCGTTCCATGAAGTGGTCGACGTCGAAGTCGCGCGTCCGAATATCGATACCAGCCGCAATGGCGCCATGACGGGCCTCTTTGGCTGCGTCGGAATCCAGATAGCCGAGCAACAGGTGAAGAGGGATGTTGTCCATCGCCTCGAAACCGATGTCTTCGAGAACCTTCAATGCCGTAGAGCGGCCGGCACCCGAGATGCCGGTCACAAGGAGCACTCTGAGGCGCCCGCGGTTCACGATGCCCCTCTCTGGAGATTTCCCACCGTCAGGCATCGTTGAGTGCTCGTGCCTGGCGGCCGCTCTCGCTCCACGCCTTGATCGCGAAGCGAATCTTGGCCGGTGCCGAAGCCTCGAAAGGTGCGATTGCGATCAGCGGGATGTCGATCCCGTCAAGTCGGCACGTGGTCGGGTGAGGCATGCGAGCGATATCTGCGCTTGGCCCCAGGTCGGCGACAAGCGACACGCGGGCACGGGGGGAAAGCCGCTCAGCCTCCAACTCCACGATTCCGATGCCGCGCACCTCGATCTTTCCAGTCAACTGCGTCGGCGAGGATGCAATGAGTTCGCCGCGAACAGCATTCACCTGAACCTGATCGTCCGCGACGAGGCGCGCGCCGTCGTCAATCAGACGAAGCGCAAGATCAGACTTTCCCGCTGCCGATGGGCCCCGGAGCAGGACGGCCGCGCCGCCAACGTCGACGCAAGTGGCATGGAGCAGAAGCATCGCCGCGGGAGCGTGCGCCGAGCCCTATGCGGAGTCAACGGAGTCGGTGGCCGGTAGATCAATGGTGATCTGCGCCCCCACGATGTTGCCTGCGCCATCCATGCGGTTTGCGGCCGTGATCGTGCCATGGTGCGCTTCGACGATCTGGCGCGAAATGCTGAGGCCTAGCCCCGAATGTTTCCCGAAGGCTTCCGTCTTCGGCCGCTGCGTGTAGAAGCGCTCGAAAGCGCTATCGAGACTGCTGGCCGGAAACCCGGGGCCCTGGTCGTCACATGTAATGCGTACCATTCTGCCGGAGCGCGAAAGCGACAGCGAGATGACCCCGCCCGGCGGGCTGAAGGACCGTGCGTTGTCGATGAGATTTCGCATCACCTGACCCAGCCGATCCTCCATACCGAGAACGAGAAACGTGCCGTCGCCATGCAATTCAAGCTTGATCTTCACGGCATCGACATTGCCGGTCGTCTCGTGCACTTCGATGATCGTGCCCAGAAGTCGTTGCAGGTCGACCACGGTCATGTTTGAGCGGGAAAGCTCGGCGTCGAGTCGTGACGCGTTGGCGATGTCGCTCAGCAGTCGGTCGATTCGGCCGACATCGTCTCGAATGATGCCGAGTAGCTGTTCGCGTTGGGTCTCATCGCGCGCCTTGTCGAGGGCCTCGACGGCGCTACGAAGACTGGTCAGGGGATTCTTGATCTCGTGAGCCACATCGGCAGCAAATGACTCGATCGCATCCAGACGCTTGTAAAGCGCGCGGGTCATTTCGCGCAATGCGCCGGACAGCGCGCCAATCTCATCCTTGCGTCCGGTGAAGTCCGGAATTTCGATCTCTCGTCCGGTCACACCCCGCACCCGGTTGGCTGCTGCCGCGAGGCGTGTGACCGGGCGCGCAATCGTGCCTGCGAGATAGAGGGAAAGAAGAATGGTGATCGCCAACGCGATGCCGGAAACCTGAAGGATCGCCAATCGGAAATCCCGGACGCTCGCATCGATGTCGCTTGTCCCCGCTGTGAGCATTAGCGCACCCAGCACTTGCTTGAAGGACTGAATTGGCAACGCCACAGAGATCACGATGTCGCCGTTGCGTACGCGTTGCTCCGATCCGGAGTTCCCTGAAAGGGCACCGGCGACTTCGTCGTAGTCGGTGGCGCGCTGCTCGACTTGTTCCACGTAGGGGGCGAGTCTCGGTCCGCCGGTGATGTTGCGCCACGTGTTCGCGGCTGCCTCGTAGGTCTTCTCGACAAGAGACAGCTCTTGCGCCGGCGGAAGGAACTCAAACTGCACTTCGCGGCCGGCCTCGAGCAGGCTTCGGCTGTCGGCGATCAGCGATCCGTCCGGCGCAAAGACACGGGCGCGTTCCTCAGTGGGTTCGATGAGCCGCCGAACGAGTTGCCGCACCGTCGCGGGGTCCAGCGCCCTCTCCACTGGTCCCGCGTCGATCGCCGATTCGCCGATCGCCCCGGCAATGATTTCGCCTTCGGTCGTAAGTGCCTGTACCTTCGCGTCGATCAACTCGTCGCGGAACTCGTCGAGATAGAGGAGGCCGCCGACCAGGAGCAGCAAGGCCATCAGGTTGATGGCGAGGATGCGGCTCGTGATGGAACCCAGCCGTGGTTGGCCTTCTTGAACAGCAGCCAAACGTGTACGATCGGGCGCGTCGAAACCCGATCCGCCGCCATGCGAAGCGGCCGATTGTCTGCGTTCCCCTCGCAGTTTCATCGCGGCTATTTCTCTCGGAAGCGGTAACCCAGCCCGTAGAGCGTTTCGATCGAGTCGAACTCAGTGTCCACTTCACGGAACTTCTTGCGAAGCCGTTTGATGTGGCTGTCGATGGTGCGGTCGTCTACGTAGATCTGGTCGTCGTAGGCCGCATCCATGAGCTGGTCGCGACTCTTCACATGGCCGGGGCGGCTTGCGAGGGCCTGCAGGATCAGGAACTCCGTGACGGTGAGGCGCACCGGCTGTTCGCGCCAGGTACATGCGTGTCGGGCGGGGTCCATGATCAGGGGACCGCGCACGAGCAGACCACCTTCGGATGCCTCGACGCTGCCTTTGGCAGGTCCGGCATCCGAGCGGCGAAGAACCGCGCGCACCCGTTCCAGCAGCAAGCGCTGTGAGAACGGTTTTCGCACATAGTCGTCTGCGCCCATCTTCAGGCCCAGAACCTCGTCGATCTCGTCGTCCTTCGACGTCAGAAAGATCGCGGGCGTCGACGATGTCCGGCGCAATCGGCTCAGTAGTTCGTGGCCATCCATACGCGGCATCTTGATGTCGAGGATCACCAGATCGACCGGCTTCTGGCCGATACCGTCGAGGGCCTCCTGGCCGTCACCATAGGTGTCGACCGCGAAGCCCTCGGCCTCAAGGGCGATCGACACCGACGTCAGGATGTTTCGGTCGTCGTCGACCAATGCGATGGTGGCGCCCACGATGTGCTTCCAGTTCCGGTTTCGGCGATCCCGCTTATGGGGCGGAATCTAGGCATTAGTGGGGCGAAATCAAATTGCGCCGACCCTAGAGCCGCGCAAACTGCCCCTTCGAGCGCTTTGCAAACCGTGCCGCCAGCACACAGGTCGCAAAGACGACGCTGGAGAGAAGACCGACCATGAGGCCCGTTGCACCCCAGCCGGCGGTAAACGCCAGTGCCGCGCCGAACGGCAGCATGAATATCCAGCCGCCGACGAACTGAACGCCGGTCGGGTACCAGACGTCGCCGATGCCGCGCAGCGCGCCCATGAGGACGGTCTGCGCGCCGTGAAACGCGAGCAGGCAGCCGGCCGCATAGAACACCGGAACGGCCAGCGCGATGACGGCGGGATCATCCGCGTAGAGAGCGGCAAGGGTCTCCGGAATCGCAAAGAACACGACGGCGATGATGGCCAGGGCGCCGGTGCCGAGCGCGGTGCCGGTCCACGCCGCCAGGATCGCCGTGCGCCGGTCCTCGCGGCCAACCGACTGGGCAACGCGCACCGCGGTACCCGCACCGATCCCGATAGCGACCATGAAAACCAGGCTGGCCAGGGAATTGGCCGTCTGAAACGCGGCCAGCGAAAGCTTACCGAGCAGACCGGCCAGAATGGTCAGCATGGCAAAGGCAAGTGCTTCGATTCCGGTGGCGAGGCCCATGGGGTAGCCGAGGCGGCGCAGGGTCCGGCCGCTGTCCCAGAAACCGCGCAGAGACCCGAAAAGCTTGAATGGCCGGAACTCGGGACGTTCGAATACGTAGGCAACCATCACGAGTAGCATCAAGACGCGCACAATGCTGGTCGCCAGTTGCGCGCCCTCGGCGCCCATCGCCGGCGCGCCGAGATTGCCGAACACGAATACCCAGTTGACGGCGACGTTCACCACGACGCTGAGACCGGTGATCACCATCGCAGGGATGGTCTTTCCGAGGCCCTCCAGCAGATTCACGAGACTGACCCACACCATGTAGAACGGCAGCGACCAACTGAACATGCGCATGACGGCGCCGCCGCCCTGGGCGAGTTCCGGCGACTGGCCGAGCAGCAGGAGCATCGGTTCGCCTGCGAGAGCGACCGCCGTCAGTATCAGTGAAAGCAGAAAGGCGTGAATCGCGATCACACGCCACAGCGCGCCGATCTTCTCGCTCTCGCCGGCACCGAAGGCCTGCGCGGTCAGAACCGGCGCGCCGCGCAACAGCCCGATCCCCACCATCATGAGAAACAGTTGCGGTCCGCTGGCCAGGCTGAAGTAGGCCAGTTCGTCGGTGCTGACGCGTCCCGACATCACCGTATCGACGACGACGAGACCAACGAACCCGGCGCGAGAAACCACCACGGGCGCGCCGATCCGAAGGGTCTGTCCGACGTGCTGGAGGATTTCGGATGTCAATGGCAAGCGAATCGACCGGTTGCGGCTTCCTGATGGGAAGCTTTACGGTCCCAGAGGAGGCGAGACAACCGCATGAGCGACCAAGCATCCCCTGCACTAGCGGCGAACCATGTCATTCGGGGCGCGTTGACCGCATCTCTTGCAACAATGCAGGGGTCGGGCGACGGCGATCGTATTCCATATGCCTCGCTGGTGCTGATTGCCACGATGCCCGACGGGCGCCCTGTCATGCTGTTGTCCACGTTGGCCGAACACACGAAGAACCTGTCGAGCAGCAGGCAAATCAGCTTGCTTTGCGACGGGACGGCCGGACTCCGGAGCCCGCTGACCGGACCACGGGTTACCGTGCAGGGGGAACTCCTTGCCAGCGATTCCACGGCTGCGAGGGCGCGATTCCTGGCGCGGCATCACGACGCGGGCCAGTACGCCGACTTCGGAGATTTCCAGTTCTACGTGCTCGAGCCGACTCGGGTCCATCTGGTCGCCGGCTTTGGTGCGATACACTGGATCTACTGGGCGGAGGTTAGCACGCCGATACACGACGCCGGCGAAGTCATCGAGGGCGAAGCCTCGATCCTTGACCACATGAACGCTGATCACCGCGATGCGATGACGCAGATCGCCGCCGCGGCCGGCGCGCCGGCCGGAGACTGGATCATGACGGGCTGCGATCCGGCGGGCTGCGATCTGCGATCCGGCGGGCGTGCCCTTCGGGTACCGTTTGCGCATCCGCTGCGCTCGCTCGACGACGTCAGAGCCGAACTTGTCAGGCTGACCCGCGACGCCCGAGGCAGTTGAATTATCCCCAAGAAACGGCCACATCCGCGACCGTAGCCGGTTGCGCCGGATTCGGCGGCTATCTACTTTGTGGCAAACCGTCGTTTAGGAGGTCCGGGTGCAGCGTAGCCTCGAACAGCATGGATTTCGCAATACGGGAACCGTCCACTGGAACCTGACGGCCCCGCACCTGTACGAACAGGCGATCCTGAGGGGCGAGGGCAAGCTTTCTGCTGGCGGCGCGCTGGTGGTCCTCACGGGCGTTCACACAGGGCGCTCGGCACAGGACAAATTCATCGTTCGCGAGTCGGCGAACGAAGGCAGCATCTGGTGGGGCAAGGTCAACAAGGACATCGATCCTGCTTCCTATGCTTCTCTGCGCAACCGGATGATGGCCTATCTCCAGGGACGCGACCTCTTCGTGCAGGATTGCTGGGCGGGTGCCGATCCGAGCTACCGGCTTGGCGTTCGGGTCGTGACCGAAGCGGCCTGGCACAACCTGTTCGCCCAGAACATGTTCATCACGCCCACGGCCGCCGAGCGCGATGCGTTTCAACCCGAGTTTACCGTCATCCAGGCGCCGGGCTTCGAAGCCGATCCTGCGATCGACGGGACCCGCACGGGCACGTTCATCGTCGTCAACTTTGCTGAGAAGACGGTCTTGATCGGCGGGACGTCCTATGCCGGCGAGATCAAGAAGTCGGTCTTCTCGATCCTCAACTACTTGCTTCCCGCGCACAACGTTCTGCCGATGCACTGCTCTGTCAACGTCGGCGCGCAGGGCGACTCGGCCGTATTCTTCGGTCTCTCCGGAACGGGCAAGACGACGCTGTCGGCTGACCCCAATCGGCGCCTCGTCGGCGACGATGAACATGGTTGGAGCGATAACGGCCTCTTCAATTTCGAGGGCGGGTGCTACGCGAAGGTCATTCGCCTCAATCCCGAGGCCGAGCCCGAAATCTACGCCACGACCAGCCGGTTCGGCACGGTGCTCGAGAATGTCGTCGTCGACGACACGGCGCGCGAACTCGATCTAGATAGCGCTGAGTTCACCGAGAACACGCGTGCCTCCTATCCCATCGAGTTCATACCCAACACGATTGACGAGGGCGCCGCAGGTCATCCACGCAACGTCATCATGCTCACGGCGGATGCATTCGGCGTTCTTCCGCCGATCTCGCGGCTGACGCCGGAACAGGCGATGTATCATTTCCTGTCGGGCTACACCGCGAAGGTCGCCGGCACCGAAAAGGGCCTGGGCAACGAACCGGAAGCCACGTTCTCGACGTGCTTCGGCGCGCCCTTCATGCCGCGTCATCCGTCGGTCTACGCGAAACTCCTCGGCGAGAAGATCGTGTCGCACGACGTGACCTGTTGGTTGGTCAACACCGGCTGGACAGGTGGCGCCTACGGGGTCGGCGAGCGCATGTCGATCAAGTACACGCGCGCGCTCCTCAATGCGGCATTGCACGGCGGTCTCGATAGTGTCGACTTCGCGATCGATCCGCACTTCGGGCTGAAGGTGCCCCAGTCGTGCGACGGCGTACCCGGCGAGGTGCTGAACCCACAGAACACTTGGTCGGACAGGGGCGCCTATGAGACTACCGCGGCCAATCTGGTCGGTCGCTTCGAGCAAAACTTCGTTCAGTTCGAGGAGTACGTCGGCGACGAGGTTCGGGCGGCCGCCCCGCGAGCCGCGTAGCGGGCGCATGCGCCGGCGGCTGCGGCAGGGGGGAGCCTCGCCATTCGCTTACGTCTCCCAACGCTCGATGCGACGCAGTCGTTTGCCGCTATCTTGGCGGAGCACCTGAAGACGGGCGATTTCGTCGGCCTGAGCGGCGACCTGGGCACAGGCAAGACGGTGATCGCCCGGGAAATCATCCGCACCATCAGCGGCCACGCCGACGAAGAGGTCGCGAGTCCAACGTTCAATCTCGTTCTTGTTTACTCATACCCGCACATGTCGATTTGGCACTTCGACCTGTACCGGATTCGGTCGCCCGAGGAGACTTTCGAGTTGGGGCTTGAGGACGCATTGGCGGAAGGCATCGCACTGGTCGAGTGGCCGGATCGTCTCGGCGATCTTTTTCCCGGCGACCGCTTCGACATTCATCTCGAGCACGACGACACGGCGCGAACCGCGATGCTGACGGCGGTGGGATCTTGCGTGGACAGGCTGAGCGAGTCCCGGATGGCGCAATGGATCATCGACTAGAACTGGCGCGGGCCTTCGTTGCGCAGGCCGGCTGGGAGGGTGCTCGAATCTTGCCGATCAGCGGCGATGCATCCTTCAGGCGCTATTTTCGCGTACTGGACGATCGGCGAACCGCCATCCTCATGGACGCGCCGCCGGAACGTGAAGATGTCGGTCCGTTCCTGCGCGTCGGCGATGTCTTGCGCGGGTTCGGCTACAGCGCGCCTGCCGCGCTGGCAGAGGATGCCGCAGCCGGCTTTCTGCTGCTGGAGGATCTGGGCGACGATCTGTTTGCACGGGTGCTGGCCAAGAACGACGCGGCGGAAGCCGAACTATACGGTGCGGCCGTAGACCTTCTGCGCGATCTCCGCGGGCATGGGCAGCCGGAGGGCGTGCCGGATTTCGACACGTCGCGAGCCCTGCGCGAGGTGCGCCTGTTTATGGAGTGGACTTATCCGGCGCTGGCGTCGTCGTCCCCGGGTAGCGAGGTCAGTCAATCCTTTGACGAGGTCTGGCGCGCAGCACTGACGCCGCTGTTCGGTGTTCCCAAAGTGTTGGCGCTGTTCGACTTCCATGCCGAGAACCTGGTTTGGCTGCCGGCGCGGACCGGTCTGGCACGCGTCGGGCTGCTGGACTATCAGGATGCCGTCGCTGGTCCGGCCGCGCTCGATCTGGTGTCGCTGCTTGAGGATGCCCGTCGCGATGTTCCGCCGGAACTGGTCGAGAGCATGATCAATCGCTTCACCGACGGCTATTCGCAAGTCGAGCGCGAAGCTTTTGACGCGGTCTATGCGCTTGCCGGCGCCCAGCGGAATACGCGAATTATCGGCGTCTTTGGCCGACTTTGGCTTCGCGACCGGAAGCCAGGGTATCTCGCGCTGCTTCCCCGTGTTTGGCGTCACCTTGCGACGGATCTCTCACATCCTCATCTTCGGGATGTGCGCGGCTGGTTCGATCATCACGTTCCCGCTGAATGGAGAGACCTCTCACCTAGTCCTGCTAGCTTCGTCTTGCCGGAGGGCGTCTGATGGGGACCGTTCCGAACACGGCCATGGTTCTTGCGGCCGGTCGCGGTCGTCGCCTCGGCGCAATCGGCGAGACGACGCCGAAGCCGCTTGTGCGCGTGGCCGGAAAAGCCCTGCTCGATCACGTTCTAGAGGAGCTCGCGGCAGCCGGCGTCTCGGAAGCCGTGGTCAACGTGCACCATCTAGCCGAACAGGTTCGGGCTCATACGGCGCAGCGCGATCCGACCTTGCAACCCCGTGTGACGCTCTCGGACGAAACGGAGGAGCTTCTCGACACCGGTGGTGGAGTTGCACGGGCGCTTCCGCTGCTCGGCGCCAAGACCTTCATCGTTGTGGCAAGTGACGTCATCCGTACCGGTCGGGGATTGGAGCGGCTTGCCGCCGCGTGGGATGATCGGCGCATGGATGCCGTGATGCTGCTGCATTCGATGGAAACGGCCGTTGGATTTGACGGTGCCGGTGACTTCTTCCTCGGTGAAGACGGTCGTCCCATCCGCCGTGGCGACGCTGAGGCGGCGCCCTTCGTGTACGCGGGCCTCTTCATTTGCCACGCACGCCTCTACGACGCTGCGCCGGCGGGCCCGTTCTCGAACAACGTCGTGTGGGATCGTGCCATCGCGGCGGGTCGGCTGTTCGCCGTTGTCGACGATGGCGCGTGGTATCACGTCGGAACGCCCGCCGGCATTGAGGCGGCCGAGAGCGCGATGGCGACCTAGATGTCTGACGCCCGGCAAGGCGATCTCTTCTCAACCGGAACCGCGGCGGACGACAAGACTGCGGCGCCACGGGTCTTCAACATCCCGGCGGGCGTTGCTTTCGCTGATTCGCTCGCCGCAGGCCTGATCGAACGCTTCGGCGACACGCCTGGGCTGAGCCGCGTCCGTGTACTCGTGCCGACACGAAGATCGGTCAGGGCGTTGCGCGATGCGTTCCTGCGCCAGACGGGAGGCCGTTCGACGCTCTTGCCGCACATCAGGCCGATCGGTGATGTTGAGGAAGAAGATCTCGCACTGGATTTGCTGATGGCGCAGGCTGCCGACGAGGCGGATGCGCTTGGTGCCATCCCGCCCCCGGTGCCCGGTATTTTGCGCCAGTTGTTGCTTACGCAGATCATTGTCCGTTGGGCGGGGCGAAATGCCGCCGCGCCGAAGGAGCCAGGTCATGCGGCGCACCTGGCCCGCGATCTGGCTCGGCTGATGGACCAGGTGCAGACTGAAGGGCTTTCGTTCGGCGGCCTCGGAACGCTGGTGCCGGACGATCTCGCTGACCATTGGCGAAGGACGCTGAACTTTCTCGGGATCGTCACCGAACAATGGCCGTCGGTCCTGGCGACGCTCGGTTTCATCGACCCGGCAGACCACCGCAATCGGCTGCTTGAGACCCTTGCAGAACACTGGTCGCGCAATCCCCCGATGGACCCGGTTATCGCCGCGGGCTCCACGGGTAGCATCCCGGCAACCGCTCGTTTGATCGGCGTGATCGCCCAGCTTCCAGCGGGCGCGGTGGTTCTTCCCGGGCTTGACGAGAACCTGGACGACCCGTCGTGGCAGTTGATCGATCAGACCCATCCGCAATTCGGCATGCAACAGCTGCTCGACCGGATGCAGGTGAGTCGCGAGCAAGTCGCGCCCTGGTCACGGGCGTACCCCGCCAACGCGGCGCGCGTTCAGTTGTTCTCGGAGGCAATGCGCCCGGCGCCGTCGACGCACGTCTGGCACGAACGGGCGAACCGGGATGCCGCCGCGCTGCGTGGCCTGACACGGGTCGAGTGCGCCGGTCCGCGCGAGGAAGCCGGCGTCGTCGCCCTCCTTATGCGGGAAGCCCTCGAGACGCCGGGCAAGACATCGGCGCTGGTTACCGCCGATCGCGCCCTGGCGCGCCGCGTCGCCGCAGACCTGAAGCGCTGGGATCTGGAAGTCGACGACTCCGCCGGAGTGCGGCTGGGCGAGACCGCGCCGGGCGCGTTCATGCGTCTGACGGCAAGGATGATTGCCGAAGACGTCGCCCCGATCCCGCTTCTGGCGGCGCTAAAGCATCCTCTAGCGGCGGGGGGCACGACGCCGGGCAAGTTCCGCGCGCACGTTCGTCGACTCGAACTTGCAGTCCTTCACGGGCCTCGGCCGGGCGCCGGTTTCAAGGATCTGCAGATTGCGCTCTCCCGAAGGGAGGGAACCGAAGATCTGCGCAAGTGGCTCCGCACGATTGAGCGTTCTGCCAGGCCGTTCACTGCCGCGCTATATCGCGCAAAAGCGTCGCTTGCCGATCTCGTGGCGGCGCATCTGGACTTTGCGGAGGCGCTGGCGGCAAGCGATGAAGAGGACGGCCCGGTACGGTTGTGGCGGGGCGATGCCGGCGAAGCCCTGGCCGATCTGTTTCGCGAAATCGGCGAAGGTGCAACCGGGCTTCCGGTACTCGCCGGCGCGGACTATCAGTCTCTGATCGAGGCGCTCATGGCCGACCGTGTCGTGCGTCCGCGCTTCGGCGGTCACCCGCGGCTGGCAATATGGGGGCCGCTGGAAGCGCGCCTGCAGCAGGCGGATCTCCTGATCCTCGGCGGACTGAACGAAGGCAAATGGCCGCCCGAAGCCGAGGTCGATCCATGGTTCAGCCGGCCCATGCGGCAACGCTTCGGGCTGCCCCTGCCCGAGCGGCGCATTGGCCTTTCGGCGCACGATTTCGTGCAGGGCGCGTGTGCGCCGGAGGTGGTCCTGACGCGGGCGCTCAAGGTCGAAGGCACGCCCACCGTCGCTTCGCGATGGCTCCTGCGGCTTGAGACATTGGCCGGTCCGCCCGGCGAAGAGGAAGCCGCGCGTACAAACAGGTATCTCGGCTGGATGCAGTCGCTCGATTGGGATGGTGTTGCCCGGCCGGTCGCACCGCCGGTGTTCGCGCCTCCGTTGGCAGCCCGTCCACGCGAACTTTCCGCGACAGACATCGAACTCCTGGTGCGAAACCCCTACGGTGTGTTCGCGAAGAAAATTCTTGGCCTCAAGCCGCTCGACCCGATCGATGCCGAACCCGGGGCTGCCGATCGTGGCTCCTTCATTCACAAGGCGCTCGACGACTTCGTGTCGGCGCATCCGGACGCCTTGCCCGATGATGCGCTTGAGCAGTTGCATGAGTTCGGGCGCAAGGCGTTCGGCGACACGCTTGAGGAACCGATCGTGGCGGCCTTCTGGTGGCCCTGGTTCGAACAGATTGCAGCCTGGTTCGTCGAGTTCGAACGCGCGCGCCGTGAGATCGCGACCCCTGTCGCGAGCGAGATCAAGGGTGCGTGGACCTTCGAGGCGCCCGGCGGTCCTTTCACGCTGACCGCGAAGGCCGATCGCATCGACCGCCTGCACGACGGGAGCCTGGCGATCATCGACTACAAGACCGGGATGGTTCCACGACAGGAAGACGTGCGCTATGGGCTAAGTCCCCAGTTGCCGGTTGAGGGCGTCATCGCCGAACAAGGCGGTTTCGAGGAAGTTCCCGCTGGCGAGGTTTCCGAACTTGCCTACTGGAAGCTTGGCGGCGCCGCGGCCGGCCGGCTCCATCCGATTCGTGTCGAACGCGACAGCAGCATTGGCGAACTTGTCGCGGCAGCCCGCGCAGGCATCGAGGCCATCGTCGCGCGATTCGACGATCCGGCAACGCCCTATCTCTGCCGTCCGCGGCCCTTCGCCGAGCCGAGGTTCGACGACTACGAACACCTTGCCCGCTTCAAGGAATGGGCCGCGGAGGGCGAGGCCGAGGGATGAGCCAGTTGGCGCCGAGCGACCTGAGAACGAAAAGCCCCGAGCAGCACGCCGCCGGTGACCCGCGGCAAAACGTTTGGGTGGCCGCTTCGGCCGGATCGGGCAAGACGTCGGTTCTGGTTGATCGGATCCTCCGCCTGCTGCTCGACGGCACGGAACCTCACCGCCTCCTCTGCCTTACTTTCACGAAAGCAGCCGCCGCCGAAATGTCCGATCGGTTGTTCCGTGAACTCGGCGGTTGGGTGCTGCTTGACGATGGCGCGTTGCGCGCGACGCTGGAGCGTCTGACCGACGGCAATGTAGAGCCGGACCGACTCGACCATGCGCGGCAGCTCTTCGCTCGCGTTCTGGAAACGCCAGGTGGTCTGCGAATCCAGACCATCCACGGATTTTGCGAATCCTTGCTGGCGCGTTTTCCGGTCGAAGCCGGGCAGGCACCCAACTTCGAGGTTCTCGATGAACGACACGCCTTCGATTTGCTCAATGCCGCCCGTGACAATGTTCTGGTCAGCGCGGACGACCTGGGTCTCAGCGAGTCCCTGACCGAAATCAGCGACAGGGCCGGCGAAATCGCCTTCATCAACGTCGTCAACGCCCTCGTGGACAACCGTGGTCGAATTGACCGGCTGCTCAAGCTGAAAGGCGGCGTTGGCGACTTTCTTGGGGAGGTTCATCGCTTTCTCGGGATAGCGGAGAGCGACAGCGAGGAGACGATCGTCGGCGAGGCATCGCTGGGCGGATTCAGCGAGCCCGGCCTGCGGGCGCTCGCTGATGCCCTTCTTGGCGGTTCGAAGCTCGACATCGGGAGCGGTACGTCGATTGACACATGGCTAAAGGCGGGGCCCGAACAACGCGTCAGGTTGTTCGACGACTACTGCGCCGCATTCCTCACCAAGGAAGGCACGGTTCGAAAGAACGTTCCGACCAAGAAGACGCGCGAACGTATGCCGGAGGCCGAGGATATCTTCGACAAGGAAGCGGAACGCGTTACGAAGGTGCGGGACCGGTGCCGCGCGATCGGTGTCGCCAAGGGCACCGCGGCGCTTCTTGAGATCGGCGATGCCATTCTGACCAACTACGAAGAGTTCAAACGCGCCCGCAACGCGCTCGACTACGACGATCTGATCTTGAAGGCGCGTTTGCTGCTGACGCAGAGCGATATCGCCGCCTGGATTCTTTTCAAGCTCGACGGCGGAATCGACCACATCTTGGTCGACGAGGCTCAGGATACCAGCCCCGAGCAGTGGGACGTGGCCTACGCGTTGGCGCAGGAGTTCTTCGCCGGCGAAGGCGCCCGCGAAACGATGCGTACCGTCTTTGTGGTCGGGGATGAGAAGCAGTCGATCTACAGTTTCCAGGGCGCGGACCCGAAGGCCTTTGAGGCGATGCGCCATGCGTTCCGGGGGCAGGCGGAGAACGCCAAGGTCGGCTGGCAACAGGTGCCGCTGCTCACGTCCTATCGCTCTGTTCCGGTTGTTCTCGAGTTCGTCGACAAGGTGTTCTCCAACGCCGCGGCGCGCGAAGGGGTGACGTTCGATGAAGGGTGGGAGAACCACCTTGCCCATCGCGAGGGTTTCGGTGGTCTCGTCGAGGTCTGGCCCACCATTCCGGCTTCCGAGGTCGACAAGGAGTCGTGGGATCCTCCGATACGTCAGATGCTCGGGTCGAGCGCCGAGGCGCGGCTCGCCCAAAGGATCGCCCGAACCATTCGACGGTGGCTCGACGAGGGCGAAGTGTTGGCGGCGCGTGACCGGCCGGTCCGGCCGGACGACATCATGATTCTCGTCCGCCGGCGCGGGCTGTTCTTCGAGGAGATGGTGCTGGCACTCAAGAAGGAAAACGTACCTGTGGCTGGCGCTGACCGGATGATTTTGACCAGGCAGTTGGTCGTCGAGGATTTGATCGCGATGGGCCGGTTCGCCCTGCTGCCCGAGGATGACTTGAATCTGGCCGCGGTCCTGAAGGGACCGCTATGCGGCCTGGACGACGCTGAACTCTTCGATCTCGCGGCCAACCGGGAGGGCGAGCCGTTGTGGTCCGTCCTTCAGCGGCGATGCGACGAGGCCGATACCTACCGCAAGGCCCAGGCGTTCCTCTCGCGGCTGCTGGCCACAGCGGACTACGTGGCGCCATACGATTTCTATGCCGCCGTCCTGGGCGCGGGTGGGCGCGCAAAGCTACTGTCCCGTCTGGGTCGCGAGGCCGAAGACCCGATGGACGAGTTCATGTCCCGCGCGCTGACCTTCGAACGTGATCATGCGCCTTCGCTCGAGGACTTTCTGCGCTGGATCGAGATCGAGGAAGCCGAAGTGAAGCGCGACCTCGAGCAGGGGCGCGATCAGGTGCGGGTCATGACGGTTCATGGCGCCAAGGGCCTGCAGGCGCCTGTCGTGTTCCTGCCCGACACCTGTACGCTGCCGATGGAAGAGAGTCCCTTCTTCTGGACGGACGACACCGACGAAGCCTTGCTGCTGTGGCCCGGCCGTAAGGACAACGACGATTCGCGCACGCGGGAAGCGCGCGAGCGGACGCGTCAGGAACGTGCCCGTGAGTATCGCCGCCTTCTTTACGTCGCGATGACGCGTGCAGAGGATCGCCTCTACGTCTGCGGCTGGGAAACGCGCAATCGTCGCGCTGCCGGGTGCTGGTACGACCTGATGCTCGCCGCGGCCGACGGCGGCGAACTGCTTCAGGTCGACTTCGACGATGGCCTCGGCCCGCAGGAAGTCTGGCGCAGGACCGGCGACCAGACGGCGCCGGTATCACCGGACGAAGTCCAGCAGCGCTTGCCGTTTCGCGCTGAACCGCCGCCAAGCTGGATCGCACGCCCGGCGCCAGCCGAGACTTTTCCGCCCCGCCCGGCCTCGCCGTCGCGACCGAGCGGCGAGGATCCGCCGGTGCGTTCGCCGCGCGAGGATGACGCCGTGCGGTTTCGGCGCGGCAACGTGATTCATCGCCTGCTGCAGTTCCTTCCGGATGTTGCCCCAGCACAGCGTGAGGCCATTGCGGCCAGGTTTGTCGCCCAGCCTGGGCTTGAGTTTGACACCCAGCAGCAGGGGGAGATCGTGCAGGAGACGCTCGGCGTCCTCGAGCATCCGGATTTCGGCGCCGTCTTTAGGCCTGGCGGTCTAGCGGAGGCGCCTCTAGTCGGCATCGTCGGTCAGGCGGTGGTCTCGGGGCAGGTCGATCGTCTGTCGGTAGGGGATAACGAGGTCTTGATCGTCGACTACAAGACCAATCGCGATCCGCCGGATCGACCGGAAGATATCCCCGAAATCTACGTTCGCCAGCTCGCGCTCTATCGCGCGATCTTGTCTCAGATCTACCCGGACCGCCCGGTACGATGCGCTTTGCTGTGGACGGACGCGCCGTCACTCATGGTCGTGCCGGATAACCAGGTTGCCGCCGCCCTGCCTTGACCGCTCATCGGGGCCTACTTACATTTTGAGAACGCTGCCCCACGGCACCATCACAAACATTCGAGGTTTCTCATGGCGACGACCAAGGTCACCGACACTTCCTTCGAGAGCGATGTTCTCAATGCCAGCGGCCCGGTCGTGGTCGACTACTGGGCGGAGTGGTGTGGCCCCTGCAAGCAGATCGGTCCGGCGCTGGAGGAAATCTCTGACGAGTTGGCGGGTCAGATCACCGTCGCCAAGCTCAACATCGACGAGAACCCGCAGACGCCCGGCAAGTACGGCATTCGCGGCATCCCGACCCTGATGCTCTTCAAGGACGGCAAGGTCGCCTCGACCAAGGTCGGCGCGCTGCCCAAGAACAAGCTGATGGAGTGGATCCAGGGCGAGATTTGACGCCGGTTCGGACTGGGCAAATGACGGGCGGCCCCAAAAGGGCTGCCCGTTTTTCGTTTCATTTGACCGCGGTGCCGTTCTCATCGAGGACAGTCCCGGCGAGATACAGCGAGCCGCACACAAGTACGCGCGGCGCTGAGTGATCCGCTGCAATTGAGCTCAGTGCGTCACGCACGCTGCTGTGTGTCGTCGCGCGCAAACCTGCCGCACTGGCCCTCGCGGCCAGTTCGTCCGCCCCGAAAGCCTTCTCTTCTCCGGGAATGGCAATGCAATGAATGTTTCCCACGCCGCGCGCGAGGGCCGTCAGAAACTTCGTGGCGTCCTTGGTCTCCATCATGCCAACTATGGCGTGGGTGACGCCCGCATCCGCCGCCCACACGGCAAGCGCTTCGCCGGCCGATTCGTTGTGCCCGCCGTCCAGCCACAGGCGGCCGCCCTTGCCGAGCAGTGCCCGCAAAGGGCCATCGTCCAGTTGTTGCAATCGCGCTGGCCATATCGCGCTGGCGATGCCCCTGCGCAGGGCGTCCTCGGTGACGCGTGGGTCACCCAGGAGCAGCGTGGCCGCGGCAGCCAGTGCCGCATTGTCGTTCTGGTGCGCACCGACAAGGCTCGGCGCGCCAAGGACGACGTTGCGGTCGCCCAGCCGGAACGACGGTGAGGATGCGTCCGTTCGGTTCCAGTCCTCGCCGTGCCGAAGGAAGCGAGCCCCGGTGGCGGTGGCGCGTGCCGCAAGCACTTCGGACACTTCGGCTGTCTGTAAGGCCGAGATCACCGGTACATCGCGGCGCATGATCCCGGCCTTTTCAGCGGCGATTGCGGCCAGCGTGTCCCCCAGGAAGCGTTGGTGATCGTAGGAGATCGAAGTGATGACCGAGACCGCTGTGGTTTCGCAGGTGTTCGTGGTGTCGAGGCGTCCGCCGAGCCCGACCTCCAGCACGAGGTAGTCCGCCGGTTGTCGCGAGAAGGCGAGGAAAGCCGCGACGGTCGTGATCTCGAAAAAGGTGATGGGCTCGGATCCGTTCGCCTTGTCGCATTCCTCGAACAGTGCCTCGAGTTCATCGTCAGCGATCAATCCCCCCGGCAGCCGGATTCGCTCATTGAACCGAACGAGATGTGGCGACGTGTAGACGTGCACCGCGCAGCCTGCGCTACGGAGGATCGCACGCGCGAAAGCGACGACCGACCCTTTGCCGTTTGTGCCGGCGACGTGGATCGTCGGCGGCAGACTCTTCTGCGGATTGCCGAGGCGGTGCAGCAAACGGAGGATGCGGTCCAGCGAGAGGTCGATGGACTTCGGGTGAAGCAGCGTGAAACGCTGCAAGTAGTCGTCGATCTTCAACGTGATGCGGGCCTAGGGCGCGCCGGCGGTCTCGTCGTCTCCGGACTCTGCAGGCGGCGCGCCGCTGCGTGCGCCTTCCGGCGACATCAAAAGGCTGAGCAACCGGGCCAGCGTGTCGCGCAACTCGTGACGATGCACGACCATGTCGATCATGCCGTGCTTGAGCAAGAACTCTGCCCGCTGAAAGCCCTCGGGAAGTTGCTCGCGGATCGTCTCTTCGATAACGCGCGGACCGGCAAAACCTATCAACGCGCCAGGCTCGGCAATGGCGACGTCGCCAAGCATGGCGTAGGACGCCGTGACACCGCCCGTCGTCGGGTCCGTCAAGACTACAATGTAGGGAAGCCTAGCCTCACGCACCATGTCGACGGCAATGGTTGTCCGTGGCATCTGCATCAGGGAGAGAATGCCTTCTTGCATGCGCGCGCCACCGGCCGCTGCAAAAACGATCAACGCGGCTTCCTGCAGAGCAGCGAGGCGGGCCGCCGCAATCAGCGCTTCTCCCGCGGCAAGCCCCATGGAACCGCCCATGAACGCAAAATTCTGTACGGCCACGACGGCACGTTCGCTGCCGATCGCGCCATGCGCCACGACAACCGCCTCGTTCTCACCCGTTTTGGCGCGACTGTCCTTCAGCCGGTCGGTGTAGCGTTTCTGGTCGCGGAACTTCAGCGGATCGACCGCCACCTCTGGCAGTTCAATGGTGGTGTAGCGCGAATCATTAAAGAGCGCGTCAAATCGTTGCGTCGGCCCGATCCGCAAATGGTGGCCACAGGCGTTGCAGACGTGCTGGTTCTCCTGAAGGTCGCGATGGAACAACATTTGCCCGCAACTTGGGCACTTCGACCACAGGTTCTCAGGAACGTCCCGCTTGCGGGAAAACGCCCGCATCTTGGGGCGAACGAAATTGGTCAACCAATTCATTGAACAATCAATCTAGCACTACCGGGCCGAATCGTCACTTGCCTCGGGCGCTCCGGACCCCTTCCGCCAGCGCGCGCACCAGGGACAGCGTTCGCTCGACGGTCTCGGTTCCTGCCTTGCCGTTGTCGTCCAGGGATTGGGCGATCGTGTCGACAATCGCCGAGCCAACCACCGCCGCGTCTGCCGTCCGGGCGATGGCTGCTGCCTGCTCTGGCGTCCTGATGCCGAAGCCGACGGCAATCGGCAGGTCGGTGTGCCGGCGCAGACGGGCGACGGCATCGGCAACCTGATTGCTGTCTGCCGTCTTGGTCCCGGTGATGCCGGTGATCGAGACGTAGTAGACGAAGCCCGAGGTATTCGCGAGAACGGCGGGGAGGCGTGCGTCGTCTGTCGTCGGCGAAGCAAGGCGGATGAAGTTGATGCCGGCATCGAGCGCCGGCAGACACAGCTCGTCGTCATGTTCCGGGGGCAGATCGACGACGATCAGGCCGTCGACGCCGGCCTCCTTCGCATCCCTGAGGAAGCGAGGCACGCCATAACTGAAGATAGGGTTGTAGTAGCCCATCAGGATGATCGGCGTGTCATCATCCGTCTTGCGAAACTCGGCGACCAGGTTGAGTACATCGGTCAACTTGGTGCCGGCGCGCAGCGCGCGGAGACTGGCCGCTTGGACGGACGGGCCATCCGCCATGGGATCCGAGAATGGCATCCCGAGTTCGATGATATCGGCGCCCGCTGCCGGCAAGCTGTGCAGCAAGATGCCGGATGTCTCCCGGTCGGGATCACCAGCCGTAATGAATGGAACGAAGGCGGCCCGTTCTTCGACGTGTAGCGCGGCGAAACGACGCTGCAGCCGGTCGCTCACCGGAGGTCGACTCCCAGTGCCTCGGCGACCGCGAAGACGTCCTTGTCGCCGCGGCCACACATGTTCATCAGAAGGAGGTGTTCAGCCGGTAGCTTCGGCGCGATTCGCCGCACATGTGCCAGTGCATGGCTCGGTTCGAGCGCCGGAATGATGCCCTCAAGGCGGCTGCACAGCTGGAACGAATCGAGCGCTTCGGCATCGGTTGCCAACACATACTCGACGCGACCTTGATCCTTGAGCCAGGCGTGCTCTGGGCCAATTCCCGGGTAGTCGAGGCCTGCGGAGATCGAATGCGCCTCGGCAATCTGGCCGTCGTCGTCCTGAAGCAGGTAGGTGCGGTTGCCGTGCAGCACACCGGGCCGGCCTGCGGTCAGCGACGCAGCGTGTTCGCCGGTCTCGACGCCGCGCCCTGCGGCCTCCACGCCGACGATAGAAACGTCAGGATCGTCGAGGAACGGATGGAAAAGACCCATCGCATTGCTGCCGCCGCCGACGCAGGCGACCAGCGTATCGGGCAGACGCCCTTCGCGTTCCATCATCTGTTCCCGGGCTTCGCGGCCGATGACCGACTGAAACTCGCGCACCATCTCCGGGTACGGGTGGGGCCCGGCGACGGTACCGATGATGTAGAAGGTATCTTCGACATTGGCGACCCAGTCGCGCAGCGCTTCGTTCATGGCGTCCTTGAGCGTGCGCGAACCCGATGTCACCGGCCGCACCTCTGCGCCGAGAAGCTTCATTCGAAAGACATTGGGCTGCTGGCGCGCAATGTCGGTTTCGCCCATGTAGACGACACAAGGCAGCCCGAAGCGAGCAGCCACCGTTGCCGTGGCGACGCCGTGCTGCCCGGCGCCGGTCTCGGCGATGATGCGGGTCTTTCCCATGCGCCGGGCCAGCAGAATCTGACCCATGCAGTTGTTGATCTTGTGCGAACCGGTGTGGTTTAGCTCGTCGCGTTTGAAGTAGACCTTTGCGCCCCCGAGATGCTCGGTTAGACGCTCCGCGAAGTAGAGAGGACTAGGGCGACCGACGTAGTCACGCAGGAATGTTTCGAACTCGGTGCGGAAAGCCGGGTCGTTGCGCGCCTCGTTCCAAGCCTCTTCGACATCGAGAATGAGAGGCATCAGGGTTTCGGCGACAAAGCGCCCGCCGTAGGGACCGAAGCTGCCCCGCTCGTCCGGGCCGGTGCGATAGGTGTTGGGCGCGGTCATCTAGAGGTCGTTCGCAATCTTGAGAAAGGACTTGATGAGGGCTGGATCCTTCACGCCCGGGGCGCGCTCGACCCCAGACGATACGTCGACCAAAGGCGCCTTCGTCGCATGCACCGCGGCGCTCAGATTTTCGGTCGAAAGTCCTCCCGATAGCAGCCACGAACCCTTCGGTGTTCGGCCCAAGAGCAAGGACCAGTCGAACGTCCGCGCATTGCCCCCGGGCCGCGTGTCGCCGGCCTTCGCCTTGGCGTCGAATAACAGCATGTCGGCGACTTTCGCATAGGTGGCGACGGCGCCGAGATCCTGTTCAGCTGCCACCGAGATCGCCTTGATCACCGGTTTCCCGATGCGCTCCCGGATGGCTGCCACGCGCTCCGGGCCTTCCTTGCCGTGGAGTTGAATGATATCGACCGACGTCTTCTCGACCAGATCCGCGAGATCGTCGTCGTTCGGGTCAACGACAACAGCTACCGTTGAAAGTGTTGCGGGAACGCGCTCGCTCAAGACGCGCGCAGTGTCGGGGGTGACATAGCGCGGCGATGGCGGGAAGAAGACGAAGCCGACGTAGCGGGCGCCGCCGGTAACGGCCGCGTCGACGCCTTGGGGGGTCGACAAACCGCAAACCTTGACTGCGATGCCCACCTAGGCGGCCCGCGTGTCGAGGCTGCTTGAAATGGTCTGTGCCGCCTCGGCCGGATTGTCTGCACTGCTGATCGGACGTCCGATGACCAGCACGTCGGCACCACGTTCGAGTGCTTCTGCGGGTGTCATCGTTCGCTTCTGGTCCCCCGTTGCGCTTCCCGCGGGGCGAATCCCGGGCACCACGAGTTTGAAGTCCGGGCCGCATGTGGCCCGCAGGGCGCTGATTTCGCGGGCCGAACATACTACGCCGTCGAGTCCCGCTCCCTGCGCCAAAGTTGCCAGTCGCAACACTTGGTCTTCCGGCGTTCCGCTCACGCCTGTTGCGGCCAGATCCTGGGCATCGAGGCTTGTCAGCACGGTCACGCCAAGCACCCAGGGTCGGTCTGCAGAGTCGCCCGCAGCTTCGCGTGCTGCCGCCATCATCGTGGTGCCGCCAGCAGCATGGACGTTGAGCATGGCTGGCGCCAGCGGTAGTGCCGCGCGCACCGCACCGGCCACGGTGTTCGGGATGTCGTGAAACTTGAGATCGAGGAACAACGGCATTCCTTCGGGAATGACCTTGCGCACGCCGGCAGGGCCGTGGGCCGTAAAGAACTCCTTGCCGATCTTGAGGCCGCCGACTTTGCCGACGAGATCGTGGGCGAGATCGCGCGCACGATTGAGATCAGTCGTGTCCAGTGCACAAAAAATCGGGTTCGAAAGGGTCATCAGGCGCCTCCGTCGGGCGGGTTGCGGCTGTTTAGCACTGCGCCCTGTGTCAGGCAAACGCCCGCCCGCGGGGACCTAGACTGGCGTCGCTGTCAACGCGAGAGCCGCGGCGGCCCAGTCCTCGACGCCGGTACCGACCGACTTGAAGAAGGTGATCTCGTCCCGATGTTGCCGCCCCGGTGCCGCGCCGCGGCAAAGATCGAATAAGTCGCCCTGTATCGCTTCCTCGTCGATGATCCCCGTTTTCAATGGAATAAGGATGTCGCCAGCCTCGGACAGCGCACCCCCTCGCGTGTCGACGTAGAGACTGGCGCGGCGAAGCACATCGTCGTCGGTCTCGCGCATGTCGGGCCGGAATGCACCGACGGCGTCCACGTGTGTGCCGGGGCGGAGTTTCGAGCCCATGATCAAGGCGGTTGGCGACATGGTGGCACAACTGACGATGTCCGCTTGCGCGACGGCCTCGTCGATGTTGTCGATAGCGCGAGCAGCGAAGCCCTCTTTCTCGAGCGCATCGGCCAACTGGTCTGCGCGCGCGCGTGTGCGGTTCCAGACGGTCACCGAATCGATCGGGCGGACGGCTGCATGAGCGCGTGCCAGTTCGGCGCCTACGGTTCCTGCACCCGCGACGAGTAGGCGATGCGCGTCCTCGCGGGCCAGGAAACGCGCTGCGAGCGCCGAGGCGGCAGCAGTTCGCCGGCGCGTGACTGCGGGACCGTCCATGGTGACCAAGGGCACGCCCGTCACGGCGTCGAGCACAAGCACCAGCCCCTGAACGGACGCAAGCCCACGTTCCTTGTTGTCAGGATAGACGCCGACGATCTTGACCACGCTGTAGGCACCGCTCTGCCATGCAGGCATAACCAGCAATCCGGCGTCTTCGCCGCCTGGAACCGGCAGGGTGTAGTGCTGTCGGGGCGGCGTGGTGACGCCATTGCGAAACGCGGCGCCAAGAGCATCGACGAGGGCCGGATACGGCAGGGCAATTTCGACGGCGCCGCTGTCGATATGACGAATCAAGTATCGGTCCGTTCGGAAGGCAGCCCGATCTCTTCAGCCTGCCGGGACTGTCCTGCTTCCATTCGATTGAGGTTGCGGCGCAACTCGTCGCGCTGTCGCTCGGCCTGACGCAGCCGCGCCCGTTTGTTGCCTGCGGTCCGCCACGAAATGAACCCGCCAACGATCAAACCAAGCAGGGCGGCCAGCAGGACCGGCAGGTACAGGGGCGCGCTGAACGACAAAGGGAAAGGGTCGAGCGTCAGTTCGACGGCATGGCGGTTGGCGATAGCGAACCAGACAACTATCGCCGCGATCAACAGGGTCAGAAGGTGGGAAATGAGCCGCATCGGGGCGTGCCCTAGGGGCGCGCTGTCTGCCGCCTAGGCCGCGTCGCCGGCGTCGCCTTCATCGTCGCGGCCGTCGTTCAGGCTCTGGCGGAGTTCCTTGCCGGTCTTGAAGAAGGGAACCTGCTTCTCGCTCACGTGAACCGCCTCGCCCGTGCGGGGGTTTCGAGCGACGCGGGCGGCGCGCTGCTTGACGGAAAACGCGCCGAAACCGCGCAACTCGACGCGGTCGCCGCGCGCCAAGGCGGCCGAAATCTCTTCGAAAATGGTGGATACGATGCGCTCGATGTCGCGCTGGTAGAGGTGCGGATTGAGCTCCGCGAGACGCATGATGAGTTCAGATTTGACCACCGCGCCGGCCTCCCCGGGGTTCGCGTAATGCGCTGATACTACTCGCTAATTTTGCCCAGCGTGCCAAACGGAAATCAGACCGTCAAGCCTAAGTCGTTCTGAGAGAAGCGTTTTCTTGGTCAGGCCGGTGATGAGATCGATCATTCCGCCAGGTTCGTCGTCGCGGTCCAGGTCGATCACCGGCAAATCCGGGGGAATCTCGCGGGATTCGACCAGCCAGCGAAGGGCTTCGCGTTGTCCGCCGATGGCGTCTATCAGGCCGAGGTCGAGTGCCTGGCGGCCCGAATAGGCGCGGCCGTCGGCCAATCGGACAGCTTCCTCACGTGACAGGTTCCTGCGCTCCATGAAGACATCGAAGAACCAGGCGTGGACGTCGTCGATGAGCGACTGGGTCGCCCACCGCGCGTCGTCGGTCAGTGGCTGAAGCGGAGACGGCTGCCCTTTCAGCGGGCCGCTTGAAAATGTCTCGGCCGTCACGCCCAGTTTCTCGAGCAGACCGGAGATTTCTGCAGTCTCCAGCAACACGCCGATCGAGCCGGTGATTGAGGTCTCAAGCGCATAGCTTCGATCCGCGGCCAGCGCCACCATGTAGCCTGCCGATGCGCCGACGGTCCTGATGACAGCGGCGACTGGCTTACCGGCGTCGCTGATTCGTCGCAACTCGCGATAGATCGCCTCGCCACCCGTCGTCGTGCCGCCCGGCGTATCGATCACGACGAGAACGGCGCGTGTCGACGGATCGTCTACGGCGTCCGATAGGCCATCGATGATCGCCGGGTCGTCGTAGACAATTCCAGCCACGGTGACGCGCAGAACATGGTCGCGTCCCAATAGCGGATTGAGGCCGGTCGCCAAAGCCGCCGCTGCGAGAATCAGTGCGCCGCCGCCTACAATCGCGACGAGGCGCCAGAACGCAAGACGCCGGCGAAGCCGCCGCCGTGCGACGATCCCGTCGGCGTCGAGCGCCATACGACGGCCCTACTTGTCGTCCGAGGCTTGTTCTTTGTCGCGGATCGCGGCGCCGAGAATATCGCCAAGGCTCGCGCCCGAATCGGACGACCCGAACTGAGCCATTGCTTCTTTCTCCTCGGCCACCTCAAGCGCCTTGATCGACACCGACACGCGGCGGTTGTCGGCATCGACCGACATGACCTTGGCGTCGAGCTTGTCGCCCGGTGCGAAGCGGTCCGGACGCTGATCCGAGCGATCGCGCGACAGGTCCGAGCGGCGGATGAAGGTCGACCAGCCGCTCGGCAGTGTCACCTCGATCCCGCCTTCCTTCACCTCGGAGACGGTGCAGGTGACGGTTTCGCCCTTGCGGATGCCTTCCGACACGGAATCGAACGGGTCGTCGCTGAGCTGCTTGATACCCAGGCTGATGCGTTCCTTCTCGACGCTGACATCGAGCACCTTGGCCTTGACCATCTGACCCTTCTGGTACTGGGCTGCGGCTTCTTCGCCCGAGCCTTCCCAGGTGATGTCGGAGAGGTGAACCAGACCGTCGACGCCTCCGTCGAGACCGACAAACAGGCCGAATTCGGTGATACCCTTGATCTCGCCTTCGACCTCGGTGCCGACCGGGTGGGTCGCCTCGAAAGCCTCCCAGGGATTGTCCATGGTTTGCTTAAGGCCAAGCGAGATGCGGCGCTTTGTCGAATCGACGTCGAGAATGACGACCTCGACTTCCTGACTCGTCGACACGATCTTGCCCGGATGGACGTTCTTCTTGGTCCAGCTCATTTCCGAGACGTGGACCAGGCCCTCGACGCCCGGCTCGAGTTCGACGAATGCGCCGTAGTCGGTGATGTTGGTGACGCGGCCCGTGAACTTGGCGTTGACAGGGTACTTCGCTTCGACGCCCTCCCACGGGTCGGATTCGAGCTGTTTCATGCCGAGCGAGATGCGCTGGCTGTCAGGGTTCACCTTGATGACCTGGACCTTGACGGACTCGCCGATGTTGAGCACCTCCGAGGGGTGCGCGATGCGGCGCCACGCCATGTCGGTGACATGGAGCAGACCGTCGATGCCGCCTAGGTCGACGAACGCGCCGTAGTCAGTGATGTTCTTGACGACGCCTTCGAGAACCTGGCCCTCGGTGAGCGTGCTGAGCAGTTCCGAACGCGCCTCGGCACGGGTTTCCTCAAGTACCGCGCGACGCGACACGACGATGTTGCCGCGCCGGCGATCCATTTTCAGAATCTGGAACGGCTGCGGCGTATTCATCAGCGGTGCGACGTCGCGGACCGGACGGATGTCGACCTGGCTTCCCGGCAGAAATGCGACGGCACCCGAAAGATCGACTGTAAAGCCGCCCTTCACCCGACCGAATATGTGGCCGGTGACGCGCTCGCCCTTCTCGAAGGCTTCTTCGAGCTTTTCCCAGGCCTCCTCGCGGCGTGCCTTCTCGCGGCTGAGAACCGCTTCGCCGTTCCGGTTCTCCA
>JAYOEZ010000027.1:4138-33573 GCA_038116985.1 Alphaproteobacteria bacterium | reverse complement strand
GGGATGCTCCAGCGTCACCGAGGCGCGCATGATGGTCTCGCCGCGCCGCGTGATCTTGGCGTTGGCGCCCGACCCCATGATCTGCAACTCGTTGTGGTCGCACACCAGTTTGGGGCGGCCGGAGATTTCGCGTGCTGCGATCATCGCCTCGTCGGTCGAGGTCCAGATGTAGGGAATGAAGCTGCAGATTTCGTCGCCGAACTTCACCTTGAGGACGATCATGCCCTCCTGGAACTTCAGCGACGTCGGCATCTGGCGGTTGTCGCCGATGCAGCACAGCGCCGTCGTGCCTTCGGCCCATTGCAAAGGATCGGGCACGGCCGCCCAGGCCGCGTCGGGATCGGGTTCGAACTCGACCACGATCATCTTGGCCGGGTCCATCGGGTGCGGCGGCTCGTTGTAGGGCGAACTCGCGAACGGCGCACTCCAGCCCTCGGGCTTCACCTTGCGCCGCCGGCCCGAGGGCCGCGGCGTCCAGGTCGGCTCGGTCGGCGTGATCTTCGCGCTCTTCAGCATGTGCGCCTTGGCGCTCGTGGCCGGTTTGTTCGCCTTGGCCTTCGCCGCCTTGCCGCTACCGCGTTTCAGCGCCGCGCGCTTGGCCGGCGTCTTGCTGGGCTTTTTCGCCACCGTCCCTCTCCCCTAGAGTAACGCATGGCATTGTATACCAAGCATACCCGGCCCGGCATCGGGCACCATCCGGCGAGCGCTCCGTGAGCACGCCTCTCGACGGCAGGGTAGCCGTGGTCACCGGCGCCGGCGGCGGGCTGGGCCGCGCCCAGGCAACCGCCCTGGCAGCGCGTGGCGCACTGGTCGTCGCCCACGACCGCGACGCCGACACCGCGCGGGCGACCGTCGAGACCATCGCCGCCGCGGGCCGCCGGGCCGAAGCCGCGATTGGCGACATCGCCGACGTGGCCGCGGTTCGCAACCTCTTCGCCGATCTCGAGACACGCCACGGCAGCATCGACATCCTGGTCAACAACGCCGGCATCGGCGGCGGCGGCAACCTCGAAGACGTCAGCGAAGATCGCTACGACGGCCTCTTCCGCGTCAACGTGCGCGGGCTCTTCTTCGCCACACAAGCCGTGATCGGCGGCATGAAGGCGCGGCGCTGGGGCCGCATCGTCAACGTATCGTCGCTGATCGCCGTGCGTGGCACGACGGGCAACCCGCACTACACCGGCGCCAAGGCCGCGCTGATCGGCTTCGCCCGGTCCTGGGCGCTGGAGTTCGCGCCCTACGGCATCACCGTCAACACGGTGGTGCCACCCTTCATCAAGACGCCGATGGCCACCGCACATTTCGACGACGCGGAGTTCGCCCGTCGCGCCGCCGCCAACCCGTCGGGCCGTCTGGCCACACCGGAGGACGTGGCCAACGTCGTCGTCTTCCTCGCCGGACCCGACGCCGGCTTCGTCACCGGCCAGGCGATCAGCCCCAACGGCGGCGAGTTCGTGGGCGCGATGTAGCGGCTAGCTGCGCGCGGGCAGCAGGTCCTGGGTGAGCTGCACCCAGTAGCGCGCGCCCAGCGTGATGATGTCGTCGTTGAAGTCGTAGTGCGGGTTGTGAACCATGCAGGCGTTCTCGCCCGCGCCGTTGCCGATCAGGATGTAGCAACCTGGCTTGGCCTGTAGCATGAAGGCGAAGTCTTCCGAGCCCATCAACGGCCGCGCATTGGCGTTGACCTTGCCCTCGCCGACCAGCTTCGTCGCCGCCGCGACGGCCTGTTGCGTCTCTTCGGCCGTGTTGACCGTCGCGGGATAACAGCGGTCGTACTTCATCTCGAAGCCCGCGCCCATGCCGCGGCAGATATGCTCGCCGGTCTCCCGCAACTGGCGCTCGATACGGTCCTGCACGTCCTTCTGGAAGGTGCGCACCGTGCCCCAGATTTCGACGCTGTCGGGAATGATGTTGTAGGCGTCGCCGCCGTGGAAGCGGGTGATGCTGAGAACCGCCGACTCCACCGGATCGGTGGCGCGGCTGACCAGCGTCTGCCACGCCGTCACGAGTTGCGCCCCAACCACAATCGGGTCGATCCCGGTGTGCGGCAGCGCGGCGTGGGCCCCCTTGCCCTGGATGCGCACGGTGAAGCGGTCGAACGCCGCCATCAACGGTCCGGGGCGCACTGCGAAGGTGCCGACCTCGAGACCCGGCATGTTGTGCATCCCATAGACCGACTCGCAGGGGAACTGCTCGAACAATCCCTCTTCGACCATCACCCCGCCGCCGCCTGCGTTCTCCTCGGCCGGCTGAAAGATGAAATGCACCGTGCCGTCGAAGTCGCGCGTCTCGGCAAGATAGCGCGCCGCGCCCAGCAGCATCGTCGTGTGCCCGTCGTGGCCGCAGGCGTGCATCTTGCCGGCATGGGTCGAGCGGTGGTCGAAGTCGTTCAGTTCCTCCATCGGCAGCGCGTCCATGTCGGCGCGCAGACCGATGGCCCGGTTGCCGGTTCCGGCCCGCAGCGTGCCGACGACGCCGGTCTTGGCGAGACCGCGATGAACCTCGATGCCGAAGGATTCGAGCTGTTCCGCCACGCGATCCGCCGTGCGCACCTCCTCGAACGCCGTCTCAGGGTGCGCATGGATGTCGCGGCGAAACGCCGTCAATTCGTCTTTCCAGGAATCGAGCAAGTCCGCCATCGGCCACCTCCCAGCGAAGGCGCGGATCGCACCACCACAGGGCAGCGCCGTCAAGCCGAGGTCAGCGGAATGTCAGGGCTTGGCGATGTGCCATGCGTCGGCGAGACCGTGTCCGTTGACGTCGCCCTTCTTCTCGTCCTTGTTCCAGCGATAGAGCGGCTTGCCGCCATAGGTCCACTGGAACCCGCCGTCCTTGCGTTCGACCGACAGGAAGCGGCCGACGCGCACATCGCCGCGTCGCGCCTTGAGTGGCGGCCAATTCTTGGCGCAGCGCTGGTAGCAACGGGATTCGAACGCCTCGTCGCGGCGAAAGACGTAAAGCGTCATCCCGTCGTCGTCGGCAAGTGCCTCGCCTTTCGAGGTCTTGACGACCTGCACCCCGTCCGGCGCATCGAAAGCAAAGGCAGCCGGCGCCAAGCACATCGCCGCGCAAACGAGAACAGACCGCAATAACATGGATCCCCCCAGATCGATGGTCGCGTCGCCTGGAAAGATGCCCCTTCTCTTTCAAGGGGTCTGTGACGGTCGTCACGCGATGGATTCGGAGCGCCTGAGGCTTTCGATCATCGAGGAGCGCAGCAGGAACTCGCGCGCCTTTTCAGGATCCGCGGCGGTCTTCTGCGTTTCACGGAAGTTGGCAAGGCGTACCTCAGGGTCGCGTTCGTTGAGCAGCTTTCGGTTGCGCTCGGCCTGGGCCTGCACATGCTCTACCGCGATCGGCTGACGTTGCCGCGTGTACTGATCGAACAGCGACGCTTCGCCCTCGCCCTTCCAGACCTTCACCAGCTTGTCGGTAAGGTTGACGGCGTCGTGGATGCCGCCGTTCATGCCCATGCCGCCCAGCGGATTGTTGAGGTGCGCGGAATCGCCGGCGAGCAGGATGCGACCGACGTTGTAGGTCGTCGCGACTCGCTGATGAATCCGATAGATCGTGCTGTGTACGATGTCGAAATCGCCGGCCTTGTCGTAGACACCGTGCAGTCGGCGCTGCAGCGATTCCGGCGCGATCGCCTCTTGCTGGGTCTCGCCTTCGCGCGAGGGAAACAGGCAGCGCCACTTGCCGATCACACGCAGCAGCACGTACCACTCGGTGGAGTCCGACGCGTAGTTGATCAGCGAGAGATCCTCGATGTAGTCGCGGAACTCGAATGTCGTCGTCGCCTGGACGAACCATTCCGGGTAGGTCACGCCGTCGAAGCCCAGCCCGAGCTTGATGCGCACGGCGCTGCTCGCACCGTCGGCGCCGATCAGGTAGCGCCCCTTGACCGTGACCTCCTCGCCGTCGCGGTGCACCGTCGCCCAAGCCGAATCGGCATCCTGACCGATATCGTCGACCCGGCTGTTGAACCAGATTTCGACGTTGTCCCAATCCTTGATCTTCTCGTGGATCAGCCGGGTCAGCTTGTGCTGCTCGGCCTGCAGCCGGTAGGGGTGGTTGGTTTGATCCTTGATGAGGCCGAGGTCGAAGACCGCGCGCTCGTTGGTCTGGCGGTCGCGGAACTGCCAGGTCGGCGCGACAAGGCCATCGGCGATCAGGGCGTCGGTCAGGCCATATCCGTCGAGCATGTCGAGCGTCGGCGGGTGAAACGTCGACGCTCGGAGGTCGTCCGCCAGCTCACCGTTGGCTTCGACCACGAGAACGGGAATGCCCTGCTCCGCCAGCCGCAGGGCGGCCACCATGCCGACCGGTCCCGCTCCAGCAACAATGACGCGCTCTTCGTTGGCCATCGACGGTAACTCCCTGTTTTCAGACGCCTTTTCGGTTCAACGTGCGAACGCCGCACGCGCCGTCGGCTTACCCTAGTGCGGGCTGTTATATAGTAGCCTGAAGGTAGGTCAAACGGGTCGAGGAGGCCTCAAATGCCGGTCGTCAACCACATGTTCGTCAAGGCGAATCACGACGAGAACGCACGGGACGCGTACGTCCTGAACCTCAAGTGGCACATCAATCTCGGCTTGGCGCCGGGCCTCAAGAAGGTCTACGAGCAGCGCGCCAAGCCCGCCTTCAAGAAGAAGCAGGGCCGCGAGTTCAAGAACCGCCACGAAGTCCGCAAGCAAATGCTCGATGAGGACTACTTCCAGACCTGGGCGTCCATGTGGCGCACGGCCCAGCACCTGATGTGGGAATCGGCCGAGACCAAGATCGACCGCCAATACGACCAGATGGTCGAAGAGACCACGGTCAAGGGCAAGAAGCTCGGCTCGCTCAAGACCAATCCGAAACTGGTCGTGCCGCGCTATGTCGATGCCGTCGACATCCACGAACAGCCGGGCGGCTACGGCTTCGATGCCGGCGACGGCGACATCACAGCGGGCGCGTTCTACGACGCCGCCGGCGGCCTGTATGGCCGCGGCCAGGGACTCGCCATGACGGACAGCCCGGCAAACGCCCTCATCAATTTCATCAAGACGCGTTTTCCCGACCTGAAGCCCAAGCGCATCCTCGACCAGGGATGCTCGGTCGGCGGCAGCACAGCGGCCTGGGTCGACGCCTTTCCCGATGCGGAGGTCTTCGCCATCGACGTCTCGGCCGGCATGTTGCGCATGGCCCACGCCAAGATGGAACGCATGGGCAAGAAGGTGCACTTCTCGCAGCAAAACGCGGAAGGCACCGAGTTCCCTGACAACTACTTCGACCTGATCATCTCGAACATCATGCTGCACGAGACCTCCGGCAAGGCGGTTCCGCGCATCATGAAGGACAACCATCGCATCCTGAAACCTGGCGGGGTCGTGGCGCACATGGACGTGCCGCTGCGCAACCGCGAGCTCGACCTCTACACCCAGTGGTACCGGGACTGGAGCACGCACTTCAACAACGAGCCGTTCTGGGGTGCGCTGCACGACATGGACATCACCAAGCCGATCGCGGCTGCTGGCTTCAAGAAGAGCGAGGTCTTCGACGAGTTGATCCCCAACACTGCCGGCAACGGCGGCGTGTGGTGGGCGGCAGGCGCGCGCAAGACCTGACGACACGGATCCGGGCGGGCCTCAAGTCCCGCCCGACCTCTTTCTATAGACCCGAAGGGAGGCGCCATGGACACCCAGGCCCGACATCCGATGCTGGTTCGCGGCAAACACGACGAACTCACGCGCCAGCAGTTTGTTCACAACCTGCGCCTTTGCCTGGCCGCAGACGTGGCGCCCGGCAACCGCGAAGTCTACGAGCGGCGCGTCAAGCCGACATTCAAGAAGAAGAACAAGCGCGATCCGAAGAACCGTCATGAGGTTCGCCGCGAAATGACCAAGGACCCCTACTACCGCCTCTACTGCGCGACCCAGCGGGCGAGTCAGGAGATGATGTGGGATTCGGTCCAGGACTCGGTCGAACGCGAGCTTCCGACGCTCAAGGCGCGGGCGCGCGGCAACCCCTACAAGACCAAGGGCACGCTGCGCATTCCGAAAAACTTCAAAGTGCCCGACTACCACACCGCCGCAGACATCCACCTGCAGCCGGGCGGCTACCACGCCACAGCCGACGGCGACGACGCGATGGCCGCAGGCGCGCTGTACGACCGTAGCGTCTACATCTATGCCATCGGCGGCATGGGCGACATGAACGACGATCTCGGCAAGACGCTGATCGACTACTACCGGGAGAATTTTCCAGGCGAGGCACCGGCGCGCGTTCTCGACATGGGCTGTTCGGTCGGTCACTCGACGCTTGCCTGGGCCCAGGCCTATCCCGACGCCGAAGTCCACGGTCTCGACTGCGGCGAAGGTATGGTGCGCTACGCCCATGCGCGGGCGCGCAACCTCGGCATCACGGCCCACTTCTCGCAACAAAACGCCGAGAAGACCGACTTTCCCGACGAACACTTCGACGTCGTGTGCTCGCACATCATGCTGCACGAAACCTCGACGACGGCGTTCCAGAACATCCTCGACGAGAGCTACCGGTTGTTGAAGCCCGGCGGCGTGATGATGCATCTCGATCTGATGCGCGACGAGGGCATGAAGCCCTTCGACAGCTTCATGATGGATTGGGAAGCCTATAACAACAACGAGACGTTCCTGGTCCACCTGCGCGACATGGACTGGAAGAAGGCGGCCGTTGCCGCCGGCTTTGCCGCCAACAAGAGCAAGGTCGATTCCTCGATGCTCCACATCGCCAAGGAAGCCATCAAGGCGGGCCAGGAACCCCACTACCGGGCGGCGTTCCCCATCCTCGTCGGCCGCAAATAGGACGGATCATGGCCAGGAAAAAGAAGGCGGCGGCGAAGAATAAGTCCGCGAAGAAGCCGGCGGCGCGCAAGGCCAAACCGGCGCGCAAAGCCAAGTCCAAAGCAAAGGCCAGACCCAAGGCAAAGGCCGGGCCGGCGCGCAAGAAAGGCGCGTCCGCCAGGAAGACCGCGCCCAAGGCTCTGCCCCGCGCCGCCAAGGGCAAGCGTCCGCAGTACTTCGAGGACCCCGCCGTCGACAAGCTGCACCTGATGGTCATGGCCCTGGTCGAGGAACTGTCGGTTACCCGCGACCGCCTCGACACCGTCGAACGGCTCATCGAGAAGCACGGCCTCTTCAACGTGCAGGAGGTCGAGGACTACTTCCCAGACCTCAAGGCCGACGCCGAGCGGACCCAGCGGCGCATCGCCTATATCCGCCGCGTCATGAAGGGCATCACCGACGAGATCGAGAACCTGCGCGGCGGCGATCCCGCGCTCGATTTCGACGAAGTCGTCGACGTCGTCGGCCACTAGGACCCGCCTGAAGGAAAAAAAGGGCGGCCGAGGGGCCGCCCTTTTCTTTTCGTCGTGCTCCCGGCCTAGAACGACATGTTTTCGTAAACCAGAATCCGGTTCCAGTTGGTGAAACCCTTCACCCGCGGGGAAATCCCGAAGATGTCCTTGCCCAACAGGATGGGAATCGACAACGCGTCCTCGCGCGCTGCGACCATCAGATCCTGGAGCATCTTCTCGCGCTTGTCGCGGTCCATCTCCGTTGCCTGGGCATGGATTTTGTCCATGTGATCCGGAATGCAGATCGTGACGGCCGTTGAGTCGCAGGAATACCAGCGGAACGGTGTGGACGCGTCCATCTGCGGATCCACCAAATACGAGAACCCGGTCGCCTCGCCTTCCCACTTCTTCTGCAACAGCTTCTGCAGCCATTCGGAGAACTGCAGCGGCCGCAGTTCGACTCGGATGCCGATCTGTGTCAGCTGCTGCGACACGAAGGTGTAGATCTCAGCGTCGTTCGCGATGGCGCCCGTGATCACCTCGGCCTTCATGTCGAAACCGTCGGCCCAACCGGCTTCCGCAAGGAGCGCCCGCGCCTTGTCCGGATCGTAGGGATACGGTTTGACGTTCGGGTTGTAGCCGAAGGTGTTCGGATTGGCCGGCTGACTCGCTGGCTGCGTGATGCCGGCGAACAGGTTCTCGACAATAGCCTGTCGGTCGATCGCGTAGTTCGCCGCCTGACGCACCCGCTTGTCGTTGAACGGCGTCTTGCCGTCCGTCCACTTGCCGGTGAAATCCTCCGAGAACAGCATGAGCGACATGATGTTGGGCGCATCGCTGACGATCGCAATGTTGCCCGAGGCTTCGATCACCGGAATGTCGTCCGGGCCCATGTTGGTGACCAGATCTACCTGACCCGCCTCCAGAGCCTGGCGGCGCGCCACCTGCTCGGGCAGTTCGGTGATGCGGATGTTCTCTATCTTGCCGGGTCGCCACGACTGGTCATGCGCCGTATAGAACGCCTCATTGTCGGTCCAGCTCACGACCTTCCATGGACCGGATGTCACCGGCGCCGCCGCGTAGCCTTCCTTGCCCATGTCGGCGTAGGCTTCCATCTCGGCCGAATAGATGCGCACGATCGTTCCCGGCCATAGCGGGTCGGGCTTCTTGGTCACGAACTCGATAGTGCGCTCGTCGATCGCCCGATAGCTTGCCAGCGCGTTGGCGTCGCGAGCAACCGAGGCTGACTTGCCTTCCTCCGACCGCAAGTAGTCGTAGACCTTGACGACGTTGTGCGCCGTGTTCTTCACGCCATTCGAAAAGATCACGTCGTCGCGCAACGTGAAGTGCCAGGTCGTATCGTTGACGAGCTTCCAGCCGGTCGCCGCGTGCGGCACGATCTGACCCTTGTCATTGACCCGCGTGAGGCTGTCGAAGATCGCCTCCCACCAGTACATGCTCGGCACGCCGCTGCCGGGGCCGAGCGGGTTGCCGCGTGCGGGCGCTTTCGAGTACATGCCGATTCGCAGCGTGTCGCTGGCGTTCTGCGCCGCCGCCGGCAGGACCATCCCCACCGCCACAGCAAGCGCCGCTGCCGAACGTAATAGTGTCTTTCTCATGAAACCTCCCTCGTTTCAGGGGCGGAGTCCCGTCCACCCCCTACCAGCTTGATCAGGCTGTATTTGCCGGTCAAGGAACGCTTTAGCTATCCAGAAAGGCGCGGAAACCTGCCGCTTCGCGGAGTTCGTCGTCGGGCGCGTCAGCCGTGGCAGCACCCGGCAATGCCGCAACCACCCGCGCCGCGTCTTCCTCCAGGCGATCCCCCGGCCTGCAGGTGACGAGAACCCGCGACCCCAGATCGGCATATCGCCCAAGGTCGGCCGACAGACACGCGCGTACATAGTCGCCGTAGGTCAGCCGACCCTTCAGCCATTCCGTGAGCCGCAGTTGCAAGCGCCCGGGATCGATCCGCGGTTCGGCCCGGCGGACCGCCTCGCGCGTGCGCCGGTACCACGGCCAGAAGAAGGCGCGGTCGCGCAGCATGTGCCAGGCCGTCAGGAAGTGCGTGCCGTCCCAGCACGCCTCGATCGGCGGCGCATAGTGCGCGAGATAGTCGTCGCGCGCTGCCGGATCGGGCAACACGGGCTGCGACAGCACCACCTTCCCCGCCCGAGCATCCTGGTGTGCGAGTTCCAGCGCCAGCGCCGCGCCGGCGCCCGACCCGCACATATCGAACGAATCGAGCCCCAGCGCGTCGAGCACGCCGCGGACATCCTCGGCATACGCCGTCAATGCCGCCCCGGACTCGGGCAACGGATCGGACTCTGCGTTGCCCGCGACATCGAGAGCGACGAACGGACCACCGCTTGCGAGCGCCATCGGCAGGACAACCCGCGAACTGCTCATGTCGCCATGCAGGAAAACGAGCGGCTTGCCCGCGCCGCCGCCCAACCGAACCAACCGCTGGCCGCCCGGCACGTCGACATAGCGCCGCCAGGTGTCCACCCGCGCCTGCGGCATGGACGGCGGCGCCACGTCGGCGTCACCGGTTTCGCACCACGCAAGGCAGTCGCGGATCGCTTCCAGCCAGGCGTCCTTGGTCGCTTCGAGCACCCGGATGTGTTCCGGCAGGTCGGTGAGACGCTTCGCTTCCGGCGCCAGCACGTCGCCTTCCTTGGCGACCACGCTCGTCCTGACCGGCACGTTGTACAACGCGGCCCGGCTGTCGTGGCTGAACGCCGCGCGGTAGCCCAGCCAATAGCCGGCCGCCGCCATCTTCCACAGCACGATGTCGTGGATGTAGTCGGCCGGCGCCATCGCCGCGTTGAGGCGCCGGTTCTTCTCCGCACGGAACCACGGATAGAAGACGATCTGGTCGCGCGTGTGCTGCCACGCCCAGGCGAGATGCGCTCCGTCGGCCGTCGGCGTGAACTCAGGCGCGTAGTTGTCGTAGCGCTCCTGCGCCTCTTCCGACGTGTTGAACGAAACGCCGTCGAGCACCAACCCGGCGACGCGCTCGGGATGACGCAGCGCCAGCTCCATCGCGATGTGCGCCCCCGTGTGCGTGCCGTACACCGGCGCACGTGTGATCCCCAACGCCGTCATCGTCTCGGCAGCAGCATCGGCATAGTCCGCCGCCGAGGGCGCGGCGACGGCAAGCGGATCGGACCCGCCGTACCCGGGCGTGTCGATCCCGATCAGCGTCCACTGCGCCGCCAACGGCATGAGCGCCGGCAGGACGAACGCCGCCGATTGCGGACTGGAATGAAAGACGACGAACGGCGGCCCGCTGCCGGCGCGACGGTAGTGAACCTCGCGGTCCCCGACGCGGACGAAGTGACGGATCGCCTCGCTCACGCGACGGCGCGCCGTTCGAAGGCGCGCACGACATCCTCGACTTGGATCACCCGCGCGAACAGGAAGCCCATGGAGGTAAGCGCAGCCTCGTGCCGGGCTGGGTCGACCTCACCCACGGCGTCGCGCACCACGAAGGTGCGGAAGTCCAGTTGCGAGGCGTCACGCACCGTCGATTCGATGCACATGTTCGTCGTCACGCCGCAGACGATCAGGTTATCGATCCCACGGTCGCGCAGCTCGCTCTCCAGAGAGGTGCGCATGAACGAACTCATCCGCGACTTCTCGATCACGACATCGCCCGGCCGCGGCGCCAGTTCCTCGACGATCTCCGCGTCCCAGGAACCCTTGGGGCACACCTGGGCCTCGGCGATGTTGGGCATGATCTCGCGCACGATATAGCCGCCGTCGCTGTAGTCCGGCGCATAGGCCAGATGGGAATAGCAGACGAGTACGCCGGCGCTTCGCGCGGCGTCGATCAGGCGGCGACACGGCGAGATCGCGCCCGAAAGCATTGAGATGTCGAGCCCCAACCGCGCGTGCGAGCCCTCCGGCTTGCACATCCCGTTCTGCATATCGACGACCAGCAGCGCGGTCGACTCCGGTGCAAATTCCATCCCTGTCCTCCCTCGCCCGCAGTGTAGCGGGCGGCACGGCAAAAAAAAGCGCCGGGCAATGCCCGGCGCTCAGTTCGTTTGGTCGATGCGTGGAGACTATTCTTCCATCCGCAGGTCGTGCCAGCGCAGGGCCTGCTCCGGGTGGAAGCCGACGCCCGAGACCTTGCTGGACATCGCCCACTGCAACCGGTTTTCGACGATCGGCGCAATCACGACTTCCTTCATCAGGATCTCCTGAATCTGGGCCATGAGGTTGTCACGCTTCGCATCGTCCGGCTCGTTCTTCGCCTGCTCCAGCCACAGCCGGTCGACCTCTTCGTTCGAGTACAGGCTGTAGTTGGACAACCCGCCCTTGTTCGCCGAGACGTACAAGAGCTGGATCGCGTAACCGGCTTCGACGCCGATCGGCTTGGAGTGGTCGATCAGGGCGAACGGCAGATCCTTCTTCACCAGCTCGCGGTCCGAGAACTGCGACTGCGGAATGGGGTTCAGGACTACCGGAATGCCGATCTTCTTCAGCTCGGTCTGCATGATCGTCGCTGCCGGGCCGAGGATGTTCTCCTTCTCGGTCGAGTAGGTCAGCTGGAATGCGTCCGAAAACGCCTCCAGGCCCTCGCCGTTCGGGTATCCGGCTTCGGCCAGCAGCGCCTTGGCCTTGTCGAGATCGAACGACCGCTCGAAACCGACCTGGTGATAGCCCGGGTAGAACGACGGCATCACGCCGTTGTACTTTTCGGCCTCGCCGAAAAACACCGCGTCAATCAGACCTTGGTAGGGCGTCGCATAGGCGATCGCCTCACGCAGTTTGATGTTGTCGAACGGCGGCACGTTCCAGTTCATGTGCGTGTACACCGTGGCATTGCCCGGCACACTGACGACCCGAACGTTGCGCACGCTCTTGAGCGAGTCGTACTCCTTCGGCGTCAGATGCTCGACGAGATGAGCCTGACCGGTGCGTAGGATGATCAGGCGCTGGCTGCTCTGCGGAACCTTGCGCATGATGACCCGGTCGACGTCGGCCTTGCCGCGGAAGTAATCGGGGTTGGCTGCCGCGACGAACTCCTTGTCTTTCTCCCAGCGCTCCAGGCAGTAGGGGCCGAATCCGGCGACGCCGCCGTTGTTGGCCCAGTTGTGCGACCACGGATCGTCGTCGGTCGCGTTCGCCTCCATCGTCTCCTTGTCGAAGATGTAGAGCGCGAAGATGGTGAGCACCGGCAGGAACAGTTTGTTCGGGGCCGACTGGGTGAACTGGACGGTGTACTGGTCGATCTTCTTGACCTCGTCGTCCTTCAGCTTCTTGGCCTCGATGTTCTCAGGCTTGTTGCCGAACACAGCAGGTGTGAAGCCTTTGATCGACGCCACGTTGGACAGGAACCAGCCCACCGGCGCTGCGCCGCTCGTCGATTTGGCGCGCGCCATCGTGTAGATGACGTCGTCCGCGTCGAACGTCGCGCCGTTGCAGCCCTTGACGCCACGCCGCAGGTTGAACGTCCAGGTCAGCGTCGCCGCGTCGTAGGACCACGACTCGGCCAAACGGCCTTCAAATTTGTTGACGTCGAGAATCACGGCGCCTTCCGGCGTCCGACGCTCTTCCTTGTAGTAGACCAGCGGTTCCATCAGGTTGACGATTCCGACCTGGGTCGGCGGCGCCGAAGCGTTCGGACCGTCGTAGTTCAGGCTCGGGGGGACGTCTTCCGACAGAAAGAGCAGGTCTTTCGCCGCCGCCGGACCGGACAGTCCCAGCGCGAGGGCGGCCGGCGCCAGGGCGCCGAGCAGTAGCTTTCTCAACATAAACCTCCCAATTCATGGCCCGCCGCAACCGCGGCGGTTGGCGGACTATGCGCCCGCGGGCGGCATACTAGCCAATTGTACGGACCCCGTACACGCAGACGACACACAACTCCGGCGCGAATAGTACCAAGCTGATTTGGGACACCGGTTGACCGGGTATCCCCGTACCCCTAGCCTGCGCCGCACAGCACGTAGTTGCTGGCCGCAACCACTACGCCGTGGGAGGCCTCGACGTGAGCCGTGAGCTCTGCGCGAGGCTATTTTTTTGGCGGCGCCAAATTTCCCGAGAGACAAGGAGCAAGCTGATGAAGCTTGATGATGCGCAGTTGAGCGCCGTTGAAGAACAATTGGGCGTTCAAGCCATCCCCGACGAGCACCCCGTCGCGCCCAGCCTCAGGGAGGCGTGTGGCGATCACTCGTTCTTCCTCAGCGCTGAAGGGCTCAGCGTCGTCGAACCCAACCCGGAAGCCGAGGGCACCGGCGCGGTCGTGAAGATCGCGTCGTGGACCAGCGACGAGCGGACCGAGCTCAAGACCCACGAGCCCGAACTTTTGCCCGTCGCCGTCAGCCTCGACGGCAGCGGCGGAGCCGACGACTCCGGCGCATAGAAAAAGGGCCCCGGCTTGCCGGGGCCCTTGATCAACGTCGTGTGACGCCGGCTTAGCTGGTCGGGGCAGACAGCCCGTTGACCTTGCCGATCGTGTTGTTGAACTGGATGGCGCACTCGTTGCCGCAACGCTCCGCCCAACGCGGCAGAACGGTTTCCAGCATGATCTGCCGCAGCAGCTTCAGGTCTTCCGCGGAAGCGTCGACCCGGACCATGCCGCCCGGCTCGCCTTCGGTGCAGGGGCCGGTGGTGTTGCAGTTGATCCCGAGCTCGCCTTCGGCCCGGTTCAGTGCCCACATCTCATCTTCGTGCAGCCGCATCTGGCCCTCGATGACCTGGCGGACGTCGGCATCGAGCGCGTTCCACGCATCGATGTTCACGACCAGCACGCCCGAGGCGAAGTTGACCGGCAGCGTGTAGAGGTACTTCGCGGCTTCCCACCACTTGGCCGAATAGCCACCGAGCGTCCCCGTCAGGGCACAGTCGATGACGCCCTTCTGCAGGCCCTGCTGGACTTCGCTGAAGGACATCGGAATGCCCGATGCGCCAAGCGCGCCCAGGAAATCAGACTGCGACACGCCCGAAGCGCGGATCTTGCGGCCCTTGAGATCGGCCAGACCCTTCACCTCGTCGCGGCAATACAGAATCTGCGCCTGGAACGACTGCATGGTCAGGATCTTCAGGCCGAAGTTCTCTTCGTAGAACTTCTCGAGAACCGGACGGAACGCCATCGTGACCTTGTGGAAGTCGTCGATCGTCGGCGACATGCCGGCGAGATCGGTCGTATCGTTGATCGGCGCGTCGCCTGAGACGTGGCCGAGTTGGAACGTCGCGAACTGGGTCTGGCCGCGTTGCGCCAGACGGAAGCCTTCAGGCCCCTTCAGGCCCATCTCGTTCCAGCCCTTGAAGTTGACCTTGACCTTGCCGCCGGTCAGCGCCGGGATGGTCTCGGTCCAGAACGGCTTCTGGATGTCGCGGAACTGGGTGGTCACGCTGACGTTGCCGATGACGTTGATCTCCGTCTCCGGAAATACGCCGTCGGCCTTGTTGACGTGACCATCCGCCAGGGCGACGCCCGGCAGCGCAAGCAGGGCCGCCGCCGCGGCGGCACCGATAAGCTGGTCTCTTCTGAACATGTTTCCTCCCTTGTTCAGTTTCACCGCGGGGCCGACGCCGGCCGAACCCCTTCTACTCGATCGGGGCTCCGGCGAGCCCGATTCAGGTCGATCCTGAAACTAATTAAACACTTCCGGCAGCCATAGCGCCAATCCCGGGAATGCCAGCAGAAGTAGCATCATCGCGATCATCATCAACAGGAACGGCAGCGAGCCTATGACCACGTCGCGGAACGGCCCGCTACCGCGCACCGCCTGCACGACAAACAGGTTCACGCCGATCGGCGGCGTGATCAGCGCCGCCTCGACCAGGATCATGAACAAGACGCCGAACCAGATCTGGTCGAAGCCCAGCGCCAGGATGACCGGCACCACGATCGGCGTCGTCGCGATCATCAGCGACAGCGTTTCCATGAACATGCCCAGGATCAGGTAGAACGCGATGATCGCCAGCATCGCCCAGGTCGGGTTGATGTCGAGGCTCTCCATAAAGTCGCTGACGAACTGGGTCACCCCGATCGACTGCAGCACGAAGTTGAGGAAGAACGCGATCACCACCACCAGCGTGACCATCGCCGTGGTGCGCATCGTCCCCTCGAATGCCAGCAGCAGGACGCTGCGATTGATCCGGCGCCGATATATGCCGAAGCCCAGCGACGCAACGACGCCGAGCGACGCGGCCTCCGTCGGCGTCGCCCAACCCGCGTAGATCGAGCCGACGACGACCAGAAACAAAATGATCGGAGGCAGCAGGTGCGGCAGGCCGCCGATGCGTTCGGCCCAGGTCGCACGCTCGTGAGTACCGCTGAGCGACGGCTTGATGACGCAAGCCCCGAAGATGGCCAGCGAGAACATGGCCGCCAGCATGATGCCCGGGATCATCGCCGCGAGGTAAAGGTCGGTCACCGAGGATTCGGTGAGGACTGCGTAGATGATCATGTTGATGCTCGGCGGGATCAGGATGCCGAGCGTGCCGCCTGCGGCGAGAGAGCCGAGAAACAATGGCGGGCTGTACTTGCGTTGCTCGATGTTCGGAATCGCCACCGTGCCGATCGTCGCTGCGGTCGCGACGGACGACCCCGATGTCGCCGCGAAAAGGGCGCTCGACGCGATGTTGGTGTGCATCAGGCCGCCCGGCAACCAGTTCACCCAGCGATCGAGCGCGCGGAACATGTCCGCCGCGATTCCCGTCCGAAGCAGCAATTCGCCCATCAGGATGAACAGCGGCACCGCGACCAGCACGAACTCGGTACTCGCCGACCACGCCACATCGCCCAAGACGGGCACAAGCGGGATGAATGAGAACGTCTCGCCCAGGAATACGGCGAGGATGCCGAGGACGGCCGCGACGTAAATGCCCAGCGCGGCAAGTACCAACAGGACGACAAGGGCGACAGCGGCCATTACTTGGTTTCCCCGTCCTGCATGATGTGGAGCGCCTCCTGAAGTTCAGCCTCGCCCTCGCGCTGCTCAATGCCGATCAGATGACTGACCCCATCAATGTCCCCGCGCAGCAGCATGTAGAGCCCCCGCAACAGGTAAATCGTGCACACTGCCGCGAACCACGTCAGGCCCAGCGACCAGACCGACTGCGGAATGACCAGCGGTACCGAAAGATCAGACGGCGAGACCGCGCCCAGGTTGCCGGGCCCCGGCAAGCCGTAGCTTTCCGCGGTCAGCGACCAGGCGTAGTAGCAAAGAATCAGCGAGATGCCGGTCAGCAGCGCCATCGCGACAACGTCGAGGACCGCGCGCGCCGGCTTGGGAAAGCGCGCATAGACCACGTCGATCCTGATGTGCGTCTTGGTCGTGAGCGCGAAGGAGAAGGAGAACGCCACGGTCACCGCATAGAGGTAGATGGTGATCTCGAAGCTCTCGAAGAAATTGTCGTTGAACAGATTTCGCCCGAAGACGTCGAGCGTCACCAGCACCGCGCAAAAGAGAATCGCGCCGCCGGCAAGCCACGCCAGATAACGGGAAACCCGCTCGAGGATACCCTCTCGCCCCTGTTCGGTCGGTCCCTGCAAGGCCTAGCCTCCCTAAGTGCCTGTGGGATCGTCTTTCTTTGTCCGTACAAAAACACTGCCAGTCCGCCGATGTCAACGGACACGGCCACGCTTCCGCAATCTGGCGCCGCTGATTCGTCAGCTAGGCAGCCTTTTGGGGCGGCTGCGCCTTGTACCGAGAAGGTCCTGCGGCTAGTACCTGTCGACCCTGGAACGACCGCTTCGCCGTCCCACAAACACGCTGTATACCTTCACGATGTGCGGCATTTTCGCCCTTTTCCTGAAACGCCCCCTGACCGACGCGGATATTGCGATTGGCCGCGCGGGAACCGCGCAATTGGCGCATCGCGGGCCCGACAGCAGCGGCGAGTGGTTCGATACGGCCGCGGGCGTCTATCTCGGACATCGGCGTTTGGCGATCCTCGATCCGCAGGCGCGCAGCGATCAGCCCATGGTCCATCGGGGGACCGTCCTCTCCTACAACGGCGAGATCTACAATTTCCGCACCCTTGCCGCGCAACTTGCCCAACAGGGAGTCGCGCTGGAAACGTCGGGAGACGTAGAGGTCGTTTTGCGCGCCTGGTGCGAGTGGGGCGAGACCGTGCTCGATCGTATCGACGGCATGTTCGCCTTCGCGCTTTGGGATGGAAGAAGCGCCCATCTTGCGGTCGATGCCTTCGGTGAGAAACCGCTCTTCGTCGCCGAAACCGACGACGGCGTCTATGTCTCATCGGAACTCGGCCCGCTGAGCCGCCTTCTCAATCTGACCCCTCAAATCGACGACGCAGGTTGGTGCGGATATCTCGCCTACGGCAACTTCCACGCGCCGGCCACACCGTTCCGCGAGGTCCGCCGACTCGAGCCCGCACAGGTCGTGTCGGTCAGCGACGGAATCTTGGGAAGCCCCCGCACCTACTGGCGGCCACCTCGCGGCGAGCCTGGCCGAGGCCGCGTCGAGGCGGTGCCCGAATCCGGCCTGACACGAATTGCGGAAGCGCTTACGAATGCACTGCGCGGGCGGCTTATCAGCGACGTACCGCTTGCCCTGTTTCTTTCAGGCGGCATCGACTCGGCACTTGTTGCAAGCCTGGCGCGCCAGGAGCTCGCGACGGAACTGACATGCCTTACCGTCAGCTACCCGCGGGGTGACGCCGTCGATGAATCGGGACGCGCCGCGAAGATCGCCCAACACCTCGACCATCCGCACGTCGTGCTGGAGTCCGACGAAGACCCGTCGCAGGCCGGGGTCGAGCGCCTGCTCGACATCATGCAGCAGCCCCATGACAACCTGAGCGCGCTCTCGGTTTCCCATCTCTCGAAGATGGCCGCCGATCGATTCAAAGTCTGCATCACGGGCATGGGCGGCGACGAACTCACCTTCGGATACGGCAAACACGATCAGCTCTATCGCGCGAGGTACCTGCAGACGTTACCCGCGTGGTTGCGCGGCGCGGTCAGGGCCGCCTGCGGCCCGCTTGCCAGATACAGCGATCGCTTCGACCTGGCGCGCAACGTTTTCCTGCTGCCGCATCACGAGGTCTACCTGGCGCTGAAGAACTACCCGGCTATCGGAGGTCTTCGCCGGCTTGACGGATTCGATCGCATGGCGCGCACCGACTTCGCCGGTGACCTCCCGCCATACCTCGCCGTCCCGCCATACGAACTGGTGCATGCACTACCCAACGACCAACTCATGGTCTACGACCACGCAAGCATGTCCGCGAGCCTGGAACTGCGGACGCCATTCCTCAGCCGCGAGCTGGCGGAACTGATGGCCGAGTTCGACCCGAGGGCGCTACTCGCTTTCGGACAGAAGTCGGTGTTGCGGCGCCTGCTTCTGCGCTATCTGCCCAAGCCGCTTTTCGACTACCCGAAGAGCGGCTTCAGGTTTCCGCACGATCTCTTCCTTGAGGGCCTTGGCGAGCAATTGCCGCCCCTGCCCGGCCTCGCCCCTTCGCTCGCCCAGGATTTCTGGAACCGCCGCCATGAAGGGCGTGGCTGGACCCGTCTGGGCGTACGCCTCTCTAGCGCCAGCGAATTCCTCAGGCGCCATCAGCCTGCTGCGCGCGCAGATGCGGCTTGATGCGGCCCCACGAGGTGCGCCCGCATGGAGTCGGCGGCGGATGGACGCCAGCTAAATGAGCGCGGCCGAACGACAGCCACGGCGTGTCTGTTATCCCTATGTTGGCGACACCGTAGGCGGCAGCCACATCTCGAGTCTGCTGCTCGCGAGCAAGCTGCCGCCGGACCGCTTCGTTCCTTTGATCGCCGTGCACCAACGCGGAGCGCTTACCGAGCATCTGGAAGAACAAGGCATCGCGCACACGGTGCTGTCGGATATCCCCCTTCTTGAGGCCGGCAACGGCGTCAACGTGGCAGCCCGGCTCCTGACCTTGTCACGTCGCATCGGAGCATTTCTCCGCGCCAACGAGATCGACCTCGTCCATGGCAACGACGGCCGCATCAATCAGACCTGGGTGCTGCCAAGCCGGCTTGCAGGGCGCCCCTACATCTGGCACCAGCGCGCACGTTTCGACCGTTCGCGCCTGCGGCGTCTGACGGCAAGGTTCGCCAGCGAGATCGTTTGCATCTCCGCGTTCTCTTGCAGCCGCCTGCCGACCACGACGTTGCAGCGCCGCGCCCACATCGTCGCCAATCCGTTCGACGTCGACGCCCCGCTCCCCGACCGTGCGCACGCACGTCGCATCGTGCAGTCGGCGATCGGGGCGCCTGAAGATGCGCTGATCGTCGGCTTTTGCGGCTCGTTGACCGAACAGAAGCGGCCGGACGCGTTCCTCGAGATCGCCGCGCGGCTGGAACGGGTCGAAGCGCGCCCGCTGGTCCACGTGATGGTCGGGGCCGACCGCGACGGCCTCCGGCCCATGCTCGAGGAACACGCCCGGGCGCTCGGATTGCGGGCGCCGGTCCGCTACGCCGGATTTCGAACGCCCGTCGAAGACTGGCTCGCCGGCATGGATGTCCTGCTCGCGCCTCAGATCGAAGATGCATTCGGGCGTACGCTGGTCGAAGCCATGCTGGTCGATACGCCCGTCGTTGCGAGCGACTCCGGTGGCCACGCCGACATCGTGCGGCATCGAGAAACCGGCTACCTGATACCGCCCGACGATCTGGATAGCTTCGCGGCAGCGGCGGCCGAAGCGCTCGCCGGCGGTTCGGCAATCAAAGAGATGCTGGTGCGCGCCCGCGCCGACGTGCGCGACAGATTCAATCTGGCGCGGCACCTCGAAAGCATGACCGCGATCTACGAGGCAGCGGACAGATCGTAGTCGGTCAGCCCGGCCCGGCGACGGTATGCACCAGCGTCCCGATGCCGCCGACCTCTACCTCGACCGTATCCCCGGGCTTCATGTAGACGGGCGGCTTGCGCGCCGTGCCGACGCCGCTCGGCGTGCCGGTGCTGATCACGTCGCCCGGTCCCAACGGCGTCCAGGCCGACACATAGGCGATCAGTTCGGGAATGGTGAATGTCAGTTCGGCCAGCGTACCCTGCTGCATACGCTGCCCGTTCAGCCGCGTCTTGAGCGTCACCGCCTCGGGCGACGGCATCGCGCCCGCCGTGGTCATCCAGGGCCCCATGCCGCCGGTCGCTGGAAAGTTCTTGCCCGCGATCAGGTTCTGGCTCTGGAAATCGCGCACCGACGCATCCATGAAGACGGTGTATCCGACGACGTGGTCCATGGCGTCGGCCTCGGCGATGCGGCGGCCCGGCTTGCCGATGATGACGGCGATCTCGCCCTCGTAGTCGAAGGCGTCGCTGTTCGCCGGTTTCGTCAGCGTGCCCTGATGCCCCACCAGCGTGTCGTTCAGGCGAACGAAGACGGTCGGATACGGATCCTTGTCGTGCCCCATCTCGATGCGGTGCGGCTCGTAGTTCAACCCGATACACACGACCTTGGACGGCGCCGGAATGGTCGGAAGAAACGTCACGTCCTCAGGCCGCACGATGGGTGCCGCGCCGGCAGCGTCGCCCATCGCCGGCAGGTCGTCGGCCGCGATGGCGCCCGCCAGATCGGCATGGCCGTTCACGCCCGTCAGATCGGCGAGACCGCCCTCAACGACAAGACCGAAGCAGTCGCGGCCTGCGTGGCGGTAGGACGCGAAGCGCATTAGCTAGCCCCGGTAAGGGCACGCGCCGGACGTCGTGGCGCATGGCCGATGCCGGCCGGCCGGTCCTCGGTCGAAATCGGGTGGGCGCGTAGCGCGTTCGACAACATACGTATCCTTTCTGAACGGCGGGTACTCTAGCCAAGCCCGCCCTGCGAGGCGACACCGGCAGAGCCTTGCTGAGGCCCGATTTCTGGGCTACCAAGGATCGATTGGGGAGTGAGCGGGTGCCAGTCCCGCTCGAAGCGGGGCGCTCTGGGGGGCTGCCGGCCCCCTTGCTGGCGATTCGGCGGTCCGGACACCTTGGTGCCCGGTTCTCGGTTGCAACGGCAAGGAATGGGACGGATGGCGACGACGAAGGAAGCCCTGGCAGCGGTCGAAAAGAAGCGCGGCTATCTCCTCACCTATCACCGGATGATTGGTTCGTCCGATCCCGATCTTTTGGCCGCCTACGACGCCTATTACGAACTGCTGACGCTTAGTCCGCGCGCGTTTACGCCGCAGCAGCGCGAACTCGTCTGGGCCGCGCTCCAGGTCGCCGCCGACGAAGAACACGGCCACATTCACATGCGCCGGGCGATCAAGGCAGGGCTGAGCGAAGGCATCCTCGCCGATTCGATCGCGCTGGCGGGCGCCGCCGAAGCGCACCGCGCGCTGTGGTTCGGCGCCTACCACTGGAACGAGTGGATTTCCGTCGACGCCTCGACTGAACGCTACCTCAAGGTTTGCGAAGCCGCGCGCGGCGAGATCGACCCGGCTCTGGCCGAGATCATTCTGATCGTCTGCCATGCCGCGCGGCGCACCTACGACGCGATGCGCATTCATCTGAGGCGCGCCTTCGAACTCGGCGCGACCGTGCCGCAGCTTTCCGAAGCCATGTCCTACATGCTGCTTCCGTGCGGCGGCCCCACGCTGATCGACGGCGTCGAGGTTTGGCAGAAAGAAGCGGATGCCGGCAATTGCCCGTCTCCTTACAACGAGGAGGCAGCACCCTAGGGTCTTTGCGCTCTGGGTTTGTGAACCGCAGTAGCCGTCATGAGTAACCAGTACGACGTCATTGTAGTTGGCGCGGGGACCGCGGGGATTCCGTGCGCGGCCGCCGCCGCGGCGCGCGGCGCGCGCGTACTGCTCGTCGAGCAGAACGTGGATGTCGGCGGCACGCTCCACCTGTCGGCCGGTCAGATGAGCGCCGCCGGCACTCGGCTACAGCGCGAACGCGGCATCGAAGATCATCCGCGCCTGCACTTCCAGGACGCCATGCGGATCAGCAAGAACACCGCCGACCCGCGTCTGGTGAACCTCGCGGTCAATCTCGCCCCCGGCACCATCGACTGGCTGATGGCCGAGGGCTTCGCGATGGACCCCGAGTGCCCCAAGATCTTCCACGGCCACGAGGCCTACACGATCGCACGCACCTATTGGGGCGTCGACGGCGGCCTTTCGGTGCTCGAAGTGCTGCGCCGCGTGCTGACGCGCCAGCTACGCCGGGGCAACCTCGAACTGCGAATTCGCACGAGCCTCGTCGGCCTCGTCCAGGACGGCCGCTACGGCCCGGTCAGCGGCGTCAAGCTGCAGGACACCGACGGCAAGGAAGAGACCGTGCTGGCCAAGAACGTCGTCCTGACGACCGGCGGCTACGGCGCCAACGGCCGCCTGTTCCCGCGCCTGACAGAGGGCCACGCGCTCTATTCGGCTTCGATGCCGACCTCGAACGGCAGCGGCATCCTGATCGGCGCCCACGCGGGCGGCCTCGTGCGCAACGGCGACAAGTATCTGCCGACCTTCGGCGGCATCGCGATGAAGGGCAACCCGAACCGGGTGGACTTCTACCGCATGCCGTCGCTCACGCCCCAGGTCAGGCCGCCGTGGGAAATCTTCGTCAACCTGCGCGGTGAACGCTTCGTCGCGGAAGACCATCCGAGCGTCCACGAGCGCGAGGACCGCTTGATGGAACAGCCCGAGATGAGCTTCTGGATCGTCTTCGACGAGAAGATCTTCCGCAAGGCGCCGCCCCTGCTGGGCCAGGGCGGCGGCCTCGCCGGCGCCGACTGGACGCCCGAGGCCGTCGAAGAGGCGTTCGCCGAGCATCCTTCCTTCAAGACCGCCGACTCCATCGCCGACCTGGCGAAGGCCTGCGGCATGGATGCCGACACCCTGTTCGCGACCATCGACGAATACAACCACGCCGTCGAAGCGGGCAGCGACCGGTTCGGCCGCAAGCACTTCCCGGCCAAGATCGGCAAACGCCCCCTGCGTGCGATCAAGGCCCACGGCGCGACGCTCAAGACGCCGGCCGGCCTCTCGGTCAACACCGACCTGCAAGTCGTAAACCGCGACGGCAAGGCGATCCCCAACCTCTACGCCGCAGGCGAGGCGATCGGCGGCGGCACCCTGTCGGGCCGCAGCTTCGTCGGCGGCATGAGCGTCACCCCGGCCCTGGGCTTCGGCCGCTACCTCGGCAGCAACATCCTCAACTGGTAGAGCCGTCAGCCGAACGCCGCGCGCGTGTCCTGAAGACAGACGCTCGACGTCACCACCGCCTCGACATTGAAGATGCCGCGCAGGCACTCCGCCATGTAGGTCTCGAGGCGCGCGTCGACGTCCTCGACGCGGAACTCGATCTCGAGGCCGTCGCCCACGCGCTCGGAGTGCCAGTACGTCGGCACCATGTTGCGCTTGGCGAGAAGTTCGAGACAACGCGGCAGAACGTCGGGCGCTGCGACGGCGCGCAGACGGAAGGCCGTCAAGGATTCGGAACTAGCGTGATGTGTAGACATGATCTGCAGACTCTTCTGATGTGGATTCGGCAACGGACAACGCCCGGCTCCGCGTGGAAGCCGGGTCAGTAATTCGCCGAATCCGTGTCTGCAGGTTCATGATGGCGAGACAATAGCCGGGTTGGCGCAAGCGTCAAGCCGGGCCGGGGCAGTGCCCCGCCCCCCGGTCTAGTAGGCCAGCGTCACGGCGTAGGTGCCGGTATAGGTGCCGTCGACGTAACCAGCCGATTCGGCGCCTGAGCCCTGTTGCAGGCGGGTCGCCAACGTGCCGCCGACCATGATGTTGAGCGTGCCCGACGCGTCGGTCGTCGGATTGTAGTCCATGGCGACGGTGGCCGGCGTGAAGTCGAACTGCGTGGCGCTCGTGTTCGCCGGGTTCGACAACTGAACCGTGCTGCCCGGTGTAATCGTGAAGGTCGTGTTCGGCGGCGCGTTGTTGATCATGATCTTGCCTGGCGTCGGCGACGTGATGATCAGAAGGCGCGAGGCGGAGCCGCCCGATCCCTGGGTGACGGTCGTCGCGCCGGTGATCGGCTGCAGAACGATCGACGCCTGGGTACCGGCGGTCGGCGCCGCGACGGCGGCTACGGTGCCGAAGGTGACGTCTTCCCAGCCACCCACGTTGAAGGTGTTCTGGACCGTGACGCTGGCGGACTAGTTGACGGTCTGGCTCTGCGCGAACGCCTGTCCGGCAAGCGCGGCCGCGAGCATCGTCGCGACAAAACCAAGAACGACATAGCGAAACGAATCGACCAAACGTGCCGTGTGCATACTGCCCTCTCATCGGCGGTCGTGAATGCGCCGCCGTTAACGAATGCGCTTCTGCGCGGAACTCATCCGAGAGGGGAGAAGCAATCGCCGGGCCAAGGATTTCCGCCGGTGTTAACCGCTCGGACCCGCATGAAACGGGGCCGCGGTAAACCCGCGTTAAGGTTAATGGCGCAGGCAGCCGGTGCCGCCCGGCACGAATTGCCGGGCAGGAACTTCCGGGTACGACAAGGCTAGGCGCGTTGCGCGGCGAACTGACGCGTGTCGGTCACCACGGTCTCGACGCACAGCAAACGCCGCAAGCCGATGGCCAGCCGACGCGCCTCGTTGTCCGCCATGCCGTCGAACTCGACCTGGAGAAAGACGCGGTCGTCCCCGGTGTGGGCGTTGCCCACCCAGCGGCTCGGGATCAGACCATGCTTGGCGAAAACGCCGATGGCAGCCGGCAGCACGCCGGGATCGGCGATCGCCTGGATCGTGAAAACGGCGGTAGATCGGTGATTTGGGTCAGATGAAGACATGATACGCGGACTCCGAAAGCAGCGTTGATTGCGTGAGAAAACGATCCCGGCCCCCAAGGGGAACCGGGCCCGTAACTCGCGCACGCGCGACTGCCCGGTCCGCCCCGAAGGCCGGGCCCGTAAGTCGCCGCTGCTGAGTCTGCGTAAACATGGCGCGGAACATGGCGGCAAAGCCGCGATCGGTCAACCCTGCGTCAAACGGGGGTCAGCGTCGCCGCAAGGTCTTTCTTCAGCACTTTGCCGAACCCGTTCTTCGGCAACGCGTCGATCAGGAATATCTGCCGTGGCACCTTGTAGCGCGCCAGGTGTTCGCGGCAGTAGGCCATCAACGCCTCCTCGGGCGAAACCGCCGGCGACACCACGAACGCCGCCACCTCCTCGCCCATCTCCTTCGACGGCCAGGCCACGACGGCCGCATCGCTGACGTCTGGGTGTTGCAACAGGGTCTGCTCGATCTCGGCCGGATAGATGTTCACGCCGCCGCGGATGATCATGTCCTTGGCGCGCCCGACGATATAGAGGCGGCCCTCGCCGTCGAAACGTCCGAGATCCCCCGGATAGAACCAGTCGTCGTGGAACGACTCCGCCGTCGCTTCGGGGTTGTTGTAGAACGACGTCGCGCAGGCGCCGCCACGGTAGCGTACGCGGCCCACCTCGCCGGCCGGCAGCGGCACGTGATCCTCGCCGACCACCTGTGCTTCGGCGTCGTGCACGATGCGTCCGACGGAACGCACCGCATCGCCCTCGTCGCTCGGACGGAGAATCGACAGACCGCCACCCTCGGTGGAGCCGTAGTAGTTGTGCAGGTTGGGCGTCAGCCGGGCGAGCATCTCCTCGCGTTCGTCGGCATGCAGGATCGCGCCGGTCGTGAACACCATGCGCAGACTGTCGGGCAGCAGATGACCCGCCTCGGGCGCGATGGCCAGCAAGCGGCGCAGCAATGTCGGCACCAGCAGCGTGATGGAAACCCGATCGCTCGCGATCGTGTCGACCAGTTCATGCGGTTCGTAGGGCAGCCGCATCATCTGCACGGTTGCGCCGTGATAGAGCATGCCCATCACAAAGGCGCGGCCCGCGCCGAAGTAGATCGGCAGCGCGCTCAGGAATCGGTCATCCTTGTTGAAGCCGAGCGACACCGACTGTGTGTTGAACCGCGTATGCATCTGCTTGTGGCTGTGCAGCGGCCCCTTGGGAATTCCCGTCGTCCCCGACGACAGCGACAGCACCAGCCCGTGCGTCTCGTCGCTTGGAAAGTCGCGCGATGGATTGGCCGCCGCGACGGCTGTGCGCCAGTCCGCGTCGACCGCCGCCTGCGGCAGGGCAGCCGACACGCTCTCTCCCGGTTCGGTCAGCACCAGTTTGGCGCCAAAGAACGAGGCGATGCGGTCGCGCTCCTCCCGTGTCCAGCGCACGTCCATCGGCAGGACAACCGCACCCGACCGGCCGATGCCGTAAAGCAGCGATAGATGGTCGACCGTATCGCGCAGACACAGGCCGACGATGTCGCCGATGCCCAGGCCGCGATCCATCAGGTGCGCGCCCGTCCGGCGCACCTCGTCCGACAGTTCGGCGAACGTCAGCGAACGGTCCGGTCCGACGATGGCCGGATGGTCCGGCCGCTCCGCAGCGTGCTCTTCCAGGCGGTCTGCGACGTTCCCGCGGATGCCCGTCGTCATGCGCCGCGATTGGTCGGGTTGTGCGCGGGCAGGCCGGTTTGCCGGCTCCACTCGGCGTAGAAGTTGCGCATCATGCCGTCGTCCTGGCCCGTCATGTTCTCGTCGCGCGCGATGATCTGATAGTTCGCGGCGCCGGGCGCGAACGCTGCTTCGCAGGCCTCGGCGGCAAAGGCGTCTTCGGGCATGTTCCGGCTCAGCGGTCCCCAGTACATGTTGTGATGCGAGAAACGCTGGCGGCGTTGTTCCGGCGTGTCACCGCGCACACCCAGCCCGCGGCATTCCAGCACCATCTTGCCGGGCGCAACGGGAATAACGGTATCGAGGCGGATCACCGTGCCGCGCGCGAGCAGCATGGCATTGGGAAACAGATGCGCCGAGCGCATCTCGGTCGCCTCCAGGCCCGGCAACGCGAGCGTGTCCGACCGTTCCTGCCAGCCCTTGTAGTTGGTGTAGCTCGCGCGCACGCCCTGGCCCGCTGCGTGGCCGCCCGGATGAACCTGTATCCTGCGGTCGGAATCGACCTGTGTCTTGCGCAGCACGACGTGCATGAACGTGTGATAGGCGTCGAGGTTGGTCTCCATCCACGCCTTCCAGTTGGCGTTCAGTTCGGCGCGATGGAACGTGAATACCTCGAGCTCCTTGGTGCCCATCGGCTCTTCGAAGTGATCGAGCAGATGGCCCAGGAAGTCCGCCAGCGGCCCGGCGTCATCGTCGTGATTGATGAATACGAGCCCGAGTTTGGTTTCGGTACGCACCTCGCGCAGCCCGCAGTTCTCCTTGGCGATTCCGGTCGGCTCGTACGCCTCGGGCCGCGGGATGTCGATGCAGTTGCCTTCCGCGTCGTAGCTCCACAAGTGATAGAAGCAGGTCATCCGCTTGGCGTTGCCGGCAGGCTCCTGCATCAGCTTGGCGCCACGGTGCGAACAGACGTTGTAGAACGTGCGTACCTTGCCGTCGCCGCCGCGGATGCTGACCAGCGGAATGCCGAGATGGTCATAGGTGCGGTAGTCGAACGGTTCGCGCAACTCGCTTTCGTGGCAGGCGATGTGCCAGATACGGCCGAAGATGCGTTCGCGCTCCGCTTCGAACACCGCAGGGTCGGTATAGACGTCGCCGCTGACGTAGTTGTCGGGCGATACCTTCGGTGGCGTCTGCCATTGGGTGGCGTTGCGCGCGCTCATAGGTCTGCCTCCCCGGCGCCGAACGCGTCCAGCGCCTGATTGTGCGAAATGACGCGGCCGAAGCCGAACTCGATCGCCGACAACGACGCGTCGTGGCGGTCCTGCGCGAAGTCGCCGCAGGCGTCGCGCACCACGAACGTGCGGTAGTCGCGCTGGCCGGAATCGCGCGCCGTCGATTCGACGCACATCGAGGTGGTCACCCCGCCCATCACCAGGCAGCGAACGTCCAGCGCGTGCAACAGCGATTCGAGACCGGACGAAAAGAATGCCGAGTTTCGCGGCTTGTCGATCAGAAAGTCCTCAGGCGCCACCACCGCTTCGGTGATCAGCGCCGCGTCGTCGGTGCCGGCCTTGATGCCGCCCGCTTCTTTCAACCCGGGCCGGATCTCGTGAATCATGAGTCCGCCGTCGGCATAGTCGGGGCGCAGCGCGATCCGCGTCCAGATCACCGGAATTCCGTTGGCGCGCGCCGCGTCCGCCAGTTCGACGCAGCGCAGCGCAGCGTCGCGGCACGGCGTGATGTCGCGTCCCTGCTTGGCGACCGAACCGGTGTCGGTGCAGAACGCCTGCTGCAGATCGATGGCGATGAACGCCGCACGCTTGGCGTCGAACTTCATAAGTGTGCCCCTCGGTGAATGTTCTTTTTTGGTAGGCCCTCGCCCGGGTCAAATCAAGCCCGGGCCTGCGGAACATGCCTTCGGCATCACCGGCAAGTACGGTATTCAGGCCACATGAAGCAGAATGATGAAACGGATGTCGATGTCCGCGAAAGCGCGCCGGACGACTTACCGGCGATCGAGGCGCTGTATGCGGATGCGTTCCCGGATGAAGACCTGCTGGTGCTGGTGAGAAGCCTCCTGCGGGAAACACCCGGGGTTCTTTCTTGTGTGGCCACCATCGAGGGATCCGTCGTCGGGCACGTCGCCTTCACTGGCTGCAGCATTGCCGAGGGACGCGCCAGGTTCGCGCTTCTCGCCCCGCTGGCGGTCGCCAGCACTTGGCAGAAACGCGGCATTGGCAGCGCTCTCGTCAAGGAAGGCCTGCGACGCTTGGAAAGCAGCGGCGTGGATCGGGTCTTCGTCCTGGGCGACCCTGCCTACTACCGGCGTTTCGGTTTTCTCCCAGAAACAGCTGTAGAGCCGCCCTACCCTCTCCCCCGCGAATGGCGCGAGGCCTGGCAGGCCATCACACTGCGCAACGAGCCGCTGCAGCGCGGCCGGCTCCGCGTCCCACCAGCCTGGCGTCGGCCTGCCCTTTGGGGGCCGTAGACCAAACTCGGGAAGCGCCGCAAACGTCTAACGCGCGACGTTCGTGCCTCCGTCGATGACGATCTCGCTCCCCGTCATGTAGGAGCCTGCGTCGGAGGCGAGCAACAGCAGCGCCCCATCCATCTCCTCGGCGCGCGCCGGACGACCCATCGGAATCTTGGCGATCATGGCCTGGCCGCGCTCGGTCTTGACGTAGTCCTCGCTCAGCTCGGTCAGAAACAAGCCGGGGGCGATCGAATTGACCCGAATGCGATACGGCGCCAACTCCATCGCCATCTGCCGTGTGAGGTGCGCCAAGCCCGCCTTGGACGCCA
>JAYOEZ010000027.1:0-4128 GCA_038116985.1 Alphaproteobacteria bacterium | reverse complement strand
GGGCCGCCCCCCCCCGCGGGGCACGCCGGCTCCCCCCCCCCGGCGCCCCGGCCGCGGCGGCCCCCCCCGGTGGGGGTTTGTTTGTCCGCGCCCGCCGGGGCCCCCCGCGACTCCTGGCGCGCCACCATTCGTTTGGCGACGGCATTAGCCATGTACCAGGCGCCGTTGAGGTTGATGTCGATAACTGTCTGCCAATCCTCAGGCGTGTGCTCGAACGGCGGCTTGCTGATCGTCACGCCGGCGTTGTTGAACAGCACGTCAATCGGGCCCAACGCCGTCTCGACCGCATCCAGTGCCGGCTCGACGGCGTCTGGGTCGGCGACGTCGAGCGTCACCGCAGCCGCCAACCCGCCTTGTGCCTCGACTTCGCCGACCAAGTCGTCGAGCCGCTCGCGCCGCCGCGCCGCCAGACCGACTTTGGCCCCGGCCTCGGCGAAGACATGCGCCGCGTGCCGGCCAATCCCGCTCGACGCGCCGGTAATCAGAGCGACGCGCCCCGTCAGATCGAATCGATTGGTCATCCCCGCCCCTTTTCTAGCACCGCCATTTTAGCGCGCTGCCGCAGATTGAGCCCAGCCGGGGCAGCGACTAGGGTCCGCCGCATGACCGACGACCGACGCCAATTCGCGCCCGCCACCGAGCGCAACCGCGAGCCCATCCTGGCCGTCCTCAGGCGCCACCTGCCGGATACCGGCGACGGCCTGGTGATCGAGGTCGCCAGCGGCAGCGGGCAGCACACCGCCTGGTTCGCGGCGGCCTTTCCCCATCTGACCTGGCAGCCAAGCGACTTAAGCGAAGACGCCCATTCCAGCATCGCGGCGTGGGTCGCACATGAGGGCGTGACCAACGCAAGGGCGCCGATCCGGCTCGATGCAACCGCTGATGCATGGGACGACATCGCGCTCGATTCATCGCCGGTCGCGCTGCTGAACGTCAACATGATCCACATCTCGCCGTGGGCGGCGTGCGAGGGGTTGATGGCCAAGGCCGGCGCCCTCCTCCCGCAAGGCGCGCGCGTGATCATGTACGGCCCCTATCGGCGCGGCGGTCGACACACGGCGCCGAGCAACGCCGCGTTCGACGAGTCCTTGCGCGCCCGCGACCCGTCGTGGGGCATCCGCAACCTCGAAGACGTCATTGCGTGTGCCGCCGCAAACGGCCTTGCGCATGTCGAAACCGTCGAGATGCCGGCCAACAACCTCACCGTGGTCTACCAGCGCCGGTAGGTTCGGCCGACCGGCTGCCAAAACGCTTCGTCACCCGAGCCCAACGGCGCTAACATGCGCGTCGCCGAGGAGGAACGCATGGCAAACAAACAATCCGGCGACAAACGCTACAAGTCCGTACTCACCGGGCCGGTCACCACCACCGAACCCGAATTCCTCCACGACATCGGCATGGACCGCATGGTCGGCGCCTTCGTCGCGCTGGCCTCCGAGGTCTACATCCTGCGCGACCGTCTCACCGCGCTCGAAACCGTGCTCGAGAACAACAAGACCATCGCGGCGGACGCGATCGAATCGCTTGAAGAAACGCCCGAACAGTCCAAGGTGCGCCAAGCCGACGTGCAGCGCTTCGTCACCCGCGTGCTGAGCGAACTGCACCGCTCCGACGTGCCGATCAGCCACATCGGCCGCAAGGTGCGCGAGATGACGGACTAGCCGCGCCATGACCGCCGATCGCGCCAACCGTCCGCTCGGCATGGAGGCCCCGCGCGAGATGCGCGCCTTCCACACCTTCCTGTCGGCCGCGCGCAACTATCGCCTGGGCCCGCTCTACGAAGACACCTGGCGCGCCTACGAACGCGCCGGCGGCAACGGCCGCGACGCCGACGCGGTGCTGGACGTGATCGACGACCTGCCGTCCTACCAGCTCTACGCCTGGGCGATGCGCCACCTGCAGCAGTTCAAGTACGACCACCCCGACCTCGGCATCGTGCCGGCGCTCGACCACCTGAAGAAGGATCTGCGCCCGCGCCTGCGCGAGCTATCCGACGAAGGAGTCAAGTCGGGCGAACTCGTGCTCGATCCCGACCTCGACATGCCCGACTACTTCACGATGACGGACTTCCACCAGCATCCCGGCGGCGTCGCCGGCGACCCGCTGGCGGGTCTCGCCTACGAGATGGCGCGCGCGGTGCGCTTCAAGCCGGGCGCGGATTCGAATGACCTCTATCGCAACATCTTTTCCTACCTGCCCGAGCGCGACTACCGGACCGTGCTCGACTGGGGCACCAGCTTCGGCGCCGGTGTGCGCACCTGGCTCACGCTGCACCCCGACAGCGAAGCCCACGGCGTCGACCTGTCGGAGCCCTGCCTGCGACTCGCCTACGTGCGCGCCAGGGAGCGCGGCTTCAACGCGCACTGGCGCCAGGCGGACGTCGAACACCTGCCCTACGACGACGGCGCCTTCGACCTCGCCTTCTTCGCCTTCATGCTGCACGAGTTCCCGGCGGCGCGCTTCCCGGCGCTCTTTGCCGAGGCGGCGCGCGTCCTCAACGACACCGGCGTCTTCGTCGGCTTCGAACTGGCCTACGTCGACGACAGCCCGTTCCAGAACGCGCTACAGGACCAGGAAGGCTGGCTCAACGACGAACCCTTCATGCCCGCCTGCTTCAAGACCGATTTCGACACGCTGTTCAAAGCAGCCGGGTTCTCCAGGGTCACCATCCGCCGCTTCGACCAGATGGCCGACAACGTGACCCACTCCGCCCCCGACATCCCCACCCGCCAGACCTGGAACATCTACCTGGCGGAGAAATAGGGTTTCGCCCGCGCCATGAAGGCAGCCCGCTACGCACGGTACGGCCGGCCCGAGGACGTCATCGAGGTCGTCGATCTCCCCGATGAATCGCCTGCGCCCGGCGAAGTGCTCGTCGACGTCGAGGCAGTCTCGATCTGGCCGCACGACCTCTATTCGATGCAGGGCCTGAAAGGCTTCGAAGAACCGCTGCCGCACGTACCGGGAAACAAGTGCATCGGGACCGTGCGCGAGCTCGGCAGAGGCGTCACGACGCTCGACGTCGGCGACCGGGTCAACGTCGCCTTCGTCGCGCCGGGAACCTGGCGCGAACGGTTCTGCGTCGGCGCCGAAAACCTGCGCCGCGTCCCCCGCGAAGCCGACGCCAACCAGTTGTCCCTCATCGCAAACATGATCACCGCCTGCTACGCGCTCGAAGACATCGTGGCGCTGCGTCCGGGCGACTGGCTGATCCAGAACGGCGCCAATTCCTCGTGCGGGCAGTTCATCATTCAGCTCGCGAAGATGCGCGGCCTGCACACGGCCAACGTCGTGCGCCGCGACGCGGCACGCCCCTATCTGCGCGAAATCGGGGCCGACGTCGTCGTGGTCGACGGTCCCGATCTCGCGCGCGACGTCGCCGAGGCAACCGGCGGCGCCGGCATCGCGCTCGCGATCGACATGGTCGCGGGCGGCGCCACCGAACGCCTCGCCAGCTGCCTCGCCACCGGCGGCACGGTCGCGGTCTACGGCCTGATGAGCAACGAGTCCGCCCAGGTCAACGTCAGCGACCTGTTGTTCAAGGAAATCCGCGTCGTCGGCTACTACATGGGAAAATCGCGCCGCGAACGCACCCCTGAAGAATTCAACAGGGTCCACGACGAGGTCGTGGACCTCGTCTCAAGCGGCATCCTCTTCGCCCAGGTCGCCGCCGCCTATCCGCTCGCGGAGGTCAAGACCGCCGTCGCCCATCAGCAAAAGGAAGCCGCCGCGCGGCCAGGCAAGATCATCCTGCGGCCCAACGACTGACCGCGCCCGGGTTCTCAGTGCCGTGAACCCGCTGCTATCATCGCCCACGACCGCGACACCGGAGACCGCCATGCGCTCGAACCAGCCCGCCGACGTCACCGACGTTCTCGAAGACCGATCGTTCCGCGCGTTTCACGCCTTCATGCGGGCGAGCCGCGCCTACATGGACTCCACCGTCTACGACGAGACGTGGCACGCCTATCGCCGCGCGCTGGCCGACAACGGCATGGACAACGGCAACGGCCCCAAGGCGGCGGACGGCGCGTTCGAGTTTCTCGATTCGCTGCCGGCCTATCAGCTCTACGCCTGGATGTACCGCCACCTGCAGCGCTTCAAATACAACTACCCCGACTTCGGCAT
>JAYOEZ010000026.1:27833-34238 GCA_038116985.1 Alphaproteobacteria bacterium | reverse complement strand
GCCGCCGCCTGAAGACCATGCGCGCCCTGCTGGCCGACGCGCCCGAAACCAACTGGCTGAAGCGCAATCCGTTCCTGTCGAGCATCAGCGACGACGATGCGGCCTTCGCCGACCTACTGCTGCATCCGATCGACCGCGCCTATACCGTGCCCGAGGTCGCCGAACTGGTGGCGCAGGCGGGGCTGTCGCTGAACGCCTTCGTCGCGCCCGCACGCTACGACCCGGCGACCTATCTCGACGACAAGGATCTGCGCAAACGGGCGGCGAAACTCGACTGGCTGGAGGCCTGCGCGTTGGCGGAAACGCTGTGCGGCAATCTCAAGACGCACATTTTTTTGTGTCGCCAAGGACACCACGCGCGATGCGGCGATCGCAAGACCCGCCGACGCGGCCATCCCGATTCTCCTGCACACGGACGCGGCCGCGTTGGCCGCCAGCCTGCGCAAGACGCCGGAGATTCGCAGCCGGTTCGAAGGGCTGCCGGTCGCCTTTCCGGTCGACGCCAAGGCGGCCGGCATCGCTGCGTTGATCGACGGCCGGCGAGACATCGCGACGCTGCGCGCCGACAGCGGCGCGAGCGGCTTCGACGCGGCGTTCCGTTCGCTCTACCGCGCCCTCAACGGCCTGAACCTGATGCTGCTTCGGCGACCGGCATGAGCACCGCCGACGGCACCCTGCCCGACGCCACCGGAGGAGGCTGGCACCGGCTGGTGTGGCGGCTGGCGATCCCCATCATCCTGTCGAACCTCTCGGTACCGATGCTCGGCATGGTCGACACGGCGGTGATGGGCCAGCTCGATGCGCCCTACTACATCGGCGCGGTCGCCGTCGGCACGCTGATCTTCACCTACATCTACTGGGGCTTCGGCTTCCTGCGCATGGCGACGACCGGGTTTACGGCGCAGGCCATGGGCGCGCGCGCTGGCGGCGGTGCCGGGCGCCGTGCCGCGCGACCGTTTGCTCGACCCGGCGCGGCTACGCCGTCTGGTCAGCGTCAACGGCGACATCTTCATCCGCACGCTATGCCTGATCAGCGCGGTCGCCTATTTCACCGCGCGGGGCGCCGAACAGGGCGATGCGGTGCTTGCGGCCAATGCGATCCTGATGCAGTTGTTCATGCTGATCTCGCACGGGCTGGACGGCTTCGCTCACGTGGCCGAAACCCTGGTGGGCAGCGCGGTCGGGGCGCGCAACCGGGCCCATCTGCACCGCGCGGTCGCGGTGACGACGCTGTGGGCCGCGGTTGTCGCAGCCGGGTTCGCCGCCGCCTTCGCACTGCTCGGCGGCCCTTTCATCGACCTGATGACGGTCCTGCCGGACGTACGCGAGACCGCGCGGTCTTACCTGCCGTGGATGGTGGCGATCCCGGCGGTGGCGATCTGGGCGTTCCAGTTCGACGGCGTGTTCCTGGGAGCAACACGAACCAAGGCCTTGCGAAACGGCATGATCGCTTCGCTTGCCGTCCTCGTCACGCTAACGGCGCTGTTCATGCCGTTGTGGGGCAACCACGGACTGTGGCTCGCGCTGGCCGGCTTCATGGCGACGCGTTCCGCGCTGCTGGTGATCCGCTACCCGGCGCTGGCGCGCGACCTTACGGTCTAGGTCTTCAGTTCGGGAAGGTTCTCGAACAGAGCGAGCGCTTCGGGATTGGCCAGCGCGTCCATGTTCTTCACCGTGCGGCCATGAATGATGTCGCGCACCGCGAGCTCGGTGATCTTGCCCGAGATGGTGCGCGGAATGTCGTCGACGGCGATGATCTTCGCGGGCACGTGGCGCGGCGTCGCGTTGGCACGGATGTTGGCCCTGATCCTGTCGCGCAAGGCGTCGTCGAGCGCGGCACCCTCGCGCAGACGGACGAAGAGCACGACGCGGACGTCGTTGTCCCACTCCTGGCCGATGCAGAGGCCTTCTTCGATTTCGTCCATCTGTTCGACCTGGCGGTAGATTTCGGCGGTGCCAATGCGTACCCCGCCGGGATTGAGCACGGCATCGGAGCGTCCGTAGATCACCATGCCGCCGTGTTCGGTCAGCTCGCAGTAGTCGCCGTGGGTCCAGATGTTGGGGAAGACCTCGAAATAGGCGGCCTTGTACTTCGCGTCGTCCGGATCGTTCCAGAACCCGATCGGCATCGAGGGAAACGGCTTGGTGCAGACGAGTTCACCCTTTTCGCCCTGCACCGGCTCGCCGTGCTCGTTGAAGACCTCGACCGACATGCCGAGGGTGCGCGACTGGATCTCGCCGCGATAGACCGGCAGGACCGTGGCGCCGGCCGCGAAACAGCCGAGCAAATCGGTACCGCCCGAAATCGAGGACAGACGCACGTCCTTCTTCACCGCGCGGTAGACGAAATCGAAACTGGCAGGCGCCAGCGGCGAGCCCGTCGACAGAATGGTGCGGACCCGCGACAGATCGTGCGTCTTGACGGGTTCTATCTCGGCCTTGTTGCAGGCGTCGATGAACTTGGCCGAGGCGCCGAAAATGTCGACCCTCTCGTCCTGCGCCAACGTCCACAGGCGGTTTGCGTCGGGCTCGAAGGGGGAGCCGTCATAGAGAATGAGCGTCGCCTCGCAGGCGAGGCCCGAGGCGAGCCAGTTCCACATCATCCAGCCGCAGGTCGTGAAGTAGAACAGACGATCGCCAACCCGAACGTCGGTGTGCAGCAACTGTTCCTTCAGATGCTGCAACAACGTGCCGCCTGTGCCGTGGACGATGCACTTGGGCACGCCGGTCGTGCCCGACGAATACATGATGTAGAGCGGGTGATCGAAGGGCAGGCGTTCGAAGGCGATGTCGCCGGCCTGGTGCGGCGCGAGGTAGTCGGCCCATGAGACGGCGTTCGTCTGGCCGGCAAGGTCAGGCGCAGCGTTGGCGAACGGCACCACGACGAGCCGCTTGAGGCTCGGCAGCTGCGCGGCGATCTCGCGAATCCGGCCCAGCGAATCGTGCTGTTTGCCGGCATAGAAGTAGCCGTCGGCGGTGATCAGCACTGTCGGCTCGATCTGGCCGAAGCGGTCCATGACGCCCTTGATGCCGAAGTCGGGCGAACACGAGGACCAGGTCGCGCCGATGGAGACGGCGGCAAGCATGGCGACGACGGTCTCCGGGACATTGGGCATGAAGCCGACGACACGATCGCCGGGGCGAACGCCCTCGGCGCGCAGCGCCTGCGACAGGCGTGACACCTCGGCGTGGAGATTGGCCCAGGTCATCTCGCGGCGGACGCCATGCTCGCCCTGGAAGACCAGCGCCGGCGTGTCGTCGCGGCGGCGCAGCAGGTTTTCGGCGAAGTTCAGGCGAGCGTCGGGAAACCACCTGGCCCCCGGCATCTTGTCGCCGTCGACGAGGACCCGTTCCCCCCGGGTTTCGGCGATGACGCCGCCGAAAGTCCACACCGATTGAAAGAAGCGCTCCTGATTGGCCCGCGACCAGTCGAGAAGGGCCCAGTAGTCGGGCAATCGGACGTCCCAGTCGGTTTCGATCTGGCGCGCGAACGCCGTCAGATTGCTGGCCGCTATCGTCGTGGCATCCGGGGTCCACAGGGGCGTGTCGGTCATGTTTCCCTCCCTCGCCGGACGGTAGTCGGGCACCGCCGGGCTTGCAACGCAGGCATGCCGATTTGCGTTTGGTGCCGGTCGCCGCAGCGGCCCATAATCGGCGCCATCTTGCACTCACGACATTCCTCAGCGGCGCGGCACGTCCGGGCGCCACGACAGCTACGGCGCGCGTCATGCGTCTAGGCAGCACTGCACCCAGCCAGCAACTGCAGGCGATGCTCTACATGATCGCCGCGGCGTGCCTGTTCTCGATCATGGTGACATCGATCCGCCATGTGTCGGTCGAGGTGAACTCGTTCATCGTCGTCTTCTTCCGGAACCTGTTCGGCATCATCATCGTGGCGCCGATCATCGCGCGGCACGGCTTCGGGTTTCTGCGCACCTCGGTGCCGCGCCTCTACGGCTGGCGCACCGTGCTGGGGCTCGGCTCCATGTTCCTGTGGTTCTACGGGATCACGGTCACGCCGGTCGCCGAGGCGGTGGCGCTGAGCTTCACCGCGCCCCTGTTCGTCACCGTGGTCGCCGTCCTCATCCTGGGCGAGAAGGTCGGCCTGCCCCGCTGGCTCGCCACCATTATCGGCTTTGGCGGCACGGTCCTGGTTCTGCGGCCCGGCTTCGCCGAGGTGACGCAGGGGCACATAATGCTGATCGTCTCGTCGATCCTGATGGGCGCGTCCATCGTGACCATCAAGATGCTGTCGGCAACCGAACCGCCGGGGCGCATCGTTGCCTACATGGTCATCCTGTTCACGCCGGTGTCGTTTCTCCCCGCGCTGTATGTGTGGGAATGGCCGTCATGGAACGCGATGTTCTGGCTGCTCGTGGTCGGCGGCGCGGGCACGATGGCGCACATGATGTTCGCCCGCGCGCTCAGCAAGGCCGACGCCTCGGCGGTGATGCCGCTCGACTTCATGCGTCTGCCACTGACAGCAATCATCGCCTACCTTGCCTTTTCGGAGGTGCCGGACGTCTTCACCTTTATCGGCGGCGCGGTGATCTTCGTCAGTTCGGTCTACATCGCCCAACGCGAGAATCGCGCCAGCCGGACGGCGAAACCGGTCGTCGAAGCACCAGCCGGTCAGGACTGACCGGGTTGGGCGAGGTCCTTCTTGTAAAAGAGGCGGCTATGGCCCGCCGGGTAGTCGTCGATCCGCCCGCATTGCACGAAGCCGAGCCGTTCGTAGAGGCCGGGCGCCTGGAAGGTGAAGGTGCTGACCCACAGGCCGCGGCTCGCCGCATCGACTGCGATGCGCTCGGCCGTCTCGACCAGACGGCGGCCCCAGCCGTGACCGCGCAGGCTTTCCTGGATGGCCAGTATCTCGATGTAGAGCCAGTCCCACTGGATGAACCCGATCAGCCCACCGCGGATGCCGCCGATGTCGGTCAGCGCGAGCACCACGTGCTGCGGGTTCCACGGCATCCCCTGGACTCGCGCATGCTCACCCAGCGGTTCGATGATGGCGCTGCGCTCCGCCTCGCCGGCGTTCTCCAGGCGCTCGATTGCTACCATCCCGCGTCCCCCCCATGATTGCAGAAGCCAGGACCACCTGGAGCGCCCTGCCCGCCAACACGCGCGGCGTGATATGGGCGCTGCTAGCCGCCGGCTTCATGTCGGTAATGAGCGTGCTCATCAAATACATGAGCACCCAATTGTCCAGCTTCGAGGTCGCCTGGTTCCGGGCGAGCTTCGGCCTGCTGGTGATCCTGCCCTTCGTGTGGCGCTACGGCGGCATCCGCGCGATTCGGACCAAACGCCTGCCGATGCACCTGTTCCGCGGCCTGCTGGGCGGGCTTGCCATGATGTCGGGCTTCTACGCCGTCGCTGTTCTGCCCCTGGCGCTAGCCACCTCGTTGAGCTTCGCGCGGCCGCTGTTCATGGTGCCACTGGCCATCCTGTTTCTGCACGAGGTGGTGCGCGCACGGCGCTGGACGGCGACCCTGGTCGGCTTTCTCGGCGTCGTCGTCGCAATCCGGCCGACAGGCACCGTCGATCCGGCGGTCTTCCTGGCATTGTTCAGCGCACTCATGGTGGCCGCCAGCATGATCGTCACCAAATTCATCGCCGACACCGAAAAGCCGACGACGATGATGTTCTACGCCGGCGCCTTCGGCACGGTGTTCACCCTGATCCCGGCGGTGCTCGTGTGGCAAACGCCGACGCTGGCGCAATTCGGCTTTCTGTTGTCGATCGGCATCGTCGGGTCGATCGCCAACAACTGCATGATTCGCGCGTTGACGGCCGGCGAGGCGACGCTGGTCGGACCTATCGAGTATGTACGCATCATCTTCGCCGCGTTGTTTGGTTTCATCGTGTTTGCCGAAGTTCCGACCGTTTGGACCATCGCCGGCGCCGTCATCATCGTCGCCTCGACGGTGTACATCGCATTTCGCGAAGCACGTCTCGGCAGGGATCGCCGCAAACGGAAACGGTGACACCATTCCTCACGTCGACGGCTTCTGGTAAAACAGGCAGCGACGAGGGAGGACAGGGTCGGCATGCATGTCGAACCGAAACACGGCTGCCACGAACAACGACGCCTCGACGAAGAAGGGTTCGCCAATGGCTGACGCCGTCTTGCGCGCAGAGGACCGTGCGCCGAGCATCGGCGATCTCGAAGCGCTGGCCGCCTCTGCCTACGACACCATCCCCAAGGCGTTGCGCAGGAAGCTGAGCGACCTCGTAATCCTGGTCCACGACTTCCCGGACGAGGAAATCATCGACGACATGGAACTGGAGACGCCCTTCGATCTGCTGGGGCTCTACAGCGGCGTCGATCTGACGGCGAAGAGCGTCGGCGACGGCGGTCAGGACATGGACATGATTTTCCTCTACCGCCGCGCCATTCTGGAC
>JAYOEZ010000026.1:0-27823 GCA_038116985.1 Alphaproteobacteria bacterium | reverse complement strand
ACAGATTCTGGACTATTGGGCCGAAAACGACATTGCATTGGGCGACCTGGTTCGCCATGTGCTGATTCATGAGATCGGCCACCACTTCGGCTTCTCGGACGCCGACATGGAGGCGATCGAGAAAGCCGACTGAACGGCGCGCGCCGCGCCCGAATAGCTGACGAGAAAGGCCTCGCCATGCCCGTGACGCCCCTGCCCGCCGACAAGCTGCGCGCCTGCTGCGACCTTTCTGGGTTGGCGTTCGAAACGACGGACGACCTCGCCGGGGGCGAAGAAGTGCTCGGCCAGGAGCGCGCCTTCGAGGCCATCGAATTCGGTATCGGCATCGACCACCGGGGCTACAACATCTTCGTTCTCGGCCCGACCGGGGCCGGGCGCCATCGCTACGTCAGGCGACTGCTCGATGCGCGCGCCGCTGACGAATCCAAGCCGTCGGACTGGTGCTACATCCACAACTTCGACGAACCGCGCCGTCCCAAGGCTCTGGAGCTTCCGACCGGCATGGGACGCACGCTGCGCACCGACATGACGCAGCTGATCGAGGATCTGCGCGCTGGCATTCCAGCCATCTTCGAGGCCGAGGAATACCGCAACCGCCGGCACGCGATCGAGCAGGAGTTCCGCGAGCGCCAGGAAGCGATCTTCGAGGGCATTCAGGAGAAAGCTGGGCAGCGCAACATCGCCCTGATCCGCACACCTACCGGCCTGGCGCTGGCGCCGGTCCGCGACGACGAGGTCATCGAGCCGCAGGAGTTCCAGAAGCTTCCCGAGGACGAACGAAAGAAGATCGAGTCCGACATCGAGGAGTTGCAGCAGGAGCTGCAGCAACGCCTGCAGGACGTGCCCAAGTGGGACAAAGAACGCCGCGAACGCGTCCGAGACCTGAACAAGGAGACCACCCGCGGCGCGGTCGCCTGCCAGATCATGGCGCTCCGCGCGAAGTACATGGAGTTCGGCAAGGTCGTGCGATACTTCGACGCTGTCGAGAAGGACATCATCAACAACAGCGCCCGCCTGTTCCTGGAGACCGAGCAGGACGGACCGACGAATCCTCTGATCGCGGCGCTGCAACATCAGGACCACGACGGCCCTCGCCGCCCCGAACTGCAGTTTCGTCGCTACGAGATCAACCTTTTGGTCGACAACGGCGACGACGGCAACGGGCCCGGCGCGCCGGTCTATCACGAGGACCACCCGGCACTGCCCAACCTGATCGGCCGGGCCGAACATCAGGCCGAACTGGGCGCGCTGCTGACCGACTTTACGTTGCTGCGGGCCGGCGCTCTGCACCGCGCAAATGGCGGCTATCTCATTCTCGATGCGCGCAAGCTGCTGATGCAGCCCTATGCCTGGGAAGAGCTCAAGCGCACCCTGTTCGCGCGCGAGATCAAGATCGAGGCGCCGTTCCAGGCGTACGTTTCCACAATCACGCTGGAACCCGAGCCGATCCCGCTCAAGGTCAAGGTCGTGCTGATCGGCGACCGCCAGCTCTACTACATGCTGGCTGCGCTCGACCCCGAGTTCGAAGAGCTGTTCAAGATCGCCGCCGACTTCGAGGACGACCTGGAGCGTAACGAGGAAACGGTCGCCCGCTACGCCGGTATGGTCGCAGCGCTGGCCAGGAAGCTCGAGGTCGCACCGCTGGACCGTTCAGCGGTTGCGCGCGTCATCGATTACAGCTCGCGCGAGGCCGGCGACAGCGAGAAGCTTTCGGCGCGCGTCGGCACGGTGAGCGATCTGCTGTTTGAGGCGAGCCACGTGGCCCGCAACGAAGGTCGTGCCGTGATGACGGGCGCCGACGTCAAGCGCGCCATCGACCTGCGCATCCGGCGCTCGGACCGCATCCGCGAGCGCGGCCTGGAACAGATTCACCGCGGCACGATCCTGATCGACACCGACGGCACGCGGGTCGGCACCATCAACGGCCTCTCAGTGCTGCAGATCGGCGGCTTCGCCTTCGGTCGGCCGACGCGCATCACGGCGCGCGTGCGCATGGGGCGCGGCGAGTTCGTCGACGTCGAGCGCGAGGTCGAGCTCGGCGGGCCGACGCACTCGAAGGGGGTCCTGATCCTGTCGTCCTACCTGGGTGCGCGCTATGCCGTGGACCGCCCGTTGTCGCTGCGCGCGAGCCTCGTGTTCGAACAGAGCTACGGCGGTATCGACGGCGACAGCGCATCCTCGACCGAGCTATACGCCATCCTTTCGGCGCTGTCCGGCGTACCCATTCGACAGGATCTGGCGGTGACCGGATCGGTCAATCAGTACGGCGAGGTTCAGGCAATCGGCGGCGTCAACGAGAAGATCGAGGGCTTCTTCGACGTGTGCAAGGAACGCGGGCTGACCGGCAACCAAGGCGTGCTGATCCCTGAATCGAACGCAAAGCACCTGATGCTGCGCGACGACGTCGTAGAGGCGGCGGAGAGCGGCAAGTTCACGATCTACCCCATTGCCACCATCGACGACGGCATCGAGGTCCTGACTGGCGAAATCGCCGGCGAGCGCGGCGATGGCGGCGCGTTCCCGGAAGGCAGCATCAACGCGCGCGTCGAGGCGCGCCTGATCGAACTGGCCGACGCGCGTCGCCGCTTCGGCATGTCCGGCGAAGGAGGCGCCTTGCAGTGACCACCATGTCACGCGATATCCGCCGCATCGTCGTCGCCCTCGACGATTCCGCCGAGAGCCGATCGGTCCTCGAGGAAGCGGTGGCGCTGGCCGCCGGGATGAAGGCCGAACTCGCCGGTCTGTTCGTCGAGGACGCGACGCTGCTCAACGCAGCGCAACTCAGCTTCATCCGCCAGGTCAGCTTGAGCGGGCAAACCGTGGAGGCGATGGACAGCACCTCGCTCGAGCGCTCGCTGCGCGGCCAGGCCGAAACCATCCGCGCGGCGCTGCAGCGCGCTGCAGGAAGGCACAACCTGGTGTGGTCGTTCCGTGTTGCGCGCGGCAAGGCCTCGGTTCAGATTCTCGAGGCGGTGGCGGAAGCCGACCTCGTCATCATGGGCAAGACGACGCCGGCGGTGACGCGCTACCACCGCATCGGCAAGACGGCGCGGATCGTCGCCAGCGCGCCGCGCGGCCGGATCCTGTTTTCGGAACCCCGGCTGCGCAAGGTTCTGGGCGAGACCGGCCCGATCACCGTGGCCTACGGCCAGGGGCCGACCGGCGATCACGTGCTCGACATGGCAGTAGCGCTGGCCCGCGTCTCGGCAAGCCCCCTGGTCATTCTGTTCCCCAGCGACACGCCGGACGACGGCGACGGCATCCGCAAGGCGGCCGAGGAACGACTCATCCGCGAGGGCATCAAGGCACGCTTCCGCAACTGCGGCGAACGCGGCGCGGCCGCCCTGGTGCACGCGATGTCGGCGCAGCGCGGCAGCCTGCTCGTCATCGCCCAGGACTCGCCGCTGCTCGGCGAAAATACCGTCGCCGATCTGATCGAAGCGCTCGACTCGCCGGTGCTGGTCGTCGCCGCCGGCGCCTAGCGCAGCAGATATTCCACGTAGGGCGGCAGCAACTCGGCCGCGCGCCCATAGATCGTCTCCGCGAACAACGAGTGCCCTTCCGACGGTTTGAGGTTGATCTCGACCGTATGCGCGCGGCCGCGCAGGCGCACCTCCGACACAAAACCGGCGGCAGGATAGACGTTGCCCGAGGTACCGACGGACATGAACAGGTCGCAGGCGTCGAGCGCCGCGCCGATTCGTTCCATCTCCAGCGGCGTCTCGCCGAACCACACGACGTGCGGCCGGAGCTGTCCGGGATCGCCACACGACGGGCATGGTGTGTCGAGCGTCAGCGGCGCGTCCCAGTCGAAGACGCGCGCCTTGCCGCATCCGCAGCGTACCTTCTTCATTTCGCCGTGCATGTGGATGATGTTGTCGCTGCCGGCGCGCTCGTGCAGATCGTCGACGTTTTGGGTCACGATCAAGACCGTGCCGTCGAGTTCGCGCTCGAGGCGGGCCAGGGCGGCATGCGCCGGGTTCGGCTCGACGCCGCCGAGGCCGGCGCGACGCGCGTTGTAGAAGTCGTGCACCAGCGCCGGGTTGCGCGCGAAACCCTCGGGTGTCGCGACCTCCTGCCAGTCGTATCGTGCCCAGATACCGTCCGGATCACGAAACGTGTCGACGCCGGAATCCGCCGAGATTCCGGCTCCGGTCAAGACGACGATGTTGCGGTAACGCGCCACTCCGTCATGTAGGCCGCCGCAGCGGCTTGTGGCAAGCTGGCGGCATGGTCGTCCGTGTCCTGTTCGTCTGTCTTGGCAACATCTGCCGCTCGCCGATTGCGCAGGGCGCGTTCGACGCGCTGGTGGCGGCGGCAGATCTGGTGAAGCACATCGAGACCGACTCGGCCGGCACCGGCTCCTGGCATGTCGGCAACCCGCCCGATCCGCGCGCCCGCGAGACCGCAGCGCGGCGGGGCGTCGATATCGGCACGCAGCGCGCGCGCCAGGTTTCTGCGGAGGACTTCATGACCTTCGACTACATCCTGGCGATGGACAGCGACAACCTGCGGACGCTGCGGCAAGCAGCGCCCCGCGACCCGCGCGGACAGGTCACATTGTTCCTCGACTTCGCGTCATCGCCCGAGCGTGACGTGCCCGACCCCTACTACGGCGGTCCGGAGGGCTTCGACGATGTGTTCGATCTGGTGCAGGACGCCGCGCAAGGCCTGCTGCGGCACATTCGCAGCAGGCACCTGAACGACGCCTAGTCCATTGCGCCGCCGCCGATCGTGTAGCGGTTCCGAATGCGCGGCGTGTAGGCGTCCGAACCCTTGCGGTACTCCTCGGCGCGCTGCTTGTTAGTCAGCCGGCAGTGGCCGAGACAGCCCGACCGCCCCGGCGCGACGCCGAGCCGCGTCGCATTGTTGCAGTCGTGGCACAGGAACTCGTAACCCATGCGGGTCTCGACCCAGCGCGACAGGCGCTGCGTCCAGTGCAGCTTGATCTCGTCGAGGGTTTCGTCGTCGCTCATGCCGTCGGGGCCGAAAGTTCGTAGGTCTCTTCGATGCGATAGATGGCGCCGCCGTGGGACAGCTGGCTCGAGTAGAGATGAAATGCGTCGACGTGAAAAGGCGCCGAGCGGAACATGGCGTTCTCGCCGAGGAAGCGGCGCACGCGCTCCATGTCGGGGCTCTTGAGACGGGCCAGGGTGACGTGCGGTTTGAACTTGCGCTGTTCCGGCTCAAGGCCCGTGCGCACCAGCACCGATTCGATCCGCGCCTGCAGAGCCACGAGTGGCGCGCTGTCGAGCAGACCGGCCCAGATCGCGCGGGCACGGCGTCCCTCGCCGAAGTTGCCGACGCCATCGAGTTGCAAATCGAACGCCGGGGCGTTGCCGGCCCGGGCCAGGGCGAGGCGTACGTCGTCATAGGTCGCGCCGTCGACATCACCGATGAAGCGCAGGGTCAGGTGGATCTGGTCGGGACGCTGCCAGCGCGCGCCGGGCACGCCGCCGCACAGACCCATCAGCCTTTCAACGATGGAATCGGGAAGTTGGAGCCCGGCGAACAAGCGATACATGGGCGGACACCCTATTGCACGGTGGCGCGATGCCGCGCCAACAGCGCGCGCACCGCCGACAACATGCGGCCGACGATCACCTCGACGCCTTCTTCGTTGGGATGGATCAGATCGCCCTGGTTGAGCGCAGGGTCGAGTGCGACGCCGTCGAGGAAAAAGGGATAGAGCATGACGTCGTGCTTCTCTGCGAGACGGGGATAGACCGCGTCGAACTCGTCGACGTATTCGCGCCCCAGGTTTCGCGGCGCCATCATGCCGGCGACCATGACCGTGATGTTGCGGTCCTTCAGCGCGGCGACGATGCGATCGAGGTTGTCGAAGGTGTCGGCCGGATCGAGGCCGCGCAGCGAATCGTTGCTGCCGAGTTCGACGATCACGACGTCCGGGTCATCACCGAGCACCCAGTCGAGGCGCGCGAGCCCGCCGGCCGAGGTATCGCCGGAGACGCCCGCATTGATGACACGGACGTCCTCGCCGGCCTCAATGAGCGCCGCTTCGAGTCGCGCCGGGAACGCCCGGTCGGCGGCGAGCCCGAACCCGGCCGTCAAACTATCGCCCAAAACCGCGATCACGATGGACTCGGCGGCATGCGCCGACGGGCTCGCGGCCAACGCCATCGTGAACCACAGGATGCCAAGCAACCGGTTGAAAACACGGCGTTTTGCACGATATTGGAGGGATGCGCGGTTGGCGTACGGCGTTTCCGTTTCCGCGACCTGCAAAGGATGAGAAACCCGCACCGTCATGACCGCCGACCCTGCCACTCCCGATTCGCCCCGTAAAGACTTGGTCGCGCTGCGCGGCGTCAAGTTGACGTTAGCCAGCGCCGCCGGCCCGGTCGACATCCTGCGCGGCGTCGACATGTCGCTGCAGCCCGGCGAGGCCGTCGGCATCGTCGGACCGTCGGGCTCGGGCAAGTCGACCATGATGTCGATCATCGCCGGACTTGAGCAGCCGACCGGCGGTAGCGTCACCGTCGCCGGCCACGACCTCGCGGCGCTTGACGAGGACGGCCTGGCGCTGTTCCGCCGCCGCCATGTCGGCATCGTGTTCCAGTCGTTCCACCTGATACCGACCATGACAGCACTTGAGAACGTCGCCGTGCCGCTGGAGCTGGCCGGCGAGGCGCGCGCCTTCGAGCGCGCCGCTGAAGCGCTGACGCAGGTCGGCCTCGACCACCGTCTCGGTCACTACCCCGCGCAGATGTCGGGCGGCGAGCAGCAGCGCGTTGCCCTTGCGCGCGCCTTCGTGGGCGAGCCGGACCTGATCCTGGCCGACGAACCGACCGGCAACCTCGACGGCGAGACGGGGCGGGCGATCATCGACGCCCTGTTCGCGATCCGCGCCGAAAAGAACACCGCGCTCCTCCTGATCACGCACGAAGCGCGGCTCGCCTCACGCTGCGACCGCGTGTTGCGCATGGCCGACGGCCTGTTGATGGCCGACACCGGCGCCATGGCGGCACAGTAGCGCGCAGATATGACCGTACAGGACTGGCGGCTTGCCTGGCGCTTCGCGTGGCGCGAAGCGCGCAATGGCCTGCGCGGATTTCGCGTGTTCGTCGCCTGTCTGGCCCTCGGCGTGTTCGCCATTGCGGCGGTCGGCTCGCTGTCGTCGAGCATCGTTGACGGCCTCGAACAGAACGCGCGCGCCATCATGGGCGGCGACATCGAGGTGGGGCAGACCGCGCAGAACATCCCCGCCGAAGCCACCCAGTGGCTAGCCGGCAAAGCCGAAGCGGTGTCGCTCGCCCGCGAGTTGCGCGCCATGGCACGCGGCACCGGCGAGGACCCGCAGCGTACCATCGTCGAACTCAAGGCCATCGACAATCCCTACCCGCTCTACGGCGCCATGGTGCTCGCCAGCGGCCAGCCGCTTGAGCGGGCGCTGGAAGCACGCGGCGGCGTCTACGGAATCGTCGTCGAACCCGAACTGTTGACGCGCATCGGCGTCGCCGTGGGCGATCCCATCGCACTGGGCGACGGCGTCTACGAGTTGCGTGACGTCATCGCGCACGAACCCGACCGCGTCGCCAACGCGTTCAGCCTGGGTCCGCGGGTGATGATGTCGGACGCAGCATTCGCGACGACCGGCCTGGGCCGCGAGGGGAGCCTGATCCGCTTCCGCCACCGCGTGAAGCTGGCGCCTGGCGCGGACTACGCCGCTTTCACCGAGGCACTCGACGCCGCCTTCCCGGATGCCCTGTGGCGGGTGCGCAATGCGACGGACGCGCAGCCATCGATCCGCCGCTTCATCGACCGCCTTGCGGTGTTCCTGACGCTGGCCGGCGTCACCGCGCTGACCGTCGGCGGCATCGGCGTCGGCATCGCCGTGCAGGCCTATCTGTCCGGCAAGACCGCCACCATCGCCACGCTCAAGTGCCTGGGCGCGCGCGGCAGCACGATCTTCCTTACCTACATGATCCAGATCGGCCTGTTGGCCACGGTGGGCATCGCCGTCGGCCTGGGCTTCGGCATTCTCTCGCCTTTCGTCGGCCTGGCGCTGTACGCCGAGGCGCTGCCGGTCCCGACCGAGGCCGGCATCTACGCCGCGCCGCTGTTGCTCGCCGTCGCATTTGGCGTGCTGACCGCACTCGCCTTCTCGGTCTGGCCGTTGGCGCGGGCGCGCGAAGTGGCGCCGGCGGCCCTGTTCCGCGACATCGTCGCCTCGACGCGCCGGTGGCCGCGCCCGAGCTATGTCTTGTTGACCGCGCTCGCCGCTGCGGCGCTGATCGCGCTGGCCGTGTTCGCGACCGGACAGCCGTCGATCGCGCGCTGGATGGTGGTCGGCATCGTCGCCGCGCTGATCGGCTTCCGCCTGACGGCATCGGGCATCGTCGCGCTGGTCAAGCGCCTGCCACGGGTGCGCCGCACGACGCTGCGCCTGGCGCTCGCCAACATGGTGCGGCCCGGCGCGCCGACGGCGAGCATCGTTGTTGCGCTGGGCGTCGGGCTCACCGTGCTGGTCACGACCGCGCTGGTGCAAGGCAACATCGCCCAGCAGATCGCGGGCCGCATTCCGGCGGTGGCGCCGTCGTTCTTCTTTATCGACATCCAGCCGCAGCAGGCCGCCGCTTTCGACGAAACGGTCAAGGCGGCGCCCGGCTTCCAGGCCATGGAACGCGTACCGAACCTGCGGGGCCGGCTGGTCAAACTCAACGGCACACCGCTCGACGAATTCGACGTTCCGCCGCAGATGCGCTGGGTGCGGCGCGCCGAGTTCGGCGCGACGTACGCGGCCGACGCGCCGGCAAAGAACCGCATCGTCGACGGCGCCTGGTGGCCGGCGGACTATTCGGGCCCGCCGTTGATCTCGGTCGAGGACTACGTCGTGCGCGATCTCGGCCTGAAGGTCGGCGACACGATGACCTTCAACATTCTCGGCCGCGAGGTGACGGCGACGATCGCCAACCTGCGGGAGATCGACTGGGCCGACTTCGGCATCAACTTCATCGTCATGTTCGCGCCGGGCACGCTCGAGAACGCGCCGCAAACCCATCTCGGCACAGCGGCCTTCGAACCGGCGCAGGAGGAAGAAGCCTACCGCCGCGTGACGACAGCCTTCCCCAACGTCTCGACTGTGCGGGTGCGCGAGGTGATCGAGACAGCCTCGCAACTGCTGGGCCGCATCGCGACGGCCGCCAACGGCACCGCGGCAATCACCATCGCGGCCGGCATTCTGGTGCTGGTCGGCGCCGTGGCCGCCGGCCACCGTCGCCGGGTCTATGACGCCGTCATTCTCAAGGTGCTGGGCGCGACGCGGCGCGACGTGCTGAAGGCCTATATTCTGGAATTCCTGATGCTGGGGGTCATCACCGCGGCCGTTGCGGCGGCGCTGGGCACGCTGGCGGCCTGGCTGATCATCACCCGGGTGATGCAGGCCGAATGGCTGTTTCTGCCGATTTCGACCATCGGCACGGCGGCAGCCGGGATCGCGATCGTCACGGCATTGGGCTACGCCGGAACCTGGGTGGCCCTGTCGCAGCGCCCGGCGCCCGTCCTGCGCACGGAATAGCGCCGCCGCGCCATACATTTTCGTCAGAATCGGCGTCAAACGCCCGGAAATCCTTGAATCCGGGGGGCCGGCTGCCATATTAGCTGCAAGTCATTCTAAAGAACACAGAGGACACAATGGCTGAACCGAACATCCGTCTTGGCGCGACCACCCAGACCGCCGCCATCGACGAGGGCCTGCGCGCCTACATGCTGCGGGTCTACAACTACATGGCGATCGGTACCGTCATCACGGGCGTCACGGCCTGGCTGGTGGCGAATTCGTCGCTGCGCGACATCTTCTATGCGCCCAACGAGCAGGGTTTCCTGGCGCCGACGATCCTGGCCTACGTGGCCATGATCTCGCCGCTGATCTTCGTCCTGGCCATGAACTTCGGCATCAACCGGATGAAGGCATCGACCCTGCAGCTGATGTTCTGGGCCGTGACCCTGGTGTTCGGCATCTCGCTGTCGAACATCTTCCTGACCTTCACCGGCGAGAGCATCGCGCGGGTGTTCTTCATCACCGCCGGCCTGTTCGGCGCGATGAGCCTGTACGGCTACTCCACCAAGCGCGACCTGACGAAGTTCGGCTCGTTCCTGTTCATGGGCCTGATCGGCATCATTATCGCGATGGTGGTGAACTGGTTCATCGGCAGCACAATGCTGCAGTTCATCATCTCGGTGGCGGGCGTGCTGGTCTTCACTGGCCTGACGGCATGGGACACCCAGCGCATCAAGAACACCTACGACACCGTGAGCCACAGCGGCGAGTTGATGGCGAAGACAGCGGTCATGGGCGCGTTGAGCCTGTACCTCGACTTCCTGAACCTGTTCGTCATGCTGATGCACCTGCTCGGCAACCGCGAGTAGCGACGACCGCACAGGACTTCGGAAAGCCCGGCCCCAGCGGCCGGGCTTTCTCATTTTCCGGTCTGTTTGCGGCCGCCGAGGCCTGGGATGACGAGCTTGAGGAGCAGCGGGGTCGCGGCCGTCGTGACGATCGCCGTCAGGACCAGCGCGGAGAATAGGTTGGCCACATGGGAATCCGTGGCGCCGGTGGCGAACAGGCCGGCCTCCAGCGCAATCGACGCGACCACGATCTCGACGGCGCCGCGCCCGGACATGCCGATCCCCACCGCCGCGGCCTCGCGCCGGTTGTATCCGCCCAGACGGGCGGCGCCGCCGCAGCCGATCAGCTTGCCCAAAATCGCCACGGCGACGAGCAAGGCCAGAAACCCCGGCACCTGCCACAGCGCCGCCAAATCTATCCGCAAACCGATGGACGCGAAGAAAACGGGCGCCAGAAGACCGTAGGTGAAGACCCCCATTCCTTCCTTGATGCCGTCGTAAGCGGCGCGGCCGACCAACCTCGGCTCGAAGAAGAGACCGGCGACGAATGCCCCCATGATGAAGTGCATGCCCATCAGTTCTGCAAAGGCCGCGAAGGCGAACGCCACGACGAGCAACGTCGTGAAGGCCGCCACGCGCGATTCCGCCGCGCCCAACACGCGCGTCGCCCAAGGGTAGAGAAAGCGACTCGCCGCGACAGTGGCGGCGAAGAAGATCGCGACCTTGGCCAGGAGCCACAGCAGATCGGTTGCGGGCGGCACGTGTCCGGTGGCGATTACCGCGGTGAGGATCGCGAGGAGCACGAGGCCGAGGACATCGTCGAAGATCGCCGCCGCGATGATGGTGCGTCCGACGCGATGATGCAGCAGGCCGAAGTCGGCGAGGACGCGGCCGGCGACGGCCACCGCCGTGATTGAAAGTGCAATTCCGATGAACAGCGCCTGGGCCGAGCGCGCGGTTGTCTCGGGAAGAAACACGAAGCCCAGTGCGATTCCGGCGGCGAGGGGGACGGCGACACCGCCCACGGCCACAAGGAAGGATGTCCTCGACGCCTCGCGCAACTCCCCAGGACGCATCTCGATTGCGACCAGCAGAATCAGAAAAAAGATGCCGAATTCGGCGATCAGGTGAACCGGCGCACTGTTGCCCAGATCCGCAAGCAGCGGAACCTCTTCAGCCAGGAAGAGTGCTGCCAGGGCGATCAGAACACCGGCGACGACCTCGCCGAGCAGTTGCGCCTGGCCGAATCGCAGACTGACCTCGCCCATGAGACGGGCGAGCACGAGCATCACAAAGAGCGGCAGGAAAAGCTCCACGCCGGAACCTTATCTCGATTGCACTCTCAGCATGGCCCAGTCCGGAGCGGCGTCCGCTGCGCGAGATCAAATGAAAAGCGTCAGACGAGCCGCAGCTTGCGCTTCTTGTTGATCGAGGCGAGCACGACCGCGAGGTCTGCGCCCATCCGCAGCACCTGGCCGCCGGCATCGAGCACCGCATAGCGCGCCTTTCCGGAGCGCCGCTTGACGACACGGAACACCGGTACGCGCGACTTCTTCTTGTAGATGGCGAAGACCGCCTCGTGGCTGCCGGGATTCATCGCATAGTCGCACCAGTCGCCGGCGATGACGCGGCGGCTGTAGACCGACAGAATCTGGTTGAGTTCGCCCCGGTCGAAGCAGATCGGAAATGAAAAACGGGAGCGGGTAATGTTCGACCCGGGCTCCCGTTGGCTTATCGGCAGAACCTCCACCATCAGCGGCGATCCTGGCGTTTGAAACGCAATAGCGGCAAAGCACTCATCGTCACGGTTCTCCCCGGACTTATGCCGACCCTCCGCGCGGGAGGGTTCTCCCCTGCGCAAATGATAGGCCCCTGGCACCGCGCAGGGCAACGGCAGCACCTCTTGAATCGGGCTGGCGCGCGCGCCGACCGCGATGCGAAATCACAAAATTGCCCAGATTCGGCCCTTGGACAGCCCCATTGCCCACCGATATTGCGAGGTGTCGGCCCTCCTGACCCGGCCGCGACACCAGGCCAGCGTTCCCCCAGACCTGATGTCATTCAGCGGCCGGGTCAACTTCCCCGACGTCATTCTCATCTCTCGACGCGCGAACGGCCCCGTCCTGCGGGGCCGTTGGTGTATCCGCTATTCGGCCGCCTGCTGCGCCGGCGTCTTCTCGGCGTAGGCGGCGGCGCGCTCGATATAGAAGGCGGGATCGTTGGCGATCTCTTTCACGTGCGGCAACGACTTCATCGCGTCACGCCAGGCGGCGAGGCGCGCGCACCGGTCGGGCATTGCATAGCCGCGATAGTGCTCGACGTTGCAGAAACGTTCGAAGAACGGGTAGTAGCTGTAGTCGACCAGCCCGGGCTCGGCGCCCAGCCAGAACGGGCCGTCGCCCAGCTTGGCCATCCCCTCTTCCATGAACAGCAAGCATTCGTCGAGCTTCTGCCGCAGGTCACCCTGCTTGGCCGGATCGTTCTCGCGCAGGAACGTGTAGGTCGCGCCGTTGAAGCGCGTATTGCCATAGTCGATCCAGATACGCGCCATCGCACGGCTGTGCGGCGCCTTCGGCATCAGCGAGGGTGCCGGAAACACCTCGTCCAGGTATTCGTTGATGATCGCGGATTCGTGGACGATGCGACCCTCGTGACGGATCGCCGGCACCTTGCCGTAGGGCGAAACCTCCGAGAACCAATCGGGCTTGTTCTTGAGGTCGATCTCGGTGAGTGAGAAGTCGACGCCCTTGTGCATCAGCACGAGACGACTGCGATGGGCGTAGGGGCACACTTCCGCACTAAAGATTTCGACGGTCGCCATGTCGCTTCCTTCCGATTGCCGGACGCGATGCCTAGTATAGGTCCTTCCTGTGACGTACAGGCTAGCGCGGCGCCGCGCGCCGTGGCGAGCCGAATCTGGGTGGGGAGCGATGAGCCTGACGCTGTACGAACTGGCCGGGATCGACGACCGGCGCTTCAGCCCCTATTGCTGGCGCATCCGCATGGCGCTGGCGCACAAGGGTTTGAAGGCCGACTTTGTTTCGGTGCGATTCACCGACAAGGAAACCATCGCCTTCTCGGGCCAGGGCAAGGTGCCTATTCTCACCGACGGCGGCGCCACGGTATTCGATTCCTTCGCCATCGCCTGTCATCTCGACGACAACCACGCCGACCGGCCCGCCCTGTTGGGCAACGAGATCGCCCGCGGCGAAGCGCGGCTCATCAATCACTGGTGCAACACGACCTTGCATCCGCTGATCCAGCCGCTTGTCATCGACGACATCTATGCCCACCTCGACCCGGCCGACCGCGGCTATTTCCTGGAGACGCGCGGGCCTCGTTTCGACACGACCTTCGGCGAAGTGCAGGCCAACCGCGACAGCGACGTGCTGACGCTGCGCAAGGCGCTCGCCCCGCTGCGGCTGACGCTGGACGAGCAGCCTTTCCTTTCGGGAGGTGCGCCGGCCTTCGCCGACTACATTGTGCTGGGCGCGTTCCAGTGGGCGCGCTCGATCAGCCCTTTCAAACTTCTGGAAGACGACGATCCGGTAAAGGCCTGGCGCGATCGCCTGATCAACGCGTTCGGCGGTGCGGGCAACGCAACGACGATGTACGACGCGTGAGCTAGCCCGGCATCGTGCGCAGACATTCGGCGAGTTGGTCCTGCCAATGCGGCAGCTCGACGCCGAAAGTCTCCTTCACCGAGCGGCTCGACAGCGCGGTGTAGATCGGGCGCATGGCGCGGAACGGATACGTGTCGGCCGGGATACCGCGCAGCGCGGGTCGACGCGCCGAGTCGTAGTCGAGATAGGGGCTGCCGGCTGCTTCGTCGAGAATCACCTCGGCGAAACCGTACCAGCTCACCGCGCCGGCGGCGGCGAGATGATAGACCCCGCTATACGTGCGGATGCCCGCTGCGTCCCGCGGCGCATCAAGCTCCTTGAGGATGGCGCTGACGGCGACGGCGATGGCGTGCGACCAGGTCGGGCTGCCGATCTGGTCTTCGACGATGTTGATATCGTCGTGAGCGCCGGCGAGCGACACCAAATCCATCAGGAAGTTGCGGCCACGCAAGCCGTAGACGCGGCTCGTGCGAAAAATGAGATGCGGCGGATCGGTATACCGGATGGCCGACTCGCCACGCAGCATGCTGCGGCCGTAGATGTTGAGCGGGTTGGGCACGTCGCGTTCGCGGTACGGATCGGGCTCGCGGCCGCGGCGGCCGTCGAACACGAGATCGGTGGAAAAGTGAACGAGGCCGATGTTGCGGTCGAACGCCTCTTCCGCAAGCATCAGGGGCAAATGTGCATTCACCGCCATCGCCGTCTCGGAATCGTCCTCCGCCGCATCGACGTCGGTCAGTGCTGCGGCGTTAACGATAAGCGCCGGTCGAGCGAGACGCAGGAATGTGGTGACTTCTTCCGGGCGGGCAAGATTGACCTGGGCACGCGGCGGCGCCAGCACCGGCCACCATGCACCGAGCTGCAGCCGCAGTTCGCGGCCGATCTGTCCTGTTCCGCCGAAAAGGACGATGGGTCGTTCCACGCTGGCCCCAGTGTCAGGTTTGGTTGAACGAAAACACCGGTAGAGAATGCAAAACGCACGCCGCCCTCGACCCCATGACAGGGTTAACGCGTTAACCCTGTCATGGACGCAAAGATGACCGCGCGTCGTGTCTTGCGGCACGGCGCGCGAACGCTGGCGGCGCTCATGGTGCTTGCCGTCGCTGCGGCAATCACGATCGGACTGTGGCTGTCGACGTCGCTACCGAGTTGGAACGGGCACGCCACCGTGTCCGATCTGGGCTCGCGCGCGGAAATCGTGCGCGACCGCGTCGGCGCGACGCACATCCGCGCGAACAGCGAACGGGACGCCTACTTCGCGCTGGGCTACGCGCACGCACAAGACCGTCTGTGGCAGATGGATACCTACCGCCGAATCGGCGCGGGCCGCCTCGCCGAAGTGGTGGGTTCGCCCGGCCTGATTGCTGACCGGTTCACGCGCACGCTGGGCCTTTATCGCGCTGCGGAACGGCAAGTCGAACGATTGCCACCGCCAGTGCGCGACGCACTCGACGCCTATGCCGCAGGGGTCAATGCCTACATCGACGGGCACGACGGCGCGTGGCCGCCGGAGTTCACCCTGCTCGCCTATCGCCCCGATGCGTGGCGGCCAGCCGATTCGCTCGTCCTCGGCAAGCTGCTGGCACTGATGCTGGGCGGCAACTGGTTCGACGAGCTGCGCCGGGCAGCGCTGCTCGAACGTCTGCCCGCGCCGGATGTCGCGTTCCTGATGTCGACCGACCTCGACGACGGCCCGGTGACGCTTGAACGGCAAGCGCAGCTGCCGGTCGATGCGACACGTCTCATCGCAGCGGTGCCGGACCTGCTGGCGCCGCGGCGCGCGTCGAATGCATGGGCGGTCGACGGCCGCCACACCGAAACCGGCAAGCCAATCCTGGCCAGCGACCCACACCTCGGGCTGACCGCGCCCGGGATCTGGTATCTCGCCGCGGTGCGCGCACCGGGCTTGTCGATGACCGGGGGCACCGTGCCCGGCATGCCTGTTCACCTCGTCGGCCACAACGCGCGCATCGCCTGGGGCCTGACGACGACCTACGGCGACCTGACCGATCTGGTCGTGCTGGATCTCGCCGAGGGCGGCACGCAATACCTGGGCGAAGACGGCGCTGAGAACTTCGCGGTGCGCGAGGAGCGCATCGCGGTGCGCCTTGGCGCCGACGTGACCCTGCGCGTGCGCGAGACACGCTACGGGCCGGTGATTTCCGACATCCTCGATAGCGCTGCCGGGCACGCCGGCGAGGACGCTATCGTCGTCCTGCAGGCCACGGCCTTGCGCGACGACGATCTGACGCCGGCGGCCATGTATGCGCTGAACCGCGCCGGGCACTGGGACGACTTCCGCGATGCCTTGCGCGCCTACGGCGCGCCGCAACAGAACATCATCTACGCCGATACCGAGGGCACGATCGGCTTTTTCGCGCCCGGGCTCGTGCCGCTGCGCCGTGGCGGGCGCGGGTTAACGCCGGTCCGCCTGCCCGATGCCGTGTGGGACGGATACGTGCCTTTCGACTCGCTGCCGCAACAGCGCGGCGCGACGGACGGTGTGATCTTCAACGCCAACAACCGGATCGTCGGCGCGGACTACCCTTATTTTATCAGCGCCGACTGGGAGCCGCCGTTCCGCGCCCAACGTCTCGCCGAGACGCTTCGCGGCGACACCATGCCGCGCAGCGTCGCCGGTCATGCCGCCTTGCAGGCCGACACGGTCTCGGCCATGGCGCGTACGCTGCTACCAGTCATGACCGCGTTGCTTGGTACCGAGGCCAACGCCGATCTCGCGGATCGGCAAGCGCGCGCGGCGCTTGCATCCTGGGACTTCCGTATGACGCGCGACGGCCCAGCGCCGCTGATCTTCACCGCGTGGTACGCCGAGCTGACAGCACGGCTGTTCGACGACGACCTCGGCGCCGAGGGAGGCCGTGTCGATCCGCGGCGCGTCCTGGAGGTGCTCGACGGCGACATGACGCGGTGGTGCGACGACCGGGCCACGACAGAAGAGGAGCGTTGCGCCGACCAGGTCGCGGACGCATGGCGTGACGCGCTCGCCACGCTGTCGGCGCGCTACGGCGGCACACCGGACACCTGGCGCTGGGGCGCGGGTCATCCGGCACGCTTCACCCATCCGCTGGTGAGCTTTCTGCCGGGCGTGCCGCGCTGGCTCGGCACGACGATCGAGTCGAGCGGCGGCAACTACACCCTCATGCGCGGCGGTCACGGTGCGGCCGACGGCCGGTTCGTCAATGGTCATGGCGCGGGTTACCGCGCGGTATACGACCTCGACGACCTCAGCCGGTCGGTGTTCATGGTCGCGCCCGGCACGTCCGGCAATCCCTATAGCCGCACTTTCGGGGTCCATGCCGTCGACTGGCGCGACGGCCGTACCTTCACGCTACCGGCAGATCACGCAGCCGCGCGGCGCGACGCACGCGGGATATTCACACTGGTTCCGGTGGAATAAGCCCCTACACTGTCGGGCGCGAGCGAGGAGGAGTGGTATGCGCCCCGAAGTCACGGCGTTTTTTGACGAGGCGACCTTCACCGTCACTTATGTCGTCGCCGATCCCGAAACCCGTCATTCGGCGATTGTCGATTCGGTCCTAGGCTACGATCCGAAATCCGGCTGGACCAACACCGAGCACGCCGACGAGGTCATCGCCTTCGTGCGCAACGGCGACCTGACCGTCGACTGGATTCTGGAAACCCATGTTCACGCCGACCACCTGACCGCTGCTCCTTATCTCAAAGAGACGCTGGGCGGACAGACCGGCATCGGTAACCGAATCAGGCTGGTGCAGGAGACCTTCAAGGGCGTCTTCAACGCTGGCGACGACATGGCCTGCGACGGCAGCCAGTTCGACCACCTGTTTGCCGACGATGAACGTTTCGAGATCGGCGGCATCGAGGGCCGAGTGCTGCACACCCCCGGCCACACACCCGCTTGCGTCACCTATGTGATCGGCGACGCTGCCTTTGTCGGTGACACGCTGTTCATGCCTGATTACGGCACTGCGCGCTGCGACTTTCCGGGCGGCGACGCGCGGACGCTCTACCGGTCGATCCAGCGCACCCTGTCACTGCCGCAGGAGACGCGCCTTTTCATGTGCCACGACTACGCGCCCAACGGACGCGACTATGCCTGGGAGACAACCGTCGCCGAGCAGAAAGCCGAGAATATCCACATCAAGGACGGCACAAGCGAGGACGCCTACACGGAAATGCGCACCGGCCGCGACGAGAAACTCGCCGTGCCGGTGCTACTCCTGCCGTCCGTTCAGGTGAACATGCGCGCTGGACACTTGCCGCCGCCCGAAGACAACGGGGCGTCCTACGTGAAGATCCCGCTCAACACCTTTCGCTGACGCGTGTTCCCTGCAGGGGCTAGTCGCGGACGAACAGGTAATCGTCTCCGGGCGCTGCCTTGTGGCAGCCAATGCAGCCACCGTCGGTGCCGTCGGGGCCTGCACCCTTTGCCAGCTGGCCAGCCATCTGCATCCCCGTCGGCGCAAGGTCGAGCGTGCCGTCGCCGCGATACTTCACCCAGAACCAGTTCTGATTGTCGGGGTCGTAGCCGCCCTCGCGCTCGAACATGACGGTGACCGCGTCGAGATACTTGTCGCGGCCGTTCGAGACGGTTTCGACGTCGGCGCCCTCGCCCATGTAATTGGTCTTGACCACAACTGCGCCCTCATGGCCGCGCACGGTGAGACGCGTTTCAACGGTGGTGAGGATCGCGCCGTGCGGCTCGATGCCCTCATAGGGCTTGACCCAGATCGAGTTCGGACCGACCAGATTCGCGACTTCCAGCGCACGCCATAGCTCCTGCGCATAGGAGATGTCGGCTTCCTGACCGAACGGTGGGGCGTTTTGCGCCAAGGCACCGGTGCTCAGCACGCCGGTTCCGACGAGCACTGCGACAAGCAGCGTCCGAATGCGATGGATCATGGGCTCCTCCTTGGTAGGCCCCGGGGCCTACACGTGTTTGTGTTGCGTGTCAGAGGACTGCAGCACCGCCGCCATTTGACCTCGGCAAGCTGCGATGCAATCACCTGTGTAGTTGGATGCAGCTGGACGGTGTGGTGTTACGCGGGGACGAGCGATCTCGCAGGGACGTTAAGTGACGCGAGCGGCGCTTGATGAAGCCGCGCTCGTCGAGGGACTCCGCGCGCGCGATCCCGAAGCCTGCCGTCAGTTCATCGAGACCCAAGGCGGCGCCATGCTGCGCACGGCGCGCCGCTTTCTCGGCGACGGACCCGCGGCGGAAGACTGTCTGCAGGACGCCACCATCCGGGTGCTCGACGGGATCGCCGGATTCGAGGGTCGCGCGCGTCTGTCGACATGGGTCCACCGGATCGTCGTGACGACCGCGCTGAGCCATCTGAGGAAACACAAACGCGACGGCGTGCTGGTATCGCTCGACACGCTGCTGCCGGCGTTCGACGACGAGGGCCGGCGGCCGCCCGATCCGGCACTCTCGATCCCGGACCGGACCCTGTCGGAAGCGGCGACCGCGACCTGGGTCAAGGATGCCGTGTCGCGGCTGCCCGACGATCATCGTAACGTTTTCGTGCTCCGCGACGTCGAAGGCTACAGCAGCGCGGAGACGGCAGCGGTCCTGGAGATTTCTGAGGAAGCAGTGCGCGTCCGATTGCATCGCGCCCGCGCGGCGCTGCGGACACTGCTGACCCGCACTGTGTCCGGAGAGGAGGAAGACACCTCATGAGCACGTTGTTCGCACACGTCATGACCGGTGGCCTAAGCTGTGCCGAGGTCGACGCCTTGCTCGATTCGGCGATCGACGGCGAGCTGCCACTGCTGACACGCTGGCGGCTGAAGCTGCACCGGGCGACCTGCCGGATGTGCGGACGCTATGCGTCGCAGTACGGCGTGACCGTCGAACGCGCCAAGGCGGCCTTCGACGAGCCCGCACCGGACATTCCATCCGAAACAGCCGACCGCATCGCCCGACGGGCGACCGGCCGGCCGCCGGACGACTGAGCGCACCGCGCCCGAGGCGGCCCGCCGCCTAGGCGACGTCGGGGGTGTACTGCTGCTTGCGGCCGGCCTGCAGGTCGAGGAAAGCGACCATCTGCACCCGCGGGTCGGTCTTACGCAGGCGGCCTGCGTCGGGATCGGTCACCACATCGACGACCGCCGCCCTGTCCGCCTTCAGCGCCTTGTCCACCGCGGCGGCGAGCTTCTTCGGGTCGGTGACGCGCTCGGCGTGACAGCCGAAGGCCTTGCCGATCAGGTCGTAGTGGACGTCGCCGAACTCCGTGTTCACCGGTCGCTCGATCGCCAGCATCTGGCCGTGCTTCTCGGTGCCCCACGCGCCGTCGTTCGAGATGAACGTGGTGATCTTGAGGCCGGCGAGAATCGCGCCGTTGTACTCGCTGGGAAAGAAGCCGAAGGCACCGTCGCCGGTAACGTGGATCACCGGCCGCGGCGGCTCACCGGTTTCGCGCGCGATCTCGGCCGCGCCCGCCGCCGCGCCGAGCGCAAGCGGCGTGCCGATGCCCATCGAGCCCAGCGGATAGTGATCCATGAAACCGCGTTCCGACTTGACGCGCAGGATGGCGTGCATCCAGCTCTGCACGTCGGCGCCGTCGCCGACGTAGATCGCGTTGTCCGGCATGCGTTTCTTGATCTCGCGCGCGAGCCGATAGGGATGGATCGGTCCCTTGTCGCCAAGCCCGACGGTGTCGATGAAGTCGAGCCGGTCCTTGAGCGCATCGGTCACCCACGTCGCTGCGGGCTTTGACTTGACCTTGCGCGCCTTGAGTTCGTCGACGATGGCGGCGACGGTCAGCGCCGCATCCGCGACGATGGGAACGTCGACGGCGCGGTTACGGCCGATCTCTTCGCCCTCGATGTCGATCTGGATGAACTTCGCCTTGGCGTCGAAACGCGGCGGCAGGCCGTAGCCCAGGCGCTGGGTCATGCGCGAACCGGCCCACACCACGACATCGGCGTCCTTGGCCGCGACCTGCGCGAGGCCCCAGCACCAGCCGAGCTTGTCGTCTTCGGGCACGAGACCGCGTCCGCCGGCGTTGCCGAGCACAGGGATGTTCCAACCCGACGACAGGGCCCGCAGCGCCGGGCCGGCCCCAGCCCACATGGCGCCCGATCCCGCGATAACTAGCGGCCGCTTCGCCTTGGCGATCAGATCGGCCGCGGCCTGCACCGCATCGGGCGACGGACCGGGACGGATCGCCTTGGTGACCGGGGCGTCGAGCTCCTCGACGTTCTGAATGGTCGCGGCGAGAAACTCCTGGGGCACCTGCAGCAGCGCCGGACCGGGACGGCCCGTCGTCGCCTGGCGGTAGGCGGTTTCGACATATTCGCGCAGCCGCTCGGCATCGTGCACCGTACGCGCCCACTTGGTGATGGGCCGCACGAGCGCCAATGCGTCGTGATCGACCTCGCCCGCGGGCTGGAGGCCGCTCGTCGGCAGCCGCGCCACAATGACGATCACCGGCGAGCATGCCTCGTAGGCGGTCAGAATGCCGGTCACCGCGTTGGGCATGCCCTGATCCGAAATGATCAGCGCCACGCCGGGCTTGCCGGTGACGCGGGCATAGCCGTCCGCCGCGGCAACGGTCGCCGCTTCGTGGCGACCCGACACGATCTTGAAGTCGTCGCGATCAAGTGCATCGAGAAGATAGGTGTGCGACGCACCGGCGAGCGAAAACACCGAGTTGATGCCAAGGCCCTTCAGCGTACGGCTGATCATCATGCCGCCGGTGACCTCGTTGCCACCGTGTTGCTTCTTCTTCCAGAAGGAGTCCTCGGACTTGCTCGCCTTCTTTGCCGACTTCTTCTTTGCTGCCTTGCGCGCCACGTACGTCTCCTTTGAGGGCGTCAGCCGATCACCTCGCCCTCGACGAGGGCGACGGCTTCGATCTCGATCTCAAGTTCGGGCAGGCCGAGCGCGCCGACCTGAACGATCGTGTCGGCGGGCCAGGGTTGCTTGAAGTATTTCCCGCGCGCCTCGACGATCTTCGGGAAATTGGCCATGTCGGTGAGGTAGATCGTCACCTTGACGATCTTGTCCATCGACGAGCCGGCCGATTCGAGCACACGCTTGATGTTGGCGAAGGTCTGTTCGACCTGTCGGTCGAAGTTGCCGACGCCGACCAGCTCGCCGTTTTCGTCGATCGACGCCTGCCCGGAAAGAAAGATCAGATTGCCGATGCGGTAGCCCAGCGCGATGCGAAACGCATCGAGCGGATCGGGCGTGATCTTGATGCGGTAGGCGTTGAGATCGCCTCCGTCGCGGTCTGCGGCCATTGTGTTGTCCTCCCCGACTCAGCCTAGCTCAGGGCACGGTACGCCGCATAGGGCGCGCGCACCACGCACGCCCTGCGGCCATCAACCCACGGCAGCAGCGCCGCCAAGCGGCACAGCGTGCACCAGCGACACGCTCTCGAAGCGGACCACCGGCCTGAAGCGCACGATGGCCAGCGCCACAATACGCGCCGGAATGGGATCGAAGCCGCCGTCGAACAACTCGCCTGCGCGCTTCAGTTGCCGCCGGCGCAGGCCCATGGCGATGGTCGCGTGGGGAATCCAGGCGCCGGGCCGGTAGTGTTCGTGGCAGGTGTCGACGCCGTGCGCATGCTCGTGAAACCCTTCGTGCAGCCGCCGCAGGCGCGGGCTGGCGCGCGGCGCCAGATAGAGAACCGTCTCACGGCCTTCGAACATGTCGATGCGGTCGAAGGCAACGCCGAACGGCGCCGTCTTGGCGCTGCAGGCGCTGACCCGTCCGATCAGCGGCCCCTCCATCGCGTCGTCAAACACACCCAGGGTCAGATGGGGCGCAACGCCGAGCGACATCATCGACGAATCGATGTCGCGATTGGCAAGCGCCGCCCACATGCTGCGAATGTCGGACTCCGCCGCCGGATCGAACGTCGCGATCACGGCATGCGCCATCTCAGTAGGGCTCCGTCCCCCGGTATGGCGCGTCGGCATAGGCCGCGAGGTGCGGCGGCAGTTGCGGCGCGTAGGGAATGGGCTCGAACGGTCGCGGCCGCTCGTAATCCGACCACTGGGTCGAGAAAGGCGCGCCCAGCGAGCGAAACAGCAACTGACATCCTGTAACCGACGCACCCGGGCCGTGCTCGATTCCGGGCGGGCGCCAGAAATAGGCGCCTGGACGCATCATGCCCTGCGGCCAGCCCAGCGTACCCTCGACCAGGAAGAACTCCTCGACGCAGGGATGTGTTTCGATCTTGCCGGTCGCCGGCAGGTCCTCGCGCCGGTTGGGGCCTCTCTTGAGCAGCCATGTGCGCGCGCCGCTCGCCGCGTCGTTACGCAGGAACTTGATGGCGATATCCGTGCCGGCGAGACCGTGATCGAAGTCCGACGTGAAGGACGCCTTCCGGCCATCCGGATTCTCGATCAGCAGCGCGTTGTCTGGCTGCCCGGCGCCCGCGACACGCCGCGGCGGACCGTTGATAAACGTGAGCACGGCGGCGCCTTCGGGCGCGGCGACGGTTTCGTACGTCGTGCCGGCGGGCAGGTAGCCGTAACCGTGCCGCGTGTATGTCTTGCCCGCGATCTCGAGCGCGCCGTCGAGGACGAAGAACTCCTCGTCGGCCGCTAGGTGGTGCGTGCCGTCCATTCGCCACCCCTTGGGATAGCGAACGATCGCAGTGAACGCGCCGGTGTCGTCGTCCTCGCTGAGCCATTTGACGCTGGCGCCCGGGCGCAGCGAGTCTTGATCGAGCGGGGCCCAGGGAAGGACCTGCGCCTGGATGTACTCGATGTGGGGCCGCGCCATGGCTAATAAGGCTCCTTGCCGCCGTATTCCTCGCCGCCGTATTGCGCCAGGGCGTCCGGCAGCGTCGGCCGGTAAGGCGCATCCCAGACGATCGTCTCCGCCTTGTCGGTCCAGTCGGTCGAGAACGGCCCTTCCTTGCAGCGGAAGAAGCAGGTGCATCCCGGTTTGGTGCCGATCGGCCCGTGCTGGATGCCGCCCGGACGCCAGAAATAGGCGCCGCGGCGCAGGACGCCCTGCGGCATCGAGATCGCGCCGTCGAGCAGGAACAATTCCTCGACGTGCGGATGGGTCTCGAGCGGCGCCGCAGCGATGGACGGGTCGGTGGCGCCCATCTTGAGCACCCAGGTGCGTTCTCCGGTCTTCTTGTCGAGCCGCAGCAGAAGTTTGCTGAGTCCGGCGCCGACCACCTTGGGGTCGACGCCGTCGCCCCATTCGCTACCGGCAACGTCGATGTGCTCGACGAGTCGGCTCTGGTCGTAGTCGGCCGTCTTGCCGAAGACGTTCTGGTGCGGCCCCTCGAAGAAGGTCAGAACCGTCGCACCGTCGGGCGCTCGCATCCCGTCACGCGGGTAGCCGTTCGGCAGATAGGCATAGGCGTGCGGCCCGTAGGTCCGCTCGCCGATCTCGATTGCGCCGTCGAGAACGAAGAACTCCTCGTCGTTGTCGAGGTAGTGCGCCCCGTCGATGGCGAAGCCGGCCGGATATTGGAGGAGGACGCTGACCGCGCCGGAATCGGCGTCCTTGGACAGGACCTTGCAGCCGACACCGGGCCGGGCGGCGGTCTCGGGCAAGGTGATCCAGGGCAGTACCTGGGCCTGAATGAACTCCAGATGCGCGCGCGCCATGCGGTCCTCCCCTTTGGTTTCGACCAGTATCGCGCGGCCGGCACGGACGGTGCAAACCGCGACGGAATTGCCGGCCCAAAGCCGTGTACAGTAAGGATCCATGCGCAAGAGGCCTTTCATGCGGCATTTCACCGGCCTGACCGCGGCAGTCATCGCGGCCGCGGCCTTCATTTCGGCCCCGGCCCTCGCCCAGAACCGGGACCGCGAGCGCGACTTCCGGGCCGAGCGGATGGTCGAACTGCTCGACACCGACGGCAACGGCACCGTCAGCATCGAAGAGATATTCGCCGAGCACGCCCGGCTGTTCGCCGCCGCCGACATCGACGGCGACGGCGTCCTGTCGGTCGACGAGTTCCGGCGCCGCGGACGGCTGTTCCAGAGCCTCGGCACGGCGACGCTCTTCGACATGCTCGATGCCAACGGCGATCGGACCCTCTCCGCGGACGAAATCAACCGGCCGTCACAACGCTGGTTCTCGCGCTACGACACCGACGGCGACGGCGCGATGGCGCCCGACGAGTTCTCGGCGAGCGACGACGGTGGCCGACAGCGCCGCCGCTGATACCGCCGTCTGGATGACCGCAGACGACGCGCGACGCCGCACCGCAGTGACGCCGGTCGGCGCGGCCGACGACGACGAACTGGTCGAGCGCATCGTCGACGGCGACGAGCGCGCCTGGGGCGAACTGTCTCGGCGGCATCTCGGCGGCCTCGTCGGCTACGCCTGGCACATGTTGCGCGACCGCGCCGAGGCCGAGGACGTCGCGCAGGAGACGATGGTGCGCCTGATGCGCAAGGCGGAGACCTGGGAGCCGGGCGGCGCCAAGGTGAAGACCTGGATGTACCGGGTGGCGATCAACTTGTGCATCGACCGCCAACGCGCACGGCGAACGACATCGCTGGACGCGATCGGCGAGCAAACCGATCCGATCGGCGGCGCGCAGATCGCCCGCGATCTGGCGTTGAAGAAGGCTGTGGGCGGCGCCCTCGACGACTTGCCACCGCGACAGAAGCAGGCGCTGACGCTCGTGCACTACCAGGGGTTCAGCCAGCAGGAGGCGGCCGATGCGTTGGACGTCAGCGTCGACGCGCTCGAATCGCTGCTGGCGCGGGCGCGCCGCACGCTGAAAAACACATTGAAGGATCTGGCAGACGACCTGCTGGAGGAATGGTGATGAACGAAATGACCGACGCCATGACGTTGGCGGAATTCGCAACGCTGCTCGACAGGTACGGACCGGACATTGCGGTCTGGCCGCTGGAAACGCGCACCGCCGCGCGCGAAGCCGCGCGTCAGGCCGAGGCGCAAGCCTTGCTCGCCGAGGCCGAGCGGCTCGACCGGATGCTCGACGCGATGACGCCGCCCGCGCCGAGCGCCGATCTGGAGGCCCGGGTGCAGGCGCTAGCCGCCACGCAGACGGGCGGCCACTGGGTGTGGATGATGTTCGCGCGGCCGGTCTGGCGGCCGGCGCTGTTCGCCGCCGCCATGCTGGTCGGCGTCTACCTCGGCGCCGCGACCCTGCCGACGGCCTTCGCCACCGCCGACGAAGGGTTCGACTTCGCCACCGTGGCGGGCGGTGGCGGGGCACTCGGTTCCCTCGACATCGTGGAGGAATAGAGCATGGCCTGGGGACGTCGCCGCGTGGTCGGCGTGGCGCTCACGATTTCGCTGGCGGTCAATCTGTTCGCCATCGGCATCTTCATCGGCGTCGTCGCCATCGGCGGACACGGCTTCCCGCCGCGCGGCGTCGACGGTTTCGGCCCGGCGCTGCAGGCCTCGCCGGCCCTGATGGCGCTGGAACCGACCTCGCGCCAGCTCGCCATCGAGATGTTCCAGGAGAACGAAGACGCGCTGCGCGAGGAGGCGCGCGCATTGCGCCGGGCGCAGCGCGAGGTCGTGCGCGCCATGGGCGCAGACCCCTTCGACGCACAGGCGGCGCGCGCCGCGCTGGACGACCTGCGCGAACGCACCGACTCGATCCAGGGCGTGCTGCACGGCTACATCGTCGACCTCAGCCGCGACCTGAGCGCCGAGGAGCGGCGCCGGTTGAGCCGGACAATCTTTCGCGCGCCGCCCTATCGCATTCCGCTTGCGGGACGCGAGCCCGCGACGCATCGGCCCGCGGGTTAGCGCCATGACATTCCCGGGCCGCCGCGGCATCTACCTGATTTCCGCGACCGCCGTCATCGCGATTGCCGGTCTCGTCTTCGGATTGGGCGGCGGCGGCGACGACGCGGTCACCTATCGATTCGGCGCGGTCGACCGCGGCGACATCGTCAGTTCGATCGCCACCTCCGGCAGCCTCAGCGCCGTGGTGACGGTGGATGTCGGCACCCAGGTGTCGGGCCAGGTCGCCGAACTGCACGCCGACTTCAACACCGAGGTCACCGAAGGCCAGTTGATCGCGCGCATCGATCCGCAAACCTTCGAGGCGCGCGTGCGTCAGGCGGAAGCCGACCTCACCATCGCCAAGGCCAACGTCACGACACAGATTGCGGGCGAGGCGCGCGCCCGGGCCGACCTTGCCTCGGCACAGGCCAATCTGGAGAACCGCCGCGCCACGGACGAAGAGGCGCAGCGCGAACTGCAGCGCAAGCAGGAACTCCTGGAACGCCGGGTCGCATCGAACCGCGACGTGACCCAGGCCCGCGCCCAGGCCGAAAGCGCTGCCGCGCAGACGCGTGCCGCCGAAGCGGCCCTGCGCTCGGCCCAGGCGCAGGTACAGGTCGCCGCCGCACAGATCGAGAATGCGCGGGCCCAGGTACAGCAACGCGAGGCGAGCCTCGAACAGGCGCTGATCGACCTGGAACGAACTTTCATCCGTGCACCGGTCAACGGCGTGGTGATCGACCGCCAGGTCAGCCTCGGTCAGACGGTCGCGGCGAGCCTCAACGCGCCGGTGCTGTTCACCATCGCGCAGGACCTGCGGCGCATGCAGGTCGAGGCCAACATCGACGAGGCCGACATCGGCCAGGTGCAGGCCGGACAGGCGGTCAAATTCACCGTCGACGCCCATGCCGAGCGCACCTTCCGCGGCCGCATCGAGCAAGTGCGCCAGGCGCCGCAGGTGGTGCAGAACGTCGTCACCTACACCGTCATCGTTTCCGCCGACAACGCCGAGCAGTTGCTGCTGCCCGGCATGACGGCAAACGTCAACGTCGTGCTCGACCGGCGCGCCGACGTGCTGCGCGTCCCCAATGCGGCGCTGCGTTTCCAGCCCGACGGCGCCGGTGCGCCCCGCGGC
>JAYOEZ010000025.1:0-35363 GCA_038116985.1 Alphaproteobacteria bacterium | reverse complement strand
CACCAAAGCCTGCTGCTGCGGCGCCCGCAGCGGCGCCGGGCCAGTCGCCCGCCGTCCGTCGCCTAGGCGCCGAACACGGCGTCGATCCGTCGACCGTCGATGGCACCGGCAAGGGCGGCCGCGTCACCAAGGGCGACATGCTGGCCCGCATCGAAAGCGGGCCTGCGGCGGCATCGAGTGGGCCGCGCGAGGAACGCGTCCGCATGACGCGTCTGCGCCAACGCATCGCCGAGCGCCTCAAGGAGGCCCAGAACACAGCCGCCATGCTGACCACGTTCAACGAGGTCGACATGAGCGCGCTGATGAAGACGCGCACGGACTACCGCGACAGCTTCGAAAAGAAGCACGGCGTGCGCCTCGGCTTCATGTCGTTTTTTGCCAAGGCGAGCGTCGTCGCCCTGCGCGAACTGCCCGCCGTGAATGCCGAGATCGACGGCGACGAGATCGTTTACAAGAACTACTACGACATTGGCGTTGCCGTGTCGGCACCACAGGGTCTCGTCGTTCCCGTCCTGCGCGACGTCGACACCATGACCTTCGCCGATATCGAAAAGAGCATCGCCGCCTACGGCGCCAAGGCGCGCGACGGCAAACTGGGGATGGAGGATCTGACCGGCGGCACGTTCACGATTTCGAACGGCGGCGTCTTCGGGTCGCTGCTGTCGACCCCGATTCTCAATCCGCCGCAATCGGCAATCCTCGGCATGCACAAGATCGAAAAGCGCCCGGTCGTAGTGGGCGACGATGTTGTGGTGCGGCCGATGATGTATCTCGCGCTGTCCTACGATCACCGCATCGTCGACGGCCGCGAGGCGGTGACATTCCTGGTCCGCGTCAAGGAGTGTATCGAGGATCCGCAGCGCATCCTCCTCGACATGTAGGCGCGCGGACCGGTGGACGCGTCATCGATCGTCGGGACCTGGCTTCTCGAAAGCATGGAACGCCGCTACGCCGACGGCGGTACGGCAAGGCCTCTCGGGGAAGCGCCGGTCGGGCGCCTGACCTACACCTCGGACGGCTACATGCAGGCGATCCTCATGCCGGGAGGTCGCACCCGATTCGATTCCGGCGACATCTACGGCACGCCCGAGGAAAGGGTCGAGGGCGCCAACCATTTCGTGTCCTACGCGGGACGCTACGAACTCCGGGGCGACGTGGTGCATCACTACCCGGATGTGAGCTTCTTCCCCAACTGGGAAGGCGCCGAACTGCGACGCAAAGTCGAGCTCGACGGTGACCGGATGGTCCTGTCGACGGAACCCGAAAAGGCCGGAGGCGGCGTCAGCGCTGCGTTCCTGGTGTGGAAAAGAAGGACGGAAGGGAACTGATGGCGGATTCATCCTACGACGTGGTGGTGATCGGCGGCGGGCCAGGCGGCTACGTCGCCGCGATCCGCGCCGCGCAGCTCGGTAGCAAGGTCGCCTGTGTGGAGAACCGCGACACGCTAGGCGGGACGTGCCTCAATGTCGGCTGCATTCCGTCGAAGGCGCTGCTGCAGAGTTCCGAGCTCTATGCCGAGGCGCAGCACGGCTTCGCCCAGCACGGAATCAAGGCATCCGGCGTCGCGCTCGATCTCAAGGCGATGATGGGGCGCAAGGACAAGGTCGTCGACGAACTGACCAAGGGCATCGCCTTTCTCTTCAAGAAGAACAAGATCGACCACGTCAAGGGCACGGGACGCATTGCAACGCCCGGTCAGGTCGTCGTCTCCGACGGCAAGTCCGAAACGACGCTGACGGCCAAGTCGATCATCGTCGCCACCGGGTCCGAGGTGATGCCCCTGCCGGGCGTCGAAATCGACGAAAAGCGGGTCGTCTCCTCGACCGGCGCTCTGGCACTGACCGAGGTCCCCAAAACGATGATCGTCATCGGCGGCGGCTACATCGGTCTTGAGATGGGCTCGGTGTGGAGTCGCCTCGGGGCCGAGGTCACAGTCGTCGAGTTCCTCGACCGCATCGTGCCCGGCATGGACGGCGAGACCGCCAAGCACCTGCAGCGCGTCCTCACCAAGCAAGGCCTCAAGTTCAAGCTCGGCAGTAAGGTGACGGCGGCGAAATCCGGCAAGTCGGGTGTCGCCTTGACCGTCGAGCCCGCCAAGGGCGGCGATGCCGAAACGCTTGAGGCCGACGTCGTGCTCGTCTCGATCGGCCGTCGTCCCTTCACCCAGGGTCTCGGGCTCGAGGATGTCGGCGTGAAGACCGACGACCGCGGCTTCGTCACGGTCGACGAGCGCTACAAGACGTCCGTCGACGGCATCTACGCCATCGGCGACGTCACCCGCGGGCCGATGCTCGCCCACAAGGCGTCGGAAGACGGCGTCGCCTGCGTCGAGATGCTGCATGGGCACTACGCCAACGTCGACTACGGCAAGGTGCCGGGCGTCGTCTACACCTGGCCCGAGGTCGCGACCGTCGGCCGTTCCGAGGAAGATCTCAAGGAAGCGGGCGTCGAGTACAAGTCGGGCAAGTTCCCGTTCACCGCTGTGTCGCGCGCCAAGGTGTCGGGCGACACTGACGGCTTCCTCAAGGTCCTCGCCGACGCCAAGACCGACGCCGTGCTCGGCGTCCACATCATCGGCCCCGACGCCGGTACGCTGATCCACGAGGCGGTCTTGTGCATGGAATTCGGCGGCTCGGCCGAGGACATCGCCGCGACTTGCCACGCCCATCCGACGTTGTCCGAGGGACTGAAGGAAGCCGCACTCGCCGTCGAGGGACGTCCGATCCACAGCTGACGCCATCGCCACGACGGTGCTTCGACGGATGCGTCGGCGCATCGTCGTGTAGGCTCACGGTAGCAACGTCGGAGCGCCTTCATGGCCGTAGGCGGTCGTCTCGTTCTGATCTGGCTGTTGGCGGCGGCGCCGCTGTGGTCCGCCGCTGCGGACCCCTATGGCGATCCCGGTCCCCATGGAATCCGCATCCTCGAAGAGGTCTGGGCCGACGACGCCCGCGCGCGTGACGTGCCGGTGCGGATTTATCGGCCCCACGGTATCGAAGACCCGCCCGTCGTCATCGTGTCGCACGGTCTTGGGGGCAGCCGGCGCGGTCTCGCCTATCTCGGCCGTCACTGGGCCAGTCACGGGTACCTCAGCGTCCATCTTCAGCATGCGGGCAGTGACGAATATGTCTGGCGCGACGTGCCCGTCGGCCGTCGCGGCGCCGCGCTCGCGCGCGCCGCCAACCCGCTGACTGCGACGCAGCGTCCGGTCGACGTCAGCTTCGCCCTCGACGAAGTCGCTAGGCGTTTCGGCCTCGCGGTCGATGGGCGATCCGCCGTCGCCGGTCACTCGTTCGGCGCCTATACCGCCATCGCCAGCGCAGGTGCCGTGTTTTCCGGCGCCGCTTTTGGCGATCCGCGCCTGGCGGCGGCCATCGCGTTGAGCCCGCCGTCGATGCGGACCGCGACCTTCGACGCGGTGGCGATCCCGACGCTGCACGCGACCGGTAGCCGCGACGACGGCGTGGTCGCCGAGTACGGACCCGAGCTGCGGCGTTCTGCTTTCGACGGAATCGACGGGCCGCCCAAGTACTTCCTGTGGTTCGACGGCGCCGACCACATGGTCTTTGGCGGTGCGCCCCGCGGCCCGCGCAACGACGCCCTCGACGCCCACATCGAAGGGCGCGTGCTGGCCGCGACGACGGCATTCCTCGCCGCCTACGTCCGCAAGGACCCTGCGGCCCGGGCGTGGCTTGATGGCACCTTCGCCGCGACGCTGGGGCCGGAGGACCGGCTGGAACGCTGAGTGGCGGCGCTGGCGGGTTCGGGCGTTCACAAATCTCTGTCCCGCGCTTGATCGCATGGGGCGCGATGCCCATGCCTTGCTGGCCGCGGACGGGTTGCCGGAATTTGGCCCGCGTACCGGGCGTAGCGTAGGATTTCTGCGGGAGTTGGCTTCGTTTCGGCGGAATAGGTTGTTGTCGGACGGGGTCCCGGATCTGCCGGCCGGCGTGCGGGCCAGGCGGGGGATTCTAGGATTTCTGCGGAAGTTGGGTTCGTTTCGGCGGAAAAAGATTCAACTGCTTCGGGCCCGCGGGTGGGCCTGGTCGTAGATCCGCCTCAGATGGTCGGTATCGACGTCGGTGTAGCGTTGCGTCGTCGATAGCGAGGCGTGCCCCAGAAGCTCCTGGATGCTGCGCAGGTCCGCGCCCCCGGCCAGCAGGTGCGTCGCGAAGCTGTGGCGCAGCGCGTGCGGCGTCGCTGAATCGGGCAGGCCGAGCGTCGCCCGCAAGGTTCGCATGCGCCGCTGCACGACGCCCGGATTGAGCGCCCGGCCGCGGACGCCCACGAACAGCGGCGTCTCCGGCGCGGGAGCAAACGGACAGAGTTTGCGATACGCCTCGACGGCCTCGGCGACGATCGGCAGGACCGGCACGACCCGTTCCTTGTTGCCCTTGCCGACGACCCGCAGCGCCTTTCCAAGGGGCGCATCGCCCCAGCGCAGCCCCAACGCCTCGGAGATGCGCAGCCCGCACCCGTAGAGGAGTGTCAGCACGGCCGTGTCCCGCGCCAGCACCCACGGCGCCCCGTCGTCCGCATCGACGCTCGACAGCGTGGCTTGCGCGGCGTCCGGCGCCAGCGGCTTGGGAACCGAATGCGGCAGCTTGGGCCGCTTGATCGAATGAACCGCCTGGTTGGTCAGTACGTTATTGCGTTCGAGATAACGGAAGAAACCGCGCAACGACGAGAGCGTTCGCCCGATCGATACGTTCGAGAGGCCTTCGTTGCGCCGCTTGGCGAGAAAGCTTCGGAAGTCCGAAGCCTTCAGCGCCGCCAGCGTCTCGCGGACCACTTCGCCGCCGACATGTTCGCGAACAAAGGAGTAGAAACCGGCGAGGTCGCGCTCGTAGGCGGCGACCGTGTTGCCGGCGTATCCGCGTTCATTGCTGAGTCCGTCGAGATAGGCGCGCGCGTCGCTCCAGGCCGGGTCGGACAACGCCGGCTGTGCCATGAGGGACTAGGCCGCGGAGAGGCCCGCGCGCAGCGAACCCGACAGAGCGCGCGCCATGAAGCCGAGCAGTTCGGTTCCCTGACCGGGATGAAAGCGATCGGCTTCGTGGCTGCCCAGCGCCAGCAGTCCCGGCCCCTCGTAGTCGCCGTAGCCGCCGAGATCGATTAGCACCAACGCGTCCGACCGTACCTCTTCCGCGGCGTTGCCGAACAGGCGCGGATCGCCGTCGACGTCGTGACGCAGCAGGATCTGGCGCTCGCCGAGAAGTTCATTGATGGTGCCCGGTTTCAGCGTGACGATGTTGCGCAGCGAATCTTGTCCATCGGATTCGAAGCACAGCGACGATGTCGAGACGTCGAGGATTGAGCGATAGTCCTCGGCGACGATCCGTCCAATGTCTTCCAGCGTTCGAGCCTCGATCACCGCAAGGACAGCCGCGTGGATGCGTTCCTGGCTCGAAAGGTTGACCCGGCTGGCCGAGAGCAGTTCCCGCTGGCTCGACCGGAGCTCCGCAAGCGAACGCTGGAGGCGTTCGATCATGAAGACCTGCATGTCGAGGACGCCGTCTGCACCGTGATTTGCCGGGGGCGCGAGCACTTCCACAAGTTCCGGATGCTCGGTCAGGAAGCCGGGGTGCTTCAAAAGATGGTCGACCACCTGCTGCGAGGTGAGGCCGGTGGATTTCTTGGACGGTCGGGTGCCGGTCAACGCATGCTCCTAGATGCTCTGGCCTGTCGATTGCCAGTCGGCGAGGAAGGCGGCCAGCCCTTTGTCGGTCAGGGGGTGCTGGGCAAGCTTGCGCAGCACATCGGGCGGGACCGTTGCGACTTCCGCGCCGATCCTCGCCGCCTCGAGGACGTGTACCGGATGTCGGATCGATGCGACCAAGATCTCGGTTTCCAGGTCGGGGTAGTTGTCGTAGATCGTCCGGATGTCACGGATCAACTGCATGCCGTCGTGGCCGATATCGTCCAGTCGGCCGACGAACGGCGACACGAACGTCGCGCCGGCCTTGGCCGCAAGCAGTGCCTGAGGCGCCGAGAAGCACAACGTCACATTGACCATCGTGCCGTCGTTTCTCAGCGCGCGGCACGCTTTCAGGCCGTCCCATGTGAGCGGCACCTTCACCGCGATGTTGTCGGCCGTCGCCGCGAGCTTGCGGCCCTGGGCAATCATTTCCTGATGGTCGGTTGCCGTTACCTCTGCGCTGACCGGTCCGGCAACGGCGGCGCAAATGTCCTTGAGGACTTCGTTGAAGTCTCTTCCGGTCTTGGCGACGAGAGAGGGGTTCGTTGTGACTCCATCCAGGAGGCCGGTGTCCGCCAGTTCCCGAATGTCATCGATGTTGGCGGTATCTACGAAGAACTTCATGGAGTCCTGAGAGTGCCCCGGCGCGGCGCCGCCGAGTTGGCGGCAATGAATGTCACTGGCAAAGTGTAGCGCATGCAGGATTCGCGGGCCAGTTCCGACAGCACAGGGGCGCATACCGTGAAGGTGCTGATTCCGCTTCCGCTCGGCGACCCATACGACTACCTGCCACCGGTCGGCGAAGACGTGCCGCCCGGCGCCGTCGTCCGTGTCCCGCTCGGGTCCCGCGATGTGATCGGTGTGGTGTGGGAAGAGCCGGAGGGCCGGTCGCCGGCGGAAGAGAATGCGGTGCCGCGCGAACGCCTGCGACGGATCTCCGAGGTCCTACCCGTCGAGCCGCTTCCTGCAACCCTGCGCAAATTCATCGATTGGGTCGCCGGCTACACGATTTCGGCGCCGGGCAGCGTCCTGCGGATGGCCCTGTCGACCCCCGAAGCGTTTGCGCCGCCGCCGCGAGAGACGCTGTACACGTTGGGCGCCGGGCGACCGCAACGGATGACACCGGCACGCCAGCGGGTTCTCGATGTCGCGGCGGATCAGGTCCCGCGGCGCGCGTCGGAGCTGGCCGAACAGGCGGCCGTCAGCGCCGGCGTCGTGAAAGGCCTGGCCGAAGCGGGCGTCCTCGATTCGCGAACGGTCGCGTCGGAGCAACCGTTTCGCGCGCCGGACCCTGCTTTTTACGAAATGACGCTGTCGCCGGAACAGGGCGCGGCAGCGGCGGAACTGGTGGAGATGGTCTCCGCGCGCGCATTCTCCACGACCCTGCTCGAGGGCGTGACCGGTTCCGGAAAGACGGCCGTCTACTTCGAGGCCATTGCGGCGGCGCTGCGTCAGGACCAACGGGTGCTCGTACTCGTACCGGAGATCGCGCTGACGGCACAATGGCTGGAGCGTTTCGAGGAGCGCTTCGGGGTCGTGCCCGCTCTGTGGCATTCGGACCTGAGCCGAACGGAACGCCGGCGGGTGTGGCGCGCGATATCGGAGGATAGGGTGTCGGTCGTGGTCGGCGCTCGATCGGCATTGTTCCTGCCGTTCGCCAAGCTCGGGCTCATCGTCGTCGATGAGGAACATGACCCGTCGTACAAGCAGGAGGACGGCGTCGCCTACAACGCGCGCGACATGTCGATCGTGCGCGGACAACTCGATGCATGTCCTGTGGTTCTGGTCTCGGCGACCCCGTCGCTGGAGACCGTCGTCAACGTGCGCGCCGGGCGCTACCGGCATCTCCAACTCCTTGAGAGGCACGGGGTCGCAGAGCTGCCCGACGTCGAACTCGTCGACATGCGAACGCAGGGACTGCCAGCCGATCGTTGGATCTCGGAGCCGCTCGCTGCCGCCGTGGCCAGCGCCCTTTCATCCGGCGAGCAGGCCCTTCTGTTTCTCAATCGGCGCGGCTACGCGCCGCTGACGCTCTGCCGGGCGTGCGGTCACAGGTTCCAGTGTCCGAACTGCATGGCTTGGCTGGTCGAGCACCGGCATCGCCGGCGCCTGCAGTGTCATCACTGCGACTTCGGAATGGCGCTGCCCGAGGCATGCCCGTCCTGCGAGGCGACCGGAAAATTCGCCGCCTGCGGTCCCGGTGTCGAGCGATTGGCGGAGGAGGTGGCGGAACGCTTCCCGCAGGCGAGAACGGCAGTGCTCGCAAGCGACACGCTGTCGGGTCCTGTCCGCGCTGCGGAACTGATTGCGGCGATCGAAAACCATGAGATCGATCTGCTGATCGGAACCCAGGTCATCGCCAAGGGGTTCCACTTCCCGTTGCTGACGATGGTCGGGGTGGTCGATGCGGATCTGGGGCTTGCCGGCGGCGACCTGCGGGCAGCGGAGCGAACCCACCAGTTGCTCTCACAGGTGGCGGGACGAGCCGGTCGGGACAGCCGCCCCGGCCGTGTGCTCCTGCAGACACACTTTCCGGAACATCCGGTGCTGTCTGCGCTGGCTGCGGGTGGCCGCGAGCTGTTTCTCGAACAGGAACTCAAGGACCGCCAGATGCATGGCATGCCGCCGTTTGGACGACTCGTGGCGATCATCGTATCAAGCCGCGATCGGCAGGCTGCCCGCCAGGTCGCAACGGCCTTCCGACGGGCGGCGCCCGACGCCGAATCCGTTCGAGTCCTTGGTCCGGCACCGGCGCCGCTCTCACTCCTGCGGGGCCGGCACCGGTTCCGCCTGCTGGTCAAGGCCGACCGGCAGACCTCGGTACAGCCAATCGTGCGGGCGTGGCTCGAAAGGGTGCGCTGGCCGGGCAGCGTTAGGGTGTCTGTTGACGTCGATCCCTACTCGTTTCTCTGATGTTTGATTTTCGGCGGATTTCTGCGCCTTTGGGCCCCGTCCCCCCTGTTGCAAGCCCGATATCAGTGTGCTAGGTATCGCGCCCGAAACCGGCGGGACAGCGGCACTGTTCCGCCGCTATTTATGTGAGGAAAAACAATAAGTTATCCCGCCGCTTGGCGCGCTGGAGGGGCGTCTCAAATTGGTAGCTGAAAGCACGACCGTTTCTGGCATTTCAGGACGTTACGCCACCGCGCTGTTCGATCTCGCGTTGGACCAAACGGCCCTCGAACCCGTCGCCGACGATCTCGCCTCCTTGGGCCGCATGATCGATGACAGCGACGACCTTCGGCGCCTGGTCCGGAGCCCGGTGATCGGCAGGCGCGCCCAGATTGCCGCGCTCGACGCGATTATGGAGAAGGCCGGCGCGAACGATCTGACAAGGAAGTTCGTCGGCCTTGTCGCGCGCAATCGTCGACTGTTCGCACTCCCCGGCATGATCCGCGGCTTCGCGCGTTTGATGGCGCAGCATCGTGGCGAGGTTGCCGGTGAGGTTATCTCCGCACACCCTCTGTCTGACGATCAACTGCAGGCGCTCAAAGCCCAGCTCAAGACTGCGGTCGGCAGCGACGTTCAACTCGAAACGCGGGTCGATGCCGCATTGCTCGGCGGTCTCGTCGTGAAGATCGGCTCCCGCATGATCGACAGTTCTCTTCGAACCAAACTCCAAAACCTCAAGTTCGTAATGAAAGGTGCCGGCTGATGGATATCCGCGCCGCAGAAATCTCTTCGATTCTCAAGCAGCAGATCGCCAACTTCGGTAGTGAAGCCGAAGTTTCGGAAGTCGGCCAGGTGCTGTCCGTCGGTGACGGTATTGCCCGAGTTTACGGCCTCGACAACGTGCAGGCCGGCGAAATGGTCGAGTTCCCCGACGGGACGCGCGGCATGGCGCTGAACCTCGAAACCGACAACGTTGGTGTCGTGATCTTCGGTGACGATCGGAACATCAAGGAAGGCGACACCGTCAAGCGGACGAGCACGATCGTCGACGTGCCGATTGGCAAGGGGCTTCTGGGCCGCGTGGTCGACCCGCTCGGTAACCCGATCGACGGCAAGGGCGAAATCGAGGCTAGCGAGCGCCGCGAAGTCGAGGTCAAGGCGCCGGGCGTGATCCCGCGCAAGTCGGTGCACGAGCCGATGCAGTCGGGCCTTAAGGCGATCGATTCGCTAGTGCCGATCGGGCGCGGACAGCGCGAACTCATCATTGGTGACCGCCAGACCGGCAAGACCGCCGTCGCCATCGACACAATTCTCAATCAAAAGGGCAACTGGGAAACCGGCGACGAGAAGAAGCGCCTCTATTGCATCTACGTCGTCGTCGGCCAAAAGCGGTCGACGGTCGCGCAGGTCGTGAAGACGCTCGAGGACGCCGGCGCGATGGAATACACGATTGTCGTCTCCGCGACGGCGTCGGATCCGGCGCCGCTCCAGTTCCTGGCGCCCTATGCCGGCTGCACCATGGGCGAGTATTTCCGCGACAACGGGATGCACGCGCTGGTCATTTACGACGATCTGACCAAGCAGGCCACCGCGTATCGTCAGATGTCGCTACTGCTGCGTCGTCCGCCGGGGCGCGAGGCCTATCCGGGCGACGTCTTCTACCTCCATTCGCGTCTCCTGGAGCGCGCGGCGAAGATGAACGATGACGAGGGCGGCGGTTCGTTGACGGCGCTTCCGGTCATTGAGACCCAGGCGAACGACGTGTCCGCCTACATCCCGACCAACGTGATCTCGATCACCGACGGTCAGATCTTCCTGGAAACGGACCTGTTCTATCAGGGCATCCGGCCGGCCATTAACGTTGGCATCTCAGTGAGCCGCGTCGGATCGGCCGCTCAGGTGAAGGCCATGAAAAAGGTCGCAGGTGGTATCAAGCTTGACCTCGCGCAGTATCGCGAAATGGCGGCCTTCGCCCAGTTCGGTTCGGACCTCGACGCGGCGACGCAACGTCTGCTTGCGCGCGGTGCGCGTCTGACGGAACTGCTCAAGCAGCCGCAGTATTCGCCTATGCCGGTCGAAGAGCAGGTCGTGGCGATTTATGCCGGCGTGAACGGCTATCTTGACAAGGTAGCGGTCAACAAGATCGGTGACTTCGAACAGCAGCTTCTGACGGAACTGCGCTCGAAGAACGGCGATATCCTCACCGCAATCCGTGACTCCGGCGAGCTCGCCAGCGATGTCGAAGACAAGCTCAAGGGCGTGCTCGATGCGTTCGCCAAGACGTTTGCCTAGGTCTGTCTAACAATGGCGAGCCTCAAAGACCTCCGCACGCGGATCAACACCGTCAAATCGACGCAGAAGATCACGCGCGCCATGCAGATGGTGGCAGCATCGAAGCTGCGGCGCGCGCAAGAGGCCGTGGAGGCGACCCGTCCGTATGCCGATCGAATGGTCCGTATGCTCGGATCGCTCGGTTCGAGCATGCTCGATCAGGAAGGTGCGCCCCCGCTTCTGGTCGGTACCGGCAAGGATGAGACGCACTTGCTGGTTGTTGCAACCGGTGAGCGCGGCTTGTGCGGTGCGTTCAACTCATCGATCGCCAGGGCGGCGCGAAACGACATTCGTGAGCTTCAGGCGCAGGGCAAGACCGTCAAGGTCCTGTGTGTCGGGCGCAAGGGCCGCGACGTTCTCAAGCGCGAATTCGGCAGCCTGATCATCGACACGATCGAGTTGACCGGAATTCGCAACATTTCCTTTTCCGACGCGCAGCCGATCGCCGTGAAGGTCCTCGACATGTTCGAGGCGGGCGAGTTCGACGTCTGCACTCTCTATTTCAATGCCTTCCAGTCGGTCATCTCCCAGGTGATGACGCGGCGTCAGCTGGTGCCGGCCTCGCTGCCGGATGTCGACGAGACCGAAGGCCCCGATTTGGGCGATGCCATCTACGAGTACGAGCCCGACGAAGAGGAAATCCTGGCCGAGTTGTTGCCGCGAAATCTCGCGGTGCAGGTCTTCCAGGCTTTGCTGGAGAACGCCGCGTCGGAACAGGGCGCGCGGATGTCCGCAATGGACAACGCAACGCGCAACGCCGGCGACATGATCGATCGCCTGACGCTCAGCTACAACAGGCAGCGCCAGGCGCAGATCACCAAGGAACTCATCGAAATCATTTCGGGCGCCGAGGCGCTCTAAGAGACGCAAGGAACGGAGAACCCAATGGCCACTAACATCGTTGGCAAAGTCACGCAGGTGCTGGGCGCCGTCGTGGACGTTCAGTTCGACGGCCATCTTCCGGCGATCCTGAACGCGCTCGAGACCGACAATCACGGCAACCGCCTGATTCTCGAGGTCGCGCAGCATCTCGGCGAGAACACGGTCCGCACCATCGCAATGGACACGACGGAGGGCATGGTTCGTGGACAGGAGGTAAAGGACACCGGCGAAGCGATCGCGGTGCCGGTCGGTCCCGAAACGCTTGGCCGCATGCTGAACGTGACGGGCGAGCCGATTGATGGTCGTGGTCCGGTCAACACCAAGCAGCGCGCGCCAATCCACGCGCCGGCGCCCGCGTTTGTTGACCAGTCGACCGAAGCCGAGATTCTTGTGACGGGCATCAAGGTCATCGACCTCATCGCGCCGTACGCCAAGGGCGGCAAGGTTGGCCTGTTCGGCGGCGCCGGCGTTGGCAAGACCGTGCTTATCCAGGAACTGATCAACAACGTCGCCAAGGGCCACGGCGGCTATTCGGTGTTCGCCGGCGTCGGCGAGCGGACCCGCGAAGGCAACGACCTCTATCACGAGATGATTGACTCGGGGATTATCGATCTCGAAGGCGACAACTCGAAGGTGGCGCTGGTCTACGGCCAGATGAACGAACCGCCGGGCGCCCGCGCCCGTGTCGCGTTGAGCGGCCTGACGCTCGCCGAGTACTTCCGCGATCAGGAAGGCCAGGACGTGCTGTTGTTCGTCGACAATATCTTCCGCTTTACCCAGGCTGGTTCGGAGGTCTCGGCGCTGCTTGGCCGCATCCCGTCGGCGGTGGGCTATCAGCCGACGCTCGGTACCGACATGGGCGCCCTGCAGGAGCGCATTACGTCGACCAACAAGGGTTCTATCACCTCGATTCAGGCGATCTACGTACCCGCGGACGACTTGACCGACCCTGCGCCTGCCACCTCCTTTGCGCACTTGGATGCGACCACCACCCTGTCGCGTCAGATTGCCGAACTTGGTATCTACCCGGCGGTCGATCCGCTCGACTCCAGCTCTCGCATGATGGACGCGCGCATCCTCGGCAAGGACCACTACGACGTGGCGCGCGAAGTGCAGCGTATTCTGCAGACCTACAAATCGCTGCAGGACATCATCGCGATCCTCGGCATGGACGAGCTTTCCGAAGAGGACAAGCTGACCGTTGCGCGTGCCCGCAAGATCCAGCGCTTCCTGTCGCAGCCCTTCCACGTGGCCGAAGTCTTCACCGGCACGCCGGGCGTTCTGGTGCCGCTGGAAGAGACCATTCGTGGTTTCAGAGAAATCTGTGAAGGCAAGCACGACGACCTGCCGGAACAGGCGTTCCTGCTGGTCGGCACCATCGACGATGCGGTGGAGAAGGGCAAACGTCTGGCGGCGGAAGCGGCCTAAGGGGATTCCATGACCGAGAAGGTTGCCTTCGAGCTCGTCTCGCCGGACCGTCTGCTGGTCTCCGAGGATGTCGATATGGTCGTCGTCCCCGGAACCGAGGGCGACTTCGGGGTTCTCTTCGGCCACCAGCCGATGATTTCCACCGTGCGTCCGGGGATCGTCGAGATCCAGAACGCCGGCTCGGAAAATCGCAGAATCTTTGTCAACGGCGGCTTCGCCGAGGTGACCGGCGACCGCTGCGCGGTGATGACCGAAGAAGCAGTTCCAGTTGAAGATCTTGAGCGGGCGGACCTCGAGCAGCGTATCAAGGACGCCGAAGAAGACGTTGCCGAAGCGCGCTCCGATCTGGAGCGCCATCTGATCGATCTGCGGATCACGGCGCTTCGGGAGATGCTGCAGGCCGTCTCCTAGTCCGCCCTGGGGCTGACCAAGGCCCTGACATCCGCTAAGATTTACCACCACTTTGCCGCGCAGGGGACGAGGGGCATTGGCATGAGGTGGACACTGGACGATATCCATTGGGAGCGGTTCGACGCGACGAAGGTCGACGCGTCGCTGCTGGAGATCGCGCGTGCGGCAAGCATGGTCGAGTACCGCAGCGCAGACTACGTTACCTACCTTTGCAGCGTCTTTTCAGATGACGAGGTCTTTAAGGAAGCTGCGCGCGAGTGGGGCGAAGAGGAAATTCAGCACGGGCGCGCGCTCGCTGAATGGGCGCGAATGGCCGATCCGGATTTCGATTTTGACGCTGCTTTTGCGGAGTTTCGCGAAAACTACGCCTTGAACCTCGATGCCGCCGAATCAGTTCGGGGCTCGCGCACCGGTGAATTGCTTTCCCGATGCATGGTCGAGATCGGCACCAGTTCTTTCTACAGTTCCATTCGGGATGCGGCCGACGAACCAGTGCTCAGGGAGATCTGTGATTTGATCGCGCGCGACGAGTTCAGCCACTATGGGCTGTTTCGACGCCATATGGAGCGATATATGGCGTCCGAGCACCTCGGGTTCTGGCGTCGCGTGCGCACGCTGGTTGGGCGGGCACTGGAGACCACGGACGACGAGCTCGCCTATGCCTACTTCGCGGCCAACAAGATGCCGGGACCTTACGATCGGAAGACCGCTGCAGGCGCCTACGCGGCGCGTGCCCTCGCGCTGTACCAGCCCCAACACGTGCAGAAGGGCGTAGTCATGATGTTCAAAGCGCTTGGCCTGCGCCGAGAGGGCTGGCACTTGAACGCCATCGCCGCCATGGTGTTTCGCCTGCTACGCTGGCGATCCCGACGACACGGCCACGTCCACTAGGTCGAACGACGGCGCAGCCACCCGATCAATCGTCCGTCGATTGCGGACAGACCGAGTAGAATCAGCGCCATTCCCGCAAACGTGGTCCACGCCGGGCGCTCGCTGAGGACGAATACCCCCAGCAATACGGCTACGATCGGGTTGATGAGCGTGACCAACATCAGATTGGTCGCGCCCGTCCGCCTCAGCAGAACAAAATAGAGAGGGTAGGCAAGAGCCGTCCCGAAAGCGCCGATCGCGGCAATTGCCGCCCACGTCTCGGGACCTGGCGTTGCAAGAAACGGACGCTCGAAGATAAGCGCCAGCGGCGCCAGCGCGACCGTTGCAGTGAGAACCTGGCCGAAGGAAGTTGCGAGGGCATGGTTGCCGATGAGGAAGCGTCTGGCGAAGATTGCCGCGTTCGCGTACGACAACGCCGCCAGGAGAACAAGCGCCTGGCTAGCTGGATCGGCGCCAAGCGGCGACACCGTGTCGGGTCCGATCAACACGACGACGCCGGCGAGACCGAGGACAAGGCCCACGGTGCGGTTTGCGGTGAGCGTTTCCTGCCGCACCAGAAATACAGCGAGGATCATGGAGAAGATGGGTGTCGTCGCATTCAGTATTGAGGCGAGGCCGCTGTCGATCGAAGTTTGCGCCCAGGCAATCAAAGCGAAGGGAATGGCGTTATTGAGTACGCCCATCGCCGCGATCGCGAGCCAGAACGAACGGTCGCGCGGAAGAGAAGCCTTCGAAAGCAACATCGCCGCATAGAGAACCGCTGTCGCAACCAGAACGCGCAGAAGCGCCACGGTCAGAGGGCCGAACGCTCCGAGCGCGATCTCGAAGAAGAAGAACGAACTGCCCCACACCGACCCAAGGGCGAACAAACCCGCCCAGGAGCGAAAGTCCATTTGATGGTTGTCTCGTTTTGTCAAAGTAACGAGCCTCTACAGGCTGGCTCGCGCGCAACGACCCAGTACCTTCAGCGACCTTACTGGCGAGGGACCAAACCGCCGACGAAAGCTTCGATAAGGCGCTGATAGACGTGACGCTTGAACGGCACCGCAAGGTCAACAAGCTGGTCGGGGTCGACCCACTTCCACGACGAGAATTCGGGATGCTTGGTGTCCAAGTCGATCTCCGAGTCGGCGCCGTGAAACCGCATTGCAAACCATTTCTGGCTCTGGCCGCGGTAGCGCCCGCCCCACAGCTTCCCGATCAAGTGATCCGGAAGGTCGTAGGATATCCATTCCTCCAGCTCGGCAGCGATCTCGGCGTTCGCCGTGCCGATCTCCTCCTCAAGCTCACGCAAAGCGGCATCGCTTGGAGCTTCGCCCGGGTCAATGCCGCCCTGCGGCATCTGCCAAGCCGGCCCAGGCGAGTCGATGCGCTGCGCCACGAACACCTGACCTTTTCCGTTAAATAGCATGATGCCGACGCACGGACGGTAGCCGGTCGGCGGCTTTCCCTTGCTCATGGAGCCCGCTTCGCGATTGCCGAGATTGGGGCGAGGTCGAAACCCTTCTCTTCGAGCGTTGCAGCCCAATCCGCGAGGCGCTCGATGGTGACGGGGTAGGGGCGGCCGATCCCAACGGCGCTGCCTTCTTGCCGGGCGATATTCTCAAGGTCGATCAGCTTGGCATCGATCTCAACGCGCGATGCGACCTGATCGAGTTCTCGGTTGTTCAACGCGAGAGGTACGTGAATGTCGCTGGCGATTCGCGCAACAACGCTTGTTCCCGATGTGCGTGCGTCTAAGAACAGAAGACCCTTTTCGTCAATGTACTGTAGTACGGGGCGCATGCTTTCGATCGAAGACGTGAACCGATCTCCCATCCGATTGTAAACTCCGACATAGCCCGAGACCCGGCTCAGGATGAAGTCCAGCCGCTCCTTGTTCTGATCAATCCCGGCCGAGGTGAGAAGCGTGTGCGGACCGGGGTCGCTGGTCGGGAAGTCGAAGGGCTCCATGGGCACTTGCAGCATCACTTCGTGCCCGGCTGCACGGCTCACTGCAATCCATTCATCCAGGTCTCGCGCGTACGGCGTGAAGCCGAGGGTAATACTGCCGGGAAGGCGTTGGACGGCGGCGTTCGTCTGCTCGCGACTAAGACCCAAGTCCTGAAGAAGAATAGCGATTCGAGGACGGGTCCTCTCCTGCGGAAACGGCCGCGCGTAGACCTTCCATGGTTCGCGCCCGTCCTCGCTGATCGACGGGAGCGGGCCGAATCGGCCCGTCACCTGCAATGCCGGATCCGGCGCAGCCGGAAGCGTCAGTTTGCGCGGGAGAGCCGGGAGCGCCGAACTGGGAACAGCCGTTCTTGGCGGCTGGGCAGCCGAACCGTTTTGTTCGTGGGAGCCGGTGTCTTCAGCGTGGGCGACCTCTCGCTCGTCGGACTCCGAGGTCGCTTCCTGAACTGCCGGCGTTCCGGCATCAGCTTTTTCACCGTTTTCGGAGCCGGCTTCCCCATGCTGAGGCGTCGGCGAATCCATGGGTGCTGGTGACACACCCTGATCGTCATCGACGGGCGGAACCTCGTCCTGTTCGGTGGCGCCTTCCTGCGCAAGTGTCACCGTCGCAGAGTTGTCAGCGACCTCGGCCGATGCGGGCGGTGGCGGTTCGTAGGTGAACTGAAGAAAGGCAACGCCGGCTGCAAGCAGGCTAACCAGCGCATACGCGACCAATGCAGGCGGTGTGCGCCAAACCGGCGTATCGACGCCATCGTCGTCTGCAAGGCGCCTGCCGGCGCGAAGAGGTCGCCGGGCCATGCCTACCGGCTGGTCCGCAGAGGGACGCTAGTTGACTGACTTCTTGGCAAAAAGCTGGAGACCGCGAAGGAGGTCGAGTGCGCGTGCCAACTGAAAGTCAAATGGCTGTTCACCGTCGGCGACGGCCCTTTCAGCGCCAGCGTCTTCTTCTCCATCCACTTCAATGTGGTTGCGAAGATTGGCCTCGCTCCGGCGCAACGCGCTTCGAGGTTGCAGGGATTCAAGCCGAGCCTGTTCAACAACAATATCGGGCGTGATTCCCTTGGCCTGGATCGAACGTCCGGACGGTGTGTAGTAGAGCGACGTCGTTAGGCGTACGGCACCGTGGCCTGCGATCGGGATGATCGTCTGGACGGACCCCTTGCCGAACGATTGCGAACCAAGCACAACGGCGCGTCCCTGATCCTGAAGCGCGCCGGCGACGATCTCCGACGCCGAAGCCGAGCCGCCGTTGATCAGAACCACCAACGGGAGGTCGTCGGTCAGGTCTCCGTTTTTCGCGTTGAAGCGCTGAGCATCACCCGTCTGACGGCCGCGTGTGGAGACGATCTCTCCCTGTTCGAGGAACGCATCGGACACGCGTACGGCCTGGTCGAGAAGGCCGCCGGGGTTGCCCCGCAAGTCCAGGACAAAACCAGCGAGTTCGTCGCCGAGTTCATCCTTGATTTCCTTGATCTCTTTCTCGAGCCCGGAGGCAGTTTGTTCGCTGAAGGTGGTGATGCGTAGGTACCCGATGTTCCCTTCGGTGCGGGCGCGGACTGACGCAATGCGGATAACCTCGCGCGTCAACGTCACGTCAAATGGCGCATCTTCTCCCGCCCGAACGACAGTCAGTCGGATATCCGTGTTGACCGGGCCGCGCATGCGTTCGACGGCCTGCGACAGGGTAAGTCCCTGTACGGCTTCATCGCCGATGTGGGTAATCAGGTCGCCGGTCAGGATACCCGCGCGTTCTGCCGGCGTGCCGTCGATGGGGGCGATGACCTTGACGAAACCGTTTTCCATGGTGACTTCGATCCCGAGGCCGCCAAACTCGCCGCGGGTCTGGACCTGCATCTCGCGGAAGTTCTTGGCATTCAGATAGCCGGAATGTGGATCCAGCGCTTGGAGCATCCCGTTGATAGCGGCTTCGATCAGCTTCTCGTCGTCGACCTCTTCAACATAATCGGCGCGCACACGTTCGAAGACCGATCCGAAGAGATTGAGTTGACGGTACGTTTCCGAACTCGACTGGGCGCTCGGCGCCGCCGGCGCGACCAGGACGAAGAAGACCAGAATGCCGAACACGGCAAATGCGTTGCGCATCATCCACTAACCTTTGTTTCTGTAGCCGCCAACCAAGGGAGCGGGTTGATCGGCTCGCCATTGTGGCGTAGCTCGATATATAGCGTGGGTTTCTCCTGGCGCTCTTGCCCGCCCATCTTGCCAACCGGCTCTCCTGCGAGGAGCCATTGGCCGACAACCCCGTCAATGCTCGCGAAACCCGCCAGCAGGGTATGATATCCCTCGCCGTGAGCGATGATCAAGAGTTGCCCATAGCGACGAAAGGCACCCGCGAAGACTACTCGGCCGTCGTAGGGCGCCACGACCTGTGCATCGGGTCGGGTTTCCACGATGATCCCTTGCGAGCGCAGGCCGACGGCGTTCCGCTCACCAAAACGTGTGGCCACCGGACCACGGGCCGGAAGTGAAAGCGTGCCGCGGGCCTTCGAAAACGGGGCAACGTTGCCGGGCGGCCGAAGGGCGAGCAGCCGCGGCGCGTTCTGCGGCCGCCGTTCCAGTTGGTCGATTAGGTTCCTTAGATCCCTGGCGCTCGCGCTGAGTTGCTCCAACTGCTGCCTCTCTTCTTGGCTTTCGGACAACGTGCGCGATCTCAGGCGCGCCTTGCGCGCGATAAGCCTGTCCAAGGCAAGCTGCTCACGCTGGAGTCGTCCCATGGCTGCATCGAGCCCCGCCCGCCGACGTGCGATTTCGGTTCTGATTCGCCGAAGCGCCGAGAGTTCGGACCGGAGATTTTCCGCTTGTGCGCTTAGCTCGGGCACGATCGCCGACAGAAGGACGGATGTTCTGACCGCATCGGTCACGTCATCCGGACTTGAGAGCATCGCTGCTGGGGGTAGGCGGCCAATCCGCTGAAGTGCGCTCAGCGTCTTTTGGATCGCATCTCGACGTTCGTCCAGGTTACCGAGGAGCACGCGCTCCTCAGCGCGATAGGCGTCAAGGCGGGTCTCCAGAGCAGTGACGGTCTCTTCCTGTCCCTGTGCCCGTCGTGCGCTTTCGACAAGGCTGCGTTTCAGGTCGGCTAGTTCCGAGGCGATGCGTTGGGCTTCTTCGTCAAGCTGCTCGCTTCTTGTCCGGCCCTCCTCGATGGCGCGCTCGACCTCGCGTAGCCGAGTGGTCGGTTCACCGTCCTCGGTCTGCGAAAATACGGTTCCCGGAATCGTCCAAACGGCCAGGAGCACCGCGAAGGTGGCGAGTGTCCTACGCGCTTGCACGCTGAGCTGTGTCGGCCTGGCTCTTATGTTGCCCATCCCTGCGCAGCAACGATGCCCCGTCCATTACCCTGGGAATTGCCAGTCCCATGAGGTCGAGGATCGTGGGCGCGATATCCGACAGCCGGCCATCCGCCACCGTCGTCGATGCACCGTCGACAACGATGAGGAGCGGGACCTCATCCGTCGTGTGCGCGGTGTGCGCGCCGCCTTCGTCGTCGAACATACGCTCCGCGTTTCCGTGATCAGCCGTGATCAGGAGCGCGCCGCCCTGCCTCTTTACGCTCTCTTCGACGCGTCCAAGGCAGGCGTCGACGGCCTCTACGGCGGCAATGGCCGGCTGCAACTTGCCGGTATGGCCGACCATGTCTGTATTGGCGAAGTTGCAGATAATCAGGTCATAGGTGCTCGAATCGATGGCCGCGACGAGTTTCTCGGCGACCTCGGGTGCGGACATCTCCGGCTGAAGGTCGTATGTGGCAACCTTCGGCGATGGCACGAGGATGCGGTCCTCTCCCTCGAAAACCCGTTCCTCGCCGCCATTGAAGAAGAAGGTCACGTGCGCGTACTTCTCGGTCTCTGCGATACGCAACTGTTTGAGGCCCGCGGCCGACACAACTTCCCCGAGTGTCGCGTGGATCTCGACCGGCGGGAATACAATATCCATAAACGCATCCAACTCAGCCGAGTAGGACGTCATTCCCGCCACCGCGGAAAAGGCGATCTTTCGTTCCCTCGTAAAGCCGTCGAAGTCGTCAGTGAGAAGCGCCGAGGCGATCTGCCGGATCCTGTCGGCACGAAAGTTGGCGACCACGAGTGCATCGCCATCATGCATGCCGTCGTAGTCGCCGATACAGACGGGTTCGACAAACTCGTCGGTGGTGCCTTGCCCATAGGCGTCGTTGATCGCGCCAATGGCATCGTCAGTGCGCGGGCCCTTCCCGGAGACAATTGCGTCGTACGCCTTCTCCACGCGCTCCCAACGCTTGTCCCGGTCCATCGCGAAGTAACGTCCTCCAATCGTCGCGATCCGCACCGCAGGGAGGTCTCGGATGTCTTCGGCAAGCGTCTCGAGGTATCCGGTGGCGCTCATCGGGGGGGTGTCGCGACCGTCGAGGATGGCGTGGATTTCGACTGCAAGTCCACGCGCCGAAAGCGCGCGCGCCAGCGCGGCAATGTGCTTTTGGTGCGCGTGGACGCCGCCAGGGGAAACCAGGCCGACCAGGTGGCAGCGCCCTGACCCGGTACTGCACCGATCTCCCAGCGATCGCAGCACCGGGTTGCTCTCTAGCGAACCGTCGGCAACGGCGGAGTCGATGCGGGGCAAGTCCTGTAGAACGATTCGACCTGCGCCGATGCTCGTATGTCCGACTTCGGAATTCCCCATCTGGCCCGGCGGCAATCCCACGTCCTCGGCGGAAGTCCGCAGGAGCGACCAGGGTTGGGTGGCCATCAGTCGGTCGAAGACCGGGGTGTCGGCAAGGGCGATTGCGTTCCCCTCGCGATCCTCGCGGAATCCCCAGCCGTCGAGGATGCAAAGGACGACGGGCCGCGGTCGATTGGTCATCGGGACGCCAAAACCTTTTTCGAAACAGAGACTTGAGGGGAACATGGGCGAGACCGGGCTTCGATGCAAGCCCGTCGTGGCCCGCCCTGTTTCCTACCCGCCCCGGTGGTAGGGGTGGCCTTTGAGCAGGGTCTCGGCGCGGTATATCTGTTCGACGAGCATGGCCCTGACCAGCAAGTGGGGCCACGTGGCCCGACCGAACGAAAGCACGAGATCTGCGCTCGTAACGAAACCTGGAGCGAGTCCGTCGGCGCCGCCGATTGCAAAAGCGATTGGTGTTCTCGCCTCAACCTGCCACTGCTCGATCTTGTGAGCCAACGCTTCGCTCGCCAGATTCTGCCCGCCTTCGTCAAGAGCGACGACTGTTGCGTGTCTGTCCAGGGTTCGGACCAGTTGCTGGGCTTCGGCCTCGCGCCGCAATGCTGCGGTGGCAGCCTTGCTGGGATCGATTTCATGAACCTTGAGCGGCCAGCGGAGGCGTCCAGCATAGCCATCGAAGACATCCCGGAGCGGGCCGCGCTTGAGCTTGCCGACGGCCCCGATCGTGATCATTGCTGGCTAGGCGGTGTCGCAGAGTCCGGCGGTAGATCGGCGGACCACATTTTCTCCAGGTTATAGAAGTCCCGAATCTCAGGGCGGAACAGGTGAACGATCACGTCGCCGCAATCGATGAGAACCCAGTCGCACCTCGGCATCCCCTCGACGCGCGTTGAGATTCCCTTTGCCTTGCACCGTTCGACAAGGTGCTCGGCGATCGCGGAGACATGGCGTTGGGAGCGCCCGCTTGCCACCACCATCTGATCGGCGATGAGGGATTTTCCCGAAAGGTCGATTGTCCTTGGGTCGATGGCCTGATCTTCGTCGAGCGATTCGAGCACGAGTCGCAGGAGTTCTTGGCTCTGGGCTGCTGGCTTTGTGGCCCTACTCGGTTGCGTGATCAGATCGACTCCATTTGTGCTGGTTCGGCACTGACATTTAAGCGCTCCCCCGATTCCTGCGCAAGGCGGTCGCCGAAGTCGAGTCGCGGAAGCCAAAAAGAAATATCCACGTCGGCGGCGCTTGCCCGGCAAAGGATGACGGCGCCGCCTTGTATCGATAGCGAGACAGGGCTGCCGCGGCGGGCGAGGCGAGAGCAGCGTACGTCGCTCCGGGGCGGTCGACGATGGCGACCGGAACGGAGCGGCACAGGTCGCGCCAGCGATGCCATCGGTGCAGTTGCGCCAGATTGTCGGCGCCCATGAGCCAGACAAAACGCGCGTTGCGGACCGTACTTGTGAGCGTCTTGACGGTGTCCGCGGTGAAGCGGGTGCCCAGTTTCGTTTCCACGTCGGAGACGCGAATGCGCGGGTGTGCTGCAACCGTCTGCGCGTTCTGGAACCGGTCTGCGAATGGCGCCATGCCCTCGGTCGGCTTAAGAGGGTTTTGCGGCGAAACGAGCCACCAGACCTCGTCGAGCGCCAACTGCTGCAACGCGAATACGCTCAGTCGTCGATGCCCCTGGTGGGCCGGGTTGAATGATCCGCCGAGGAGGCCGATGCGGCGCATGTGCGGTCTGGGCTCGGCGGTCAGGGACGAATCTGGCCGTTGCCGTGCACGACGTATTTGTAGGTCGTTAGCTGATCCAGCCCAACGGGTCCACGCGCATGAAGCCGGTCCGTCGAAATGCCGATCTCCGCACCCATGCCGAATTCACCGCCGTCAGCGAACTGAGTCGACGCATTGTGCAGAACGATCGCGCTGTCGACCTCCGCGAGGAACTTCTCGGCAGCATCCTGGTTGTCCGTGACGATGCTGTCCGTGTGGTGGGAGCCGTAGCGTTCGATGTGCGCGATCGCGCCGTCCAGACCGTCGACCACTTTTATCGACATGATGGCGTCGAGATACTCCGTCGACCAGTCAGCCTCGGTAGCAGGCTGAACTCGAGCATCGATGGCGCAGGCTTCCGAATCGCCGCGGACTTCGCAATCGGCATCGGTCAGGTCCTGAACGATCTGGGGCAACAACGATGGTGCAATCGACCGGTCGATCACCAGGGACTCGGCGGCGCCGCAGATTGATAGCCTGCGAAGCTTTGCGTTGTGCACGATCGAAACAGCCATCTCCGGACTTGCGTCACCATGCACGTAGACGTGGCAGTTGCCGTCCAGATGGGCGATGACTGGAATGCGGCTCTCGCGCTGGACGCGTTCGATCAACGAGCGCCCCCCGCGCGGCACGATGATGTTGATGAATTGGTTCATCGTCAGCATTTCGCCGACGGCCGCCCGGTCGCGTGTCGGGACGATCTGTATGGCCGCTTCGGGAAGGCCCGCCTCGCGCAAGCCGCCATGCAGCCGCTCGACGATGGCATGGCTGGAGTGAAAGCTCTCGGACCCGCCTCGCAGGATCGCCGCATTGCCGGATTTTAGGCAAAGGGCGCCGGCATCGGCGGTTACGTTGGGGCGCGATTCGTAGATGATGCCGATAACGCCGAGCGGGACACGGACTCGGCTGATCTGCAGACCATTCGGGCGTGTTGTCTCCCAAAACACCTCGCCGACGGGATCGGGAAGGGCGGCGATGTCCTCGAGTCCCTTGGCGATCGCCTCGACACGGGGCGCATCCAACGCAAGTCGGTCACGGAGCGCACTGCTGATTCCTTTGGCGTCGGCCTCGGCAAGGTCGCGCGCATTGGCCGCAAGAATTTCCCCGATGTCGGCGCGGAGGGTTGCCGCGGCGGCGGTCAGCGCAGCGTTCTTCATCTGGGTCGACGCCCGCGCGAGCTTGCGGCCCGCCTCATGGGCGGTTCGCCCGATTTCGAGCATGACCGAATGGACATCTTCGTGGAGTTCTGCAACGGACATGGCTGTTAGTCGTTCAGGACGAGGTCGTCCCTGTGGATCATTTCATCGCGGCCACGGTATCCCAGCAGTGCCGCTATTTCACTGCTTTTGTGGCCGATCAACGGACGCGCATCCGATGACGCGTAGGCGACAAGACCGCGGCCCAGGACATGACCGGATTGGTCCTTGATCAAGACGGCATCTCCGCGTTGGAAGTCTCCTTCGATGTCGGTGACTCCGGCGGGCAGCAGGCTCTTGCCAGAGCCAAGCGCCTTCGCCGCGCCGTCGTCGACCGTGATCGTGCCCGCCGGTTGGAGGGTGCCGGCGATCCACTGCTTGCGCGCCGTGCGAGGGTTGCCGTGAGCCGCAAACCATGTACACGGTCCGCCGTCCTCGACGGTGCCGATCGGGTGGTTCACGCTGCCGCGCGCGATGACCATGGCGCAGCCTGCCGATGTCGCGATGCGTGCTGCCTGGAGTTTCGTCACCATGCCGCCGGTACCGTCACGCGTTGCAGGGTCGCCCGCCATCGCCTCGATGTCGGGCGTGAGCTGCGCAACGTGTGAAACGAGCGTCGCGTTTGCATCAGTTGCCGGGTTGGCGGAATAGAGACCGTCCACGTCCGAAAGCAGGACGAGGCAGTCCGCCGAGATCATTTCGGCCACGCGCGCCGACAGTCGGTCGTTGTCGCCATAGCGAATCTCAGCCGTCGCGACGGTGTCGTTTTCGTTGATCACCGGGACCGCCCCCAGACGCAGCAACGTGTTTATGGTACTGCGCGCGTTGAGATACTTGCGGCGCTGTTCGGTGTCGTCGACCGTCAGTAGGATCTGGGCGACCGAAATCGCGTGACGTGACAATGCGTCTTCGTAGGCTTTGGCCAGGTGGATCTGACCGCTTGCGGCGGCAGCCTGGCTCTCTTCCAGCTTGAGCTTCCCGCTCCTGAGCTTGAGATGGCGGCGGCCGAGCGCGATCGCGCCCGACGACACGATGACGACGTCCTGTCCGCGTGCGCGCATGCGCGCGATGTCCTCGGCGAGACCCCTTAGCCAGTTCAGGTGAACTTTTCCGGTGTTCGGGTCGACAAGGAGAATGGAGCCGATCTTGACGACAACACGCCTGGCCGCGTCGATGCGGGTCACGCTCACTGGACGGTCTCTGTCTCGGGCGCCACGTCGCTTTCTTCGCGCCATACCTGAATCGCACGGAGCACCTGTTGCAGCAAGGCCTCCAAGCCGTCACCGGTTGCGCACGACACGAGCGCAACGTCGGTCTTGGCAACCGCGGAGATATCTCTGGCGAGACGTTTGCTCGTCTCATCGTCAAGAAGGTCGGTTTTGTTCAGCGCGACGATCTCGGTCTTGTCTTCCAGCCCATAGCCGTACGCTTCCAGTTCCTCGCGTACCGTGCGGTAGGCGGCGCCCGGGTCTTCGCCGCTACCGTCAATCAGGTGGAGCAGGACGCCGCAACGTTCGATGTGCCCAAGAAAGCGGTCTCCGAGACCGGCGCCCTGATGTGCGCCTTCGATCAGCCCGGGGATATCGGCAATCACGAACTCCTCGCCGGACGTCGCGACCACACCCAGTTGGGGATGCAGCGTCGTGAATGGGTAGTCCGCGATCTTCGGCTTTGCGCGGGTCACGCGGCTTAGAAACGTCGACTTGCCGGCGTTCGGCAATCCAACCAGTCCGGCATCGGCGATCAGCTTCAGACGCAGCCAATACCAGTGCTCCTCGCCGTCGGTGCCGGGCTGGGCATGCCGGGGTGCGCGATTGGTCGAGGACTTGAAATGCGCGTTTCCCTTGCCGCCGATCCCGCCTTGCGCCAAAAGCGCCCTGCGCCCGACGGCATTCAGGTCGGCGACAACGCTTTCCTGATCTTCGTCCAGTACAAGCGTGCCGACCGGAACCTTGACGACCAGGTCCGCGCCCGCGGCGCCGGTTCGGTTCGACCCCATTCCGTGGGTGCCGCCCTTCGCCTTGAAGTGCTGCTGGTAGCGGAAATCGATCAGTGTGTTCAGTCCCTCGACGGCCTCGGCGATGACATCGCCGCCGCGTCCGCCGTCGCCGCCGTCAGGACCGCCGCGCGGAACGTTGGCCTCGCGCCGAAAGCTGACGCAGCCCGCGCCGCCGTCTCCGGAACGGACGTATATCTTGGCTTGGTCGAGAAACTTCATGGCGAGTAGTGGGCCTGCAACAAAAAAGGGGAATGGCTCGCCATTCCCCTCGGGTACGGCAAGCCGGCGGCGTTACGCGGTCGGTTCCACCGACACGTAAACCCGACCCTTTGCCTTTTCGGCAAAGGCGACCTTACCAGGCACCAATGCGAACAAGGTGTGATCCTTGCCCATGCCGACGTTTTCGCCCGGGTGCCACTTGGTGCCGCGCTGGCGTACGATGATGTTGCCGGGGATCACAGTTTCGCCGCCGAACTTCTTGACGCCCAGCCGGCGACCGATCGTGTCGCGGCCGTTGCGGGAACTACCGCCTGCTTTTTTGTGGGCCATGGCCTATTCCTCTGATGCTGCGGCGTCTGCCGTCGGCTCCGCCGCCGTCTTGGATTTCGCTTTCGCCTTGGGCTTCGCGCTGTCGCCCGTCGCCTTCTTGCCGCCCGGCCCGCTGATCTCGGCAACGCGGACAACGGTCATCTGCTGCTGGTGCCCAGCCTTGCGGCGGTAGTTCTGGCGGCGCTTCTTCTTGAAGACGACGATCTTGCCGTTGCGGTCCTGTTCCAGGACCTCCAGCTTGACCGACGCACCCGAAACAAGCGGCGTTCCGACCTGCGCGTCGTCGCCGTCGCCGACAATGAGAACTTCGTCGACATCGACCGTCGCGCCCGGTTCGGCGTCAAGGCGATCGACGCGGAGCCGGTCGTTTGGCTCTACGCGGTACTGCTTGCCGCCCGTTTTGATTACTGCATACATGATCGTCCGGCCTCGTCCGGGGACTTCCTCTTCGCCGAAATCCAAGCATTTCTGGTGTTCCGAAGGCGCCGAACTATAGTCAGAGCGCGTCCGCTGTCAATGCTTCGCCTGGCGGCGCAAGCCCGTATTTCTAGCAATTCTTGCATCTAATACAACCCATTGGTCGGGCGAATTGGCGTTCTGGACCGGCGCCCATTTCTCGGGCCAGGAGTCGCAGAAATCTGCGGTCGCGCGTTGCGGCGCAGCAGGCCCTGCCCTAATCTCCCGGCCGCGACCTGTAAGGGCCTGTATGCGGAGGGGTGCCGGAGTGGTCGAACGGGGCGGTCTCGAAAACCGTTGTACCCCTTGCGGGTACCGTGGGTTCGAATCCCACCCCCTCCGCCATTCGGGGATAGAACTGGGCACCTGTCCTTTTTCGATGTCGGCAGGCGCAGCGGCTGCCAAGAGCAGTGCCGTCTTCGATCCCCGTATCTCGATCTCTTCGTCGCCGACGGTGACGCGATCCACCAGCAACCTGACGTAGCCGCGCCGCAGCTTTGAGCGTGGCTCGTCGAGGCGTTCTCCTAGGGTCTTGGCAAAACGCTCCAGGTTGCGCTGGCTGAGTAGTTTGGTCGGCAACGTGCGACGGCGGTGACCGTAAGCGATAAGGCGGGTTAGCTCGTCGCGGCGCTGACGGTGCTTCGCCATGCGCTTGCGGAAGGACTCCTCGTCGTCGACCAGACCGTCCTCAACAGCTTCGAGAAGCCGCTCGATGGATTGATCCGCCTTGCGCTTCTCGCGGGAGAGCTCCTGCTCCCGCTCGTTGTCCTTGCTCTGTGTCTCGTTTAAGCGGGTCACAAGGGTGGCGAGGACCGCCTTGAGCCTGTCGGGGTTCAGTAAGCGGTCCTTAAGCGCGTCCAGCACAATGTTGTCCAACTGCTCCATAGGGATTGACCGCCCCGGACAAGCGCTCTTGCCCTTGGTCGCCGAGGCCGAGCAGGCGTAGTAGCGATAACGCCCGCTCTTGCCTGTGCGCAGGGTCATGCCACCGCCGCAGTGAGGACAAAGGGCGATCCGGGTCAGCAGCATGGACCCGTTGGACAAGCGCACCGGGGTGACGCTGTGGCGGCGGTTGCTCAGGTGCTGCTGGACGGCCTCGAAGGCCTCGGGATCGACGATGGCGGGCACCTCCATGGGTATCCACGCACCGGGGTCGTGAGGTCGGTTGGTCTTGCTGTTCTTGCGGTTGTAGTGGTGCAGCCCCATGCAGGTTGTGGAGCGCAGGATGCGGTGAACCTCGTTGGTCCGGAAGATCCGGTTGTTGCGGTATTGGAAGCCCTGGCGGTTGAGGTGAACGACGATGCCTTTGATCCCCAACGCGCCGTTGCCGTCGCCCTGGAGCGCGAGGCGGAACATCAGGCGGACGATCTCGGCTTCCGTGGGCTCGATGGCTAGCTTCTTCTTGATCGTGTCCCCGCGCCGCTCCGCCTCGACGATCTGGAATCCGTAGGGCGCATGCCCGCCGTTCCAGAAACCCTGACGGGCGTTCTCCTCCATCGTCTGGCGTACACGCGCGGCACGCTGCTTGTTCTCCAGTTCCGCCATAAGGCCCATGATCCGCCGCGTGGTCTCTCCCGCAATGCCGGTCCCGACGTCTTCGGTCGCGGAAAGCAGGACCACGCCATTCTTCTCCAGCTTCCGGACGTAAATCTCACCTGCCGCCTCGTCACGAAAGAAGCGCGAGAACGTATGGACCACGATTGCATCGAAGGTCCGGTCGCTTCTGAGTGCCTCTTCAACCATGCGCTGGAAGGAAGGGCGGTTGTCGTCGCGGCCACTGCGGCCCGGTTCGATATATTCCTCGACGACAACCCAGTCCCTTCGCTGGCAGTAGTCCTGCACGGTCCGCCGCTGATCGGGGATCGACAGGTCTTTTTCGGCCTGTCGAACGGTCGAGACCCGGTAGTAGGCGGCTACACGCATGGAACACTTCCTCCTTAGTCGCTTTGGTTGATGATCTCTGCAAGGAGATCGGACAGGCATGCGATCAACAGATCGACCTCTGCCTCGCTGATGGCGAGATCGTCCGGCAGGTCGCAATGGACCTCAAGACAGGTATTGGAATCGCCCAATCATGGCGCACCTCCTTTCCTGCCGGTATGTGTCCGGCCCGTTCCTGTCCTGTCCGTTCCATCCGTCGCTCCCGCCAGCCGGGCGTGGAGGTCGGCGATCAGGCCATCATGGCCCAGTTCTCGTTTGACGATCCGCTTGAAGGCAACAGCCTGCTCGGGTGGCAGCATGGCCTCGGTCACATCGAGGATCAGGGCGATCCGCGCCCCAACGATGCGCTGGAGCTCATCGCGGGTCATGTTGTCACCACATGAACGTACGTGCGCACGTATACGTGCCAGAACCCGCACTCGGGCAACCCGGTCACGTATACGCGTCGGACTCCGCGACCTGATCCACCGGACACGTAAACGTGGTCAGAAGACGTATGTTGTCCTTGAGTAGTCAAAAAAAGGGTCACTCCGGGAACGGGATGCGCTCGAAGACGCGCGTGGCGTTGATGGCAATGGCGTGCGCGATGTTGTCGGGATCATGTTCCCACAGCCAATCCGGCATATCGGCGGGTTTGTTCTTCCGCCGCTTCCCGGGACGATGCTTGGCCTGATAGATCAGCATCTCCGGACTTCCGACGCTGACCTTCCCCCGGAACTCTTCCTCGTTCCACGTCACCTCCCAGAACAGGTCTTCCTTAACCTTGTCCGAGTGCCAGCTCTCGACGACGTTCTCCAGCATCTCGCGCAGGTGCTCGAACTCGGTCATGGTCATGCCGTACTTTGAGAGGACCAGCAGCAACGCCGCGATGCGGACCTCGTCTGCCTCATAGCGCCTGCTGACCCCGGTCCCTGTATGGACCTCGCCCTCGGGCTCCAGCGCGCCACAAACCGTCCAGTGCCTGATCTGGCGCATCACGCGGCGTACGTCGTCCTCATCGCCCTTGCGGGCGATCATGCGAGCGACTTCCTTCAGCGTATACGTGTAGGACATGCACGGGACCATAAAGGACGCAGATTGTCTTTGGCAAACTAAAAGACAACAAACGTCCTATATATACGTATACGTAACTTACGGAGAGATGTGGTCGCGCCAGGTTCGGCGAAGCCGCTAGTTCGTGCCCCTTGTGGCGTGTGCGACCGCTGCGAACGCTATTCGCCTTCTACGCGAAAAACGTAGAATCACTATCCAATGTATTTTGAACCCCCCGTGTCACTAACTGCAGGGAGTGCAGGGTGGGACGGTTTGGGACGCCCTGGCGCAAAGTTGGCCGGGCCAAATGCACGTTGAAGGAACAGCCCACGAACAGAAGCGCCAACGCCATTGGGGAAACCCGTCGCTGACAGGCGCCCGCAATATTTGGCCACGAATGGCGATCAATCGACGAAGGCGCTGATCACCGCGCGGGTCCTAAGCGCCGGAATTTGCTCTGCTTTGGACAAATAGCAGTTTCCGATGACGAGACTGTCCATATCGGTCTTCATGAAACATTCGAATGCCTCAAGCGGCGTACGAACGATTGGCTCGCCACGGATATTGAAGCTCGTATTGACCAGGACGGGACACTCGGTCCGCGATCGAAACGCCTCTAGCAACGCGTGGAAGTGCGGGTTTTGCTCTCTCGCCACAGACTGGACGCGCGCGGTGCCGTCAACATGCGTCACCGCGGGGATGGCGGAGACGACGTTCTTCAACCGGCTTAACCCGATCGCCCCCTCTGTCACCTGGTGAAACGACGAAACAGGCACGACGAACGACATGAACGGCGAAGAAACGTCGCCGTCGAACCAATTCGCCTGTTCCTCGGCGAGGACCGCAGGGGCAAAGGGGCGAAAACTCTCGCGGTACTTGGTGCTGAGGTTCAACCGCGCTTGCATCGTCGTGTCTCGCGGATCGGCAAGAATAGACCGCGCACCAAGCGCGCGCGGTCCAAATTCCATGCGGCCCTGAAACCAACCGACGATCTTGCTGTCGGCGAGATCGTCGCTTGCCCTTGCTAGCGCGGTCGTCTCGTCGAGTGTTTGGAAGACAGCCCGGGCGGCCGACAATGTCTGCTCAATCTCGCCTTGATCGAAATCCGGCCCAAGGAAACCACCTCGCATGCCGTCTTGCTGTGGCGTCCTGGTGTTGGTGTGGTAGTAGTGTCCGACGAGTGCGGCACCGACGGCACCGCCGGCATCACCCGCTGCGGGTTGGACCCAAACCTCGTCGAACGCATCGTCCACGGCGACTTTGCCGTTCGCAACGCAATTCAAGGCGACGCCGCCGGCGAGGCAAAGCTTGCGTGTGCGAGTTTCCTGCGCAAGCCAGCGTGTGGCCCGCAGGACCACTTCTTCGGTCACGGCCTGAACCGAGGCCGCCAAATCCATGTGTCGTTCCTCAAGCGGTTGCTCGGGATGCCGCGCCGACCATCCGAATAGATCCTCGAACGCCTTGTTGATCATGCGTAGACCGGTGGCATAGCTGAAATAACGTTGATTAAGACGGAACGAGCCATCCTTTTTGACGTCGATCAGCTCGCGCATGATCAGGTCGCGATACTTGGGCTGCCCATAGGGGGCCAGGCCCATCAATTTGTATTCGCCGGAATTCACCTTGAAGCCTGCGAAATAAGTGAACGCCGTATAGAGCAGCCCAAGGCTGTGCGGCCATGAGATCGAGGTCCGCCGGCTGATCTGGGCGCCTTCACCATACCAAGTGGAAGTGGTGTCCCATTCGCCCACACCATCCATCGTGAGGATAGCGGCTGAATCGAACGGCGAGGGGTAGAACGCGCTCGCCGCATGGCTTTGATGGTGCTGGGCAAATAGCAGGCTTTGCGGCTTGGCGCCCGAAATGGTTTTGAGCTCGCGCTCAATGCCCTTTTTGGTGAGAAGTTTGTCCTTGATCCATGTCGGCATCGACAGGCGGAACGATCGAAAGCCGTAAGGCGCGGTGGCCAGATAGGTTTCCATGAGTCGTTCGAATTTCAAGATCGGCTTGTCGTAAAAGACCACATGATCTACCTCGTCAAGCCCAATCTCGCCCTCGCTGAGGCAGTAGCGAACAGCTGCGGCGGGAAACGCGGCGGTGTTCTTTTCCCGCGAAAACCGCTCTTCTTGCGCCGCAGCCACGATATTGCCGTCAACCAAAAGTGCGGCGGCGCTATCGTGATAGAACGCCGAGATTCCGAGGATATTCAACGGGTGCCGGACGTTGGTTTAGCTAGAAGATGGTGTAAATGAGCGGCGCCAAAGCGGTGCCCTTGACCAGCAAGAAAACCGCACCGAAAAGCAGGAGTAAAACGAGCGGTGGCAATATCAGAAGCCGGCGCCGTCTCCGTGCATACGCAAAAAGCTCGTAAATCAGATCTAGCACGGATCAGAACTGCCTTTTTAGGTCAGTTGGCATCGTTGTGGTCTCATCCCGCCAATATGTTTGTGCGTCCGGATCGATCCGTTGCGCCAGCGGATCGCGACGGGCTGCTCGCCATCCTATACCGAGCGGCAACACCATCCCGAAATAGATCGTGCCAACAACGACGACCTCGGCGACCAAACCCATCGCGTTACCTAGCCGCGACCACCCGAGGTTTGGCAAACGTAGGACCCTTGGGAGCACTAAACCGAATCCAATGAGGGCAACACCGAGCGCAAAGAGAAAGGTGCTCCATGGCGGCGACAGGAAATGGCCTATTAGGATGAATGCGCCGCCTAGGACAAGGCCGAACGACCTGTTCGAACTTGCCACCGGGCTTCCGGTTTGGCGCTCGACGGGTTCAAGGAGCGAGACAGATCGATCATTCATGGTATATCCACCACCGTATTGACGCGCCTCCAGAGAAACGATGCACTACGAAGTCCCTCTTATTAACCCTGCCACCGGTGCGCCCCTGATCCCGATTGACGGTGGATTTGCCGCGGCGGATAGCGGCGCAACCTACCCCATCGAAGATGGTATTTTAAGAGCCTTCATCGAGGATCCTGGTGCCCAAAGTGTCACCGGAACCGTGAGGCGCTTTTACGAAGCCACGCCCTTCCCGGACTACAACGACTTTGACACCTACGAGGCATTCGTAACGGCGGCTGCGCGCGGTATCTTCGCGCGCCTTCTGGCACAGCAAATCCCGACCGGCTCGCGGGTTCTAGAAGCTGGGTGCGGGACCGGACAGTTGACCAACTACCTTTCCGGTGCCGCGGTGGCTGAAGTATTCGGTATGGACGCCAGCCTTCATTCGCTGCAACTGGGTCGCGAATTCGCGGATCGCAATGGCCTTGATGCGGTCACCTTTGCCCACGCGAATCTCTTCTATCCATGTTTTGCAGACGAGAGCATGGATATCGTCATTAGCAACGGTGTGCTGCACCATACTGCCGATGCAAAGGCCGGCTTTCAGCGCCTAACCCGACTTGTTCGGCCGGGTGGGTTCATTCTCATCGGACTCTACAACTGGCTGGGGCGTCTACCGACCGACGCCCGCCGCGTCTTCCGACGCGGCCTAGGTGACGCGACATTATTTCTCGACGGGCACTTCAGACGAATTCGAGCGGGCGCCAAGCGCAACGCGTGGGTGCGCGATCAATATGAGCACCCGCACGAAACGAAGCATGGTATTCACGAGGTGCTCGAATGGTTTGATCAGAGCGGAGTGTCGTTTGTGTCGTCGATTCCAAAAATCGATGGATTCTTTTCAGCGAACGAAGATCTTTTCGAACCGCAACCCCGCGGTCGGCGGATCGATCAGCTGATCAGCGAGCTTGAGATGTTGGCGACGGGCGGCGCGGAAGGCGGCCTGTTCATCATGATCGGGCAACGGCAAGCTTAGATGGATCGATCGGCGGCCAGACGACTAGCGCCCATTCTGTTCTGGTTCTTCGTTGCCGTCGGGAGCTATGCGCTGTTTGAATTCGCGGCACGTCACCTGGCACCGTTGGCGCTGGAGATAACGACCGAGTTGGACGCTGCCCTGGCGGTCGTCGACGAAGACTTCGGCGGCGACGTCAATGCGTTTATTGCGCGAGAGAATGACCCCACGCGAATTCACCCTCATCCAATACTTGGGTGGGATAAGCCGCCGGTGATCTATGAATCGTGTGCCGAGTGCGCGGGCAGCCCGTTGGTCGTTCTCGTGCTCGGGGATTCCGTCACGCAAGGACATGGCGTTCGCATCGGCGCAGAGGACTATACCTTCTTGATGTCTCGTCTCGCCGACGATCAACCGATCCGCATCGTCAACGCAGGCGTGGGTGGCTTCGGCGTCGACCAGATGGTTCTGAAGGCCCAGAGGCTTATCGAAGAAGTCCAACCCGATGTCATTATTTTCTCCTACATCGCCCACGACTTGTTACGGCCCGGGCGCCAGTTCATTTACCTCCGCAATCGGCCGAGCAGTTATCAAATCGATCGCGGACTGACTTGGGAACCGCCTGCCGACGATGCCGACTATATTGAGAACTACCGACGCTACCGAGATAATTTCGCCACCGGCATTTGGCTGGGCGGGTTCATCTGGGACAACCGTCGGTACTACGCGCCCTATCTCTACCGCGGGTTTTTTGAAGCCGTCTTCGATTCGGTCGTCGAGCGGATGCGCGCGTTGGCGACGGAAGCCGGTTCCGACCTCGTTCTTGTTCGCCTACCGCAGAGCTTTCGCTTTCCACATCAAGACGAGCTTGTCGCTCTGATGGACAAGGTGGTCGCTCGACACGCCGCAGCGCCAGGACGCCCTATTTCTACGCCACGGATCAAGGAATGCGTGGTTGATGAACTGGAATCGGCGAACCTCACCTTCGACATCATGGCCTTTCACCCAAGTGCCGCTGGCCATCGCGCCTACGCGCGCTGCGTTTTCGACGCCGTGTTGGCTGGATATTCACATGCGGGTAGTAAAAATTGAGGTCTAGCGCTGCGCGCCCGCCTGGTGTGGGCAGCCCGCCAGGCCAGGGCGGAAAGCCGGGGAAAGGAGGCCCACCCGGATAGGGCGGCGTCTGAGCCTCATATGCTTGTAGGAGTGTGTTGTTTGCAGTCCTGTGAATCCTGTCGGCTAGCATCCATTGCAACTAGCAATATCCAGTGCCCAGATTCATCCCTCTCGGCCCGCCAATCAGGTGCCCGAGGTTACCGGCTGCCGCCGTCGGCGGCTTCTAAGTCAGGTGCTGCTTGAAGAACGCTAGCGTTCGCTCCCAGGCGAGGTCTGCCGCGGCCGCGTCGTAGCGCGGCGTCGTGTCGTTGTGGAAGCCGTGGTTCACGTCCGGAT
>JAYOEZ010000024.1:0-35536 GCA_038116985.1 Alphaproteobacteria bacterium | reverse complement strand
CGGTGGTGCGGTGACGGAACCGCCATGTCTGAAACGAGTCCTCCAGATCGATGAGTTCCTCCGCCCACTCATAGATGTCCCAATGCGCCTCCGCGTTCTTGTAGACCTCGACCCAGGCGTCCAGAACGCTGTCGTTGGAATCGCGCGGCTCGCTCCAGTCGCGCTCGAGTTCGCTCCCGTCGATCGCGAAGCCCTTGCGGGCCAGCAGGCGAATCGTTTCGTCATAGAGGCTCGGGGCGTTGAGCGCCGCCTCAAGCGTGGCGTGCCACTCGGGGCGGTCCTTATGGGGGGCGAGGAACTTGCGGTCCTTGTTGCCCATCATGAACTCGAGCGTGCGGTACTGGAACGACTGGAACCCGGACGCTGCGCCCAAAGTGTCGCGGAAGGTGAGGTAGTCGGTCGGCGTCATCGTGGCCAGGATGCCCCAGGCTTGAGTCAGCTGTTCCTGAATCTGGCTGACCCGGGCGGTCATCTTGAAGGCGGGGCGTAGTTCATCCTTCTTGAGATGGTCGAGCGCCGCCGTGAGTTCGTGGATCATCAGCTTCATCCACAGTTCGCTCGCCTGATGCATGATGATGAAGAGCATTTCGTCGTGCGCGTCGGAGCGCAGGTGCTGCGCGCCGAGCAGCGCCGGCAGGCCGAGGTAGTCGCCGTAGGCCATGCCTTTGCCGAAGTCCGTGTGGTAGGCCTCGTTCTCGAGCCGTTGATGCGTCAGGTCCTTGTTCTGGGCCATGGGCCGAGCCTTTGTTGACGAAACGAATGTGCTGGCCGACAAGACTAGCATGACAGCCGACGACAAGATGCCCGGTGCCGGTCACAACCGGCCACACCGCAAGCCGGTCGATGCGGCAACCGGGTTCGAGGTTACCGACGCGTTCGAGCGTTTCTCGCAGCGCGACGACGTCTTCTGCCGGTCGTCCTGGGACCCGGCGGTGATGTCCGACAAGGTGAACGCCTTCTACCGCGGGCACGACATGCCCCATGCCAAGGCCCGAGGGGCAGACGGGTTCGGACAACGCGACTATGCGCTGCGCAATGCGTCGTGGCATCTCACACACGCGTTGCGCGATCCGCGCGAGATCGGCGACGGCCGCAGCGAGGGCTTTCTCAACCTGTTTACGCTGCATGGCGAGGGTTGGCCGCAGCCCTTCGCCTACGGGGGCGCCGACGAGGCGGCCCGCGACGTCAAGCGCGTGGCGAAAGTATTCGGCGCTGATCTCGTCGGTATCTGTGCCAACGACGAGCGCTGGGTCTATGCCGAACGGTTCGATTCGCAGAGCAAGCAGGGTGCGCCGTCGGAACTGCCGGACGATCTGCCGTGGGTGGTCGTGATCGCCACCGCGATGGATCGCGATCTGATCCGCACTGTGCCGTCAGCGCTGTCGGGCGTCGCGACGGGCGCCGGTTACATGAACGATGCCTCGACCCTTATCACGCTGGCCCAGTTCATCCGCAATCTCGGCTACCGCGCCTATGCCAGCATGAACGACACCGCGATGGCCATTCCGATGGCGGCACAGGCGGGGCTCGGCGAGGTGGGACGTCACAGCCTGCTGATCACCGAGGAGTTCGGGCCGCGGGTGCGGCTGGGGAAGGTGTTCACCGACATGCCGTTGACTGCCGACCCGCCGAAGAACTTCGGGGTGCGCGCGTTCTGCGACATCTGTCGGGAATGCGCCGCTGCGTGCCCGCCAAAGGCGATCCCCCATAGCGCGCCCAGCGACGCGCGGCATAACCGGTCCAACCTGAAGGGCGTAGTCAAGTGGTCAACCGATGCCGAGAAGTGCTTCGGCTTCTGGGCCGCGCAGAACAGCGATTGCTCGATCTGCGTCCGAGTGTGTCCTTACAACCGCGACTACACCAGGCGGCGGCACAGGGTGTGGCGCTGGCTTGCCGGAACTGGTTTGCGGCGTCTGGCGTTGCGGCTTCATCGTCTGCTCGATGCCGGAAAACGCCGCCGCGCGAGTTGGTGGTGGAGTGGTGGAGCCGGGGCTGACTAGGGGGTCACCAAGTCAAGCTCGGTGAGTTTGTTTCGAGCTTCAGTCACGCCCCGGACGCGATACGCCCGAATTCCAAGGGTGCGTGCCGCGGCCACGTTGCGCCTGGAATCGTCAAGGAACACGATTTCTTCCGGCGCGGCGCCGAGGGATGTGACGACGTGCTCGAAAGCCTCAAGGTCGGGTTTGACCTTGCCGATTTCGTGCGACGAGAAGGCGGTCTCGAACAGCGCTTTGATTTCGCGGTGGTCTTTTTGGGTATGCCAGTGGATTTCGTTGCTGTTGCTGAAACAGGCCGCGCGCGCCCGCGGCTTGACGCTCTCGACGAGCGCGGCGGTGCCGGGCGAGAGGCCCTGTCCCCATTGGGCAAAGTCGGCAAGGAAGGCTTCGACAGACATCGGCAGATCGTACTCGGCGACGATGGCGGCGCCGAACGCCTTGGCGGGGCATTGGCCGCGCTCGAACTTCCTGACGGCCGGTGACAACAACCAGCGTTCGGTGATGGCGTCGTCGTCGGCTTCGCCGAGCCAGCCTGCGAGGCGCTTGAAGCCGGCAACCTCAACCAACACGTTGCCGAGATCAAACAGAACGATGGTCACTATTCGGCGGCGGCCCTTATGGATTGGCTTGGCGCCGACTCAATCATCCCCGCCAGAAGCAAGTCGAAGCTGGCATCGTCGGAATCAGACTGGGCCTGGAGGCGCAGTGACTTGAGCCGTGATGCCGCATCGGCTGGCTGGCTGGCGCCGAGCCAAGGCCCGACGAGGTCGCCCATGATCCGCGCGTACTTGCCGACACCGCGCGTGCGCGTCTCGCCATAGCCCTTGCGCAGGCGTGGCAGTTCGGCGATCTCAAGCGCGAGATCTGCATCCCGTGCGGTCGCGACCCGAAGCGTGCCGAGCCAGGCGTCGATGTCCGCGTTTTCTTCGGCAAAACGCAGCGTTCGAGGACGCCACCAGCGCAGGCGGGCAAGCAGGAACAGCGTGAGGTAACCGGAGACCGCATCCGAGCGGATTTGCAGTCCGATGTTGCCGGTTCTGCCGCGGCGCGCGCCCCAGCCGCGAAGGCCGCGCCCCAGGCCGGGCGGCAGCATGTCGGCCCATTCGGGGATACCGGGCTTAAGGAACTCGGTGACATGTACCACTTGGCCAGGCCGCGCGCCGATTTCTTGCATGACCTGGTCGCGCCGCGTGCGGCGCGACTTCACGTCGGCGACGCGGATGATGTCTTCGAAGCTCATCCAGACCGCGAGTTGCTTGCCCGCCGGTACCGAGACTGTTCCCGGCGCCAATCCGACGGTTGACTCGGCGCCCGCGAGATCGCGCATCCGATCGATCCAGCGCTGGGCGTAGGCAGCGTTCTGGTAGTGGGTGAGGCGGGGCAGCGCTTCTGCAGCGATCTCGTGCAAGGCCTCCGGGAGGTCCGCTAGCGCCTGCGCCATCAGGGGCGAGGTTTCCGCACTTCGCCGCTTTGCGGGCACGGGGGCCGCTTCGGGCGGGTTGCGCACCGCTTCGAGACCGAGCTCGAAGCCATTCAGGTTATCGTCCACCGCCTTGCCGGCGCTGCGGATCGCCGCGCGGAAGACCTCCGGGTCGAACGGCAATACGTCCGAACCGGCGATCATGCCCAGAAGCACCGCATTCAATGAAACGCCGTGCGCGCGTGCGAAAGTTCTCATGTCGAACATGATCGGCTGCTTCGCGAGTTCCTGCGCGGCGGCGGCGATGCGGTCGGTGTCGTAGCGCCCGTCGCCCGGGACAATTTTCTCGGCGATCGCGTAGATACGGTGGGTCGAGGTGATGAGCGTCGTGCGGTCGGGAGTCACGAAGCCGCGTTCCATGGCGCGGCCCGCTTCCAGCGCCTCGGTCGCGACGACGAGGTCCACTGTACCGGGGTTTGGAAACAGCGCGAATACCGGCTGTCGGTCGCCGACTTCGCTCCAGGTCGTCGGAAGAATCTCGATGTAGTAGGTCGTGGCGCCCGTGCGTTGCGCCACGCCGGGTACAGATGTCCGCTGCACCGGATGGTCGCAGCCCGTTGCGGCCTCGGTGATCCAGTCCGCGAGCACGCCGCCGCCTTCGCCGCCAAGCGCGCCGATCAGTAGGCAGATGGGGCGAGCCTCGCTCATTCTATTCGGCCGGCGAGGACGCCGGCGGCTTTGCCACGAGGCGCTGCAGCGCGCCGATCACCGAACGGCGGACGCCCGACAGAAGGCGATCGGCGATGCCCGGATTGTGCACGATCTCGGCCTTGTAGAACGACGGGCACAGCACAGCGGCATGGGAGACCTCGCCGCAGACGCCGCAACCGACGCAGTTGTTGTCGACGTACGCGACCGGGTCGTCGCGCAGTGGGTCGGGGTTTGGCTTGATCGTCAGCGAGGGGCAACCCGACAGACGGATACAGGAGTGGTCGCCGGTGCAGACCTCGTCGTCGACGCCGAAACGCGGCTGCACGACGCGCTCGCCGCGCGCGATCTTGTCGCGGTTGAGCGGGCGCAGGCGGCGTTGCACGGCGAGCATGCACTCTCCGGCGGCGACGATCACCTTGAGACCTTTCTCCTTGGTGGTCATCGCCTCCTTGAGCGTGTCCATCATCTTCTCGATGGAATAGGTGCGCACCGTGCGGACCCAGCCGACGCCGAAGCCGCGCATCGTGTCCTCGATCGACACGTGCGTATGGGCGCCGTCGCGTTCGGCGGCTCGGCTCGAGGGGATGTGCTGGGCGCCGGTGGCCGAGGTGTACCCGTTGTCCATGACGATCAGCACGCCGTCGTTGTTGTTGAACACCGACTCGGCCAGGCCGGAGGTAAGGCCGTTGTGCCAGAAACCGCCGTCGCCCATCACGCTCACGACGCGCTTGTCGAAGTTGGGACCGACGGCGGTCGAAGAGGCCAGTGAAAGGCCGTAGCCGAGGACGGTGTTGCCCATGTTGAACGGCTCCAGCGTCGAGAACGTGTGGCAGCCGATGTCGGAGGCGATGTGAAACTCGCCAAGGTCCTTGCGGGCAAGTTTCATGGCCGAGAACACCGGCCGCTCGGGGCAGCCGACACAGAATCCCGGCGGTCGCCCGGGGACCGAGCCGCCGAGTATTTCACGGGCGCGGTTCTTGGTGGTGTCGAGGTCGGCGATCGCCCGTCCAGCATTGTCGAATGCCGCCGTCGCATGACCAACGCTTTCGGTGAATCCGGCGATGCCGCGCAGGACGACTTCGCCCGTGTACTCGCCGGCCATGGGGAGCACGTCCTTGCCGTGCAGTCTGGTGTTGAGGTCGGCGCGCCTTAGCACCGCGTGGATCGCCTGTTCGAGGTAGTCGGGCTGGCCTTCCTCCACGACGAGTACCGCGCGCTTGCCGGCGCAGAACGCGGTCAATTCGTCGGGCACAAGCGGATACGTCACGTTCATCACGTAGAGGGGCAGTCGCGATGTGCCGTAGGCGTCAGCGAGGCCGAGCTGCTGCAGCGAGCGTATGACCGAGTTGTACATGCCCCCTTGCAGAATGATGCCGAGATCCGAAAGGTCGCCACTGAATGTCTCGTTCAGTCCGTTTTCCTGGATGAACTTGACGGCGGCGGGCAGGCGCACGTCGATCTTGAGGCGTTCCTGCAGGTAGGTGGACGGCGGCAGCGCGATGCGGTCGTGGTTGAAGTCCTGTTGCGAGAGGAGTTTCTTGCGCGAGATCGGCGGCGAGACGTTGTCACGCGTGGGAAAGTTGCCATAGACGTGACAGGCACGGATGCGCAGTTCGAGCATCACCGGCGTGCTGCTGACCTCGCTGAGTTCGAAGCCTTTCTCGACCATATGGACGATCGTTGGCAAGTTGGGCCGAGGGTCGAGCAACCACATCTGCGACTTCATGGCGAAGGCGTGCGTGCGTTCCTGAATGATGCTGGCGCCGTCGCCGTAGTCCTCGCCCAGGATGATCAAGGCGCCGCCCTTCACGCCGGCCGAGGCGAGGTTCGACAGCGCATCCGAGGCGACGTTGGTACCCACCGTGGATTTCCAGGTCACGGCGCCCCGCATCGGGTAGTTGATCGACGCGCCCAGCATGGCCGCCGCCGCCGCTTCGCTCGCGTTGCCTTCGTAGTGCACGCCCAGCTCGTCGAGGATGGGGCGGGCGTCCTCCAGCACGTCCATCATGTGCGACACTGGCGCACCCTGGTAGCCACCGACGTAGGACACGCCGGACTGCAGCAGCGCCTTGGCCACGGCGAGGATTCCTTCGCCGTGGAAGGTATCGCCGTCGCCCAGGCGCAGCGCCTCGACTTCCTTTTTGAACGACCGTTCAGCCATCGGCCCGCTTGCCCCGCGTCGCCGCTATCGACATGCGGCGGATGATATATGATCTCCGGCCCAAGGCCAGTGGGCCCAAGGAGAGCAAGCATGGTCGGACAGCCGGAGTTCTTTCCCGCCGATTTGATAAATCAGATCAGGGAACGATTTCACCACACGGACTTCTGTCCGATCGTCAAGGAACCGCGCGTCTTCTTCGAAAACGGCGGCGGCTCGCTCAAGCTCAAGGAGGCGCTCGCCGCCAATGCCGAGATCGAGGCGTTACCCGACCAGGAAGGACGTCAGAACCCGGCGTCGTTCCACCTGACCGATGTTCTGAATGCCGGCCGGGAGGACTTGCACTTGCTGTTCGGCTCGTCGGCCCTGGGCGCAGGGAAAGGCCAGGTTCTCTCCGGCGAAACAGGGACGCGGCTTCTTTACCGCCTGATTCGTTCCGTCGCGCTGGCGGCACCGCCGGGACCGGTGGTGTCGTCGACACTTGAGCATCCGGCCAGCCTCGACTCGGCCAAGCAGTGGGCGGCCAACAGCGGCCGTGAGTGGATCGAGGTGCCCTTCGATCCGATGACCGGCACCGTGACCGCAGCGCACTATGCCGCGGCGGTGACGCCCGACACACGCCTTGCCACCATTATCCACACCAGCATGCTGACCGGCTTCGTCGTCGACCTGCCGTCGGTGACCAAGGCGATACGCGACATCGCGCCGGACTGCTACATCATCGTCGATGGTATCCAGCACGCACCGCACGGCACGATGGATGTCGCCGCCTATGGCGCGGATGCCTATGTGTTCTCGCCCTACAAGGCGTTCTCGCGTCTCTCGCTCGGCTTCGCGTGGATCAACGACCGGATGCACGCCGTGCCGCACGAGCACATGTTGGGCAAGGCCGGCGAGGATTGGGAACTCGGTTCGCGAGACCCGGCGTTCTACGCGGCACAATCGAAGGTCGTCGACTATTTCTGCTGGCTCGGCAGTCACTACACCAACGACAGCGACCGCAACACGGCGATGCGCGCCGGTACGGCGGCCATGGAGCGTCACGAGGCGGCGCTGATAGATTTGCTGATCAACGGTGACGACCGGACGCCGGGCCTGAAGTCCTGCGACGACATCAAGATCATCGGGCCCGAAACACTGGAAGGCCGCGAAGGGATCGTGTCGTTCAATCTTGAGGGCATGACGTCACCCGATCTGGTGCAGGCGTTCGCCAAGCGCGGCATCCGCGTGCATGCGCGTGTTTCGGATGGATACTCCGGACACATCCTGGGCGCTCTCGGCCTCGAGGACTGCCTGCGCGTTTCGATGTGCCACTACAATTCGCCCGAGGAGGTGCGGCAGTTCCTCGACGCACTGCGGGAGATTCGGGAGGCCCGTTAGATCCTGATCGCCGTGCCCTTGTCGAGGTCGACCGTCACGCCGTAGTCGCGCAAAGCACCCTCAGCCGAGACGGCGCCCGTCCGGACATCCGCCAACACCCGTTTGGGGTCCCTTTGCATCGGATCGCCGTAGCCACCGCCACCCGCTTCCGCGATGGTAAATGTTTCGCCGGGCTTCAGTTCCAGGCGCCCCTTGGGCGGGATCGGTTTGCCGTCGACGAGGAACTCGCGTCTCGTGCCGGGCTTGCCGCCGAGAAAACCGCGCGCCGGGAACTCGGTGCGCATGCCGAACATGAAGATGGCGACCGGTTCGTCGCGCGTATTGGTCAGCGACGCGATCTGGCCGAGGCCGCCGCGAAACTCGCCGGCGCCGCCGGAATCGGTGAGAAGTCGCCGGTAGTTGATACGCACGCCGGTCTCGTTCTCCCAGATCTCGCTCGCCACCACGGCGTTGTTGGTCGGCGACGGCGTCGTGTGATGGCCGTCGAGCCCCTTCATGGCGCCGACACCGCCCGCGAGGAAATACTGCGTTGATCCCGCTTCGCCGCCGCTCGGGCTCGTATGGCAGATGAACAGCGAGGCCATACCGGAGTCGGCCTGCACCCGTTCGGGCATGGCCTCCGCAAGCGCGCCCATGATGAGCGGCACGATGAACCAGCCGATGGAGTGACGGCCGCCAGTGGGCGAGGGGCGTTGCGCGCTGAGGATGCAGCCGTCGGGTGCGCTGACGTCGATGGGGAGCAGCGCACCGAGGTTGTTGGGGATCGTCGGCGTGGTCAGGGATTTGATGGCGTAGGTCGCGAAGGCGCGCGTATAGCAGAACGGCACATTGATCGCGTATTTGGCCGACGGCCCGGTGCCCCTGAAGTCGATCCCGATGGACTCGCCGTTCACGGTAACCGCGCAGGCAAGGGTCACGGCGTCGTCGACGGTCTCCACCTCGATTTCGTTTCGATATGTGCCGTCGGGAATGGCGGCGATTTCGCGGCGGATCGCGGCTTCGGACTTGCCGATGATGCCGTCCGACAGCGTGGCGAGATCGTCGAGCCCGTATTCGTCCATGAACTCGCCGATTAGCCGCTCGCCGACGATGCAGCCCGAGACGTCGGCCGCGATGTCGCCGAAGACCTGCTCGGGGGTGCGCACGTTGTGGCGAATCAGGTCGTGCAGATACGCCACCGGTTCGCCCGCTTCGTAGAGTTTGCACACCGGGAGCATGAGGCCTTCCTGGTAGACCTCGGTGTTGGTCACCGAAAGCCCTATGCCGCCGATGTCGGGCAGGTGGCTGATGGTCATGACGAAGCCGACCAGCTTGCCGTTCTTGAATGCCGGCCGGGTAATGCAGATGTCGGGCGTGTGTCCGGTACCGAGCCAGGGATCGTTGGTGACGACGACGTCGCCTTCCTTCCACGTCTCGGCCGGGTACTTGGCGAGCATGTGCTGCATGGTCAGCGGCGCAGTGCCGATGAAGGCGGGCATCGACAGTGTGGCCTGGGCGATGCTGCGGCCCTTTGCATCGAACACCACACATGCGAGATCCCAGGCTTCTCGCACGCCGACTGAAAACGCGGTACGCACGATCGACAACAGGATCTCGTCGGTGATTGCGATCAGGCGATCCCACATGATGCCGAGGTCGACGGCGTCGATCTGCTTCATCGTCAACCTTCCGTTCCTTCGACGCTGACGATCATGTTGCCGTCGTCGTCTACCGCGACTCTGTCGCCGACCCCGACAATGCACGTCGATTCGCGCTCCTCGATCAGGGCCGGTCCGGTGAACGAGTCGCCCGGCTTGAGGGCGTAGCGGTCGTACACCGGTGTCTCCTGCGGGCCTTCCTGCTCGGGAAAGTAGGCCTGCCTGTAACCTTTGATCGCGCCGCCGGCGGGGCCGCCCTCGACGAGATGATAGGCCGCGCCGGCATCGTCGCGCACCAGAGAGACCTCGACCTTCCAGTTGGTGATCTCCAGCGCCTCCGAGGGGAACGATTTGGTGAAGACGCGTTCGTAGGCCTGGGTGAACAACGGGCTCACGTCGGCAAGCGTCGCGCCGTCAGGGAGCTCGACCTCGATTTCGTAACCCTGGCCGCGGTAGCGCATGTCCAGGCGGCGGCGCACCAAGGGGCGCTCCCCGGTTGCGGGCGGGCGGGCCAGGAAGCCGCGGGCCTCGTCGATCAATGACCTGAAGCGTTCGTCGAACCCTCCTTGATCGAGCGCGCCGAGTTCCTGTCGCTCGGCACGGAAGGTTTCGAACGACAGAGGGCTCGCCAGCAGGCCGACCGCGGACATCACGCCGGCACCGACGGGAAAGATCACTGTCGGTACGCGCAGCTTGCGTGCGACGCGGCAGGCATGTGCCGGCCCGGAACCTCCGAAGGCAATCATCACGCAAGCGCGATAGTCGAAGCCGCGTTCGGATGCGTGATTGCGGAACGCCCGAGCGATGTCTTCGTTGACCGACTCATGCACACCCCAGGCGGCGCGCAGGGTATCGACGCCCAACGCAGATCCAAGCTTGCGGTCCAGCACTTCGGCCGCGGCCGACTTGTGAAGCGACATCTCGCCGCCGAGAAAGAACCCATCGTCGAGGTAGCCGAGCGTCAGGTTGGCATCGGTGAGCGTCGGCTCGTCGCCGCCCTGTCCGTAACAGGCCGGACCCGGTTGCGCGCCGGCGCTGCGGGGGCCGACGGCGATCGTGCCACGGGCGTCGACGCCGGCGATCGAACCGCCGCCGGAGCCGATCTCGATCAGATCGATCACCGGTATCTTGGCCGGGAGGCCCGAGCCCGCACGAAATTCGTGCACGCGCGCGACCTCCATCTCGTAGCGTTTTAGCGGATGGTCGTCGCGGACCAGTGCGCCTTTCGCGGTGGTGCCGCCCATATCGAACGACAGCAGATGAGGCCGCTTGAGCTGCCGCCCCAGCGCTGCTGACTGCAGCACGCCGGCGGCGGGGCCGCTTTCCAGCATGCGTACGGGAAACCGCCGCGCGACGTCGGGGGTAACGGTGCCGCCGGAGGACGACATGATGAACAGGTCGCCCTTCAGTCCCGAAGCGCGCAGGCCTTCTTCGAGGCGCTGCAGGTAGCAGTCAAACAACGGTCCGGCGAAGGCGTTCATCGTCGCCGTGGTCCAGCGCTCGTACTCGCGCAGGAACGGAAATATCTCCGACGATGTGGAGACGAACAGGTCGGGGAAGCGTGTTGCGGCGATTTGCGCGACGCGTTCCTCGTGGATCGGGTTGACGGGGCTGTTCAGAAAACAGACGGCCACTGCGCCCACGCCGGCATCGACCAGTTCTACGAGCGCCGCTTCCACGTCGTTATCGTCCAGCGGGGTTACAACGGCCCCGTCCGGGCCGACCCGTTCGCTGATCTCACGTCGCAGCGTGCGTGGCACCAACGGTTCTGGGTAGGTGATGGTGAGGTCGTACATGTCGTAGCGCCGCTCGCGGGCGATATCGAGCATGTCGCCGAAGCCCTCGGTCGCCAGCATTGCGGTCTTTGCGCCGCGGCGCTCGATCACGGCATTCGTAACGAGGGTCGTGCCGTGGACGACGGCATCGATGTCCGAAGCGGCAACGCCAGCCTTGTCGAGCAGGCGAGTGACGCCGGACAGAACGGATTCGGCCGGATCGTCCGGTGTCGTCAGTTGCTTGTGGATGTACAGGCGTGCGTCGGCCTCGGACAGCAGTGCGAAGTCGGTAAACGTTCCGCCGATATCGATGCCGATTCGGTAGGACATTCAGCGCTTATTCGGGCCGCAATGCGGTGACTTCGAGCTCGACCTTCATGGGCTCGTCCGCCAACGTCGACACGATGGTCGTATTGGTGGGGCGGATTGCGTCGAAGGTCTCCTTGAGAACGGCGCTGACCGGCATCACGTAGTCGCGCTGGCTGACGAACACCCTGACGCGCACCACGTCCTGAAATCCCGAGCCCGCTTCCTTCAAGGCGGCTTCGATCGTGCGCAGGGATTCGCGCGTCTGTTCTTGAACGTCGTCGGAGATGGCGCCGGTCTTCGGGTTATGTCCCGACGTGCCGGCGACGAGAATCCAGCGTCCGTCGACTACCGCGCGCGAGTACCCCGCGAGTTCTTCGAATTTGGAACCTGACTGAATGATCTTTCGGGCCACGCCGTTCCTCCCAATTTGGGGCGCGATTGTTCGCGATCGGTGCGCAACAATCAATGCTCCGGCGATTTGCCCGGCCGCCGCGAGCCGGTACAGTGATGCCAAATCCAAAGGCCAAGAGGTCAAGCATGGGCGGGACCCTGTACCGCGGCTACAACAAGGCGCAGCTTGAGGAGTTGTATTCCCATCGGCATAGGATCGAGGGGTACGACAGCTACTTCGAGCGCTGGCCTGCCGAGAGTGCGAAGGCCCGCGAAACTCTCGATTTCGTCGCCGATGTCGCCTATGGACCGGGCGAGGCGGAAACTTATGACGTATTCCGCGGCCCAGAAGGGAGCCCGATCCAGGTTTTCGTGCACGGCGGCTATTGGTACTCGCAGGACAAGCACGTCTTCGAATCGATGGCGCCGGCCTATGTGTCGCGCGGCGCTACGCTGATCAGCATCAACTACCCGCTGGCGCCGACGGTCACATTGACCGATCTGGTGGATGCCTGCCGTCGTTGTGTGGTGCACATCCACGAAAACGCGGCCCAGTGGGGCGCAGACCCCGACCGGCTGTTTGTCGCCGGGCACTCGGCCGGCGGACACATCGCCGCGATGTTGATGTCGACCGAATGGCCGACCTACAAGGCGGGTCTGCCCGAAGACATGGTCAAGGGGGCAGTGGCGATCAGCGGTCTCTATGATCTCGAGCCGATTCGTCACCTCGACATGAACCAGACGCTCCACATCACCGAGGACGAAGCAAAGACACTATCGCCGATACTCGGGATACCGGCTGTCGCCGGTCCCGTTGTCCTCGGCGTTGGCACGAATGAAGGCGACGAGTTTAACCGACAGCAAGCGGATTATGCCGACGCATGGCGTGCCGGTGGGTTGGGTTGTGAGTCTTTGTTTCTGGAGGGCAAGAATCACTTCTCAATCGTCGATGACTATGGACGGGAAGGTGGCACGTTGTTCGAGGCCGCGTGCTCGCAGATGGGTTTGTAATGGCAGACGACGAGTTCGAACTGTATGACCTCAAGGTCGAGTGGATAGCCGGTGACAGGCCATGCTGGTGCGGGGCGAAGGAGGGCGACCACTTCTACCTTCGCGGCGAGCACATCGAGATGGGGCCCGGCGTCAAGTGGTCGATCTACACAATGTCGATCCTGCTACCGCTCTTGCCCGCCAAGCAGCGGATGACCGACGCGAATGACTGGATGACGACCGATACCGACGTTGCTTGTCTCGACCCCAATTGCGGGTCCAGGTTTCGGATCGCGCGTGTGGGCAAGCGCAGGTTCCGCCATTCCGAGACGACGGCGGTCAAGCTCAACAAGAACGACAACGACTAGGGCCGCTGATGAGCGTCGAACGTTTCAAGATCGAACCCGGATACGACATCTCCCGCCTGATCAAGGGCGGCTGGCATCTGGCGGGTGGGCACGGCGATGTCGATCGTGACCAGGCGATCAAGGACATGGCGGTGTTCGTCGAGAAGGGGATCACGACGTTCGACTGCGCCGACCATTACACAGGCGTGGAGGAGATGATCGGCGATTTCCGGCTCGGCTATCCGGAACTCGCCAAGCGCGTGCAGGTGCACACCAAGTTTGTGCCCGACTACGACAAGCTCGGTCATGTCACGAAGGACTACGTCGAGGGAGTCATCGACCGCTCGATTCGTCGTCTTAAGGTCGAGCGCCTGGATATCGTCCAGTACTATTGGTGGGATCCCGATGGCAGGCCGGGCTTCGTCGAGACCGGCCTGATGCTCAAGGAATTGCGGGACGCGGGAAAGATCGCCCGCATCGGTGTCTCGAATTTCAACACGCGGCAAATGAAGCAGTTGGTCGACGCAGGCGTGCCCATTGCGACCAATCAACCGCAGTATTCGCCGGTCGATTGCCGGCCGGAGACCCAGCTCATTCCTTACTCGCAAGCCCAGGGCATCGTGCAGCTTTGCTACGGCACCCTGGCCGGCGGGTTCTTTTCCGCCGACTGGATGGGCAAGCCCGAGCCTTTCGATCCGTTCCCGAACCGGTCGCTGACCAAGTACAAATTGATCATTGAGGACTTCGGCGGATGGGACCTCTTTCAGGAGCTTCTCCGCGCGATGAAGCAGGTTGGCGACAAGCATGGCGTTACCGTCGCGCTAGTGGCTTTGCGCTGGATTCTCGATCGTCCCAATGTCGCCGCAGCTATCGTTGGCGCCACGTCCGCGCGTCATGTCGACGAAAACCTCAAGGTATTCTCGTTCGCGTTTGACGACGAGGACGTTGCCGCCATCGAGGGTGTGCTCGCCAGGCGCACCGGACCTGCAGGTGATTGCTACGATCTTGAGCGTGACAAGGACGGCCGCCACGGACGCATCATGCGCTACAACCAGAACGCCCTTGAGGGCGGGAAGCCGCGCGCCTAGTCGTGGTGCGCGCGAATGGCGCGCATCAGCGCGGAGTCGGGCGCGCGTTCGATCTCACCAACATCCTGTTGCGAGCGGACGAATGCGCAGGCCTCGATCTCGGCGATATCCCCCGCCGTCAACGCAACGCCGAATGCCGCCATGGTTTCAGGTAGCCGTTCCGGGCTCGACGCACCGAACAGAATTGCTTTGCCCGGTCCTCGCGTGAGCGTCCAGGCCAGAGCGACGGTGGCGATCGATCTCGCGTGACGCTCGGCGATGCCGGCGAGCGTTTCGAGCAGAGTTCGATATGCCGACCAGCCGCCGCCGGCCTCGATCAGGGCGCGATACTCGGCACTGTGTTCTTCGCCGCTCTCCCGCGGGTCGGTCTTGCTACGCCAACGCTCGCTCAGAAATCCGCCCCCCAGCGGCGCGAACGTCATCAGGCTGATGCCGCTTTCGGCACAGAAGGACGCAAGCCGGTTCTCCGGACGCCGGTCGATCAGGGAATACAGCACCTGATTCGTTGCGATGGGCACGCCGGCGTTGAGTAGGCGCTCAAGCGTCGCAACGCCGAAGTTCGCCGCGCCGATCAGTCCGACTTTGCCCTGATGCTGAAGATCGGTGAGGACCAACCCGGCATCGATCAGGCCAGGCACGTCCAGGTTCCACCATTGCAACTGCACTAGGTCCAGGGTGTCGACGCCAAGCCGCTCCAGAGAGGCCTCGATAGCTCGTACGACCGCTCGCTCGTCCGGTCCGGGCCCATCCAGCGGCGCCGTGAAGCGCGTGTGCACCTTGATAACGTTCGCCAATGCGGGATCTAGGTGTTCCCTGGCCGCCTTGCGTAGCGCACCCATCAACGCTTCGCCGCCCTCGTAGCTGTCGGACGTTTCGAATGTCGTCACGCCGGCTTCGACGAAGGCGAGAAGGTCGGCCAATGCGTCCTCGCCGCGGCCGATGGTCTGCCACCCGCCCTTGATGAGGCGGCTGACGTAGTAGCCGGAGCACAGTTCGACCTGGGGAACGCGCACGCTAGAGGTGCTCGCGCAGGAGGCGCCCATGGCCGTCGATCGGACCGATCCCAGCGACGCGTGCCGCTGCCCAGTAGGTCGCCTGATTGCTGGTGACCACGGGCTTGCCATGGCGAGCCTCGAGTTCGTCAATCAAGCCGAGGACGGGGAGGTCGGTGCAACTGACGAACAATGTGTCGGCGTCCTCGCGATCGGCGTCCGCAACGAGCGCGCGTATCTCATCGTCGCTGATCGTGTTGATGTCGGCGCCGCCACGCCGTTCGAGTCCGTTGACGGCGCGTACGTCGAAGCCCGCCGCGGCGAAGAAGTCCCGCTCGGCCTCGTACACCAAGGAAAGATAGGGCGTGGCGATCGAGATACGCTTCGCGGCAAACCGTTCGAGCGCCTGGACGGCGGCCGTTGCTGTAGTGATGGCCGGTACGCCCGTTCGCGCAACGATCGCGTCAGCGATGACCTGGTCCGACCCGGTCCCCTTGAAGAAGCTGGCCGACGTGCACGCGAAGGCCGTTACAGCAACGCCGGCCTTGGCCAGGGTTGCCGCGAGATCGGGTGTGGCGTCGATCATCTGCTGGAACTGCACGCCGACCTCTTGCGCTGTGTCGACATCAGCGCGGGCGAAGTGCAGGCCGACGTCGGCTGCGGCCAAGGTGATGAAATCGTCCTCGGCGACGACGTTGATGGCGGGGACGATGAACCCGAGGCGTTTTGTCTTTCGTGTCATGGTGTGGGGCGCGCCCGACAAAGAAAAGGCCGACCGGATCTCTCCGGCCGGCCTCTCGATTCGTCAGATGGATGCCGACTACATCTGGGCAGCCATCTCCTTGACCTTGTTGACGTCTTCAAGGCTGATGCTCTTCATCTCCTTGAACTCCCCGCTGCGGAACTGCTGGGCGGAGAAGGCGGCCGACACGTCGCCCACCTCGTCGAACTGGATCGGGCCGGTCACGCCGACATAGGCGATGTCCTTGCCAGCCTGCAGCTTCTTGATGGCATCCTCAAAGCCCTTGACGCCGGCATAGACGACTTCGCCGCCGGGGCCGGTGAGCTCACGTACCAGCTTGGCGAGATTCGCGCCGGTCGGCTCGATGCCCTTGATGTCCGCAGCGACGGTTGCCAACGCAAGCAGCGCACCGGAGTCATAGCCCGAAGTGCGGCCCGGGCCGCCGTCGATCGTCAGGTCGCAGCACTCCTGGATGTCTGCGTTGACGGTCTGGAACGACGGGGTCTTCGGTGAGGCGGGGCTGATGAACCAGCCGTTCTTGATCGCGTCTTCGCCGACCGTGCCGACGAAAGCCGGATCGTTCATGCCTTGCGGGAAAACGAAGCCGCTTGCGCCGCCGAAGCCGATCCAGTCGCGCAGCTGCTTGGAGCCGTCTTGCGGCTGGCTTAGCAGATACAGCGCGTCGGGGCTCCCCTCGAGCGCCTTGTTGACCTCGGAACGGTAGGATGGCTGATCGGGATTGAACGGCACCACGTTGGCGATGTCACCGCCCAGCGCTTTGAAGGCGCGGATGAACTCGCCCTGGTTGTTCTTACCCCAGTCGTTGTTCAGATGGACAATGGCGACTTTGCGGAAGCCCGCATCGTAGGCCATCTTCGCCGTCGCCACGGCCTGCAGCGAGTCGGCCGGCAGCGTGCGGAAGAAAAGACCCTTGGTCTTGCCCTCGCGACCCATCGTCGTGAACGTGGTCGACGTCGATGCCGTCGCGATCATGACGACACCCTTTTCGACGGTGACGGACGTCAGAAGCGGGCCGGTGATGCCCGATGAGATCGGGCCGACGAGTGCGGTCACACCGTCGATGTCAATCAGCTTCTGCGCTGCGTCGACGGCGACCGATGGCTGGGTCTGCGAGTCGCGAACGTCGTATTTCAGGGCGCAGCCGACGCCGACATTGGCGCGGGCTTCGTTGACCTGTTCGACGCCGAGTTGCGCGGCGCGCGAAATCGGAACGCCAAAGGCGCCGTACGAACCGGTGAGCGACAGAACCGCACCGATGGTGCGCGAACAGTTCTGCGCCTGCGCGCCGGTAGCGGTGAACGCCGATGCGGCAAGCACGGCGCCTGCGACCGCAAGCGGCGCGAGCAAAGCACGAGTCTTCATGAAAGGAACCTCCCTATGTCTCAAGCAGCGTTTGTAAGTTGCTTTGAAATAACCATAATACCGCCCGCCCCGGCAGAGAGTCACGGCGCAATTGGGAGGGCCCGCCCATCGCTCTACGGCAGGACATAGATCCGTGCTGAGTATCGTCGATCTGGTCAAGGATTTCGGGGGTCTGCATGCAGTGGACGGGGTCTCGTTCGAGGTCGGTCAAGGCACCATAACGGGCCTGATCGGGCCGAACGGCGCCGGGAAGACCACGACATTCAACATGGTGGCGGGCGCCTTTCCGCCGACCTCGGGCACGATCCGCTTCGACGGCGAGGATATTACCAGCTGGCCGGCGCACCGGACTTTCCGCAAGGGACTGGTCCGCACGTTTCAGATTCCGCGCCCCTTCGGGCGCATGACGGTGCTCGAGAATCTGATGATGGTGCCGCAGGGTCAGATGGGCGAGCGGTTCTGGAACAACTGGCTCCGGCCCAGTGCGGTGCGTGCCGAGGAACGTGCGCTGCGCGACAAGGCTGTCGATATCCTCGACTTCCTGGGCCTGACGCGGCTCGGCGAGGAAGAGGCCGGCAACCTTTCCGGCGGGCAGATGAAACTGCTCGAACTCGGCCGCGCCCTGATGTCCGACCCTAAGATGATCCTGCTGGACGAACCCGGTGCCGGGATCAACCCGACGCTGCTGGGCGAGATCGTCGAGCGCATCGCCGCCCTGAACGAACGCGGCATCACCTTCCTGATCATCGAGCACAATATGGATCTCGTGATGACGCTGTGTTCGCCGATCATCGTCATGGCGAGCGGCAAGCTGCTGATGCAGGGCAGCGCCGATGAGGTGCAGAACGACCCGCGCGTTCTGGAGGCGTTCCTTGGTGGGGTTGGCGACGAGGAGGCTGGCGATGCCTGACACCGTTCTCGCCGTCACCGATGTGGTCGCCGGCTACAATCCGTCGCTGCCCATTCTGCGCGGCATTTCCCTCGACGTGCGCGAGGGCGAGATCGTCACGGTCCTGGGCCCGAATGGCGCGGGCAAGTCGACCCTCATCAAGGCTATTGCGGGTCTCGTTGGGATTACCGAAGGGACGGTGCGGTTTGGCGCGCGCGATATCACCGGGCTCGAGACGCACACGCTGATACGTGCCGGCGTCGCCTACGTGCCGCAGACGGAGAATGTCTTTGCGCGCCTTTCGGTCGAAGAGAACCTGGCGCTGGGGAGTCTCCACAACAGCGACGCCTACGACGCGCAGCGTCGTCGTGTGCTTGACCTGTTTCCCGATCTCGAGCGGCTCGGTCACCTCGCGGCCGGAAAGCTGTCGGGCGGCCAGCGCCAGATGGTGGCTGTGGGCCGGGCGTTGATGGCGGCGCCCACGCTGTTGATGGTCGACGAGCCGTCGGCGGGCCTGTCGCCAAAGCTGGCCCAGGTCGTGTTTTCGCAACTCGTCCAGGTGCGCGACTCCGGCGTCACCATCCTGATGGTCGAGCAAAACGCGCGTGCGGCGCTGCAGATTTCCGACCGCGGCTACGTTCTCGCGGAGGGGCAGGAAAAGGTGCACGGCGATGCCGCGTCGTTGCTGACGAACCCCGAGGTCGGCGAGCTGTATCTCGGCAGCAAGGCGAGGTATGTGCGAGCATGATCCAGTTCGTTGCAGACGGCATCGTCAATGCAGCTCTGATCGCGCTCGGCGCGATCGGTCTGAGCATGACCTACAACATCCTGCGCTTCGCCAACTTCGCGCAGGGCGAGATTCTGACGACCGGCGCATATATGACGCTTTTCCTTGTGACGGTAATGGGCGCTGGTATTGGCAGCATGGGGCCCATCGCCTTCGGCTGGCCGTTGCTGATCTCCATCGCGTTCGCCATCGGTGCGACCAGCCTAGTCGTGCTGGCGGTCGACTGGCTGCTGTTCCGGCAGCTCCGCGACAAGACGGCGTCGCGCATAACGTTGATCATGGCGGCGTTTGGTGTGTCGTTGATGGGCCGAAACCTGACCACGCTCATCGCCGGCGGCGAGCCCTATTACTACGATTTCTACATTCCGAAGTCGGTGGAGATTTTCACGGGCGTCAAGGTGCGCCCCGACGATCTGGCCATTCTTGCTATTGCGGTGATCGCCTTTGTGATCCTGTTCGCGTTCGTGAATCGCACGTCCATGGGCCGGCAGATGCGCGCCGTCGCCGAGAACCCGACGCTAGCGCGCATCAACGGGATTGATGTTCGCGCGGTGATCCGCTGGACGTGGATCATCGGTGCGTCGCTCGCGACCGTTGCCGGCGCGCTCCTGGGCCACAACACGCAGCTGCGCCCGGAGATGGGCTTTGACATGCTGCTGCCGATGTTCGCCGCGCTCATTCTCGGCGGCGCCACAAATCTCTACGGCACCATTCTCGGCGCGGTTGTCATCGGACTTACCGAGGCCTTGGCCGTGGCCGTCGGACTGTCCGGCTACCGTGCGGCGGTGACATTCATGGTGATGATTTCGTTCCTGGTGGTGCGGCCGCACGGCCTTTTGGGGGAGAAGGAGTAATGGAAGGCATACTTTCGTTTCTGATCTTCTTCCTGATTTTCACGTCGTTCTATTCATTGAGCAGCCTGGGGCTGAACCTGCAATGGGGTTTCACCGGGCTGTTCAATGTCGGGATCGTCGGGTTCTTTGCGATCGGCGCTTACACGTCGGCGATCATCACCGGGCCGGCCTATCCCGACACGTTGATCGGCGGCCTCGATCTCTGGTTCCCGCTCGGATTCATCGGAGCGATGATCACGGCCGGCATTGCCGCGTTCATCATCGGATTCGTGACGCTACGATTGCGGGAGGATTTCCTAGCCATCTCGACGTTTGGCATCGCCGTCTCCATCCAACTCGTGACGCTCAACTTCGAAGCGCTGACGCGTGGTCCCAACGGAATGTATTCGTTGCCGCGGCCGCTTTCAGGATTCTTCGAGTCGCGCACGCTGGACAACCTTCTTTATCTGATCCTGTGCGTCGCCATCATCGTGGTCGTCTACTGGGCGTTCGAGCGCATGGTGCGTTCCCCCTGGGGGCGCGTGCTGAGGTCGATCAGAGAGGACGAAGTGGCCGCCGCAGCGCTCGGCAAGAACGTGTTCGCCATGCGCCTGCAGTCGTTCGTCGTCGGATCATCGGTGATGGGCTTGGCGGGTGCGCTCTATGCGAACTTCCAGGGCTTCATCAGCCCGGCCGACTTCCTGCCGATCTTCACCTTCCAGGTATTCGTCATGCTCATCGTCGGCGGCAGCGGCAACAACCTCGGCGCGCTGCTTGGCGGGCTCGTGGTGTGGGGTATCTGGTCGGGCAGCGACCAACTCATCGCCAGCGTCCTGCCGCCCACCATCCAGACACAGGCGGCGGCCGCGCGCATCGTGTTCATCGGCCTGGTGCTTGCTCTGATGCTGCTCTATCGGCCGTCCGGGATCCTGCGCGAACGCCGGATCGTGTCGAGCGAAGCGCGACTGCCGTGACGGCGGATGTCGGCGAGGCCTGCCGGCAAGAGCTTCACCGGCTGCATCGCGCGATCGTCGACTGGACGACCGGCGCCGTCCCGAACACCGAAGAGAACTTCGCAGCGTTTGCCGATTCCTTCGCACCGGACTTCGTCATCATCAACCCGGAAGGCGTGGCTGAGACGGTCGGTGCCGTCGTTCCGCGATTTCGCGCCCGCCACGGCGAACGCGCCGCACTCGACTTCAGAATCCGCATTACCGACGAAGACGTCCGTTTCGTCCGAGACCAGCTCTGCCTGATCGTTTATCAGGAGCACTGGCTCCACGGTGATGCGGCGCAATCGGTCATTCTTTCCAGTGCGCTGCTGCAAATGGAGGCGTCGCGGCCCGGCGGGGTTGCGTGGCGCCACTTGCACGAGACCTGGTTGAAGCCGCCGGCCTAGATCGAATTGCGCCCCGCGAAACGCGGATCGCGCCATGTCTCGTTGTCCAGCACCTCACGGAAGCGCGCCATTGCATCCCAGATATCCACGTATCGGGTCGTGAGCGGGCTGACGCCGAAACGGATCGCATCCGGTGTGCGGAACGAGCAAATCACGTCCAGTTCGGCCAGCGCCTCGACCAGGGCGTTGCCGCCCTCGTGTCTTAGCGCTAGGTGCCCGCCGCGCTCGTCATACTTGCGCGGTGAGGCCACCGTTACGCCGAAGGTCGACAGTTCCTGATCGGCGAGAGTGAGCAGTAGGCTGGACAGCGCGGCGTGCTTGTCGGCCGCCACGCCGGCATCGACGTCGGCCCAGATCGCCATCGCGGCCTGCAGGCCGATGGTGCTGAGAACGGGCGGCGTGCCGATCAGTGCCCGCTTCGCGCCGCCGGCAGGCCGGTAGCCGAGTTCGAAGGCAAACTGGTCGGCATGGCCGAGCCATCCCTTCACGCCGAGATCGAGCCCGTTGTGGTGGCGCGATGCGGCGAAAAAGAAGGCGGGCGCGCCCGGTCCGCCGCACATGTACTTGTAGGTGCAACTCACGGCGAAATCGGCGCCGCTGCCGTTCAGGTCGATCGGCACCGCGCCTGCGCCATGTGAGAGATCCCAGACGGTGAGGGCGCCGGCCGCATGCGCGGCGCCGTTTATCTTCGCCATGTCGCGGCGGCGGCTGGAGCGATAGTCGACCAGGCTCAGCGCCACCATCGCGGTGCTTTCGTCGATAAGCGCGCAGATTTCCTCGTCGCTATCGGCGCCGTCCTCGGCGAGAACAAGGTCATGGCCCTTGCCAAGCATGTCGATCGCGGCCTGCACGGCGTAGAGATCGGTCGGGAAGTTTGCTGCCTCGGAAATCACCTTTGAGCGGCCGGGCTGCAGCTGAAGGGCGCCGACGGCCGACTTGAACAGATTCAACGTTGTTGAGTCGGCAACGACGATCTCTCCTGTGTCGGCGCCGACGATCCGTGCGATCTCGTCGCCGATCTCGGTCGCTGCCTCCAGCCAGCCGGCCTGGCCCCAGCTTCGCCGGCGCCGTTCGCCCCAGTCGTCTTCGACGGTGCGTCGCAAGCGCTCGGCGACATCGGCCGGCGGCGCACCGATGGAATTCGCGTCCATGTAGATACGCGTGCGCGCGCCGCTGCCAACAGGCCGCATGAAGCGGTCGCCGATCGACGCGAGCGGATCGGCAGCGTCGAGTGCAAGGCAATCGTCTCGGGTGGTGGGCATGGGGCGCTCCGAATGGACGCCGCAGTCTACCAGCCGACGTGCATTTATGGAGCGATCCGTTAAGTTGGCGCTCCGTTTTCGCCAACCCCGCTTTCCCCATGAGCCAGTCCGGTAAAGACCAGTCGCTTCTCCGTGTCGCTGCCGATATCGGCGGCACCTTCACCGACGTGGCGGCGGAGCAGGGCGGGGCGCGCTTCACCGCTAAGGTCCTGACCACGCCGCAGGCGCCGGAGGAAGGCGTTCTCGAGGGGTTGCGCGTCGCGCTGGAAAAGGCGGGGCGAACCGTTGCCGACGTCGACGTGTTCCTGCACGGCACGACGCTCGCGACCAACGCCTTGATCGAACGAAAGGGCGCCAAGCTCGCCTTCATCACCACGGACGGTTTTCGCGACGTTCTTGAGACCGGCTACGAGAAGCGATTCGAGCAGTACGACGTCTTCATGGATCGTCCGCCGCCGTTGGTGCCGCGTCCGCTGCGCTTCACCGTCGCCGAACGCATGGCGGCCGACGGGAGCGTGCTCACGCCGCTCGACGAGGCCGCGGTCGAGGCGGTGGTCCCGCGGTTGTTGGATGAGCAGATCCGAGCACTCGCCATCGGGTTTTTGCATTCCTACGTCAATCCGGATCACGAGCGCCGCGCGCGAGACATCCTGGCGGCACGCTTGCCGGACGTAGCGATCAGCCTGTCGTCAGACGTGAGCCCGGAGATCCGCGAGTACGACCGTTTCTCGACGGCGTGCGCCAACGCCTACGTCCAGCCTTTGATGGCCGGCTATCTCGGACGACTGCGTGACGCGGTGCGGGCGCAGGGGTTCGAAGGCCCCCTGTTGCTGATGATGTCGGGCGGCGGGCTGACGACGCTGGAAACGGCGCAACGGCTACCCATTCGTCTCGTCGAATCGGGGCCGGCCGGTGGCGCGATCCTGGCCGGGCATATTGCGCGCGAAACAGGGCTCGAAGAAGTGCTGTCCTTCGACATGGGCGGGACGACGGCGAAGATTTGCCTGATCGCCGACGGTGAACCGGAACGATCCCGAGTGTTCGAGGTGGCGCGCGCCTACCGCGACCTGAAGGGCAGTGGCTGGCCGGTGCGAATCCCGGTGATCGAAATGGTCGAGATCGGCGCCGGCGGCGGTTCGATCGCCCGCGTGGACGCGATGCAACGCATCACGGTGGGGCCCGACAGCGCAGGCTCCGAACCCGGACCCGCCTGCTACGGGCGCGGCGGCACGCACGCGACGGTCACCGACGCCAATCTGGTACTGGGTCGGCTAAACGCCGAGCGTTTCGCCGGCGGTCGTTTCTCGCTCGATCGGCAGGCCTCGGCAACGGCCGTTGCCTCCGCCGTCGGCGCGCCGCTGCTACTCAGCGATGTATGGGCGGCGGCTGGTGTCAGCGAAATCGTCGAAGAGAACATGGCCAACGCTGCACGGGTGCACGCCATCGAGCGCGGCCGCGTCATCGACCGGCACGTGATGATCGCGTTCGGCGGCGCCGCGCCGCTGCACGCAACGCGCCTCGCCGCCAAACTCGGCATTCGTCGCGTCGTCGTGCCGAAGGGTGCGGGCGTCGGTTCGGCGATCGGGTTCCTGCGCGCGCCGGTGTCCTACCAGGTTGTGCGCAGCCTGCAGCAGAATCTGCGCCGTCCCGACCTCGCCGCGGTTGACGACATGCTGCGGGCGATGGAAGCGGAGGCGCGCGAGATCGTCGAGCCGGGCGCGCCAGGCGCAGTTTTCGATGTGCTGCGCGAGGTCGACTTGCGCTACGTGGGGCAGGGCCACGAGCTCACGGTCTCGATCGGCACGGGCATGCTGAACGAAAACGAGGTCGCGGCGATGATCGGCGCGTTCGAAGCTCAGTATCGGGCGCACTACGGCCTCGCGATTGACGAGATGGAGATCGAGGCGCTGACCTGGTCGGTCACGGTGGCGTCACGGTCCGAGATCGAACCCGCGGCCGACGTGGCGGACGCGGCGGCCGCAGCCTCACCAGTGGGGCGTCGCGCCTTGTTCGAGCCGGCTCAGGGCGCGGATCAGGAAATCGACGAATACTGGCGCAACGACCTCGGGCCCGGTCAAACGATTGAGGGGCCGGCCTTCATCGCCGAAGATGACACCACAACGGTGGTCGACCGAGGCTGGCGCGCCGCCGTGGACGCGCGCGGCTACATCCACTTGGAGCGAACGGACGCATGAGCGCTGACGATCCCCTGTCCCGCATCCACATGCAGGTCATGTGGAACCGCCTGATCTCCGTTGTGGAGGAGCAGGCGCAGGCGCTGCTCCGCACCGCCTTCGGATCGGTCGCGCGCGAAGCCGGCGACCTGTCGGCTGGCGTCTACGATCTGAAGGGCCGCATGCTCGCGCAGGCGGTGACCGGAACCCCCGGCCACGTCAACACGATGGCCGTCGCCGTCCAGCACTTCCTCGACCGTTTTCCGTTGGCCGAAATGAAGGAAGGCGACGTCTACACGACAAACGACCCCTGGTTGGGCACCGGCCACCTGTTCGATTTCGTCGTCGTGACGCCGGCGTTTCTCGACGGCGAGCTTGTCGCTTTGCTCGCCTCGACATGCCACCTCGTCGACGTCGGCGGGCGCGGCTTCACGGCCGATGCCCGCAGCGTCTACGAGGAAGGCATTGCCATCCCGCACGTGAAGCTGTTCGACGCGGGCGCGCTCAACGAGCCGTTGATGGAGATCATCGCCAACAACGTGCGCGAACCGATCGAGGTGAAGGGCGACCTTCTCGCCTTGGTCAGTTGCAACGACACGGGCTGCCGCCGCCTGATCGACATGATGCGCGAGTTCGAGATGTCGGACATCGACGGCCTCGCGGAGCACATTCTGACGAACTCGCGTAACGCCATGGTCGAGGCGATCCGCAGAGTGCCGAACGGCGCCTATGACGCTGAGATGACGCTCGACGGCTACGAGGAACCGGTACGCCTCAAACTACGCATGACGGTCGAGGACGAACGCATCGTGCTGGACTATGCCGGTTCGTCGTCGGCATCGCAGTACGGTATCAACTCGCCCAAGTGTTACTCCGATGCCTACTCGATCTTCGGCCTCAAGTGCATCATTGGTCCGGACATCCCCAATAACGCGGGATCGCTCGCGCCGATGATCGTCGAGGCCGAGGCTGGGTCCATCGTCGATCCGCGTCATCCATCACCTGTGACCGCGCGCCACGTCGTCGGCCAGATGCTGCCCGACATCGTGTTCGGCTGTCTTGACCAGGCGATCGAGGGCGGCGTGCAGGCCGAAAGCGCGGGCTCGATCTGGGTGCTCGCGGCGTCAGGCGGCACGCGCGAAGGCAATTGGGAAGGGCGCTTCAACACGATGAGCGTCAGCGTCGGCGGCGTCGGCGCGCGCCCCACCAAGAATGGTCTCAATTCGACGGCATTTCCCTCAGGGGTCGGCGCCATTCCGGTCGAGGTGACCGAGGCGAGTTCGCCCCTCGTGTTCCGGCGGCGGGAGTTGCTTCCGGACTCGGCCGGCGTCGGCCAGCACCGCGGAGGCTTTGCCTCGGTGGTTGAAGTCGAGTCACGGGCTGATCTGCCTTTCACCGTGTCGGCGGCGACCTTCGATCGGCTCGACAATCCGGCGCGCGGGCGCCACGGCGGAGAATCCGGCGCACCCGGCGCCTTCGGTCTCGTCGGTGGCGCGCCGTTCCATGGCAAGGCCGTCTACACCGTTCCGCCGGGCGAGCGGCTCTATGCCCGGCTGCCTGGCGGCGGCGGATTCGGCGATCCTTTTGCGCGCGATGCGCAAGAGGTCGCGGATGAGGTGCGCGCGGGACTTGTTAGCGTCGAAGCGGCCAGGCGCGACTACGGCGTCGAGGTCGACGAGGCGGGAGCCCTCGACGAAGCAAGCACGCAGAATCTCCGAGCGTCGCGCACATGATCGCCGACCTTGATGCCGGTTTGAAACGGGTCCTGTCTGGTCGCCGCGACCGGCTTGAAGTATTCGACTCGATTGAACCGCAACGAACGGCGTTGCTCGCCATCGACATGCAGCGCGCCTGGACCGATCCCGAGGGTCCCTGGTACTTCCCCCAAGCGCGCACCGTGATCGACCCGATCAACGCCATCGCGCGGGCGCTCCGCTCGGCGGGCGGGACGGTCGTGTGGGTTCAGCACGCCACCGGCGCGCCGGGCACGCCCGAGTACTGGGGCAACTATCTCGATCATTTCGTGTCGGACGAACAGCGCAAGGGCGCGCTCGAAGCCATCCAGGAAGGCAGCCCGTTCCGCGACCTCGACCCGGCGCTCGACGTGCAGGCAGCCGATACGACCGTCGTCAAGCGGCGCTACAGCGCCATGCTGCACACATCGTCCAACTTGGAATCATTGCTGAAGGATTCGGGGATCGACACTGTGATCGCGACGGGCGTGCAGACCAACATGTGCGTCGAGTCGACCGCGCGCGATGCCATGATGCTCGATTTCAAGGTCTTCATGCCGCACGACGGAGCGGCGGCGCGCACGCCGGAAGATCACCTCGCTGGCCTGCGCACGATCGCGCAGGTCTTTGCCGATATCCGGCCGGCGGCCGACCTGGTCGCGTTGATCGAGAAGAGCGGCTAGAACGCCTTGAAGGTCATCGTGGTGAAGGTGTCTTTGATGCCGTCGACCTTCTGTACGCGCTCTGTCACGAAATGCCCGATGTCGAGATCGTCGGCCAGGTTGAACTTGACGATCAGGTCATACTGACCCGAGGTGGAGTAGAGTTCACCGACTTCCTCGACGTCGTCCATGATCTTGGAGGCGACGTCATAGGCCTTGCCGGGATCGCATTTGACCTGAACGAAGATGACCTGCATGCGCACACTCGCTGGCTTGAGAACCGGCGCATTCTAGCACGTGCATCCGTCGATGCAGCAGGTCGGCTCAGGACTTCGGGGCGAGGAGGGACTCGATCGCGTCTACGACGCGTGGTGCGGTGGGACGGACCGACGTGGCGTACCAGCCCGCGAGGTTGCCTTCGGTGTCGATCAGATACTTGTGGAAATTCCACTTTGGCGCGGCTCCCGCGCCCAGTTCTTCGCGCGCCCAGCGATAGAAAGGATGCGCGTTCGCGCCGCGCACGACTTCCTTGTCGGCGAGTGGGAAATCCACGTCAAAGTTCGCCTCGCAGAACTCCTTGATCTCGTTTGCCGTGCCAGGCTCCTGGCGGCCGAAGTCGTTTGACGGAACGCCCACGACGACAAGGCCCCGGTCGCGGTAGCGCGTCCACAGTGCCTGGAGGTCTGCGTACTGACCGGTGTAACCGCAAAACGAAGCGGTGTTGACGACGAGCACCGCCTTGCCGCGATAGGCGGACAGGGGCAATTCGCCGCCTTCGATGGACTTGAAGACGAAGTCGTGCGCCGGGCCGGCGGCCGCGGGCGTGGCCAGCATCGCGGCAAAGAGCAGCAGCGTAGCGGTGGCGAGAGAGGCGAAGGATTTCAGCATCGCGACATTCTACCCCAAAACCATTGATCTGGATGCCGACTTGGCCTCCCATGGCCTTCACAAGAAACGGCGGGAGGCAAACAACGATGCTTCGCGGGGACATGATGGACCGGCCGCTGCTGCTGTCGTCCTTGATCGACTACGCGGCGGAATACCATGGCGAGCGGGAGATCGTGTCGCGGCTGCCTGATGGCTCGATCCATCGCTATACCTATGCGGAGTCGCAGCGCCGCGCCAAGCAGCTCGCGAATGCGCTGCGCCGGCTCGGCCTGGGTGAGGGGGAGCCGGCCGGGACGCTAGCCTGGAACACGTTTCGTCACTTCGAGATCTACTTCGGCGTGTCCGGCATGGGGTGCGTCGTGCACACGATCAACCCGCGTCTTTTCGCCGAGCAGATCGTGTACATCGTGAACCATGCCGAAGATCGCGTGTTATTCGTTGACCCGCAGTTTGTTCCTTTGGTCGAGGAACTGGCGCCGAAGTTCGACAAGGTGAAGGCGTTCGTGATCCTGGCCGATGAGGCGTCGATGCCGAAGACTTCGCTGCCCAACGCTCAGTGTTACGAAACGCTCTTGGCTGCGGAATCCGACAACTTCGAATGGCCGGTCTTCGACGAAAATGCTTCGGCGGCGCTTTGTTACACGTCCGGCACCACGGGTGATCCCAAGGGAGTGCTCTACAGCCACCGCTCGACGATGATCCACACCTTCGCGGGATGCATGGGCGACGTGCTCGGTCTGCGTGCGCGCGACTCCATCCTCCTCGTCGTGCCCATGTTTCACGTCAACGCCTGGGGCATTCCCTATGCCGCGGCCATGACCGGGGCCAAACTGGTGTTGCCGGGCGGCGCGCTCGACGGGGCCAGCGTCCACGAGCTTCTGGACTCCGAGCGCGTAACCTTTTCCGCCGGCGTCCCGACGGTATGGCTGATGCTGCTGCAACACCTGCGCGAAGGTGGGCACAAGCTGCCTCACCTGGAGCGGGTGGTCTGCGGCGGCTCTGCGGCGCCTCGTGCGATGATCGAGACGTTCGCCAACGACTACGACGTTCAGCTCCTGCATGCGTGGGGCATGACCGAGATGAATCCGCTCGGGGTCGTCAACACCATCAAACCGAGCCTCGAACATCTCGAAGGTGCCGCGCGCTTTGACGTGCTGTCGAAGCAGGGCCGGGCAATCTACGGCGTGGACCTGCGCATCGTGGGCGACGACGGCAGCGAACTGCCGCATGACGGTGTCGCTTTCGGTGCGCTGCACGTGCGGGGGCCCTGGATCGCCCAGCGCTATTTCCGCCGCGACGTGGACCCTGCCTTTACTGGCGACGGCTGGTTCTCGACGGGCGACGTGTGTTCGATCGACCCGCAGGGCTACATCCAGATCGTCGATCGCACCAAGGATGTCATCAAGAGCGGCGGCGAATGGATCAGCTCGATCGACCTGGAAAACATCGCGGTAGGTCATCCCGACGTAGCCGAGGCGTGCGTCATCGGGGTCTCGCACCCGAAGTGGGCTGAGCGCCCTCTGTTATTGCTGGTACCGATGAAGGATGCGCAGCTTGAGCCCAAGAGCGTGCTTGCGATGTTCGACGGCAAGGTCGCCAAGTGGTGGATTCCGGACGACGTCGTGGTCGTTGACCAACTCCCGCACACGGCGACCGGCAAGCTGCTCAAGTCGGCCCTGCGCGAGCAGTACAAGGACTACAAGCTGCCGACCGCGTAGTCGGTCAGCGGAATCGGGAGGGGCTCAGATCGGCGGCGTCCAGTCCCAGATCCGCGAACGCCGCGGGCACGCCACGGTTCGCGGCCAGCGAAGCAGCGACCTGACCGAGACCGGGCGATGTCTGGATGCCGTAGCCGCCTTGGCCTACGAGCCAGAAGAACCCTTCGGCAGCCGAATCGAAACCCACGGCGGGGCTTCTGTCCGGCGTGAAGGTGCGCAGTCCCGCCCATTTGTGCTCAACCCGCGAAACGCGCAGCGTCGTGGCCTTCTCCATGCGGTCGACGGCCAGCGCAATATCGAGCTCCTCCGGTTGCGCGTCGCACGGCGCGGACGGCGTTTCCTCCGCAAGGCTCAGCATGACGAGGCCGGCCTCCGGCTTGATGTAGAAGCTTTCCTCGATTTCTACGGTGATGGGCCACGACGAGACATCGATCCCGTCCGGCGCGCGAAAGGTGAGCGCGGTGCGGCGCATCGGCTGCAGGCCGAGGGGTCGGACGCCGGCGCGCTCCGCGATCACATCGCCCCAGGCCCCGGCGGCATTGACGACAACCGGCGCCCTGAATGTGCCCGCGGGCGTCTCTGCTACCCAGCGATCGCCGATGCGCTGGAGCGCCGCGACTTCGGCGTCGGTTCGCAGCTCGCCGCCTTGGGCGCGAAGTGTGCGAATGAAACCCTGGTGCAGGGCATGCACGTCGATCGCCCTGGCATCCTTCTCATGGGCGCCGGCAACGATCTCGGGACCGAGAACCGGCACGATCTCGCGCGTTCGCACCGCGTCGAGGCGGACGAGACGCGATGCATCCGCAACCTCTTCGACGAGCGCTTCCAGCGACGCGAGATGGTCCGGGCCGGTGAAGAACAGGGCACCGAGCGGCGCGAGCAGCGGATCCTCGGCGAACCCTTTGGACGGCGACTCGAAGAACGACTTTCCGCCCAGCGTGAGTGCACGGATGACGGCGTTGCCGTAGACCGTCGTGTATGACGCGGCCGATCGCCCCGTGGTGTGGTATCCCGGCTGCGACTCCTGCTCCAGAACGACGACCTTGGCATGCTCGGACAGATAGCAGCCCATGGAGCACCCCGCGATGCCGCCGCCGATCACCAGGTAGTCGCAATCAAGCATTCGTTGGTCGCTCCGATAGAGAGCCGCCGCTAGGCTAAGTCGATGATGCGTAATTCGTGTGGTGCCGCCTTGTCCAGTCGCTTGTCCGGCTTAGCGATCCGGTTGCTCGTCGTGGCATGGATCCTGGCCGCGAGCGGACATGCGGCGCGGGCCGAACTGGCCGAGGTATGGCTGGTGGCCCAGGCCGGTCAGGGTGGTCAGCCGGTATCGTTCCAAAGCAGCAGCCCGTTCTCGCTTCGCGACGTCGGTGCGCCCGGCGTGCCAGCCACCCAGGCCAGGGCGACCTTGTTCCTGCCGGAGCAATCGGCCGGGCCGGTGCCTGCGGTTGTCATGCTCCACGGTGCCAGCGGCGTGTTGTCCAACCGTGAGATGACCTATGGCCCGCAATACGCCGCCATGGGGGTCGCGGCATTGGTCATCGACGTGTTCGGCGCGCGACGCGATAGCGCGCGCGGGTTTGCCCAGCGTCTCATCCGGATCACCGAGGCGATGTCGCTGGCCGATGCCTTCGCCGGGCTGCGCTATCTCGAAGAGCGGCCGGAGGTCGATGCCACGCGGGTGGCGTTGGTCGGCTTCTCCTACGGTGGGATGGCGACCACTTACGCAGCGCATGAGATGGTCTCGGCACGCTATGCGCCGGACGGCGCACGCTTTGCCGCGCACGTGGCGTACTACGCGCCGTGCATCGCGACATTCGTCGACGCCCGGGCAACCGGAGCCCCGATCCTGTTCGTTTCCGGCGGGCGTGACGCCATCGTCGACCCGGAGCGCTGCGTTGAAGTCGACGCCGCCCTCCAAGCCGGCGGCGCGCAGGTCGAGCGGATCAGCTATCCGGATGGCTTGCATCAATGGGACGGGTTCTTTCGCGGCCCTCGGCCCATCGGTCGGAACCTGGCGCCGTGCCGCTTTCAAGTCGAAGAGGATGGTGCGGTGACCGACCTTCGCACAGGATTGCCGATGGCGACGCCCTGGCTTCGGATTGCCACGCTGGCCCTGTGCGTCGGTCGCGAGGGATACCTGATCGGGCGCGATGACGACGTACGCGCGCAGTCGAACAGGGATGTTGCCCGGTTCCTGTCGCCTGTCCTGTTTCCGCCGCGGCAAGGCGCCGCCTCAAGCGGCCCCTAGCAAATTTGCGTGGATTTGAGGCGTCTTTCTTCACCAAGGTATGTCGATAGGGCAAAAACCGGTGAAGTCTGCCTCATTGCTGTTGAAACCGCGCCGGCTTGTGGTGCGTACTACAAGACAACAACCCGCGGCGCGGGATGGAAGAAAACCCCGATCCGGCGCGTTAGTACGGGCAAGGGACACTGGAAGGACGAAATAATGAAGTCTATTGCGAAGCTTGTCGGTGCTCTTGCCTTGCTCCTGACAATCAACATCGGCGGCGCTGTCGCCATGGATTCGGACGGTCCCAAGAGCGACCATCCCGATTGGGCGAAGGCTGTCGAGGCGCTGGATCTTAAGGATTACCAGCGTGCGATCACCTTGCTGGCCAACGTTCTCCAGGTCGAGCCGAAGAACGCCGATGCCGAGAACCTGACCGGCTATGCGAACCGGATGCTCAAGAACTACGACGTCGCGGTCTCTCACTACCAGCGTGCACTTGAGTTCGACCCTAAGCACAAGGGCGCCCACGAGTACCTTGGCATCACCTATCTCGAAACCGATGAACTCGGGAAAGCGGAAGAACTGCTGGCATCGCTGAAGAAGCTATGCGCCTTCTGCAGCGAGCGGCGATCGCTCGACAAGGCGGTCAAGGCCTACAAAAGAGCCAAAGAGACCAGCTGAGGCCACTGCCCGTCCGGTTGGCCTTTGCCGACCGGACATGGAAGCGCTAGCCGACCGGACATGGAAGCGCTATAAGCCCTTGTCGACAGGGGCCGCATAGGCGGCCGTGTGACACAGGGGCTCCGTGTTCAAACGATTGGCTTTCGGCGCCGCTCTCGCAATCTGGCTGAGTGCGCCCTTCGCCGCGGCTGCCGCCGACGGCGTATATCTCGTGGGTGCTGCCGGCGGATCGAGCCTGCGCGACCTTGACGCAGACGCGGCGACATTCAGCTCGCGTATTGACGCCGACACGGGGCTGTCGGCGCTGATCGGCGTCGGACGTCATTTTGGTGAAATGTTTCGCGGCGAACTGACGTTGACCCACACCGGCCACGACGTTGACAAGGTTTCCGGCGCGCAGGGAAGCGGCGATGTCCGCAGCCTGGCGATCGGAGGAGACCTGTTCGCGGACTTTCATGTCCCGGCCTTCCAGTTCACGCCATATTTGGGGCTGGGTGCTGGCGTGATCCGCGTGGATCTGGATTCCGTGAACCCTGTTGGGGGATCGACGCTGGATGATTCCGCGACCGTGCCCTACGTGGAAGCCGTCGCTGGAATTTCCTACGACCTGAACGAGAGGCTGTCGGTCTTCGGCGATCTGCGCTATCGGGCGAGCCAGCGGCTCGATCTGACGACTCAGGCCGGTGGCGCTGTTTCACCGGATTATTCCGACCGCCGCTTCATGGTTGGACTGCGGTGGCGTTTTGCCGCGCCACCGCCGCCGCCCGCTCAACCGGCCGCTGTGCCCGCGCCGCCCAAGCCGGCGCCCCAGCCCGAGGCGAAGCCTGCGCCGCAGCCCCAGGAGGAAGAAGAGGAGGAAACCGCGAATATCCCGCGCGAGTATCTCGTCTTCTTCGACTGGGATCAGTCAGACATCACCGCGGAGGCCGATCAGATCATCCGTGCCGCCGCGGCGAATGCGAAGGAACTCGGGACGGTGCGCATTACGGCCACCGGCCATGCCGATCGGTCCGGACCCGACGCCTACAACCAGGGACTGTCGATGCGGCGCGCTGTTGCCGTCCAGAACGTGTTGGTGCGCGAAGGAGTCGCGGCCGGGGAAATCGAGATTTTCGGCCGCGGCGAAAGCGAGCCGTTGGTGCCGACGCCGGACGGCGTCCGCGAGCCGCGGAACCGCCGGGTTCAGATCATTCTGAATTAGTAGCCGGGAGTTCGGAGAAGCGAGACCCGCGCATCGGCGCGGGCCGCGGTTGCCCGCGTCGAGGCGAATACGAAGAGCTGGCGAGTGGGCAGGGAAAGGACCTGCGCAAATAGCTGTCGGGCTTCGGTACAGTAGCGTGCGCCGACACGGATGCGTCGCTGCGATTCTTCGTTGGCCATTTTGGTGAGGAACGTATCGAGCTGCGCCGTGCCGCGTTTACTGCCATGCAGGTCGATAAACATCGCGCGCAATTGCCGCCCGCTGGCGACGAGTTCACCCTCGAAGCGGCGCACGAAAGCGTTGTAGCGCGCATGCTGACTGCAATAGAGCGCAGCCACCATCAGTTCAGTCTGCAACTTGCGGGTATGAACCGCCGGGTTGTCCTGCGGCGTCTCCGCCGCAGCCGGCAGTGCCAAGGTTCCGGCGAGCAGAGCGCCGGCGACCATCAGGCCATGAATACCAAAACGTCGGACCACAAATTCCCCCAGAACCAATGCGTCCCCACCGTCTTATGGCATTCCGGCGCGACGGGGACAACCATTGATTCCTTACCTCAAATTAGAGGCATATCTACCCGATATTGCTACAAAATATTGATTCTTGCCCCTTCTAGACGGTAGTCCAGACCGCGGCTGCCACAGCCGCAAGCACGACCAGCCCGCATACCGACGCAAGCAGGACGGGCTGAACAAGGCGGCCAGTCCGACCGCCAAGACTGGGAAGCCGGAAGACCTTGTCGGCAAAGAACACGAGGATCACGAGAGCCATTCCCAGGCGGCTGGCGGTACCCTCGATGGCGGCACCCGCCGCGATGGCGAGAAGCGGTGCCATCACGCCGATCATCAAGCCGGCGCCGTTCGACAGGCGTTGCGCCGGCCAGTTCCACAAGAAGAAGGCGCCGGTCCCTGCCGCGGCACTTAGGGCGAGGCCGCCCTGCACGCGCTCGCCGCTGAAAAAGAGAACCAGGCCAATGCCGAGGCCCGCCATGGCGAGGAGGATCGCCGGCGTGGAATTGCCGCTCTCGAAGTCCGAGAAACTGAAGGCGATCACAGCGATCGCGATGAATGCCACGCCAAAAAGAATGGCGGGAACGGTTCCGGTGGCGTCGAAGGCGGCGCCACGCAGCCAGATGAGGGCAAGAAGAGGTGCGACGATGACCAGCGTGCGCCGCAGAACCCGCAAGTCGGCGGCGACGAGGTCGGTGACCAGGCCCGCGACGAGCGCTGCGGCGATGACCGCCGCCGTCCGGCTGAAAGTGCAGGTGCCGGGTTCGATGGTGAGGCCGAAGGCAACCGCCAGCGCGATGGCTGCGCCCGAACTCGCAATGCGCGGCCCAATGGCGGCGCCGCTGGCAAAGCGCAGGATGCCGGTCGCGACAAACGCGATGACGGCGGGCACGGCGCCGAACTGAATCCACGGGTCTTCGAGCACATCCGCCCCGGAAAGCAAGAGCCCGGACCTGGCAACAGGCCCGGGCTCCAGATAAAGACTAAGCCAGTGCGGCTACTTTGACATGCCGCGGAAGAGATACAACAGGATCGCCAGAGCGATCAGGCCAACGAGGCCGGCGTTGCCAAGGTCTCTGATCAAACCCATCAGATTGTTGACGATGGTGCCGTCCAGGAACTCGACGTTCTGGCCGAAAAGAACCTGAAGGATAAGTGCGAGCGGAATGAGCATGAGCCCAATGCCGCCCACCTGGACGATCCAACCCCGGATTTTGTCTAGCCAGTCAGGCATGCTTCCCCCTTATAAGG
>JAYOEZ010000023.1:0-39666 GCA_038116985.1 Alphaproteobacteria bacterium | reverse complement strand
CGACCGACGGGCGCGGAACCGCGGGCGGGGCAGCAGGCGCGCTGCGCTCGGCCACCTGCGGTGCGACACGCCGGGGTTCGGCCGGAGGCGGCGGTGTTGCGCGACCGGACGTGATCGTGCGCCGGGCGTCCAACGAATCTTCTTCTCGCGCACGTGGCGCGGCGCTCGGTGCCACCCGGCGCTCTTCCAGCAACGACGGACGGCTCGGCGCTTGGGCGACCTGACGCTCCGGCTGCGGCGCCGGTGCCGGTGCCGGTGTGACCGTCTCCTGGCGTGGCGGCGGCTCGGGACGCGGCGCGGGGCGCGCAACAGGTGCCGGCTCCGGCATGGGCCGGGCAGCGGCGACCTCCGTCTCGTCGTCCCTGCGGATCACATCATCGGTGTATTGCGCGTTCTCCCGGTCGGCAACGAGACCTTCAGCGGTTTGCCGCCGTTCATCGGCCGTTGACGTGGCCGGTCGGTCCGGCACATCGCTGACCGTCGGAAACGCCTCATCGTCGTCGTCGCCGGAAAAGACCCCCGCTACCGAGTCATAGACCCGCATCGGATTCGCCCAATCGGGGACGGAAGAGCACGCAGCCAAGCCTCCGGCGAGCAGAACCACCAAGCCCAGTCGGCCAAGATTGTCCGTTCCCGGCGCTTTCACCGTCCATCGGCGTTGAATCATGTCCCCAATCCTCTATATGTCGGGCGAAGCGCAGCCTATATGCCGCCGGGCGCAGTTCAACTGCTTTGTCCGTTTTTCGCCCGCCTCGGCAACTAATGTTAAATTTCAAAGGCTTCCGCTGGCATCATAAAGGTATTTCTGATGACCGATCAACAATCCGGGTCGGCCGAAGCGCCGGGACACGAGACACTCGCCGAGAATTTCCAACAGCTCGCGGCCCAATCGCAGCGTCTCTATGCCGCGTTTCTCAAGCAGATGGGCAATACCGAGACGGTTCCCTTCGACCCCGCGGTGGTCGGCAACGCCTTTATGCAACTGAGCCAGCAGATGCTCGCCAATCCGCAGCGCCTCGCGGAAGCGCAGATGGCCCTCTGGCAGGAATACATGGGACTCTGGCAGCACTGGGCCAAGCGGGTGTCCGGCGAGACCGGCGCCGAACCCTATGCTGCGCCGGACAAAGGCGATCGCCGGTTCAAGGATGCCTCGTGGCACGAGAACCAGATTTTCGACCTGCTCAAGCAATCCTATCTGGTCACCTCACGCTGGCTTCAGAAGACCGTCAGCGACGTCGAGGGCCTCGACGAAGACACACGCCTCAAGGTGGACTTCTATACGCGCCAGTTCGTGGACGCCTTGTCTCCCAGCAACTTTTTCCATACCAACCCGGAAGTCCTGAAGGCCACCGTCGACAGCCAGGGTGAGAACCTCGTTCGGGGAATCGAACACCTCATTGAGGACCTTGAGCACGGCGGCATCAGCCAAACCGACTTCGCAGCCTTCGAGGTCGGCCGCAATGTCGCGACGACCCCGGGTAAGGTCGTCTTTCAGAACCGACTGCTGCAACTCATTCAGTACGCGCCGACGACCAAGGAAGTGTTCGCACGGCCCCTTCTGATCTGCCCGCCGTGGATCAACAAGTACTACATCCTCGATCTCACGCCCGAGAACTCGTTCATCAAGTGGGCCGTCGATCAGGGCTTCACCGTTTTTGTCGTCTCCTGGGTCAACCCGGACGACAGCTATGCGAAGACAAGCTTCGAAGACTACATGACCGAGGGGCTGCTCGAAGCGATGGGCGCAGTCCTGCGCGCCACGGGCGAAGAGAAGCTCAACGTCGTGGGGTACTGCATCGGCGGAACGCTGCTTTCCACGACCCTCGCCTGGATGGCCGAGAGGAATGACGACCGCATCAATGCGGCGACCTTTCTGACCTCGCTGGTGGACTTCGAGAATGCCGGCGAACTGCGGGTCTTTATCGACGAGGAACAACTAAGGCTTCTCGACGAGCACATGGGCGATATTGGCGTCCTCAACGGGCGCCGGATGGCGGCGGCATTCAACATGATGCGCGCGAACGACCTCATCTGGTCCTTCGTCGTCAACAACTACATGCTGGGCCGCGATCCGGTTCCGTTCGATCTCCTTTATTGGAATGCCGACGCCACGAACATGCCGCAGGCCATGCACAGCTACTACCTGCGCAACATGTACCTGAAGAACCTGCTCGCGCAGCCTGGCGCACTCAAGATCGACGGCACCCCGATCGAGCTCGGCAAAATCACACTGCCGACATATGTACTGTCGACCAGGGAAGATCACATTGCGCCGTGGAGGTCGTGTTACCGCCTGCCCCAGTTGATGAACGGAGACTCGCGCTTTGTCCTCGCTCAGTCGGGGCACGTCGCCGGTGTGGTCAATCCGCCCAGCAAGGCCAAGTACGGCTACTGGACCAACGACGCGCTCCCGGATGCGCCGGAAACCTGGCTCTCGCAGGCAGAAGCTCATGACGGATCGTGGTGGCCCGATTGGGGGCAATGGCTGGTATCGCGTTCCGGGGATAAGATCCCAGCGCGAGAGCCCGGCAAGGGCGCGCTTAGGGCGATCGAAGATGCCCCCGGCAGCTACGTGAAGAAGAAGTTAGCGAGCTGAGCTAGATCTTCACTTCGTCGGTTTCTTCTTCATCGCGAAGGAAGTTCTCGACATCGTCGCTGTCCAGATCATCCAGATCGAATTCATCGAGGCACTGGCCGTCGACGGTCCCGCTCTCGCACCCTTGATCCGCCGCGGCGTCGTCTCCGCCGTCGTCATCTGACGGCACGAGGCGGGCAAATGGATCATCTTCGTCGTCTTCGGGCGGCGGCGCGCCGTCCTCCGAAGGCAACGGCGCGACGTTGACCCCATCCTGGGGCACAGCCGGAACTTCAGACCCGCTTCCGTCGGCAGGCGGCTGCGCGGGCCCTTCGGTCGGCGGTGGTAAGACGGCGGGAATTGTCTCGGTCGGCTGCGGTCGGCCGGGTGGTGGCGGCAGCAGCGCGAACTCCTGGCGCAGATCTTCCTCGGAAAGCTTCAGATGGCCGAATACCAACTGATAGAACCCGTCGCCGGTGTCCTGCGCGAGACCCGCGCCGCGATCGAAGCGCTCGTACGTCAATTCACCCTGAATGAAGCGACCATCCTCGCACTTCATCATCAGTCGTGTTGTCGTGCCGGGTGCGACACGGTCGATGCCGCCGACCCCGGTGATGCCGCGACACTCCGTGCGGTCGGCAACGCCGAAGAGGGTGATCGACGACGTCGGCTCGCCGAACACGGTCTCAAACGTGCCGACCAGAAGCTCGTGCGATGTCGTTTCGCGGGCGGCAATGAACAAGGTCTTCGCTGGTAAGGTCGGCACACAACCGACAAGGACGAGGCCCAGCAGGACCCAGACCACCCTCGTATGGAGACGACTGGAACGCGTGTTGCCGGTTCGTGAGATCAAGACTGCTTTCCGCCCTCGGTCCTGCGCGTCAGACCGACAGACTTTCGCCCGCCGGAACCCCGAGCGCGACCATATGATCCGCCGCGAGGCGGCGGTAGTGCGCTGCGGTCGCCGCATTATACGCGATCTCGTCGGCTGTGAGGTCGCGGAGATATCGCGCCGGACGGCCGGCCCAGAGTTGGCCGGCAGGCACACGTTTCCCCGGCGTCAGCAAGGCGCCCGCGGCAAGCATCGCGTCGCTTTCGACATGAGCGCGATCCATCACCGTGGCGCCCATCCCGATGAAGCTTCGCTCGTGCAGGTGGCAGGCATGCAACAGCACCTTGTGGCCCACCGTCACATCATCCTCAACGACCGTCTCGCCACCGTCGCGGCGCGACACATGGACGACCGTACCGTCCTGAAGGTTTACATTGCACCCGATCCGGATCGCCGCAACGTCGCCGCGCACGACGCACTGGTACCAGACACTGGACCCGGCAGCGATCTCCACATCGCCCACAATGGTCGCGCCAGGTGCGACGAAGACATCCGGCGCGACCCGCGGCTCTACGCCGCGAAAGGGGATGATCAGGCCGCTGGAATGCACCGGATCACGGGAACAGCGGCCGCTGCTCCAGGCTCCGGGTCTCGGGGAGCCCACACATCAGGTTCATGTTCTGCACCGCCTGTCCCGAAGCACCCTTAACGAGATTATCCAATGCCGAGATGACGATCGCGCGGCCCTTCAACCTGTCCGGAAACACCCCGATGAGACAATGGTTCGAGCCACGCACGTGGCGGGTGGCGGGAGAAACGCCTTCCGGCACGACGGTCACAAAGGGCTCGTCGACGTATGCCTTGGCGAGTGTCTCGCGCAGGTCGTCAGGTGACGCGCCGCCCTCGAGCCTGACGTAGATCGTGGACAGGATGCCGCGGTTCATGGGCATCAGATGCGGCGTGAAGTTGACGGTGACAGGCCGCCCCGCGGCCTCCGATAACGTCTGCTCGATCTCGGGACCGTGTCTGTGAGACGCGACGCCGTAGGCATGGATCCCTTCGGCTACCTCGCCGTACAGGCTGCCTTCCTTTGCCGCCCGCCCCGCGCCGCTGACGCCGGACTTGGAGTCAATGATGATGTCGTCGGCATCGATGTGCCCCGACTTGATCAATGGGACCAGCGGCAGGACCGCGCCGGTTGGGTAGCAGCCGGGGCACGCCACGAGACGCGCGCGTGCGATATCTTCCCGCGCCAGTTCGGTCACGCCATAGACCGCCTCTTGCTGAAGGTCCGGCGCGCGATGTGCGTGGCCGTACCATTCGGCGTAAGTATCCGTGTTGTACAAACGGAAGTCGGCCGACAGATCCACGACCCGGACGCCCTCGCGGATTCCGGCAATCAAGTCTTCCTTGCGCTCCTTGAGCAGCTCGTCGACGACATCGTGACCGGTGTGGTGGAGCAGGCCGGCGACAATCTCTTGCGTCGTTCCGTGCGGAAGCGCGCAGAAGATGATATCTGCCTCGACCCCGCGCCACTCGACATCCTCGATCTTGATCAGATCGGGCAGACCGAGCCCGAAGAGATGCGGGAAGACGTCGCTGATCGGGCGACCGGCGTGACGGTCGGCCGTCAGCAGCACAATCTCCACATCCGGATGGTTGACGAGCAACCGGATCAGCTCGGCGCCGGTGTAGCCGCTGGCGCCCAGGATTCCGACCCGGATCTTCTTGCTTTCGCTGGTCATGTGTTTCTCCCGGGGATGGGCAAAATGCCCACAAAAAAGGGGCGTCCGTCAAGACGCCCCTTCTCTAAACAGTAAGGTGCGCCGGTTAGCGCTTCGAGAACTGGAAGCTTCGGCGGGCCTTCGCCTTGCCGTACTTCTTGCGCTCTACAACGCGGCTGTCGCGCGTCAGGAAGCCGTTCTTCTTAAGCACCGATCGGAGATCGGGTTCGTATCGTGTAAGCGCCTGGCTGATGCCATGACGCACCGCGCCAGCCTGGCCCGACAGCCCACCGCCTGCGACCGTGCACCAGACGTCGTACTGTCCGGTGCGGCCGGCGAGTTCCATCGGTTGATTGATGATCATGCGCAAGACCGGACGGGCGAAATAGGTCTCGCTCTCCTTGCCGTTGACGGTCACGCGACCGGCGCCCGGCTTGATCCAGACGCGCGCAACAGCGTCCTTGCGCCGACCCGTTGCGTAGGCACGGCCCTGTGCGTCGAGCTGCGGTTCTGCGGGCGTTGTCGCGACTGAAGGCGCAGCCGGCGCGGCGGCATCGGTTGCGCCTTCTGCGATTTCCTTGAGGTCCGCGAGCGATTGTCTTTCGTCGGCCATGTTCAGGCTGCCCTGCTGTTCTTGGAGTTCATTGAGGCGACATCGAGCGCTTCGGGCTTCTGCGCCTCATGCGGATGTTCGGTCCCGGCATAGACGCGAAGATTGCTCAACTGCTTGCGCGCCAACGGGCTTTCCTTGGGCAGCATCCGCTTGACCGCAAGCGTGATGGCCCGCTCCGGATGCTTGCCGCCGAGAATCTCGCCAGCAGTCGTTTCCTTGATGCCGCCGGGATAGCCCGTGTGCCGATAGTACGTCTTGTCTGCGAGCTTCCGGCCCGTGACGCGTACCTTCTCGGCGTTGATCACGACGATATGGTCGCCGCAATCGACATGGGGGGTGTATGTCGGCTTGTGCTTGCCGCGCAGGCGATCGGCGATGACGACGGCAAGGCGGCCGAGAATGACGCCCTCGGCGTCAATCACGTACCACTTCTTCTCGACATCGGCCGGTTTGGCAGAGTAGGTCTTCATGGTCTGGTGTTCCTTTAGCGGGACGCCCCGCAACGGCGCGCGAGTATGCCGCTGAATTTCCGGATGTCAACGATTTCACCTTTGATTTTCATAGACTTAGCATCGCGGTATCCAAATACCGCGAAATGGGCGCTGGACGGGCCTGGGTCCGCGCCGCTGGTATAGTCGCGAGCCACCGCGAGAGCGCAAAATTACCCTCATGACAGCCCTTCCCGCCAATCAAACCGCCGAAGAAACGTCCCTGGTCCGCGTCGCGGAGGGGGACGGCATCGTCACCCTGACTCTCAACCGGCCGGCTGCCCGCAACAGCCTGAGCCGCGCCCTCATGGCAGCGCTCCAGGCTCGAATCGACGAAATCGCCCAGTCGGAGGCGCGGGTGGTGATCCTTGCTGCCGAGGGACCGGCCTTCTGCGCAGGACACGACCTGAAGGAAATGCGCGCCAACCCGCGGCGCGAGGCCTACGAAGCCCTGTTCAACCAGTGCAGCCGCCTGATGCAGTCAATTGTCGCCCTGCCACAACCTGTTGTCGCCCGAGTCCACGGTCCCGCCTCGGCCGCCGGCTGTCAGTTGGTTGCAACCTGCGACCTCGCCATTGCCGGCGCTTCGGCGCGGTTCGCGACGCCCGGGGTCAACATCGGCCTTTTCTGTTCGACGCCGATGGTCGCGCTGAGCCGCAACGTTGCGCGCAAGCACGCCATGGAGATGCTGCTCACCGGCGACATGATCGACGCAGACGATGCGGCACGCATCGGGCTCATCAACCGCGTTGTCGCCGACGACCGGCTCGACATCGAGGTCGATACCCTGGCCCGGCGCATCGCCGGCAAGTCACGGGTCACGGTCAGGATCGGCAAGGATGCGTTCTACCGCCAAGCCGAGATGGATCTCGCCGCTGCCTACGACTACACCGCGCGCGTCATGACTGAAAACATGCTCAAGAGCGATGCTGAGGAAGGCATCGACGCGTTCATAGAGAAACGCGCGCCGGTGTGGAAGGACACCTAGTGGATCACAACGGCTACGACGACGACTACATCCGCGGCATTCTGCGCGCGACGAAGGTGATCGCCATGGTCGGCGCCAGCGCGAACTGGAACCGGCCGAGCTACTTCGCGATGAAGTACCTGCAGAAGAAAGGCTTCCGCGTCATCCCCGTCAATCCGCGCGAGGCGGGCGGTACGATTCTCGGAGAAACCGCCTACGCCACCCTTGCCGATGTGCCAGACAGGATCGACATGGTCGATATCTTCCGCAACTCCGAGGCCGCCGGTGCGATCGCCGACGAAGCCATCGCCATCGGCGCCAAGGTCGTGTGGATGCAACTCGGCGTGCGCAACGACGCGGCTGCCGCGCGCGCCGAAGAGGCCGGCCTTAAGGTCGTCATGAACCGCTGCCCCAAGATCGAGTTCGGCCGGCTGTCGCGCGAGATCGGCTGGATGGGCATCAATACCGGAGTTATCAGCAGCAAGCGCCGAAGCGGCGTCTAGATAAAGGGAGAGAACCCATGGCAAACGAGGAACCCACCTACGGTTTCGAGACGCTCGCCGTCCACGCAGGGGCGGCGCCGGACCCCTCGACGGGATCGCGCGCGACCCCGATTCATCAAACGACCTCCTTTGTGTTCGACGACGTCGACCACGCGGCGTCGCTGTTCAATCTGCAGGCCTTCGGCAACATCTATTCGCGGCTCACCAACCCGACCGTGGCCGTACTGGAACAGCGCCTTGCCGGTCTGGAGAACGGCCGCGGCGCAGTCGCGGCGTCGTCGGGCCACGGCGCCCAGATGATGGCCTTTCACATCCTTATGGAGCCCGGCGATCACTTCATCGGCGCCAAGCAGCTATACGGCGGTTCGCTCAATCAGTTCGGCCAGTCGTTCAGAAAGTTCGGCTGGGAGTCGACCACCGTCGACGCCACCAACGTCCAGAATTTCCGCGACGCCCTGAGGCCTAATACGAAGGCAATCTTCATCGAGAACCTCGCCAACCCCGGCGGCGTCGTGGTCGATGTCGAGGCGGTAGCCGACGTCGCACACGAGGCCGGCGTACCGCTAATCGTCGACAACACGCTGGCCACGCCCTACCTGGCGCGTCCCTTCGAATGGGGCGCCGACATCGTCGTCCACTCCATGACCAAGTTCCTGGGCGGCCATGGCAACTCGCTGGGCGGGATGATCGTCGAGTCCGGCAAGTTCGACTGGGGGCAAAACGACAAGTTCAAGACGCTGACCGAGCCGAACGATTCCTATCACGGCCTCAGGTTCTACGAGACCTTCGGCGACATGGCCTACACGCTGGCAATCCGGGCACTGTCGTTGCGCGATCTCGGCCCCGCGCTCAGCCCCATGAACGCCTTTCTCATTCTCACCGGGATCGAGACTCTGCCGCTGCGCATGGAGCGCCACTGCGCCAACACGCTCAAGGTGGCCGAGTTCCTGGAGGGCCACCCCAAGGTCGACTGGGTGTCGTATGCGGGCCTCAAATCGAGCCCGTTTCACGAGCTTGCCAAGAAATACCTGCCGAAGGGTGCAGGCGCGGTCTTCACCTTCGGGGTCAAGGGCGGCTACGACGCCGGCGTCAAACTGGTCGAGAGCGTCGAGCTGTTCTCACACCTCGCCAACATCGGCGACACACGCAGCCTGATCATCCACCCGGCGTCGACCACCCATCGCCAGCTCCCGGATGCGGAGCGGGTGGCAGCCGGCGCCGGACCCGACGTCGTGCGGCTGTCGGTCGGCATCGAAAGCGTGGACGATATCATCCGCGATCTCGACCGGGCGTTGTCGGCGGTTTAGCGGTTCGCGGCGGCCGTTTCGGCGGCGATCCAGTCCAGATAGGCGGCGTTGCCGGCGTCGATCGGCAGCGCCACCACGCATGGGCACGAGTAGGTGTGGAGCGCCTTGACCTTCTCGGTCAGGGCGTCGATGAGGCCGGCACGCGATTTCAGGATCAAGACCGCTTCGCCGTCCTCCTGCACCGCACCGTCCCACCAGTAGATCGAGGTGACCCGGTCCGTCACGTTGGCACAGGCCGCCAGCCTTGATTCGACGAGTGCGCGGCCGATCTTCACCGCTTCATCACGGTCCGCCGTGGTGATGTAGACGAAGCGTGCGTCGGAGACCGTCACGCCCACCCCCGCGTCGCGTGGGCGGTGAAGATCGCGCCGGAGAAGAGCAAGAGGCCGCCTGCCTGGTGTGCCGCGGCAACGGGGATCGGTACGACAAGCAGGAGCGTCGCGATCCCCAGCGCCACCTGGATGATGGCCAGGACCGCCAGCATGTTGACCCGGCGCTCGAACGCGCCGCCGGGCGCGCGGAGCCGCGCGGTCAGCCAGTACAGCAACACGAAGGCTACGGTAAGGATGCCCAGCACCCGGTGTGTGAACTGTATGGTGATGGTGTTTTCGAAGAAGTTGATGATCGACGGACTGAGGTCGAGCAAGCCAAGTGGCACGAACCGGCCATCCATCAGGGGAAACGTGTTGTAGGCGAAGCCCGCATCGGTGCCGGCGACAAAACCGCCGGACAAAATGACCAGAAACACCCAAACCACTAGAAACCGCGCAAAGATTCCACGCGGTGTAGTGCGCGACAAGCCACGGCGGACGCCAATGAAGGTCAGCGCGGTCCAGAACATAAGGCCGAAGATGAACACGGCGAGACCGAGGTGTGCAGTCAGGCGATACTGACTGACGTCGGGGCGGTCGACGAGGCCGCTCTGCACCATGAACCAGCCGAGCAGGCCCTGCAGGCCGCCCAGGACGAACAAGGCGACGAGACGCGGCACCATGGTGCGGTCGATCCGGCCCAGGAGAAGAAACACGAGAAAGGGCAGCAGAAACGCAAGGCCGATGAAGCGCCCGAGCAGCCGATGGGCATACTCGAACCAGAAGATCGTCTTGAACTCGGCAAGCGTCATGCCCGCGTTGACCTTCTGGTACTCGGGGTAGGCCTTGTACTGGGCGAAGACAGCCTCCCAGGCAGCCGCGTCCATTGGCGGCAAGGCCCCCATGAACGGACGCCAGTCCACGATTGACAGTCCTGACTCGGTAAGGCGCGTTACGCCGCCCAAAATCACCATCGCGAAGATGAGTGCGCAGACTGCAATCAGCCACCAGCCGACGGCCGCATCACGGCGCGGGCCGGCAGAGGACGTTCCAGGATGTAGAGCGATGGTATCGATCACGGGGCGGGAAAATATCAGGCTCGGCGACATTGTGGCAGTCGTTTGGTCACGCGCCACCGGCGCGTTTACCTCGACTTAACCGTACTTTGCTATCATTTCTTGTGTATGTAGGTCAGTTCTCCTAACATATCTAGGGCCCAAGGACGGACCAACACGTCTTGGAAGAGGTCGCACCCTCATGAGGGAGGACGGTTCGAGCTTAGAGCTACCGATCCTAGGAGGGATCCCATGCGCCCTTTTCGCCTTTAGCCCCGGTTCTTGCGCTGTCCGCCGCGTTGCTCGCTACGAGCGCGGAGAGCGCCCTAGCCCAAACCCGCCTGTGCGGCCCCTATGACGCGCTGACCACCCGACTTGCGTCGCAGTTCGGCGAGCGCGTGGTAGCCTCGGGTGTCGCCACGAGCGGACGCGCCTACATCGAGTTCTGGGCGTCCGAAAAGCACGGAACCTGGTCGGTTGTCACCGTCCTGCCGAACGGCGTGTCGTGTCTGACGTCGGCGGGCCGCGACTTTCAAATAGCACCGGCCGGTCTGTCCAAGGAGACCTCGCCGGTCACCTAGCCTCGCCTACTTGGCGGCTGCGAAGATGCCGACGGCGCTGTAGCCGCCGCCATCGACTTTGAACTGGCCACCCATCTCGGCGGCCGGGCTGCCGCCGCCCGACATGAACGAACCGACAAAGCTGCCCGTGCGCCCGGCGCCCGAAAGCGAACCTGTGAACTTGTGGGCCGATCCATCCGCGGTGATCGCGAGTCCGCTCCCGGAATAGTTCGCGTTGTCGAAGTTGTTGATCGCGAAGGTGCTCGAACCGGGGCTATCGAAGTTCACGGTCGCCGCGAGGTTGCCGATCGCCTGATACACCTGCGAGTTGGTGAACACTGTGCCGATCGCATGCCCGTTGTAGGTCGCAGTGCCCTGCAGCGCACTGATGGCTGCGAGGCCGGCGATTTCGCCGGTGACATAATTGGCAAGGTGAATGATTTCGGAGGATGACCCCGAGGCCGTGATCCGACCGCCCCAGAATCCCCAGTTGAGGTACTTGCAGTCGCAAACCGTAACGCCGCTGGGCAGGAAGTTGTTGCTGAAGTCGCTGGCCTCCGAGACGCTGACGAAAGCGACAATCGAATTGTTCTGGGGCGACGAGTTGATCGTGACGCCACCCTGCTGATCGGCTGCGGCTACCTTGTTGTCGTCGATGAAGACGCTCTCGGAAGAACTGTTCGATGCGTCGCCGAACGCGGCGACATCGGTGTCGCCGAACTTCACCTGAAAAGTCGGCCCGGCCCCAAACGCGTTGGAGAACTTAAAGACCGCCTGAGCCTTGTTGGCCGCAGCACTTGTCTTCAGAACCACGTCGGTACTCGAATCGTTCAGGCCGTCAAACATCGTGGTCGTGGAGAGCGAGCCGCTGGTCTCGGTCTGATAGGCGCCGCCGAGGTAACCGCCCATCGTCCGCGTGGAGCGCGTGGCTAGCGTTCCACCAGCCGGAACGACCACGCTTGTCGGGAAAAACTGTGTCGTCGTCGGCGACGCACCCGGCACGAAGACGTCGGCACCGCTGTTGGCAACAACGGTATCCGATGAATCGACCTCTGCGCTTTCCAGTACGAAGAACGATCCGTTCGCCCCGAAGAAGTCGTTCCCCAGATTATCATCGGCCGACGAGATTTCGGTATCCACGATGCGGGGAAGTTGGGTCAGTGTTGAACGGACGGAACCGTACGCCCCGCCGCCGATAAAGGGGCGGTTCTGCGAATCCAACTTGACCTCACCCCCGGCGATCGAAATCAGGGACTTCTGCGTTGTTCCCTGCCCATCGATCGAGATGGTCCGAAACCCGAAAGATCTCTGCGCGGTGGTGGAACCGGACACGTCCCAGTAGATCGCAGCGTCGGTCGCGCTCTCGGCCTCGGGAACGGTGATCCCGCCAACATCCAGGGCGCGCATGAAGGGCACACGCGAGCCCAGACCGAAGTCCTCTTGGACAGCATAGAAACTGGCGCCCGTCGTCGGAATGGAACTGCTTGGCTTGCCGGCAAAGGCGACGATCCGGTTGGTCGTGTTGCCTGTTTCGACTCCCTCGACGTAAAGAAAGTCGAGCGTAGTGGCCAGGAAGATGTCGCCGGTGAACGTGCCGTTCGGCGACGATGTATTCGAAGCCGAGATGATGCCGGTCACCCCGGTCTTGAGAACCGGGAACTTGAGGGTCGAAGACCCCAGCGGTACGGAGAATGAGCCGGACGAAAAGGCGCCGCCCTGGAACGGAATGTTCCCTGCCGATAGCGCATCCTGTGTGCCGGTCAGCCGGCTGATCGAACGCTTGTAGCGACCCGAAAGTTCGGATGCAGCCGGGAACAGATTCTGCTGCAGTACGTTGTTCTGCTGTGCCTCGTTGGTGGTATCGCCAGGCGAGTCACCGGTCGCCGACGTGCCCGAAATCAGCAGCGGCGCGAAAGAAAGGATCGTCGGTGGCGCAATGGCGCGTGGCGCACGCTGCGACCCCTGACTGCCAATACTGGTCTGCGCGACGTCTTGGTCTGTCGGCACCTGTCGGCTCTGCCGCTGTCCACCGCCTTGACCCCCCTGCCCGCCTTGGCCGCCTTGGCCGCGTTGGCCGCCTTGGTCGCTCTCGCCCCCTTGGCCGTCCTGACCGCCCTGGCCTCCTTGGTCGTCCTGCCCCCCCTGGCCTCCGCCCTGATTGTTGGCCTGTTGCCCGCCTTGCCCCTGCTGCTGACCGCCGCCCGCCTGGCCGTCGCCGCCATCGTCCGAAGGCGGCGGCGCGCTACGTTCGAGCGAATTCAGTGCCGCATTCAGTTGCGCCGGCGGCGCAGGCGTCGGCTCGGACGGCGGCGCGTCGGCAGCCTCCGCATTGATCGCAAACCCCGGACGTCGCGCCGTTTGTGTGACGCCGGCCGCCGCCACTGTCATCTGGTCCCCAAAAAGAAACGTCGCCTGGGTGGCGCCGCCGGGTTGCACGTTCACCAGCGCAATCCCGCCGCGAATGCCAATGACCGCCGTCGGAGTCTTCAACGTCACGGGCGTATTCTTGCTGATCTTGCCGCCGACAAAGCGAAAGACGCCCTTGGTCGCCGTCAATGCAAGTTTGCCGGTCCCGGTATCGGGATCGAATACGAACTCGTCGAGCACCACCTCGGAATTGGGTCCGACGGTAAAGGCGCTTTCGTCAATGAACAGCATCTGCGCCTGACCACCTTCGGTGGTGACGATCCGCTCATTGGCAACAACGTTCACGCCGACTTCTAGGATACGGGGTTCGGACTGCGGCGGCGTTCCGGTTGCATTCGGATTCAGCGCCGCGGTTACGCCGATTTCTTCGGAGGTCGACGCAGACTGGCTCCAGCCGGTAAGCGGAACCAGGCCAAGGCTCAATGCGATTGCAAATGAAACTGAGAACGGGGCCAGTCGAGTCGGCACAAGAACCACACGGCACCTCCGGTGAACGCCACAAAAAAACTCTTTTCCCCGCCTCCATTACACGCCAAACGCGCATCCGGATGCAAATCGCAGGGGATTCGCCGCTGACAGCGGGCCCCACTATACTCGCCAGCACAAACGGTCGGGGTCACCGCTATTTACCATATTTCTGCATTTTTCGCATGGTGGGGCAGCGAACTTGGCGCCCTTGCGCCGACGCCCCTCCGACTCGCGCTTGGGTTGGATCGCGACCGCCTGATCGTGCGATTGGATGGCCACACCGTCGATGCGGTACTTGCCCGACCCGGCAGCCGGGCCGAGCCGGTCGCTGCCACCGAGGTGACGCCCGACGACTGGGGCAACGTCGGTTCGAATTTCGCGCGTGCCTTGCAGACGATCGATCCCGGAAGTGTGGAAACCGCACTCGTCGTCGGCTCCACCCAGGTCGTACACCGCCACCTGCGCCTGCCGCCAACGTCGGACCGCGAACTCGACGGCCTGCTTTCGTTCGAAATCGAGCGGCACACGCCATTCCGTCCGGACGAGGTCTATCTCGCGTACAGCCGCCAGCCCAGTTCAGAGGGCGACGCGATTGGCGTGACGGTAAGCGTCGCACCGAAGCGCGTCCTCGACCCGTTGATCGCCAGCCTCGGCGAGATTGGGTATGCGCCGTCACGCCTTGTGCTGGGTGACGCCGAGGATCGTGCGCTTTCGGTGCCACTAGCCGGGTCGCGCGCGACCCGGCGCGGCGTGCGCTTCTCCTTGGCCATTCTTGCCTTGTTTGCGGTCGCAGCCGTGACATCCCCGCTGGTTCGCCTGGAAGTGACCGCGCGCGACGCTGCAAGGACAGCCCGGGCCGAGGCGATGTCTCAGGCAAACACTCTCGGTGGAATGGAGGCAGACGCTGCCGCAGCCCGATTCCTGTTGACGCAGAGATCAACGCATCCCTCGCCGGTCGCGATGCTCGACGAACTTGCCCGCGTTCTGCCCGACGGATCGTGGCTTACTTTCGTCAGCCAAGCCGGGCGCGAGGTGACCCTCGAAGGCGAAACGCTATCCAGTGCGGATCTCGTTCCGCGACTTGAGGCGTCGCCATGGTTTGTCGAGGTCACGTTCGATGCGCCGGTCACACGGCAGACAGGCGGCGACGGCGAACGTTTTGCTTTCTCCGTCAAGATTGAGGACAACGCTCGATGAGGAGGGGCACGGTCGGATCGCGGCTTGCTGCAGTAGCACTTGTCGTCGTCCTTCTTGCCGCGGCCTACGTCGTCATCGGCGTGCCGCTTCACAGCGCTTATAACGACGCGAACTCCAGGATTGCCGCAAGCAGGCTACAGATCACCGCGGCGCAGCGGCAATCTGAGGATCGCGCGGCCGCCGCGAACGCGCTGCGCGAAAGTGGCGGCGAGGGAACGCTTTTGCTGGCGGAACGAAGCGACGCGAGCGCGGCCGCCACCTTGCAGACTCGCCTCCAAGCGATTCTGGAGAGCAACGCAGCGCAGTTGGTCAGCGTCGAGGCCCTCCCGGCCACCGATGTCGATGGATACCGTGCGGTGCGAATCAGGGTGCAGTTCTCGACCGGCCATCTGGGATTGCCACGAATCCTGCATGCGCTGGAATCGACCCGACCGGTGGCCATCCTCGACAACCTCACCATCAATGCGCGATCGGCACGTGTCACCGGAATCGAGCGACCGCTGGACGTCCGCATCGATGTCACCGCGTTCCGCGCGGCAGACGGCTAGCGGGGCCCGCGATGCACCGCCTCCTGTACGGATTCGTCCTCCTTGCCTTGGCCGCGGTTGCCGTGGGCGCCTGGTTGCTGCCGGCAGACCAGATCGGCCCGCCGGCACCGAATACAGGCCCCAGCGCCGTGGCCGAGCTGCCCGGCGGTGGTCTGGCGCCTGTCGCCTTCGATACGCTGGGCGATCTCACGGGTCGACCGCCGTTTGCCGCGAGCCGGCGGGCGCCCAGCGCCGCGGGAGATGACAGCGACCTGGTCCTGGGCCGTTACCGGCTGTCGGGGGTCATCGTGGCGCCGTCGCGTCGCGCGGTGATCCTGAGCGCCGGGGCGGGGTCGGTCACGGTATCCGAAGGGGAGCAGATCGACGGCTGGACCGTCGACGAAATAACCCCTGAGAGGGTCGTCCTGATCTCCGACGGCCGGCGCCAGGAATTCCCTGTTGAGGCCCCGGCCAGGTAGGCCCGCAAGCCATTGATTCGCAAGGGTTCGGTTCGTAGGGTAAGGACACCAAGGCATGGAGGGGACGGCACGTGAATAGGAGACTGGCGCTCGCCGGAGCAGCCCTTTTGCTGTCCGCCGCCTGCACGGCCCAGCCCGTGCGCGACGTCTCCGAACTTCCGGCGACGATCCCCGAAACCGGCCCCACGGTGGTACAGGCGCAGCCCTCAGCCCCCACGACCCAACCGGCATTCCCTGCGTCGAGCCCTGGCGTTGTGAACCGCCAGCCGCGCATCGACGAGTTGTACCCGGCCCGGTCCGGCCCCGACGAAACCGGCGGCGTCAGACCACTGCGCGCAGCGGAGGGCGACATCACGCTCGCCTTCAACAACGCCGACGTGCGCGAAGTCGTGCGGGTGATCCTCGGCGACTTGCTCGGCGCGAACTACATTGTCGACCCCAACGTCTCCGGCAATATCAGTCTGTCCTCGGGCCGCCCGCTGCGCCGTGACGACCTGTTCCCGACGCTCGAGGCGATTCTCGCCAGCCAGGGGATCCAGCTCGTCAACTACGGCAACGTGATCCGCGTCACCCGCGCCGCCGACGCGCAGGCACGCGCAGGTGGCGGCATCGGCTATGGATCCGGAACGGCGTACCGCGTGTTTCCACTGCAGTACATCGCAGCCGCCCAACTCCAGACGCTGCTCGCACCGCTGCTCCCTGAGGGCGGCCTGCCTGTTGTCGACCGGGCGCGCAATCTTGTCGTTGTCGCCGGCGACAGCGCGGTCATGCGGCTGGCCGCAGGCACCATCGAGATCTTCGATGTCGATCGCATGGCGACGCAGACCTCGGCGATCATATCGCTCGAGGAAGCGGATGCAGACGTCGTCGCTGCCGAACTCGGCAACATCTTCGCCGCCACCGGGAGCCTGTCGACCGGCGAAGGCGATCCCGGCGCACTGCAGCTCATCCCCATCGAACGGCTCAACGGAATCCTGATCGTCGCGCAGAACCAGGATCTGGTCGAAGATGCCCGCGAGTGGATTTACCGCCTCGACCGCAAACGCGACCCGGCCGAGAGACGCGTCTTCGTCTACTACGTGCAGCACGGCGGCGCCGAACGGATCGCGACGGCGCTCAACGAGATTCTCAGCGGGAGTGCGCCGGCGCCGAGCGACGGCGAGGCCACGCCCGACGCCATCGCGACGCCGGCCGGATTGCTCGACGAAAGCCTGCGGATTTCCGTCGACTCCGAGAACAACGCGCTACTCGTCTCCACGACCGCGGCCAATTTCACCCTCATCCAGGACGTCCTGCGCCGCCTCGACATCCAGCCGCTACAGGTGATGATCGAGACCAGCATCTTCGAGGTTTCGCTGCGCGACGACCTGCGCTTCGGCGTCCAGTACGCGATCAACAACGGCGGCCTTGGCATCGGCGAAGGGGGCATCATCTCCTTCAGCAACGGCACCAACACCATCACCGGGCCGGGCTCCGTCGTGACGCCGACGATCAGCCCGGTGCTCGCAGCGCAGGGCACCTCGACCACAGTGGGCGGCTTCAACTTCACGATCGACGGAGCCTCGGCGACGCGCTTCATCATCGACGCACTGACCGACCTGACTGAGGTCAACATGATCTCGTCGCCTAACGTGATCGTGCTGAACAACAATACCGCGCAGCTCAACGTCGGCGACGAAGTGCCGATCATCACCCAAACGACGACGAGCACCGTCACGACGAACCCGCTGATCGTCAACACCGTCCAATACCGCGCGACGGGCGTGAGCCTGGAAGTCACGCCTCAGGTGAACGCCAGCGGCATGGTGACGCTGCGCCTCGCCCAGGCCGTCAGCGATGTTCGGGTCACGACGTCGTCGACCATCAACTCGCCGACGATCCAGAACCGATCACTGCTCTCGACGGTGTCGGTACGCAGTGGCGACACTGTTCTGCTCGGAGGGCTAATCCGTGAATCTGCCGGGGACGGCAAGACCGGCATTCCGGTCCTCAACGATTTGCCGCTGGTCGGCAACCTGTTCGGCCGTCGTACCGAGACGACGCAGCGGACCGAACTCGTGATCCTGATCCGGCCGATCATCATCTCGACGCCCGAGGAAGCGACGAGCGTCACGCAGTCGATGCGCAACAAGTTCCTGTCGCTGGTCCGTCAGGAGCGCGAGGGAATCCGTCAGCCTCGGCAGATCGTCGGCGGCGGCCGCTAAGGCCGCCAGACAAGCTTTCTAGTTGCCGGACAAGCTTTCTAGTTGAGAGACGCCGCGAGCGAGTAGCTGCCGGTCCCGTCGCAGCAATGCGTGACACGCACGAAGTACGTGCCGACGACGACGGCACGACTCAGCGTCGCGTTGTACCATCCAGCCGAATCGTCATCAGACCCGAGTACGGCGCCCTGCCCGTCGGTAAGCGTCAGGCGAACGTCGGTGCCGCCCGACGACGAGATCGTCAGGGTGCCGGGTTGCTCGACGATGATCTTGAAGGTGTCGGTGTCGCCCGTCGTCTCGATGCGGCCCGAGGCATTGCCAGCGAGAGTCGTCGCCTCGGCGACATCGCCTGCGTGGTCGTCGGTGAGTGCTTCGATCTTGCCGGTGCCGGGGAGCAAGGGCGCACTGACGTCGTCGTCGAGTTGCTCAACCGTGTCGACAACCTGAATGGCGAAGTTGTCGACGGCACGAAACGCCGAACCGGCGTTGAAGGCGCTGACGATGGCGCGGCCCGTCGGGGCATCGCTCATCACCGACAGCTTGGCGACGACGGTCGAGCCGTCGACGTAGGTGACGTCATTGACGACGAAACCGTTGGGCACCTCGACGACGGGTGTCCCGTTTCCGTCGCTGAACCCGTCGGCCGACAGCGTCAGCGACACCGTCGTGCCCCGGGGGACGTAGGCGATCGTCGCGATGAGTTCCTTGAAAGCTGCCTCGGCGACGCACGATACGCCGCATCCGTCGCCCGATACCGAGTCGACGGCCTCACGAACCGGTTCCGGCAAATCGCCGGACGACTCGACGAGTTCCGACAGAAGGAATGCCGCAGCGGCGGCAGCGTCAGCAAACCAACGCCCGCCCTCGCCGTCGAGACCGACATAAACGCGACCGTCGGCACGCTCGACGACGGCGCCGCGGTCGGTAGACCCACCCAATGCGCGGAAAAGGTCGTAGGTGCGGCCCATGGCGCGCACCAGCGCCTGGTCCGCCGCTGCCAGCCCAGAGGTATCCGGCGTGGCGCCAAACCGGACCGTGAGCGGCGCGAGAGCGCCGTCGCCGTTCGCCGACGAGGCGAACGATGTGACCTCCCGCGAGAGCTGTTGGATGTAGTCGCCGTAGGCCGAGGAATCCGTGGCCGCACTACCTGCGTGTGTTGTGGTTGCGGCCCCGGCGGCGAACGCCAGAAAGCCGAATGCAAACAATCCGTATCGCAAGTGCTTCATGTCAGCTGATCACCGTCATGCACCGCTTGGGCACGCGTACCGAGGTGCCCCGCGAGAACCAGGTCAGGAAGGCGTTTCCGGTGCAGGTGGAACGAGTAATGCCGATCTGGCCGAAGGCGTTGAGTTGCACCCCGGTCACCTCAACGCGGAGGAACTGCCCCTCGTCGAACGTCACAACGCCGCACCAGCGCGCGTCGTTGGCATAGAGACCGTTCTGGCTGCAAACCGTGCGGTTGATCAACGGCGACTCGAGCGCCAGCGCCGGGTTGCCCGCCGTCCCCGTCGGCGGCAAGCCCGAATAGCGCGGCGCCGAGGAATTCGCCGAAACCACGTACCGGGACTGACCCGGCGCTGCGGCAGCGGGCGCCGTCTGCACCGGCGCCGCTTGGGCCACCTGTACGGTGCCGCGCGAGCGCTGCAGCGATTCGAGGCGCGCATTTGCGAGAAGCGCGGCGGGCGATGACGGATAGCGCACCAGTAGATCGTGGTAGCGGCTCTCCGCTTCTGCATAGCGACCGCCGAGTTCCAACTGATAGGCGGCCGAGAACAGCGCGTCAGCGGATGCGCCGGTCAATGCCGGAGCCTGGACGGGCGTGACGGCGGCCGGCGTCGTCGCCGGCACAACAGCCACCGGGGTAACCGGAAGACGAGGCACGGACGGCGCCATGAGTTCCGGCGTGGCCGAATTCGCCGAAATCACCCAGGGTCCGTCCCGCCCGGCATACTCCTGACCGAGTCCGGCCCCACGCGGAATCCGCAACGCCTCCGCCGTAGTCGGCGTGAGCGGCACCGGCTGCTGGCGGGCCTGGGCAACCTCGATCGGTTGCGCGCGACCGTCGCCCGCAATGAGAACCGTTCCTGGCGCGGCGAACGACCGTTCGGGCACCAGCACCGGTGCAGGCACTGGAGCCGTAGCGACGGTTTCAACCGGCGCGGCACCAACCGCTGGTTGGGCCGCCTGCGTCGGCAGTGTCAATGCGGCCACCTGAACGCCCAGCGCCTGACTGACGTGCGCCGTCCGGTTGGCATAGGCACTGCTCGCAAACGGCGCCGTCGCGGGAAGCGTCGTCGCAAGCTCGGACTGCCCCGTGGCGTCGCTGATAGGCGCCACCGCCTGTGCGGTTTCATCCCGCACGATCGGGTCGCGCCTGACAACGGTGTCGGCAGCATCGGCACGAGCAAGCTGTACTGCAGGGGCCGGCGGGCGTTCATCTTCACCGCTTGCCAGGATGGCGGCGATCTCGCGGTTCTCGATCGGCGCACTAGCGACAACCTGGCTGTTGGCGGTCCGTGATGTCGCCGACACCTGCGGCGACTGACTGGCCGCCTGCGCTAGCAGGACACCCGGATAGGCAGCGGCGCGTTCTTCGCGCCACGCCTCGACCTGGGCCACCGTCATGTCCGCCTCGCTCAAGAGCTCGCCATTGCCATAGCGTGCACGGAGGTGTGCTCCGTCGGCGCTGATGATGGTGAAATCGCCGTCTCGCACGCCATCAATGTAGGTCCCGACGATGACCTCTCCGTCGGGGTAGGTCGTCACAACCTCGCCGTTGAATTCACCCGCGCGGAATGCGCCTTCGTTGCGCTCGGTCTCGACACCTTCGACATACCAGACCAACGTGCCCTGTCCGGTCAGGCGGCCGGCTTCGCAGGCGCCATACCAGCGAATCTCTTCATCGGGTTGGGCAAATGGGTTCGATGTTGCGCAGTTGCTGACCGGATCCACGATCCATCCGGGCTGGCCGCGGACGTCAGCCAAAGCGCCGTCACCCTTGTCAGCACCGAGAAGCGGTGCCGGTACCGGCTGGGTGCCTTTGGAGGCGACGGGCGTCAGGGTGGGCGAGTCCGATCCGCCGCGCATGAGCTTGGAAAGGCTCTCTGCGCCGGGTAGCTCACTGACATAGGAGCAGCCGGCCAGACCGATTGCGAGTGCGCCGATGGCGAGAAACGGCCTCATCATCACCTCGTTCTTGTTCCCCCAGCGCGCCGCGGCCGGATCGTATCAGTTCGGGCCCAGAATAGCAGGGATTTCTCCAAGTTCACGCCCCGGATTCTGGGGTTTTTTGAGCAAACTCAGCGTCCTGCACGCTCCCAGGTCCGAAACAGAATCGGCTGCGGACCATCGCCGGTAAGCCAGGTCACGGCCCGCCACGTCACCGTCGCACCATCCGTCCCGGAAACCGTGGCTGACACCTCGATCGCCAACCCTGGCGACGAATCAACGTAGCGCCCGCTCCCGGCTAGCTGCGGCTGCGTGCGCCTTGCGCCGCCTTCGACATAGTCCCGCCGCTCTGCCAAGAAACGCTCCACGGCCTCGCCGCCAGCGCCGGGAATGCTGGCCAGCACCGTCTCGGAGGCGACGAGCGGGTCGATCCCGGCATTGAGGCAATCGACCGTCACGTCGGCACGAACCGCTTCAAAGAACCGCGAAGTCATCCCCATGACTTGCTGGAGTTCCGAAACGGAATCGAATGGTCCATTGCGCGCACCGTGCCTCCGGCCTGCCGCACGATAGTCGGCCGTCTCCGCGCCCCCCGGCCCGGGAACGGTATCGGGATCACGCCAGTCGAGCACCGCCGCCGCCGACGCCACGATTCCGGATCGCGCTGCATGCTCCTCCATCAGCCCGCGCAAAAGATCGCCCCAAGCCGTGTTCAGGTCGACCTTGCCGCATTCATCGCGCAATGAGACGACGATCTCGCGCCCTCCCAGCCGAACGGTGGTGCTGCCAGCAAGAACCGGATCTTCCGCCTCGCGTCCCGCCAACAGGTGAAGGCCGGTCAATGTGACCGCGCCCTGGGCGATATGACGCGCTTGCGCCTCCGCGACGTGACGCCGCGCCAACTCGACATCCGAGCGCGCCGTTCCGGCCACGAGGACAGCGAGCCCAGCGATCACGACGGTCGACCACAGGACCAGCAGCAACGCCGCGCCGCGCTGCGCCCGCAACCGGCGGAACCTGAAATCACGCCTCATCTCGGCTGTTCTCCCAGCCGCGGCGCGACGACAATCTCAGGCCAATCGCCGCTGCCTCGCGTCGCGATACGGATCCGTACGAGCGATGGCAACGACGTCGCGTCGACCCAGGATTCCTGCCACTGCGCCTCGCTTGTGCCAGGGGAAACACCGAAGTAGTCGAGACGCAGGGCGGTCAGATCAGTGACCAGAACTTCAGGTGGAACGTCGGTCGTTTCGAAGCCGGGTTGGATTCCCTCCGTAAGGTCAAGCACGAGGAGCAGACGGTCGCCATCGCGAGCAAGGCCGATCTTGTACAGGCCGCCGGTGCCGGGGAACGCCGGCATGTCGGAGACGAAACCCAGCCGCGCGGCGCCGCCGACAAACGCCAGCTGAGTCCCGCTTTCGTCGCTCCAGCGAACAGGGCGGGCCGCTTCGAGGCGTTCACGCAGGAATGCGGCGACGCCGCGCATTTCGTCCATGCGTGCGGCGCGTTCGGTCACGCGGTCGGTCCCTGCGATACCGATCCTCAGGCCGCCAGTCACCGCCACGACGGTCAGTCCAAGCAGGGTCAGACCGACGAGCAGTTCGATGAGCGTGAAGCCCCGCTGGCGCCGCCGATTCATCTGCGGTTTCCGGGTGCGACCTTGAGCGAGCGCAGTGTGACCGAATCCGTGGCACGGTCCTTCCATCCAACGGTGACCTCGACGTCGTAGGCCTGCAGCGGCAGCCCTTCGGCGGACCGGCGATCAAGCGACCGGTTCGGGGCGATCACCGTTCGCCACACCAAGCCACCGGTGATGTCGCCGCTGGTTGAGCCTTCCTGAAGGGGGCTGGCAACACCGACCTCCGCCATCCGCGACTCAGCCGCGATCAGCGCGCGCGTCAGTCGCTCCGCGCGTGCGCTGCCGTCGAAGGCGCCGCCGAACAGCTGAAGCGCCGCCACCACCACCAACGCCGCGACCACGAATGCGACCACGACCTCGATCAGCGTGAACCCCTCATCAGTCCGCATGGACGTGCCCCGTAAGCCAACGCACCGTGATGACGCGCCGCGAGCGATCGTTTCGGACGATGACAGACCCGCCGGTGGATCGGCCGTCGGGAAAGAAACGAATGAAGGTTGTCCCGGCGGCGCCATGTCCGGCAGGCGGGACGCTCATCGAATAGCTGATGCCCGCCGGCAAGTCGTGCTGCCGCCCGGCCAGGCGCCAACGCGACGGACCCACGGCGACGAAGTCCACCGGCATCCCCCTGAGGATGGCGTCCGATCGCGCCTCGCGCAGCGCGGTGACGATGTCGCCCGTTTCGGAGCGCAACTGGCCGACGCCAAGCGCCCTGCCCAATGGCGGCGCAACAAGACTGGCCGCGAGCGCGACAATGGTCAGGACGACCAGCAGTTCGACAAGCGTGAAACCGCGGGTGGCGAGACGCCTGCGCCTACCGGACAATATCCGCATCTTCGCCTTCGCCACCGGGTTGGCCATCGGCACCGAGCGACATGAGACGATAGGCCCGCCCGCCTGGTCCGGGTGCCTGATACACATAGGCGTTGTTCCAGGGATCTCGCGGCACCTCTTCATCGTCGAGATAGGGCCCGCCCCAGCCTGAACTCCCGGAAGGCGCGACAACCAAGGCAGCCAGCCCTTCCTGAGTTGTCGGGTAGCGACCCACGTCGAGACGGTAAAGATCCAGCGCCGAAGCCAGGCTTTCGACCTGGATCGCCGCCACGTCCGACTTGGCGCCGGAAAGAAAATCGACCGCACGCGGCGCGACGATGCCGATGATCAGGCCAAGGATGACCAGCACCACCAGCAACTCAATCAAAGTAAAGCCGCGCGCACCGCGGCGCCTAGAACGCAAGCGCATTGATCCCAACAATTGCCGATACAAGTGAAAGAATGATCGCACCGACGATGACGCCGATGAAGATGATCAGAGCGGGCTCCAGGACCGCCACGAAGCGTTTGACGGCGACTTCCGATTCCGCCGCGTGGCTCGCAGCCAGCCGATCCAGCATTTGCGGCAGGCGACCACCCTCCTCGCCGACACGAACGAGTTCGATCGCGATCACGGGCAGTACGCCATCCGCATGCAGGGCATCGGCAAGCCGGGCACCCTCCTTCACGCGCGAAACCGCACGGCGAACCGCACGGGCGAAGATTCCGTTTCCGGCGGCGTCGGCCGTCAGCGTCAATGCGTCGGCCAAAGGAACGCTGTTCCGCAACAACGCGCCCAATGCGCGCGCAAAGCGTTCAGTCTCGATGCGTCGCACAACGGTCCCAACGAACGGTACCCGCAGCGCAAGGACATCGACCCGCGCCGCAACAGCGTGGCGCTTCCAGTTGACGCGCAGGTAGAGCCAAGCCGCGAGCCCCAGGAGCAACACGAGCCAGCCAAAATCTACGACGAAGCGCGACACAGCCACGACGGCGGCGGTGCTGGCCGGCAAGTCGGCTGCTGCCTCGCGAAACAACTGTTCGAATTGCGGCACCACGTAGACGAGCAGGACGACCAACGAGACAAGCGATGCCGCAAGAAGCAGGACCGGGTAGATCAGGGCGGATTGCACGGTATCGGCGAGGTACCCCATGCGTTCCTGATAGCCGGCCAGGGCATCGAGTGCTTCGGCAAGGTGACCGCCTGCCTCGCCGGCGCGAACGGTTGCGCAGAAGAAGGGCGAGAAGATCGCTGGATGTTCAGCCAGGGCGTCAGCGAGGCTCCGGCCTTCGCGAACGCGACGGCGTAGCGACGCGGCGATTCGTGCGAGCCGCTCGTCACCCGTCGTCTGGGCGAGGATTTCGAGCGCGCGGTCGATGGAGACTTCCGCTGCAACCAAGGTCTCCAGTTCGCGAACGAAGCGAATACGCGCACGCTGCGGCGGGGTGCGCGACGCGACAAATGCACCAAGATCCAGCGAAGCCTTGCCCAGCGAAGCGCCGTCGTCCGCGGCGACGACGGATACCGGAAGACGATCGCTTTGGCGCAGACGTGCGATCGCTGCCTCACGGTCGGGCGCATCGATCACGTCCTCGCTGACCGCACCGTCCGCAGCGACTGCGCGATATCGGAAGCGTGCCATCACGCCTCTCCCACGGCGCGCAGGACCTCGTCGATCGAAGTGCGCCCCGCAAGCACCTTGCGCAGGCCGTCGCGCCGCATGGTCTCGCTGCCGGCGGCACCGGCCTTCGCCGTGATCTCCGCCACGTCGCCGCGGCGCAGAATGATTTCGCGCATCGGTTCGTCGATCACCATGAGTTCAGCGATCGCTTCGCGGCCGGAAAATCCCGTTCCGCCACACTTGTCGCAACCGGCCGGGCGGTAGACCTCGCCGCTTTCGACCGAGAGGCCCGGATCGAGCGTCCGGAGAGCCGCAGGCCCGGATTGGTCCGGCTGACGGCAGTCGGCGCACAGCGTACGCACGAGCCGCTGCGCCATGACCCCGCGCAGGGCTGCGGTCATGAGATAAGGCTCGACGCCCATGTCGGCGAGGCGGGTAACTGCGCTGGCGGCATCGTTTGTGTGCAGCGTCGAGAGCACGAGATGCCCCGTCAGCGCTGCCTGGATTGCCATGGCGGCCGTTTCGAGATCGCGAATCTCGCCGACCATGATGACGTCGGGATCATGCCGCAGGACGGACCGCAGCACGTTCGCAAACTCCAGGCCGATCCGCGGCCGCACCTGCATTTGGTGAATTCCCGGCAGTTCGTACTCGACCGGGTCCTCGATCGTGATGAGTTTGCGCGCGGGATCGTTCAGCCGCTGCAGCATGGCGTAAAGCGTCGTCGTCTTGCCGCTACCGGTCGGCCCTGTCACGAGGAAGATACCCTGGTTGACCCGCAGCAGTTTTCCGAGCCGTTCCTCGATCCTCCCGCCGACGCCAAGCTGCGGCAAGGTGAGGGGCGCATTCGACTTATCGAGAAGCCGAAGCACAACGCTCTCGCCGTGCATCGTCGGGAGGCAAGACACCCGCACGTCGATCGCGCGTCCTTCGACTGTCACCCGGCAACGACCGTCCTGCGGCAGGCGGCGCTCGACGATGTCCAGGTTTGCAAGGATCTTCACGCGGGAGACGATGGCGGCGTGTTCGTCAGAGCGCAGGGCTTCGACATCACGCAGCAGGCCATCGACGCGATGCCTCAGCCGCAGGCTGCCGTCCTGGGGCTCGACATGTACGTCGGACGCTCGAGCCGCCACGGCGCGCTCCAATATCTGGTTGACGCGGCGGATGACGGGCGCGTCGCTTGCGAGCTCGCGCAGGCGCTCCAAGTCGTCGGCGCGCGCCGTTGCGGGCGCGGCCGCCTCGTCCTTGGTGGCGCCGTAGAGTTGCTCCAGCCGTCGGTCGAGTTCGGCCGGCATCGCGACTGCCGCGCGCACCGGCTTGCCGAGTTGCAGTTCCAGCGCGTGGCGCGTCTCCTCGTCGAGGGGGTCGGCCATCGCAACCAGCACGGCATCGCGATCATCACGCAGTGGCAGAACGCGATAGGTACGCAAAAAATCAGCGCGTAGCTGGCTGGCGAAAAGGGGCTCGCGCGGGTAGTCGCGTGGCTCGACCAGCGGCAGCGACAGGCATTCGGCCAAGGCGCGCGCAACCTCGTCCTCGGCGACCAATCCTAGTCGGCACAAGATGCGATGCAGCGGCTCGCCGCTGCCCTGAACCACGAGTTCGGCCCGCGCGAGGTCACGTTCGTCGAGAGTGCCACGGTCCAGCAGAACGCGGGTGAGCTGTTGGTTCATGCCAGGGTCACGGGGCCGTAGAGGACGGTGATCCAGATCGCCGCGGCAAGGTAAGGCCCGAAAGCGATCTCGCGGCTAACGCCGCCATCGCTACGCAAGGCGAGCGGCAGCGCCACTGCGAGCGCGGCGACGCTCGCCATTAGCACGATGCCCGGCAGACCGGACCAGCCGACCCACGCGCCGGCGGCGGCCAGCAACTTGGCATCGCCCATGCCAAGTCCGTCGCGACCGCGCCAGGCTCGGTAGCCGGCCGCGAGAAGCGCGAACACGGCGAAGCCGACGGCGGCGCCGGCCAAGCCTTCGGCCAGCGCTCCCTGCATGGCCGCCACGGCAAGACCAAGCGACAGTACGGCAAGCGTCAGCACGTCGGGCAGCAACATGGTGCGCAGATCGATCAGTGCGAGCGCAAGTAGGGCCCAGCCGAGCAGGCAAACCATCGCAAGGTCGAGACCGGAGAACGCGGTGGCGGCCCACAAAGCGATCCCGAATGCCGCCAGTTCGCTGATCAAGTAGCCGCGGCCAAAGGGGTGGTGGCAGTGGCGGCAGCGGCCGCGCAGAAGCAGCCAACTCAGCACGGGAACAAGGTCGCGCGCATCAATGCGCTTGGCGCACGAACGGCATGCGGAGCGGCCCGTCAGGATGCTGCGGCCCTCGGGCCAGCGCGTGGCGAACGTCGCCACGAAACTGCCCATGAAAGGGGCTGCGGCGAGCAGAAACAGGCCGAGCGGATTGGCAAGTGCGTTGGTCATGACGGTACGAGTTGACCCCGGCGATGGTCGTCTGATGGTATGGCAACCACAAGATATCGTAGCTGAAAACCACTGATGAACCGAGACACCCTTGTCGTTCTGGGCGCTGCCCTGGTCGTCGCCGCCGGCGTGGCGGGTGCAGCCGCGTGGCTGGAGACGCGGAATCGCGCCCCGCTTGCGCCGCCTCAGGCGGCGGAAGCCGCCGCCATTGAGGCGGAGGTGACGGATCTCGTCGCGCGGGTGAGCGCCAATCCCGGCGAAATCGAGAGCTGGCGCGGCCTGGGCCGCCGATTCATGGCGCTGGAGCGCTATCTGGAGGCGGTTGAGGCCTGGAGCATGGTGGCGGAACTTCGGCCCGGCGACGACGAAGCAGCAGCCGCCTTCGCCCGCCTGGACGAGATCGCGAGCGCCCGGGGGCGCCACCGGGAACAGGGAAGATAGCCGCCGTCAAGGCGATTCCGCGCGGAAATAGCCTCGAATATGTCATGCGAGTGCCTTAAGCTTTGCCCTCATATGGGCCAGCCAACGCACCTCTGGGGAGGGCGCTCGTGGGGCCGCAAATAATAAGGGCGGCCCGCCAGGGACTGCCGCGAATTTCGAGGGGAGGGATTAATGTTCGGCAGGGCTCGATCACTGACCATTTCTTTTACGGCTACGGCCATCGTCGGCCTCGGGTTGGGCGCGGCGCAGGCCCAGCAGCAACCCAAGATGCCGATTGCGGACGGGGAACTCCATCTTGGCGTAGCGTCCTGCGCGGGCTCCACGTGCCACGGCGCGGCGGCCCCCCTGCCCGGCTCCAACGTCCTGCAGAACGAATTCCTCACCTGGCAACAGAAGGACGAGCACCACAAGGCCTATGAGGTGCTCCTCAACGACCGCTCCAAGCGGATTGCAGCGAACCTCGGGCTGGAAGCGGCGCATACTGCCGACCTCTGCCTCGACTGCCACGCCGACAATCCGCCGGACGACAAGAGGCACACGACATTCCAGATCACGGACGGCGTCACCTGCGAGGCCTGTCACGGCGGTGCCGGCCGCTGGATCGGCTCGCACATCGTGCCAACGGCGAGCCACGCCAACAACATCCAGAACGGGCTTTATCCAACGGACGACCCAGTGAGCCGCGCGCGGCTCTGCCTGTCCTGCCACTTCGGCGACGAGACCCGGTTCGTGTCGCACAAGATCATGGGCGCCGGCCACCCGCGGATGAGCTTCGAACTCGACACCTTCACGGCGCTGCAGCCGGCCCACTTCACGGTCGATCGCGACTATCGCCAGCGCAAAAAGTCCGCCAGCGGCATTCAGCTGTGGGCCATCGGACAGGCGATGTCGATCAACGTCATTCTCGACACCCTGCTCGATCCCGAGCGCGGCATGGACGGCATGCTCCCGGAACTGGTGGTATTCGACTGCCACAGTTGCCACAGCCCAATGAGCGCCCTGAACTGGGCACCGCGGGAAAGCACGAAGGCACTGGGCCCGGGTATTCCGCGGGTCAACGACGCCAACCTGCTGATGCTTCAGGTCATCACCGATTTCGTCGACAGCGGTCTGGGCAACCAGTTGCGCGAACGCACCACGGCGCTGCACACGGCGACCCGCGAGAACCACGCGGCCATGCTCGACGCCGCGCGTGCTCTCAAGGGCGTTACGGCGCAGCTCATCGACCGGTTCGCCGGTCGCGAGTTCAAGGCCGACGACATGAAGGTGCTGCTGAACGGCGTAATCGCTAGCGGCCTGACCGGCGACTATGTTGATTATGCCGGTGCCGAGCAGGCGAGCATGGCGCTGGGTACGATCGTCACTGCGATGCAGAACGTCGGTGCGCTGCAGCGTGGCCAGATGGACGGGGTCAACGCGGCGCTCGACAAGGTGTTCGCCGCCGTGGATGACGACGAGAAGTACCAGCCTCAGACCTTCCAGGCGAGCTTGCGGGAATTCCAGCAGGCGATGCCGTAGGGCCGAAACCGAGCGAGCGAGAAAAGGGCCGGCGGGCGACCGCCGGCCCTTTTCCTTTGCCTGCCAGCGAAACGTCCATTGGCTGCGAAACGGACCCGACGCAACGCCGGCCTCCGACAAAGGTCGCGGCGCGCCGTCTCACCGCCAAGATTGGCTGTGACCGGTGGCAGCCGGCCCGGAAACCCGCCCGCTGCAAACCTGACGTCCCTCGACGTCGCGACAAAAAATCTGGCGCGCCACACAGCTTGATCGCGGGCCGCCGCGAAGCTGGCTCAATGATAGGACAAGGGCTTGTCCAAGGGCCGGTGCCGGCAAGCCGGCCTCGGCGCACCTGTCTTTCTACTGAACCGCCCGGCCCGTATCCGTTGCCTGGCGGCGGGGCTTCGCGGGAACGAAGTCGTCCATCTGAACGTCGTCTTCGACCGTCCAGACGCTGCCGTCGGGGTTCATGTAGAGCTTGCGCTGCTCTTCAAGATTGAAGGGGCGCGAGCCCAGCCGCCCGAAGATCGCAATCTGTCCACCGGTCTCGTCAACGCCGCGGTCGCGGTCGAGACCCTTCGAGAGCGAGAGCGACGGCCACCGCGTCTCATAGGTAGCAATCAGTTCCGGCTTGGGATCGGGACTGAAGCCATAGAAACCCGGCTGGCTGTCGGGCGAGGTCAACTGGATCACCCGCAGACCGTTGCGACCGTCTGCGACGTAGGCGAATGCGGACGCATTGGTGTGGGCGACCACGACATCGTGGGCGTCGCTGATTGCGCCGTCAGCGGTGAACCTCTCGTAGATGAACGGCGCTTCGGCCTTCTCGACATCCACGATCACGAGCCCATCGGCGCCGGCAGCAACATAGGCGAAGAAACGTGCCACGTAGACCCGCTTGGCATCGGCGAGCGGCACGCTGGCGCCGGTAATGCGGGGCCGATCAGGATGGGTGACATCGACCACCGACAGGCCATTCGCATCGGTGACGAAGAGATAACGGAACTGCAGCGCGGTCGCACGTGCGTCGGGCAGGTCGATGGTCGCCGCGACGGTCGGGTTCAATGGATCGTCGAGGTTGAGGACGACGACGCCGCGCGGCGTCGTGACGTAGACCCAATAGCCCGCAACAGTTACGTGGCGCGCACCGTCTAGAACGCCATCCTTGTTCCAGGTGAGCGCACGCGTCAGGAAGTTGTCGCGCGGCTCGCCATTCGCCAGCGTATTCACGTCGGTAAGAATCAGGCCCTCTTCCGCATCAGTGATGACCGCGTAGTCGTAGATCGGGTGGAACGGCAGCTCGCGGTTCACTTCGCGCATCAGCGCACCCTTGTTGCGGTCCGGATGGATCGGCTGGTTTGTGGGCAACGCGACGCAGGTCGCATTCCTCGATTCGACCCGCACGTCGTGCCCCCACGGCCCGAACGGCCCGGAGAGAATACGGTCGGCGACGCCCTTGTTACCGATCGACGCGATGTCATAAGCGATCATCCCGTCGGCCCCTTCGGCCGTGAAGAGGTACTCGCCACGTTGCTGCAGACAGCCGGTGCGATTGCCCCGCTGGGTGTAGCCTTCGATCAGCCTACGGTCCCGATCCAAATGGTCTTGGAACCAATCCGGATAGGCGTAGCGCTGGAGGTAGGAACCAATGACCGCCTGCGGCTCGTCGAACTCGGTGATTCGCGCCGCGGTGACACCGCCGTCACCGCCCACATAAGCAAAGGGCGACATGAAATTGATGTAGTTGGTGCCATGCAACAAAGTCTGCGCGACGATCGCGTTATTGTCGCCTGCCTGACTGACGTGGCAGTCCGAACAGCCCTTGGTCTCGGTCTTGCGCGCCGTATGGGCAAAGTGAGGGGCAAAAGCCTGACTCGAGTAGCCGCTTGCCGCAATCGGCGGCTGCGTCACGTAGATGCGCTCGCGATTGATGTTCTGGGACGACAGGACCAGCGCCGACGTGGAACGGATCGGCGCGATGGTGTTGCCCTTCACGTCGCCGCTGATACCGAGTTGGAAGATCTGGTCACGCACGACCTGCGGGTTGTATGTCGCAAAGTTGCGCGAAATTCCGCCTTCGAAGTGATGCCGCTCGCTCAGCCGGTTCGCCTGGATCGGCAAGTGGCAGCCGCCGCATGAGGTCGTCCAGGCGAGATGGCAAGTGTAGCACTCCATCTTGTCTTCGACGTCGTGCGCTCGATCTTCCTTGGCAACGCCGGGGCCCCATTCCTGGGTTCCCGTGTTCTTCGATACGAGCTTCGCGCGGGCGGCCTTGGCGTTGTAGTGATCGCTGTCGGGATCGACTGCGTCCTTAACCAGGCTCATTTCCCATTCCTTAGTCGGATCGACCGCGGAACGTTGCATCAGGCGGCAGCCGGGTTCGTGATCCTCTGTGCCGCAATTTCCGCCGCCGACCCACTCGAAGCGCTTGCGGCCGTCCTGCACGCGCAGCAACGAGAGGTCGTTGCCGCGCGGCGGCGCGGCCGGGCCAGACGTGCGCAGCGTCGGGTAGGCGTCCGGCGTGCCGTGGCAGTCCTTGCAGCGAATCTCGATGGCCGCCTGGACCTCGCCATAGAGGTGGCCAGTTCCGTGAGAGTCCTGCGAGAAGTGGCAATCGACGCACTGCATGCCAATCTCGGCATGGATCGAGCGCATGTGAACCGCCTTCTTGAACTTGTCAGGATCGTCGTGGCCGACCTTGTTGCCGGCACCATCCAGCAGGTTGCCCTTGCGATCCTTCTTGAAGATTGCGCGGAAGTTCCAACCATGTCCGTGGTAGTCGGCGAACTGCGTGTTCTTGGCCTTGGGGTTGATATCGGTCCAGACGTTCTTGAGGAACTCTTCGTCGGCCCATAGGCCACGCAACACCGCCTCTTCCGGATTGCGGTCAAGAATCTCCATCTGCTCGTCCGAGGACAGATAGCGCTGCTCCTTCGGATACATCAGCGGCGCGTCGGGCTCATAGTCCCACATCGTGTAGCCGAGGTAGGTGTTCACGAACACGTTCGGCTGATGCATGTGACAGACCATGCATTGGCTCGAGGGAATCGCATTTGTGAAAGCATGCTCAAGCGGGTGTGCCTTCTCGTCGTCCGGGATCGTCGGATCGACGGTCTGTGTCTTGCCCTCGTTGCCGAACTTCGCGTAGGGCCCGGAATGAATCGGGTCGCGATCGTTGGCATAGACGACGTGACAGGACGTGCAGCCCGAAGAGCGGAAGTCACCCGGCTGGTCATTTGTACCCAGGAACCACAGGAACGGATCGTTGAGCCGGGTCTTCGTGATGTTGATGACCGGCACCGCGATCCGCAGGCCTGTACCAGGACCGCGGTTGGACTGACGGATATCCGGACGTCCCGGTTCCTCCAGCTGCTGCAAGCGACCGAGCGAGTTCGGGTTCCCGATTTCGGGGAACAGATTGACGATATTGCGACCGCCACGCTCGAAGATGCGGAAAATGTCGCCTGGCGGAATGACCTCCCAGGCCGGCAAAGGCACGATCGCCGGCAGGATGCCCTTGGCGATCATGCGCTCATCGGGCGGGATCGGGTTCTCGACCATCGCCGGCACGCCTTCGCGCGTGTAGGCCTCGCCGAGAATGTAGCGCTTGAACGGGACGATGCCGTTGTTGTACGCAGCGCCGCCCCACAGCATGGCACCGGTCGCCATCAGGCTTCGCTCGACCTTCGCGATTTGGTCGAGGTGGCACGCGCCGCACGCCTCGCGAGCGACGCGCAGGTCGCCGGGATTCACGAATCGGATGTATTCCGGCGATTCGCGGTTGAGTAGCGTGTAGCTACGTTTCGGATTTGCAGAACTCGGATAGTGCCACGTCTCGGGATAGCGAGGCTGGACGTGAGCCCGGTCCATTGCCTGCCTGTCCTCGATCGCCAACCCCTTCACAGTTGCATCGCCGCCGTGACAGTCGACGCAGCCGAGGATGACGCCCGGCGTCTGGTGCATCGAGAACGCGTCGGTCCGCGTGTGACAGGTGATGCAGCCGGCGCTCTTCGCCATTGCCTGCTCGGGAAGCTGGGAGCGCGGCGCAGGTGGCGTCGGCACATACTCAATGTCACGTGCCTTCTCGCCCTCGGCGGCGTTCGCCGGGACCGCGGCCAGCGCAACAAGTCCACTCACCAAAGCGAGCGTGAGAGTGAGGAGTATCTTGCGCGCCATACGTGGGTCCTAGAAGGTCAGGGTGCCGTTGGCCAGAATTGAGTAGAGGATCTCGTCGTCCCCGTCCTGCGAGGTCGCAAACAAATCCTTGAAGCCCGGCCCGGGAATGAGCATCGCACCCGAGAGCCGCAGGACGATGTTCTGGATGAACAACGGACGCCAGATCACGGCGGCCGAAATATCCCAGCCGATTTCTTCCTCGATCTCACCCTGGTTGCGCAGGACCTCGAGATTCGATGTGTCTTCGAAGCGAAGATGATTGAAGTTGGTCGAGATGCGGGTCTCCGGCGTCACGTCGAAATCCGTACCGAGGCCCAGGAGTACGATGCCCGGGTTGTTGAAGTTCGACTGGCCGTGTTCCTTCGAACTGCGCAACTCGGCGAGGACCCCGTTGCGTTGTGTGAGTTGCACCCCGCCACCACCAATGAGCGGAATGCCCTGACGGATCCAGAAGCTGGTGTCGCCGCCGGCAAATTGCGGGTTCTCGAACACCGCCGAGAAACCTTCCTCCTTGCCGTCAAACGGGTCGCTGTCGCCGCTGGCATAGAGGAAAGAGCCGCGAACTCGCAACCAGTCGAAATCGAATGACGGCTCCGCCGCGAAGAAGAAGGCGCGGATGTCGGCATCGTCGTCGACGAGGTTTCCATTGAGTTGGCTGTGGCTGTCGGTCCCGAACGCGTAGTAGAACGACGTCGTCAGCTGCGCACGCCCAACCCGACCGTCGCCGTTGTAGCCAAGGTAGGTCACGTTGTACTTGTGCAGGCGTTCGTCGCCGAACGACGCGGGCCGCTCGATGAAGTTGTTCTTGTTGAAGAAGAACTCGCTGTCTTCGTCGTTGCGGTTGTGCAGGATCGTGAACTGCGACACGAAACCAAGCCGCGGCAGGTCCTGCAGGTAGAGATTCGCGATGAAGAATTCGTCCTTGCGAATCTCCTCGCCAAAATCGTTCAGACCCGAGTTGGTGTCCTTTTCCAGCCGGCGGAAGTAGCCAAGATTGTACTGGAAGAGATTGTTGTCGCGGTTGCCGAACAGGCGGAAGCCCAATTGGTTGTCCTGGAACAGGAACCCGCGAAAGTCGGACGAGAACGGCTGGATGCCGATTCGAAACGAGTCGAAGTCGAAACGGCGCGACACATTGCGGATGTGATAGTCGAAGAACGCTTCCTGGATGCCGACGTACACGTCGTTGCGAACCTTGCCCTCGCTCGGATCGCGTCGAAGCACGCCACGCTCGCCAACCTCGGCACGCGTGAAATTGAATACCGGCGTCAGGCGAAACTCGATGTCCGGCGGCCGGTAGGCAGTATCACCCTGCAGAAACGACAGACTGACCACCAGGTTCTGCAGGTAGAACAGCTGTTCGCCCTCGCCAAAAACGTCGTTGGAACTTGGTTTTTGCGACGAATTCGGACTGATCGGTGTCGGCAGGCGACGCGGCTCGACGACGGTATCCGACAGGACCAGCAGATTGATGAAATAGTCTTCCGTCCCCGGAAGGGGGCGGTCGGCCTTCAGCGTGTTCTGGTTGTAGGGGTCCCACCAGCGCTCGTTGACCCCGAGATTTTCGATAAGGCGCCAGCGGTCAGGGATCGGAATGAATTCCGACGGCAAATTGGGTTGTGGCGGGCCGACGCGCGACAAGTCGGCGGGTGGCACCGGATCGACGGCGTCGCGGCGGCGGTCGCGCTGGGGAATCCGCTGCTGAACGAGAACTGGCTTCTCTGCGACTACGGCGCTGCGAATCCGCTCCTTACCGGCCTGCGCCGGCGGTACTGCGAACATGGCTGTGACCGCAAGCGCCACGACTCCATATGCAAGTCTATTTGCCATCGCACACATTGTTCTGGCGCGAGCCCAGGAATGGCTTGAACGGGCAGCTGACGTAGCGCAGATGACCACCAGGCGCGACCAGTTGGTCGGCGCGCTTGCTCGGCTCCGCATTTCCGACGCCCGTACCAAGGATCAGACCGGCATTGTGGAGCCCCAAGAAAGACACCATATCGTCCTGGTCGATGCCGTCGCCGGACACGCCCACGCCCCCCACTACGGTGCCGTTCCGATAGATCGGCACACTCCCAGGGAAGATCTGGAAGCCGTTGGCGATACGGGTGAGCTGCGTGCCGCCATCGGCCGTGAAGGCGGTGCAGGACGCGCCAGTGTCGTTGTTCGCGCCGCCGACGTCGGTATAGAGGATGTGTGCGGCCAGGTTGTCGAAGACGACGTCGAGCTGGAGCCCTGTGTTGAACGGGCTCCAGGTCGCGATGGGATAGCTGAACGGACCGTTCTGCGCACCGATGATTCCGTCGGGCAGAAAGGGCCGCGAAAGGTTTCCGCCGGATCGATCGGCAAACGCCGTTCCGTCCTGCAGCGCGTTGTTTCCAAGCACGCGACGGACCGCCGTGACGTAGTCGCCGATCGTGACGCCGTTGGCGTTCTGGTTCGTCGGCGTTCCGCCCACACTCGAGTTAAAGGTGCCGAGGTAGGTTCCGGCGGTGTTGCTGGAGAAAAAGGCAGCCGTTCGCGCCTTCTGCAGCGACACGTCGGTGCCGAAAATAGGGCCGTCGAAGGTCCGCGCCATGCCTAGGATGTTCCCTGCGCCGTCGACCACCGAAATCGTAACTTGAACGTGTGAAGAAAGCGGGCGACGGATCTGCGCGCGGCTCGCAAACGCGATGTTGAGCGCGCTGCGGATGATCTGGCGCACCTCGCTCGACGTCATGCCGCCATTTGCAACGGTCGGGTTGACGCTATTTCGCGGCGGGAAACGATTGGTCGGCGGATTGTTCCCGTTGAACAGAACGAAAACCACGCCGCCAACATTGCTGTAGTTGCCGTCGGGATCCTGGGCAAAGCCCGATTCTGCGTTGCCGTACGCCGTTCCGGCGACAACCGCGGCGGCAGCGTAACCGTTGACCGCAACCAGGTTGCCCGCCGTGCCATTGATCGCCGCGAACGTCTGCGCATTGGCGGGGTTGCGCCGCAACGCGTTCACGTCAACATCCGTGTAACGAAGGCTCTTGCCCTCGACGAAGATCCGGTTGGCACGGATGTCGACCGGGGGCGCGAAGCCGGACTGGCCGGCGAGCGCAACGATCTCTTCGACATCGGAATCAACATCGGTGACCTGCGGATCAATGGTGTAGGTTCCGTTGATCTCGATCCCGACACCGCCGACGACGACGCCAGACTTGTAGAGCGGGAGCCCGCCGGGGTCGGCCGACAGACCCAGAGGCGAACGTTTGGGACCGGCCGTAGCGTCGACCAGCCCCGTGGGTACGCCATTGGTCGCCTGGCGTACCGATAGGTCCGAGCACGGGAGTTGGCTAAACTGCACGCCGAACAGCGGGCCGGAGGGCGAGAACGATTCGCCCGGGTTGAAGTGTTCCTGGATGATCTGGTTGGCAGTACGAGTCGTGAAGGCGTTGCCGCTCGATGACAGGTACGCGCCGGTGATCGCCTTGGCGATGGCGCCCAGTTTCCGCGTCGGAGACCCGCCGGCACCCAGATTCGTGAAGGTATCCTCAACCTTCTCGAGTCCGTTTGTGCGGGCGATCCCGCGACCAGACGTGACCTGGAGCGTGCCTGCCGCGTTGGTCATCTGGAAGACCGCGAGGACATTGCCCACGCGGTCGACGACAGCGATCGTCGCGGCCACGCTGCGCGCCTGCGATTCGCCGACGGCCTGGGCAATAATCTGTTGAACTTCGGCGACCGTCAGCGCCTGCTGCGAGACCTGCGCGCTCGCGCTACCGCCCCACAGGGCGAGTGCTGCGATGCCCGCGGTGGCGAGTTTCAACCACCTCATGACCCACCGCCCGGGACGATTCCCAACATGCCGTACTTGAGAACGCCACCGGTCCGATAGCCCACCACGATTGTGATGCCCTGATTGTCGGCGGCGATCGATCCATCGGCGACTTTGAAGACGACTGCGCCGTCGTTCACCGCGAAGCGGTTGTCGACCAGATCGGCCTTGTCGCCACTCCAGGGAATCCAGTAGCCGTTATTGGTCCGCTGCCGTAGTTCCGAGCCACCGAGCACAGCCCAAACATGGGTCGCCTCTACGGAGTCGCCGCCAACGTTCACGGTGACCCTGAGGTCATCAAGGGTTCCGCCGCTCTCGATCACACCGAGCCTGACGCCCACGGCGTCGAGTACGTGGACGCCGTCGAAGGCCGTTGCGACGCGCAAGGGCACCGCCACCACCAAGGCGGCAACCGCCAATACAGCAAGTCGCCGAACATAGGGAAGAGATGCAGCCGCTAAACCGAACTGCCGTGGGAAGCCCAACAACGAGCCCATGCCCCCTTCTTTCGGCCGCCCCGCAGGCCGTACCGGTAATCCCAAACCGCGCAGACCGCCCCTATCCACAGCCCGTGCCTCCGTGCGGCCATCATAACAAGGCATTGGTGCGCGGGTAAGCCTGAATCGGCAGGAAATCAGCGCACTTGGCGACGTTGGCGGCCTCATCCGCCCTCGGCCCGCGCCGCCTGCATGGGCGTGCGCATCGGCTCGTGGAAGTCGAGATGGAAGTCGTGGCAGCTCACGCAAGTTGACGGTACGCGCTGCGTCGCCGTTTCGCCGCCGTGGCAGGCCTGGCACGTTTCGATCTGGGGCAGCAGAACGTCGCTCGCCTTTGTCGAGGTCTCTGCAGCGTGGCAATCGGTGCACGCCGGCGCGCTGTGACTCCCATGGTCGAACCGGCCCTTGGGCATCCAGCGGTCAACCACGAGAACCGGCGCAACCGTATAGTCGAGTGGTCCATCGCCTGTTCGAGACACCTCATGACAGGTGCCGCACACCGATTTGGCGAAAACACGATCGCCGGCGTCACGCGCGGCCTTGTCGGCCCAGGCCAGCGCCTCAAGGCGCTCCTCTTCGTCCAGAGAACGGCCGCCAGGGCGCCTACGCACGACGGCTGGCGCCTCCTCGATCGTCGCCCCGCCACGTAGCGCGAGGTCGCCGTAAAACTCACGCAGCGAATTGACCACTGCGTCGACATCGCCGTGCGGCAGCCGGCGATTCGGCACCGTCGGTTCAAAGTTGAGTAGATGACACTCGCTGCAGTGCTCTTCCATTTCGACCGGCTTGAAGCCGAGACCGCCCTGATCCGAGGTGTGGCAATCGGCGCACTCCATCACGCGGCGCTCCTGCTTGCCGGGAACGAGGATGCCGTTGGCGTCAAGGTGCTTTTGGTGCGTGAAGGTCAGGTTTGAGTTCTCGACCGGCCAGTTGGCTTTGTCGAGCCGGACACGAGTGAACGTCTTCTCGGCCGGGTCGGCGACGATCGTCGGCCGAAATTCGGGGTGGCCGCTGCCGAAATTGGACGCGTCCTCAAGATCGGTGTTGGCCGCCACGTCCTTCAGATCACTGTGGCACGACCCACAGAACGACTGATCCTTGCGGGTAATCGCTTCGACGCCCTGATGCTCCTTGTGGCAACTCTGGCACAGTGCCGTCGTAATCTCAGGAATCGGATGGTCGTTGGTATCGACGTGATGTTCGATTTCCGCATGGCACTGCACACAGACGTTGTCCTGCACCTTCACAAACGGACGCTCGTGACAGGTGGAACAGTTCTGGGCAATGAATTTGTGCGGGCCGGAAATCGTGCCGGTGACCCAGGCCAGATCGCCGGCGACCGGCCAGGT
>JAYOEZ010000022.1:14238-40239 GCA_038116985.1 Alphaproteobacteria bacterium | reverse complement strand
TGATCAGCGCGCTGTCGCGGGTGAAGAGCTACCTCGATTATGGCGCGTTCACGCCAATCCAGGTCGCCGCGACCGCGGCGCTAAATGGCCCGCAGGATTGCGTCGAAGAGATGCGCGAGGTCTACCGCCGGCGGCGCGACATCCTCGTGTCGTCCTTCGCCCAGGCCGGTTGGGACGTGCCGCCGCCCAGCGCCACGATGTTCGCCTGGGCGCCGCTGCCGCCGCAGTTCCGCGACGCCGGCTCACTGAAATTCGCCAAGATCCTTCTGCAGGAGGCTCAGGTTGCGGTTTCGCCGGGCGTCGGATTCGGCGAATACGGCGAAGGCTATGTGCGCATCGCGATGGTCGAGAATGAGCAGCGCATCCGCCAGGCGGCGCGTAACATCAAGCGCTTCTTGCGCCAGCACGGCGCCAACGGCCCGGGCGTGCAGCAGGCCGTCGCGTCGTGAGCGAATCGTTGCGGATCGGGATCGCCGGCCTCGGAACGGTCGGCGCGGGCACCGTCAAGCTGCTGCGCGACAATGCCGACATTTTGCGCGACCGTTGCGGGCGCGATCTTTCGGTCGTCGCCGTTGCGGCGCGCACACGCAACAAGGACCGCGGCGTCGATCTGGAAGGTCTGCGCTGGCATGACGCGCCTGTCGGCGTTGCGACCGACCCGGATGTTGACGTCGTGGTCGAACTAATCGGCGGTGACTCCGGGCCCGCATTCGAGGTCGTCGGTGCAGCGCTCGACGCCGGCAAACCGGTCGTGACCGCGAACAAGGCGCTGATCGCGCACCATGGTTCGGAGCTTGCGGCGCGGGCGGAACGCGGCGGTGTAGCGTTATCGTTCGAGGCGGCCGTCGCGGGCGGAATCCCGATCATCAAGGCACTGCGCGAAAGCCTTGCCGCCAACCGGATCAACCGGGTCTACGGTATCCTCAACGGCACCTGCAACTACATCCTGACGACGATGGAGGCGACGGGCCGCGAGTTCGACGATGTGCTCGCCGAAGCCCAGGCGCTCGGCTACGCCGAGGCGGATCCGACGTTCGACGTTGATGGAATCGACACCGCACACAAGCTGGCGATTCTGTCCAGCGTCGCTTTCGGCGCGCCTGTCGAATTCGGCGCCGTTTACACCGCCGGCATTCGCAACGTCACCGCCGCAGATATCCGTCACGCCGGCGAACTCGGCTATCGCATCAAGCTGCTCGGCATTGCAACCGTTGGCGAGGACGGTATCGCCCAACGTGTGCACCCCTGCATGGTACCGGAGGCGTCGCCGATGGCGCACGTTGACGGCGCCTACAACGCAGTGCTGGTCGACGGCGACTTTGTCGGCCGGACCGTCTTCGAGGGTCCGGGCGCGGGCGCGGGGCCGACGGCGTCAGCGGTCGTCGGCGACATCGTCGACATTGCGCGCGGTTGGCGAGTGCCGCCCTTTGGCGTGGGCGCAACCGGCCTTGTTGCTCGTCCCTCGGTGCCGATGGCCAATCGATACGGCGCGAACTATCTGCGCCTCGAAGTGATAGACCGGTCGGGAGTGCTCGCTGACGTTTCGGCGCACTTGCGGGATCACGACGTGTCGATCGAGTCGGTTCTGCAGCGCGGGCGCGATCCAGGCGAACGTGTCTCGGTCATCATGACCACCCACGAAACGCAGGAAGCCGGCCTCACCACGGCCTTGGCGGAGATTGCCGAATCGGGTGCAGTCATCGATCCGCCGTGTATGATCCGCATAGAAAATCTCTAGGGAGGACGGGTGAATGACCCAGAAGACCAGTCTCGACCGTAGCCTGGTACTCGGCGCGGTGCGCACCACGGAAGCCGCGGCTATCGCCGCGTCGCGCCTTGTGGGGCTGGGTGACGAAAAGGCGGCCGATCAGGCGGCAGTCGACGCCATGCGCACGATGCTCAATGACCTCGACTTCGACGGCACCGTGGTCATCGGCGAGGGCGAACGGGACGAGGCGCCGATGCTCTACATCGGTGAGAAGGTCGGTACGGGCGAAGGCTCGAAGATCGATATTGCGCTGGATCCCCTTGAGGGAACGACGATCACCGCAACTGGCGGCCCCAATGCGCTCGCCGTCATCGCCATGGCTGAATCCGGCGGCTTTCTCCATGCGCCCGACGTTTACATGGAGAAGATCGCCGTCGGCGGCGGCCTGCCGCCAGGGGTCATCGACCTGGACCGCAGCACAGCCGAGAACATGCAGGCCCTGGCAGATGCCAAGGGTGTACCGGCATCGGAACTCATGGCCTGCGTTCTCGACCGTCCGCGTCATGCCAAGATCATCGAAGACATCCGCGGTACTGGCGCGCGCATCAAGCTGATTCCCGACGGCGATGTCGCCGGTGTGATCGCGACGGCTGAAGAGGGTACTGGCGTCGACATCTACATCGGGACCGGCGGCGCACCCGAAGGCGTCCTTGCCGCCGCCGCGCTGACGTGCATTGGCGGTCAGATGCAGGGCCGTCTGGTGTTCCGCAGTGACGACGAACGTGAGCGCGCGCACAAGGCCGGCATCGAAGACTTGCAGCGCAAGTACGACCTGGCCGATCTGGCGCACGGGGATGTGCTTTTTGCTGCGACCGGCGTCACCGACGGCTCGATGCTGCAGGGCGTCAAGCGCTATCCCAAATTCGTCACGACCGAATCCATCGTGATGCGCGCCCGAACGGGAACGGTGCGGTGGATTCGCGCCAAGCACGATGTCGAGAGGGCGCTCAAGGGAACCATCCAGCGCTGACCCGCGTGGGTGAGCCCGCAGACGATCAGGCATTCCTGGGAGTCGAGAACTCCCTTTCGGGGCGCCGCTGGCGCGCTCGATCCCATGACGCGCGGCAGGCGCTGGCGATTTCCGAAGGCCTCGGCTTGCCCGAGATTCTGGGGCGGGTCCTCGCCGCGCGCGGGTTAACCGTCGAGACCTGCGAGAGTTATCTCAATCCGTCCATGCGCGACGACATGCCCGATCCGTCGACTTTGCTCGACGCCGACAAGGCGGCCGCACGCCTCGCCGGGGCAATCACGGCCGGCGAAGGCGTGACGGTTTTCGGTGACTACGACGTCGACGGGGCGACATCGGCCGCGGTGCTGAAACGATATTTCGATCAGATAGGCGCACCCCTGGGGCTCTACGTCCCGGATCGCATCCGCGAGGGCTACGGGCCGAACGTCGAAGCGCTGCGTACGATCGCCGAGGATGGGACCAAGGTCGTGGTGACCGTGGACTGCGGCATCGTCGCTTTCGAGGCGCTCGACGCCGCCGCTTCGTTCGGACTTGAGGTCATCGTCGTCGATCACCATGCCGCTGAACCGCGCCTGCCGAAGGCCGTTGCCGTCGTAAACCCCAACCGGCTGGATCAGCCGGAGGGGCTGGGCGATCTCGCCGCCGTAGGCGTCGCTTTTCTTGTTGCGGTGGCGCTCAATCGGCACCTGCGGGCGGCGGGCTGGTTCTCAGAGGCGCGGCCGGAGCCGTCGTTGCTGTCACTGCTCGATCTTGTGGCGCTCGGTACGGTGTGCGACGTCGTGCCCATTCGCGGGTTCAACCGGGCTCTGGTCGCCCAAGGTCTCAAGGTGGCGCGCCAGCTGCGTAATCCGGGCATTGCGGCGTTAGCTGCTGTGGCGGGGATCAGAGAGCGAATCGACGCTTACCATCTCGGGTTCGTCATGGGGCCGCGGGTCAACGCAGGTGGCCGCGTCGGCGGCGCCGACCTCGGCGCACGCCTGCTGTCGACCAACGATCCCGACGTCGCCCGCCGGATTGCCGAGCGTCTCGACGTGCACAATCGCGAACGGCGTGCGATCGAGGACGCGTTGACGGTCGAGGCGCGAGAGCAGGCGGAAGCGCTGCGCGCCGACGATCCAATTGTGGTCGTCGACGGTGCCGGATGGCATCCCGGCGTCATCGGGATCGTCGCGAGCCGCCTCAAGGAGAGATTCGATCGGCCGGCGCTGGTTATCGGGATCGACGGGGCGCAGGGCAAGGGTTCGGGCAGATCCGTGCCGGGCTTCGATATCGGCGCGGCGGTGATCGCCGCGCGCCAGGCTGGCCTGTTGATCAACGGCGGGGGGCATCCGATGGCCGCCGGGTTGACCGTTGCCCCAGACAAGGTCGATGCCCTGCGCGCCTTCCTCTGCGAGCGTGCGCAAGCAACGATAGCCGAAAGGGCGGCGCAACCTGTCATAAACCTCGACGGCGCTTTGTCGGTGGACGGCGCGACGCCGGAACTAGTCGAGCAACTGGAACGCGCCGGTCCCTACGGCGCGCGAAACCGCGAGCCGCGCTTCGCGCTGATGCGGGCGCGCATCATCAACCCGCAACTCATTGGGGAGAAACACGTGCGCTGTCTTCTTGCGGGCGAAGGCGGGACGCGGATCAAGGCGATCTCCTTTCGCTGTCATGACCAGCCCTTGGGACTCGCGATCCTGAGCGCTCGCGATAGTCGGCTCCATGTTGCGGGGCACCTTCGGGCCGACACCTGGGGTGGCCGGAACGACGTTCAGTTCACCATCGAAGACGCCGCACCGGCCTGATAACCCGGCGGGGTGTCTTTGCCGACGATTTGTGCAATCATCCGTTGTTGCACCAACCTGCTGGCCCGCCGGGCGAGGTGACGATGCAGAAGATCGAGTGGCTTCAGTTCATTGTTCGTGTTTCCTTTGGTCCGCATCCCTGGTCGGCCGAGTTTCATGAAGGCGTCGAGATTCTGCGCAAAATCGAAGGCTGGTTGCGTGACAACCATCTGCCCTACGCCATGTTCGACGAATGGGGCTTTCCCAAGTTTCCCGGCGGCTATGTCCCGGTGACCTTCAGGTCGCACGAAGCCGAGAAAGCCATGGCCTACCGCGTGTTCTGCAACGAGATCGGGCTCGGCCATACCCTGATGATGACCCGCATCGTCAACATGCCCGAACCCCGCCTCACGCCGCCGCCGGAAACGGTCGCCTACTTCTGAGCCGATAGGGCGCTGCTGGATGCTTCTCAACCGTGATCGCGCGATCGAGGTTATGGAGAAGCATGACCTCGTGGGACTCGTCGCCCGCGAACACATCAACATCTACTACCTGACGGACTACTGGGATACGCAGGCCGACGGTCGCTGGCCCTATCTTGTCTACGGAATCCTGCCGCGCGACGTCGACAAGCCGGCATCGCTCGTTCTGCCGACGGTCAAGCTTGAGCGGTTGAGCGTGTGGCCGACATGGGTGCCCAATATCGTTGCCTTCTCGGATTACTCCGGTCGCGAGCGGCGCGCAGAGACGGCGTTCGATCCGATGCGCGAGGAGCCGCCCGCGGTCGCGTGGGCGGGCTGGCCCGTGCGCGAAGGCGCCAGTCTGTCGCCGCTGGAACGGGAATGGGCTGAAAGGGCTGAGCGCTACGCCGACAGGCTTGCCGCCACGCCGGCCTGGGGTCTGCGCCGCGCGCTTGTCGACGCGGGTATGACGCGCGGCCGGATCGGCAGTGACGATCCGCGCATTCTTGCCTGGATGCACGAGATGGGACTGCCCGATATCGAGCCGGTCGACGCCACCAACATCTTCCGTGAGATCCGGATGGTGAAGTCCGACGAAGAGATCGCCATCCTCGGCGACGCGGCGCGAATCAACGAGGAAGCCGGCGTTGCTGCGGCACATGCCGCCGTCGAGGGCGCGACCTGGCCCGAGGTCGAGACTGTCTACCATGTCGAGATGTCGAAGCGCGGCGGGCGCAACGGGCACATCATTTCCGGTCTTGGCGGCTTGCCGCACGGCAAGGTGGTGCCGGGCGAGCCGTTCCTGATCGACGCGTTGGGCGAATACCGCAACTACTTCGGCGACTACGGACGCACCGTCGTTGTAGGTGAGCCGAACAAGGAACTGCGCCGAAGGGCGGATGCCATGTGGGCAGGGTTCGAGCGAGCCTGTGAAATCATCCGGCCCGGTCTGAAGCGCAGCGACCTCATCGCGCAGGTCGTCGAAGCGGTGCAAAAGGCGGGCTTCGACGACTTCTTCTATGTCTCACCCCATAGCCTGGGCCTTGAGCACACCGATCATCCGATCCCGATGGGACCGGCGGTCCACGGTGCGTGGAACGATTACGCCCTGGCCGAGAACATGGTGATCAACGTGGATATGCCCTTTTTCGAATGGGGTTGGGGCACCATGCATCTAGAAGACACCGTCGTCGTCACGAGTGACGGGTTCAGGCCGCTGACCTCGATGAGCGACGCACTGATCGTCAATCCGGTATAGCCGGCGAACCGTCAACCCAGGCCGTCCGCCGTTCGTCGATCAGAACGTACTGAAACAGGTTGCCGTCGCGGTACCACAGCCAACTGCGTCCGCGCCTCGCCCCTTCTTCGAACATCTGCACCGTTTCGTGGCACTCGACGCCAGGCATGTCGGCGAAACCGAAGCGCAGATAGAACGACGTGCTGTCGAGTTCCCACAGCGCGCCGGCGATACGGCCGTTGTCCCACATGAGCCGATTTTCGCGTGGGTGGTAGTCGGCCTCGAACATCCGCGACTCGGTGCGCCCGTCCGGCCACCGGTAATTGCTTTCCTGGCGATAAGCGCCGGCGTTGGCATCGCCGATCGTCAGGACGATGCGAAAGTCATAGGCATCCGCCTCGATGCCCGCAGGCGAAACGAAACGGTACGTTCCAGTCCAGATGCCTTCGTTGGCCGCGACGAGCGGCATGCCTTCGCGGAGTGTGCGCAATTCTGCCTCCTGACAGCCTCGGTGCGCGGCAGGATTGCCCGTTCGCGCACCGCCGCTATGAGCTATTGTAGACCGCCGCCGCGACGACAGGGGAGAACGCCATGCTGCTCAACAAACCACGTGCCTACGAGGTCATGGACAAGTACGGCCTCGATGGCCTTCTCGCCGCGACCCAGATCAACATCTACTACCTGACCGACTTCTGGGGCGCGTTGATGAAGATGCAGCGCAGCTTCTTCAACTACGCCGTCTTGCCGCGCGACGAGAACGCGCCTGCGGCTTTGGTGATGACCGCCGTGGAACTGTCCCGGCTCGTCGAAATGCCGACCTGGGTGCCCAACGTTGTCACCTACACCCATCCCGCCCTCATGGGTTCGCGCGACTACGATACCGCGACGGAGGAGCCCGAGGCCGGCCAGGTTTTTGCCTGGCCGGTGCGCAACGAAGACAAGCTGCCCGAGAAGGAGCAGCAATGGCGGGCAATGAGCGCCGCGCACGCCGAGAAAACGCGCGCCACGCCGTCCTACGCGCTACGCCAGGCGCTACGCGACGCCGGTCTTGAGAAAGGCAAGGTGGGCACGGACGATCCGCGTCCGGTCGCCTGGATGAACCAACTCGGGCTCGACAAGCTGGAGGGCGTCGAGGCGACGAATATCTTCCGCGAGATCCGCATGGTGAAGTCGGCTGACGAGCTCGAGATCATGCGCGACGCCGCGCGGATGAACGAGAACGGCATCAACGCCGGCATCTCGGCCCTGAAGCCGGGCGTTAGCTGGGACGAAATCGAACATGCCTTCGGCCTCGAAATGGCGCGCCAGGGCGCGAAACCCATCTACATCACTGCCGGGCCGGGGGGCATGTCCCACGAAACGGCGCAGATCGGCGAGCCGGTCATGTTCGACGCCCTGGGCGAGTACCGCCACTACATCGGCGACATCGGGCGCACCGCTATCCTCGGCGAGCCGAACGCGGAAGTCATCAAGCGCAACAAGGCGATGTCGGTGGGTTGGCAGACCGCGTTCGATACCATCAAGCCTGGCGTTACCGGCCGGGAGATGACCGAAAAGGTTCTGGCGGCGATCGAACGCGAGGGCTTTCCGGGCTTCTTCATCGCCACGCCCCATTCAGTGGGTCTGGAGCATACCGACCACCCGCTGCCCATCGGGCTGGAACTGCCCGGCTCGCGTGGCGACCTCGTGTTCGAGGAGAACATGGTGATCAACGTCGATTTGCCCTACCACGAACTCGGATTCGGCGGCATGCACCTGGAAGACATGATCCGCATCACCAAGGACGGCTGCGAGCCGCTGACCTCGATGGAGACCGATCTCATCGTCATCCCGGCCTGACGCCCCGGCGTTCCGCCGGGACGCCGCGCCCAAGGGCCGTCACCCTTGATTCGGCGCCGCCCACCCGTTAATCAGGGGCCGCCGCGACCCCATCGTCTAGCGGTTAGGACACAACCCTTTCAAGGTTGAGACACGGGTTCGATTCCCGTTGGGGTCGCCACCGCCCTTGTTAACCCACTGAACTTCCCACACCTTTGGTTTCGGTGGGACACTTATCAGGTGCATCGACTCGCCCGAGAGGCGTTTCCGATCCGCCTTCCGGGTGTAGCGCTCGGCCTCCTCGATGTTCTCCCACCCATAGATTGCCATGAGCGCAGGGGCCCCGTTCTCTGTGCGATTGTCGCGCCGGCCTTTCTAACCCCGTGAGCCGAGCAGTGCATGAGCCCGGCTTCGTCGCAGCGGTCGCGGAACCAGTTCCCGAACCCGTTGGCCGTGAAGGGCTTCCCGAGGGATGTCAAGAGCCAGTCGAAGTGCCCGGAGGGGCAGGCGTCTAGGCCGGCGCGAAGAATGGGCAGTGAGCTAGAGACGGCACTGTCGGCTTCTGTTCGGCAGCTTCCTTAAACGGGATTGTCGGGGCGAGTTTTGCAGGGTGAGGAAACATCTCAAACGGATCGTGAAAGGCAGAGAATAGTGAACCGACTCGCGCCCTGACCGATCGCTTCTTTTCGGAACGAGTGACGAGGAGGACATCCTTCTTGTGGCTAAGGACTCTCTCCACAGCCGTTGAGCCGTGTCCCTTGTTGGCAAACATCAAGATCACAGAGCGCCCCCGACCCCTACTCGCATAAAGGCCGGAGGCTACCACCGCCACCCTTCTCGCGAAAGGGAGACAGCGGTATGACCAGCCCGCACCCGGTGGCCAAGTAGCGCCACGCGGTCGGGGACGTGCTTCTCACCCCGTGGAACCGCCTGGTTCTCCGGAACAAAGGAGTTCAGGGGCATAGGAGCAGGTTGAGTGGGATCAACGTCAACCTGTGACGTGACGGCTAGACTTAATGTAAGTTTCATAACGAACAACGAGGTTTGGCCATGCTCGCAGCCGATGTGATGACGACGAACGTCGTGACCGTTCCGCCGGAGATGGGGGTGCGGGATGTGGCGTCGTTGCTGCTGGGGCAACGCATCAGTGCGGTGCCTGTCGTCGACGGCGCGGGCGCGCTCGTGGGCATCGTAAGCGAGGGCGATCTCATCCATCGCCACGAGGCGCATACCGAGCGCAAATTGCATTGGTGGAGTGCGATCGCCGAAAGCCCCCGCGAACTGGCGCGGACCTATTCCAAAGAACATGGCCGCCTGGCCAAGGACGTGATGACCGACAAGGTGGTGACCGTCGACGCGTCGACGCCGCTCGCCGACGTCGCGGCGCTTCTGGACAAGCACCGGATCAAGCGTGTGCCGGTCCTCGACGGTGGCCGCCTGGTCGGCGTCGTCAGCCGGGCGAACATCCTGCAGGCGCTGCTCGCGGCTTCGGCCGAGGAGGGTGAGGCGGACGTTGAGGTCGACGACCGCGCGATTCGCAAGGCCATCCTGTCCGAAATTTCCGTGAACGAACTGGCGGCCGCAGAGGTCAACGTGCTTGTCTCCGACGGCGTCGTCAGTTTGTGGGGGGCGGTCGCGTCCGAGGCGGAGCGCGCGGCCATTCGTGTGGCGGCGGAGAATGCGAAGGGCGTCCTTGCCGTCGAGGACCGTATGGGTTTCCTGCCAAACAGCCGGCTGATCGGCCTCTAAGGAACGCGACTGCCGTTCGCGCGGCACCGCCCTGGGGGCGCTCGCCGCCCAAGCGACGGTCTGCTTGGACGCACGATTCGTGGCCCGCTATGGTGCGGGGGCCATGCAGCCCGTTTCACCATGTATCTCCGTGTGCCGGATCGACCAGCGGACCGGTCACTGCAAGGGGTGCTACCGCACCGTGGCTGAAGTCGCGGCATGGCGCATGGCATCACCCGAAGAGCAGATCGACATTCTCAAGGCGATCGCCGCACGCTTGCTGGCAGACGGGCGTCCCCCGATCGGCGACCGCCGCGAGCGGCTGCGCCACCGCCTTGCCGTTGCCGGTGTCCTGCAGCAGGAAGACGAAGCAGGCCACAACTGATTCGGTTCAAGAACGTCGTAGCGCGAAGCCGTCGTAGTGGGCGGCCGCCACTTCTTCGCATTTCGCTTCATAGGCCGGAAAGCCGATCAACGGCATGAAGACGCGCGGCTTGCCGGGGATGTTAGCGCCGAGATACCAGGAATTGCATTGAGTATAGACGGTGCCGTCGGCCGCAGCGTTGACGTGATCGACCCAGCGATCCTGAGCGTCGGTCTCGGCCTCGATCGCGGCAACCTGTTCGCGGCGAAGATAGTCCATACAGCTGGCGATCCAGTCGACATGCTGTTCGATGGCGACGATCATGTTGGTCAGCACGGAGGGGCTGCCCGGCCCAGTGACGATAAAGAGGTTGGGGAACCCGGCCGTCGCGACGCCCAGATAGGTGCGCGGGCCCTCCGACCAAGCGTCCCGCAGCGTCTTTCCTTTTTTGCCGCGGATATCCATGGCGAGCAGCGCGCCCGTCATCGCGTCGTAGCCGGTGGCAAAGACCACCACGTCGAGCGGGTAGGTCCTGCCGCCCGCCACCAGTCCGTCCCTGGCGAAGCCCTCGATAGGACCGTTCGAAACGTCGACGACCGAGACGTTGTCGCGGTTGAACGTTTCGTAGTAGCCGGTGTCGAGGACCATGCGTTTGCAGCCGGCGATGTGATGCGGTGTAAGCGTCGCCGCCGTCTTTGGGTCGGCCACGGTTTTGCCGATCTGGCGGCGCATGAAGTCGGTGAGAAAGGCGTTCGCCTTGAGATCCGTGCGCAGGTTGTCGTATGTGGCGGTGATGGCCAAACCGCCTGCGCTCCATCGCTTGAGAAAGGCGGCCTCACGTTCGTCTGGCGCCGCATCGAAGACAGATGTCGGTTCTGGGATGAAGCTGTCGGCGCCGGCGGCGCCCGCCATCTTCCGATTGCGCTGCCGGAATCCGGCATAGTCCGCCTTGATGCGCCGGATGTAGTCTGGGTCCAACGGTCGGTTGCCGGCCGGCACCGTGTAGGTTGCAGTTCGCTGAAACACGGTCAGTTCGGCCGCTTCCTGGGCGATCAGCGGGATCGCCTGAACGCCGGACGAGCCGGTGCCGATCACTCCGACTCGCTTGCCGGCCAGATCGACCCCGTTCTCGGGCCACAGGCCGGTGTGATGCACCTCGCCGGCGAAGTCGTCGCGGCCGGGAAACTCCGGGATGGAGGCCCTGCTCAGGCAGCCCACGCAAAGGATGAGGTGGCGCGCCAAGGTGGTCTCGCCGTCATCGGTCGTGACGGTCCACTCGGCCCCATCATCATCGTACGTCGCCGAGACGACCGACACGCCGAATCGGATGTCCCGGCGCAGGTCGAAACGGTCGGCCACGTGCTGGGCGTAGCGCAAGATCTCCGGCTGCGATGCGAAGCGTTCGGTCCAGCCCCAGTCCTGTTGCAGCGCCTCGGAGAAGCCGTAGGAGTACTCGACGCTGTCGGTATCGCAGCGGCAGCCGGGATAGCGGTTCCAGTACCAGACGCCGCCGACGTCGTGGCCACGCTCGAATGCTCGCACTGCGGAACCGCGTTCGCGCAATGTGTGGAGCGCGCGCAGGCCGGCGAAGCCGGCACCTACAATCACGACGTCAAGACGCTGCATCGTGTCCCTGGAAGCGCCCATGCTCAGCGCTTCACGGCGCCCCAGAAGACGCCCTTGCCGATCCCGCCGTTGTTGCTTTCGTCAGGGGTCTTGGGCCGCTCGTGCAGGGAATAGCCGCCCGTGTGGTCGCGATCGCGCCAGCGTTCCCACACATCGTCTGCCTTGAACCCGCCCGCCGTCATCAATGCGCCGGAGGTCATCGCCGTCCAGTGCGCCCAGAACGGCTCGGCATTGTAGTGGCTGTCCCAGTCGAGCATGAACTGGTCGTGCAGGTCGTTGTGGTGCTGGTGCGGAATATCGGAATTCAGTGATAGACCTCCCGGCTTCAGGATGCGATGGACCTCGCGCATGATCCGCGTCGACGCGCCGGTGGAGGTTTCGTGGAAAACGCCTGCCGTCGCGACGATGTCGAAGTAGTCGTCTGGGAAATCGGTGGCTTCGGCGTTCTGCTGACTCAGGTGAACTGTCGTACCGAGCGCCTCGGCGCGCGCGTGGCCGTAGCGCAGCATCGCGGCCCCGATGTCGATGCCGTGGACCTCCGCGTCTGGAAACGCGTCCGCCCAAGGCAGTGTTGAGGCTGCGATCGCGCAACCAAGATCGAGAATCCGGGAGGGCTGCCCTTCCGGGTAGAACTGCCGGTAGGATTCGACCAGCGCGCGCCCGGTGCCGTCGTTCAGCGGACCGCCCAGGCCCTTTGTGTAGTAGTAGGCTCCGCGGTCGTAGAGCGCACCGGCGTAGACGTCGCCGGGCGCGAGGTCGGTGCCGTAACTGCCAGGCATGGCATGGATGTCGACGGCGGACAGGTAGCGGGGAATCTGCAGGTTCGGGTTCAGCCGCAAGCTTCCCCTGGCGCGCCTTGCCCCGTTTTCCGACTCGGTCACGAGCGCTTCGAGTTGGCGTTCGATGCACCCGCCGACATTGTCCCACAGCATCTCCTGCAGATTGCGCGCGATGGCGCTCCACATCCGGGTCGTGGGTTCGCCCATCATGAGGTGGCGCAACTCGGTCTTGTCCCGCGGTTCGCGCCCGTGGTGCGCAACGAATTTGCGCCGGGCGATCTGCTCGAAGATCCGGCGGTCCTGCGGGTAAACGTTGTGCGTCATGTGCAGCTTGAGGCTGAGCGTGGCGTTCTCGCGGGCGTGTTCATCATGGTTCGCGCGCGGCATGACGCGGTGTGGAAAAGGCTCGGCGATCTGAAACGTCATGGGAGGGCCTGCCGTCCGGGCATCTTCGTTGGAGGGGGAAGTCTACCGGCTGCGAAGGTCGCGGCCAATCGCACGGCGTCGCCGATCAGTTCCGGCGGGTAGTCCACGAGCGGTGCGCCATGCGCACGCCTGCCCAGGCCAGCATGATTGCGAGCCCGACGCTCAGCGAGAGCGGCGCACCCCAAGAGACCACGGTCAGGTGAATCGCGACGAAGCCAAGCGCAAAGCCGACCATCGAACGGACGATGCCCGCCATCAGCGCCGCGGTGGTCTGGCCGCCGAGACGCGGCATGGCCAGAAGCGCGAGACTGGTCAGGGTAACGGGATAGACGCTGAGAATACCCGTCGACTCGGGTCCGATCACTTCGCCCAGGCTGACGACCGCCGCGACGAAGAGCCCCACAGCAAGGGCACGCATCGGCAGATCGTACCATCGTTTTTGCAGCGGTCGGCCCGTCGGTGGGCCGGGGTCCACATTTCGTGTCAACAGAAGGACGATCGCAATAACAGTAAGGTTGACGATCATCGCGGAGAGGAAAGTCCATTCGATGGCTCGGATCGCGAAGGCGACAGCGACCCACAATCCGGTCGAAAGCGCGAGGCAAACCGCAAGGCCGAACCGCGGCGCGGCGTAGACAAAGGCCAGAAGAAAGATCACGGCGCCGGTGTTGCCGGCCAGGGAGTTGAGGGAACTCACCTCCAGAAATGCCGTGTCGTACTCGATGGCCAGCATCACGTAGGCCGGGCCTGCGGATACCGGCAGGCCGACGACCAGCCCACCCCAGAACGGGCCACTCTTTTCCGCCGCGATCGCCGCAGCGACGACCGTGGCGGCGGTGACGCCGACCTTGATCAGCAGGGAGAACCAGAGCGCGTCGATCACGGGGCAAAGTCCGAGGGCAGAAGGGGCCGCGACCTTACGCGGGGCCCGTGGCCGCGCCAAGACCCCGGCCCATGCGCTATCGAAGGTGGGCTGGAAACCGCCACGCGTTCGCGGCATAACGGGAGTTCAAAATGAAGCCGTATTGGTTCGGGGAGGACGTATGACGGTCGAAAAGGTACTGCGCGGGTTCGTCGAGGTCGACGAAGGACAGATTCATTATCGTACCTGCGGGCCCGAGGATGCGCCGGTGCTGGTCATGTTGCACGGTTCGCCCCTCAGCGCCCTGTCGCTTGTGCCGCTGATGCGCGAGCTGGGCGAAACATTCCGGGTGATCGCGCCTGACACGCTGGGCAATGGCGATTCCTCGCCGCAGCAGCAACATCCCGTCACCATTGCCTATCTCGCAGACGCCATGCTGCGCGGCATGGACGGCCTCGGCCTCAAGGAATACTTCGTCTACGGCTTCCACACGGGCGGCAATATCGGCATCGAGGCGGCGCTGGCACGGCCGGGCACGGTCAAGAAGCTGGTCATCGATGGCATGGGCCTGTACTCGCCGGAAGACCGTGACGCGCTCGTTGCCAACCAGGCGCCGGAGTTCACGCCTGATTTCGAGGGGACGCAGCTGATCCGTGCCTGGTATCTGGTGCGCGATGGCAAAGTGTTCTGGCCATGGTGGAACCGCACTAATGAGGGCGTGCGGGGCTACGGGCTGGGCACGCCGGACGCGCTCCATGACGACGCCATGGAGTTGCTCAAGGGCCTGCGTACCTACCACCACAACTACCGTGCGGCACTGGGCTACGACAAAAGGCCGCAGGTCGCCAAGTTGAAGGTCCCGGTGCTCGTTACGGCCGCGGAATCGGACATGCTGCGGGGCTATCTGGAAGAGGCGGCAAGCCTCATTCCCGGCGCCAAGCATGCGATCGGCGGCGACCCCAAGACGCTCGAAGGCCGTCAGAAGACCGCCAAGATGTGCGTCGAATTTCTGCTGGGGTAGTCCGCGCGGCGGAGAGCATCGGCCTAGTTGCTCTGCATCAAGGCCCCGCTTGGCCGGCGCGGTAGGGTCCGGGCATGAGCGAAGACCTGGTCGCGCGTTACGGCGTCAACGTGCCGCGCTATACGAGCTATCCGACCGCGCCGCACTTCGGGACCGGTGTGCAGGCCTCGACGTATCGCGACTGGTTGGCTGCACTAGATTCGGCGATGCCGCTGTCGCTGTACTTCCATGTACCGTTTTGCGCCGAGATGTGCGCCTTTTGCGGCTGTCACACCAAGATCGTGCGGCGCTACGAACCGGTCGCGCGCTACCTGGACACGCTGCAGGCTGAGGTTGATCTCGTCGCTGAGGCGCTCCCCGGGCGATTCAGGGCGGCGTTCGTTCACTGGGGCAGCGGTAGTCCGACGATGTTGCGCGACGATGATTGGCGCCGGGTGCACGACCATTTGCACCGCCGTTTCGATCTTGGCGACCGCGCGGAGATTGCCGTCGAACTGGATCCTCGGACAGCGACCGAATCCTACGTCCTGGCGTTGGCCGAGGCAGGCGTCAATCGGGTCAGTCTCGGTGTGCAGGATTTCGATCCGAAGGTGCAGTCGGAGATCAGGCGCATTCAGCCCTATGAACAGACAGCGCAGGTCGTGGACTGGCTGCGCGATAGCGGGATTGAGGCCATCAACTTCGACCTGATGTACGGACTGCCGCATCAGGATGAAGCGAAGGTTCTGGCCAGCGTTGCAAAGGCCGTCGGCTTGGCGCCGTCAAGGATCGCGCTATTCGGGTATGCGCACGTGCCGTGGATGAAGAGCCATCAGAAACTCATCGACGAGGCGGCGCTGCCGGGTGCCATGGCGCGTTTCGGTCAAGCGGAGGCGGCAGCCGCCGCGCTGCAGGATGCCGGTTACCGGCGGATAGGGCTGGATCACTTCGCCTTGCCCGACGATTCGTTGACCGTCGCGCTGGACGAGGGCCGTCTGCGCCGCAACTTCCAGGGCTACACGGTGGATGAAGCCGATACCCTGATCGGGTTCGGCGCCTCGGCGATCGGCGCGCTGCCGCAGGGGTACCTGCAAAACGATCCCGGGTTGAGAAGCTACGCCGCATCGATCTCGCAGGGCGACTTGGCGGTTCGCCGTGGCATCGTGCTGTCCGACGAAGATCGGCTGCGCCGCGATGTCATCGAACGCCTGATGTGCGATCTCGTCGTCGATCTCAATGCAGTGTCATTGCGTCACGGGGTGTCGCCATCGGCATTCGCGCAAGATCTGGACGCACTGGCGCAACTCGAGGCTGATGGACTGGTTGAGGTGACTGCCGGCAGACTCTCGATGACCGAGAAGGGCCGGCCCTTCGTCAGGGTTGCAGCCGCCGCTTTCGACAGCTATCTCGCCTCCAACCGCGGGCGTCACGCGATAGCGGTCTAGCGTTGCGCTAGTCGCGGAAGTTGACGAACTGAAGCGGCAGCGGGATTTTCAGGTCCTTGATCAGAGAGATCGCGGACTGAAGATCATCGCGCTTTTTACCCGATACGCGTAGCTCGTCGCCCTGAATGGCGACCTGAACCTTGAGCTTCGAGGCCTTGACCGCCTTGGTGATCTTCTGTGCCGCCTCTCGCTCGATGCCCTGCTTGATGGTGACGACCTGCCGCAACGTATTGCCTGAAGCCTTCTCGGCCTTGCCGAACTCGAAGGCGCGCCCGTCGACCTTGCGTCGTGCCAGATAACCTCGAATCAGTTCTTCCAGCTGTTTCAGCTTGAGGTCATCGTCGGCGATCACGATCAGTGTCGCCTCCGACCGTTCGATGGAGCACTTGCTGCCCTTGAAGTCGAAGCGGGTTGATATCTCCCGCACCGCGCCCTGCACGGCGTTATCCACTTCGTTGAGGTCGGTCTTCGAAACGACGTCCATGGACGGCATGGGCTTCCTCCGATTGCGGGGCCGGCTGGGCTGGCGGTTGCGGGCGGCGCCCGGCATCCTATCGTGACGACAGCCATCCAAAAAGCCGAGGAGCCTTCATGAGCGAGACACTTTCCAACACCGGGCGCGTCTTCGTACCAGCGGCCGAGGCGGTGATACAGCGCATCGAGCGTGTTGAGGGCGGGGATGTCGAGGTGCCCGTCGACGTTCGCGTGCTGATGAAGAGCGACACGATGCTGATGCTGTCGCTGACGTTTCCAAAGGGGCGCCAGGGTCCCCTGCACCAGCACGACGACCACGAAACGACCTGTCATCTCGTTTCGGGGCTTCTCAAGTTGACGATCGGTGGCGAGACCTTCGTCGCGCGGCCTGGCGATACGTGGTTCCACCCGAAGGGCGTGCCACATCAGTCGGAGGCGCTCGAGGAGTCCGTCCAGGTCGAAGTCAAGTCGCCGCCCGTCAAGACATGGTAGCGGCCGTTACTGCGGCGCTCTCGTTCACGCGCGACACCGGCGAAAAGCCGGTCAGCGGGTCGACAGAGGCTGGCGGGCGCATCCGGCAGATCAGCGGTTCGCGTGAGGACCGCGAGGTCGTGATCGCCGATGGCCGGGCGCTCGGCGAGACCTCTCTCGACGTCGAGGGCTTCAGGCTGATCTCTCGGTCGACCAGGGCGAACTTGCGGGATGAGGACGCGGTACGTGCCTCGTACTACGAGGAGTGCGCAGCCCTCGTCTCAGAGTTGACCGGGGCTTCGCGCGTCGAGGTATTCGATCACACGATCCGTCACGGTGACGTAGCCGAGCAGGCCAAGCGGCACTTGCGCGAACCGGTTCGCATCACGCACAACGACTACACCGTCTGGTCAGGGCCCCAGCGCGTGCGCGACCTCTTTCCCGATGAGGCCGGGCAACTGCTGGCCGGCCGGGTGGCGATCGTCCAACTGTGGCGGCCGATCACCTCGCCCCTGGAGACCGATCCACTCGCCATTTGCGATGCGCGAAGCCTTGCGCCGGGCGATTTGATCCCGGCCGAGCGTCGCCATGCCGACCGGGTCGGCGAGATATACCACCTGGCCTATAGTGAAGAGCAGCGTTGGTGCTGGTTTCCCGACATGACGCGCGACGAAGTGCTGGTTTTCAAGTGCTACGATTCTCTCGAGGACGGTCGCGCGCGCTTTACGGCACATGGTTCATTTGTGAATCCGCAGGCGCGGCCCGACGCGCCGCCGCGCGAAAGTATCGAGATCAGGACGCTCGCCTTCTTCAGCTAGGCCGCTGCTCGGCGCGCCACAGAACGGGAAACAACGGGTGGTCGGGGTGTTTGCCGGCCGGCATTTCGGCGAACGGTGCCTCCGGATGGCCCACCTCGCATTCCGGGCGCGGATCCCAGACGATGTCGTCGCCGTACCACCAGGTTGCGTAGGCGACCCGGCGGCGGGTGGTGGGGTTGCCTCGATTGTAGTGCACGGTCTTCAGGTGCATGACGACAACGTCGCCGGGTTCCATATCCCAAGAAACGAAGCGGATGTCGGGATCGCTGCGGCGCTCGTTATAGTTGGGGCAATACACGCGGTCGGCCGGGCGTTCTTGATGTGCGCTCGCCGGCGAGCGCGGCCAGAAGAGCACGTCGTTGGTGTGCGTCCCGGCCACGATCTCGAGGCTGCTCTCCCTGGTCACCGGGGTCATGGGCGTCCAGACGTTGACCATGTCGTTACCCCGTACCGCTGTCGCGCCGGCGTCGGTGTGCCAGTCCGTGGCCCAGGTGCTGCCGGCGTCTTTGGCGAATACCGTGTCCCAGTAGAAGCCGACCTCGTTGAGGTTCATGAGATCGCCGATGATCGAGGGCATTGGCGAGCTAAGGATGAAGTCGCGAAAAGCCGACACCGCGTAGGCGGGACGGCTGATGATATCGGCGCGGTCGCCGACCGCACGGTGCTCTTCGCCCGGTGGCACCAGGCCGCTCGCCTTCGGATCGGCAATGACCGTGTCCCAGGCGTCCAGCAGTCGCGCAACGGCCGCGCTGTCGTAGACGCCGCGGAGGCAGACTGCGCCGTCGCGCTCGAAGGTCTCGCGCTCTGTCTCGGTGAGTCGATATCCTGACATGCTCGACATGCTAGCACGGCCTTGACAGGCGAGGACGGCTGGCCGAGCGTCCCGGCATGTCCCCTGCGTTGCTCGTTCTCGCCGCGCTCGACGGCGCTGCTTTCGTCATGATCGGTGCGGCCGGCGGCCATGGCGTCATCACTGATGCCGCGCTGCAAAGGCTTTTCGACACGGCGTCGGAGTATCACGCCCTCCACGCCTTGGCGGCGCTGGCGACCGCGGCGGTGGCCCAGCGCCTTGGGCCATGGGCGTATGTGGCGGTCGGACTGATGATTGCCGGGACGCTTTTCTTCTGTGGGTCGCTCTATCTCCACGCTTTCACCGGTATGGTCCAGGTGCCGTTCGCGGCGCCCGTGGGCGGGTTGGCACTCATCCTCGGTTGGCTGCTTCTGGCGTTCGCGGGGCTCCGGGCATGGACGCGGAACGGGCCGGCGGCGGACCGGCATTGATTCAACCTGTGGTCGCGCTAATATCCAAGTTTCGCACGTAAAAAAAACAACAAATGTCGTCCTTTTCGTATCGCGGCCGGCAGGCCGTTCTTGCCACCAAGCATCATAAAGAAGAGGCGATCCGGGGCCCGTTCAAGACGGTTGGAATCGACGTGGTCGTGCCCGAAGGCCTCGATACAGACGCACTCGGAACCTTTTCGGGTGAGATCGAGCGTGAGGGCACGCTGGGAGAGGTGGTCGCACGTAAGGCGCGGCTCGGCATGGCCGCGGCCGGCTCTGCCCTGGGCATTGCGAGTGAGGGGAGCTTCCGACCGCACGCCGAACTCGACTTCCAGGTCGGCTCTCACGAATTGCTCTGTCTCGTGGATGACGAGAACGACGTCGTGCTCATCGAGGATCTGTTCACGTTCGACACGAACTTCGGCAACGCCAAGGTGTCGCGCTTCGGTGACCTGGAGGAGTTTCTCGAACGCGCGCGATTTCCTTCTCATGCGCTGATCGCGGCGCCCAACGATCGTATCAAGATCGGACATGACAACCGGGTCCGGCTTGTGCTCGACGATGTGCCCGAGCAGCAGCTATTCAAGGGTATTGCAGTCGCGGATGAGCTGGCAGAGGTTGTCGCGCGTTGCGCCGCGATGTCTGCAGACGGACTTGTGCACATCGAAACCGACATGCGCGCGCATCTGAATCCGACGCGCATGCGCAACATCGGGCGGCTGGCGTTCCGGATGGCGCATCGCCTGCTGCAAACTTGCCCCGACTGCGGCGCGCCGGGTTGGGGGAACGTCGAAACCCGGCGCGGCATGGGATGTTCGTCGTGCGGCGACTGGAACCCGGAAGCCGTCGAGGCGCGGGAAGGGTGCCAGCATTGCGGCGCGCGGGCCGAAGAGACCCGGATGCAAAGTCAACCCTGTGCGCGCTGTCGCGGGCCTGCCTGACGCCGCCGGGCCCGACGAACCGCCCTTCAGTGTCTTGGACCGGTTGGCCGAAACTGCCAAGATCGCTCAATACAGGGAGATTGCGGCAGCATGCAGGATTTTGGCGACGCATTTGGACTGGCTTTCGGCCTGATCCTCACCGGCGACGCCGATCTTGCGGAAATCGTTGCGTTGTCGCTGCGCGTGACGCTGGTCGCCGTCGCCGTTTCCTGTCTGATCGGGTTCCCGTTGGGTGCTGCGACCGCGATCCTGCGTTTTCCGGGCCGGCAGGGCGTCGTCGTCGCCATGAACGCTCTCATGGGACTGCCGCCGGTGGTGGTTGGCCTTCTCGTCTACATGATGCTGTCCAATGCAGGGCCTCTCGGCGTACTCCAGCTGCTCTATACCCCCACGGCCATGATCATTGCCCAATGCGTTCTTGTGACGCCGATCGTCGCTGCGCTCACGAGACAGACGATCGAGGACATGGCGAGCGAGTACGACGAGCAGTTACGTTCTCTCGGTGTCGGTCCCGTCGGCCAGATCGGGACGCTGCTGTGGGATGCGCGCTTCAGCCTTTTGACGACTGCGCTTGCAGGCTTCGGTAGGGCCATCGCCGAGGTCGGCGCGGTCATCACCGTAGGCGGCAACATCGACCATGTCACACGCGTCATGACGACCGCGATCGCGGTGGAAACCTCAAAAGGCAATCTCGGCCTTGCGTTGGCGCTGGGTTTCATCCTCATTCTGCTGGCAATGGTGGTGAATGGCCTCGCGATGACCCTGCGCAGCCAATGGATGGCACGGGCCTATGGTTGATCTCGCTCTGCCGCAAGGTGCGGCGCTGGCCTCGCGCCGCCCGATCCTGCCGCTCCAGGCCACGGGGCTGTCCTACGCGACTACCCAGGGGACGTGGGTGGGGCCGGTCGATCTCAGCATCGGTGCGGGCGGCGTCACCGTGGTGCTGGGTCCCAACGGAGCAGGCAAGAGCGTTCTCTTGCGCCTGTTGCACGGCCTGCTTGAACCGACCAGCGGTTCGGTGACGTGGAACGGCCGGACAGCCGACCGGGACGCCCGCCTGCGCCAGGCAATGGTCTTTCAGGAGCCTGTGGTCCTGCGCCGGTCGGTCGCGGCCAACCTTCGCTATGCGCTGCGGATTCGCGGTCTGCGCGGCGCGGCATTACGCGAGGCGGCGGACCAATGGCTCGACCGTTCGGATCTGGCGCGTCTGGCGCGGCGCCCGGCGGCCGTGTTGTCCGGCGGGGAGAAGCAGCGGCTGGCGCTGGCCCGCGCCCTTTGTGGCGAGCCCGAAGTCCTGTTTCTCGATGAACCGACCGCCAATCTCGATGGTGCGTCGATCGTGTCCATCGAGTCGTTGCTGCGAACGGCGCGCGATCTCGGCACCAAGATGATCTTCGTGACCCATGATCTCAATCAGGCCCGTCGCATCGCCGATGACGTGATCTTCATGGCGTCCGGCAAGGTGTGCGAACGCGCTGCCGCCGACGCGTTCTTCGAAACGCCGGAAACGCCTGAGGCACGAGCGTTCATCGACGGCGGGATAGTCCTGTGAGCGGAAAGCTTTCACGCCTCTTTGCGGTTGCAGTTGCGGCGGCAACGTTGCTGGCTGCACCGTCGGTTGTTGCCGCCGACCGCTTCATCATCGTCCAGTCGACGACGTCGACTCAGAACTCGGGGCTGTTCGATCACATCCTCCCGTTGTTCGAGAAGGAAACCGGGATCGAGGTCCGTGTCGTCGCCGTGGGGACCGGACAGGCCCTCAAGAATGCGCGCAACGGAGATGGCGACGTTGTGCTTGTGCATGCGCGCGAGGCTGAAGAAGCCTTCGTGCGGGAGGGCTGGGGCGTTGAGCGATTCGACGTCATGTACAACGACTTCGTCATCGTCGGTCCGACAGCGGGTCCGGCCGGTATCGCCGGTATGTCCGATGCCGTGGCGGCTTTGAAGAGAGTGGCAGCAGCGCGTGCCGTCTTCCTGTCGCGCGGCGACGACAGCGGTACGCACAAGAAGGAACTCTCTCTTTGGCGAGCCGCCGGCGTCGATGCACAGGCCGCCAGCGGCACCTGGTACCGCGAGACCGGAGCCGGCATGGGGACAACCCTCAATACTGCGACCGGCATGGGCGCCTACACCCTGACCGATCGCGGCACCTGGATCAGCTTCAACAATAAGGCGGATCAAGCGATTCTGGTCGAGGGCGACGACCGGTTGTTCAACCCGTACGGTGTGATTCTCGTGAATCCGGCGCGACACCCACGCGTGCGCGCGGTGGATGGCCAGGCCTTCATAGACTGGCTGACCGGCGCAGAGGGGCAGAGGGCGATCGCGAGCTATCGGCTCAACGGGCAGCAGTTGTTCTTTCCATCGCGCATCCCGGGACGACCCAACACGTAGTGCGCACCAACCAGGAGACCCCATGACGAAGAGCCGATCGCAGCAGGTCCGCGAAAAGCTGGATCATCCCGTCATCGACGCCGACGCACACATGTTGGAAGTCGAGCCGGTCTTAATGGACTACATCAAGGAGGTTGGCGGTTCGGGCATGGTCAAACGCTACGTCGACATGCTCAAGGACGGCCGATTCTGGGGCTGGTTTGACGCGACGCCCGAGGAGCGCGCCCGCAAACGGATCAAGCGTGCGCCGTTCTGGTTCTTTCCCGCCGGCAACACTCGCGACCGCGCCACGGCCATGTTCCCGGGACTGCTGCGTTCGAGACTCGACGAGTTCGGAATAGATTTTGCGTTCGTCTATCCCACGCTGGCGATTCTGTTCGTCGGTCTCGACGACGACGAAATGCGCCGTGGCGTCGTGCGCGCCATCAACAAAATGAACGCCGATCTGTTTGACGAGTATGCCGACCGGCTGACGCCCGCCGCCGTAATTCCGATGCATACGCCGCAGGAGGCGCTTGAGGAGCTCGACTTCGCCGTTGGCCGGAAAGGTTTCAAAACGGTCATGGTCGAGGGGGCGGTGCGCCGTCCAATCAAGGGTTCCATCGAGGGCGAGCGCGATCTCGCCTCGGCAGCGGCGTCCTATTGGATTGACCCGCTGGCGCTCGACAGCCCCTACGACTATGACCCGGTCTGGAAAAGATGCATGGAACTCAAGGTCGCGCCGACCATGCATACCAGCACCATGGGCTGGGTTGACCGGACCTCGATTTCGAACGTCACCTTCAACCATATCGGTCACTTTGCCGCCGGCAGCCAGGCTTTCTGCAAGGCGCTGGTTCTGGGCGGCGTCACGCGGCGCTTTCGCGATCTCAAGTTCGGCTTTCTTGAATGCGGCGTCGGCTGGGCGGCCAGCCTCTACAACGACCTGATCGAACATTGGGAGAAGCGCAACGTGCCGGAACTCAAACGGCACCTCGACCCCGCCCGCATCGACCGCGAGCTGCTGGTCGACCTGGCCCGGCAATACGGCGGCGCGAGGGTTCAGGCCAAGCTCGACGACCTGAAGACGAGCGACGGCGTCTTCTACGAGTGGCCGCCGGAGCGCGATGAGGATATCGACGACTTCGCGCGCTGCGGCATCGAGAGCGAGGAGGACATCTACAAGCTCTTCGTTCCCAACTTCTACTTCGGATGTGAGTCCGACGATCGCATCATGGCTTGGGCGTTCAACAAGAGGCTCAATCAGTTCGGGGCCAAATTCAAGGCGGTGATCGGCTCGGATATTGGCCACTTCGATGTGAGCGATGCGAGCAAGGTGATCGCGACGGCGCACGGGCTCGTCGACGAAGGGTCGCTCAGCGCGGACAACTTCCGCGATCTGACCTTCGTCCATCCGGCGGAACTCCACGCCGGAATGAATCCGGACATCTTTAAGGGCACCGTCGTCGAGGACGCCGTCGCAAAGCTACGGAAAGAAACGGCGGCCTAGCCTATTCGGCGACCGCCGCGGATAGCCGCGAGACGCCGCTGGTGCGCTCGTGCGGCGGGCGTGCAAACACACGCTGTACCATCGGCGCGAACGTCTCCAGGGGTTCGGGCTTGAACGTCGGATCGAATGCCTTCTGATCCCACCGCTCCAAGAAGCGCACTGCACGGTCGTAGTGCGGATGATCCTTGTACTTGTCGCGCGCGTTGCGGTCCTTGCCGAGGTGATGGAGGTAGTAGTAGGCCTGAAAGACGGTGTGGTGTTGCAGCACCCAGTAGTTCTCTTCCGAGACAAAGGGCTGCAAGAGTTCGGCGATGAAACGTCCATGGTTCATCGGCGCGACGTAGTGGCCGAGATCGTGGAGTAGTGCGCAAACAATGGTCTCTTCGTCCTCGCTGTCTTGCAGCGCCAAAGTCGCTGCCTGCAACCCGTGCTCGTACATATCGACCGGTAGCGGCCCGCAATCCTTGTCCTTCAGCGCGACGAACATCTCGATCACTCGGTCGGCCGTGCGCTTGTTCTCTTCCTCCAGGTACGGCTGGAGGATTTCGTGATCTTCCCTTGTCGAGTCGGCCAGGTGGCGAAAAGCAAGCTTGTCCATTTGTGATCTCCTCTTTGCCGCCTACTCGGCGGCCTGCATCACGTCGTCGACCGTGCGGTGCTTGTTGATCTTCATCGTCACATGCTCGCCCGACGTGATCTTCTCGTGCTTGGGGGGATTGTCGGCGTCTGTGCAGGTCGGAATGCACTCGATGACGGCGTCGTAGTTAGGCTGATGAAAGAACAGCAATGATGTCTTGCTGACATGCGCTTTGTCGCGAGGCGGATTGGCAACGCGGTGCAACGTCGACACCCATTCGTCGTTGGTCCAGTCCGACATGAGATCCCCGAGGTTGACGGCGAATGTGTCTGGAATCCACGGCACGCCGACCCAGTTGCCATCCCTTTTCTGCACCTCAAGGCCACCGACGTCGGTATCGGTCTGGACGATCGTCAGGCTTCCGTAGTCTGTATGTGCGCCGGCCCGGCTCTGCCCGTCGGCCGGCGTGATGTTCTCCTGGCCGGGGTAGTGGATGACGCTGAAGTTGGTGATGTGTCTGTCGATCTTGTTGGCGAACCAGTGCTCGTCAAGTTTCAGTGCGACGGCGAAGATGCGCATGAGATCGCTGGCCAGCCGCTCCATCTCCGCATAGTAGGCCTCCCAGATCTTGCGCATTCCTTCAGGTCTGTCGGGCCAGAAGTTCGGCGCGAAGTAGCGCGCACCGGCACCGCCGAAGTGATACTCGTCGAAGCCGTGATCGAACGGCCCCATTGAGAACGACTCCTTGATGTCGGGCGGCTGCTCCTCGTCAAGGCTGTAGGACAGGCTCTCGGCGCCATAAGGCGTATACCCGCGGTAGCGGTCCGGTGGCATCTTGAACCGCATCTTTTCCCAGAACGGCATGCCGAAGTACTGCTTGCTGACGTCGTGCATCTCGGCGATGAGCGCCGGATCGACGCCGTGTCCCTCGACTACGAGAAATCCGATATTGCGACAGGCGTCGTCGAGTTTGCGCGCAACGCCGGTCTTGTCCGAACCGTCGAGGAACGGAGCGATGTCGATCAGCGGAACGTCGGCCATGTGATCCTCCTAGTCCTGCGAGGCGGCGATGGTCCGCCGAGCGGATTCGTACAGCGGCACGTCGATCATCAGGCCGTCCACCTTGATCGCGGCACCCCTTGCTTCCTCGAATGCCGCGACGACCTTGCGGGCATGCTCAACTTCCTTCTCGGTAGGAGCGAAACCCTTGTTGATGCCGCCAATCTGCTTGGGGTGAATGGCGATCTTGCCCCGGAAGCCGAGCGCCTTGATCTTTCGTGTCTCGTCGATCAGGCCCTCCTCATCG
>JAYOEZ010000022.1:0-14228 GCA_038116985.1 Alphaproteobacteria bacterium | reverse complement strand
GATGTTGAGCCATACGCCGTCGATCGCGATGACCTTGTGGCGGGCACAGGCGGCGGCGATCCGGCTACGTGGATAGAGGAGGGGGTCCCATTCCATCGTCCCGCCCGTTTCCGAGGTGAAGTCGGCCGACCCGAAGCCGACGCCCCGCAACCGTGGCGAAGCCCCGGTGATTTCATAGGCGTTGTCGAGCCCTTGGGTCGTCTCGATCACGGCAAGCAAGTCGAGATCCGCATGATGTGCGAGGACCGCATCAACCCACTTCACCTCAGCTGCGGTGTCGACCATCGGGATCAGAACGCCGTCCGGTGGGTTCTTGGTATCGATCAGCGCGGCGAGATCGCGCACGCCGTGGGTGGTCTTGGGCGAATTAATCCTCACGAAGCGACGCGTGCCCGAGGGAGGCGGTTCCGCGAGGTGCTTCATCAGGATTTCTCGCGCCTCGTCCTTGTTCTCAGCAGGAACGGCGTCTTCCAGGTCGATCGTAACGAGATCGGCGCCGGCGGCGGCGGCCTTCTCGAAGCGCTCCGGACGATTGCCGGGAACGAACAGGATACTGCGGTAGAGTTTGGTGCCGGACGAAATACGCGCCTCCCCAGGTTGGCTTGTTTTGCTGCAGGATGGGCCGCACGCGCAGGGCGGTCAACGCCGGATCGGCAAGTTGCGCGGCTTTCCGCCCACCGTGACAATCCCGCGCAACAAGGAGGACGCGATGCTGATCATTTCGCAGGAGGCTTGGAGCCTGGCGACACTCGAAACCGGGGTGCGTGGGGTCGTCGGCGCGGCCCAACGACGGGCCGAGGACGACGAGCCGGCGCTGGTTCTTCTGCCGCTCGCTGACTCAGCCGCCAACGATCCAGCGGAACAGGCTTTTTGCAAAGGGCTGTCGACGCTGGCGAAGGATCGGCGGGTCTATCTGGCTGGTGCCGGGCAGGTCGTCAGCGACACCAGCGGAAAATCGCAGACGGTTGCATTTCTCTTTGGACCGGATGGCGACCAGCTCCTGCGAACGGCCAAGATCTCGCCCGATCTGGTCGACCGATATGGCGACGCCCTGGCCGAGTACAATGCGCCTGCGCCTTTCGCGGTTGCCAGGACGCCGCACGGCCAACTCGGTTTCCTGATCGGCGAGGATGTGCTCTTTCCCAATTTCGTCAGGGCGTTGACTCTGAACGGCTGCGAACTGCTGCTCAATCCGACGCGCGAACTGACGGACGACCGATTCGAAATTCGGCAGACGGTGCGCCAGGCGCGTCCATACGAGAACCGGATCTATCTTGCCTGCGCCTCGCCGCGAACCGCAGACATCGAAGGGGCGACGATCGCGCTGCCGGCCGCGTCCGCGCTCAACGACTGGATGGGCAATTCCGTGCGGGCGACCGGAGGAGAGAGCTTCATCCTGTGCGCCCCCGACGTCGACCGCCTGCGCCGGATTCGGCAGGCGCCGGGTCCGAATTTCCCTGCCATTCTGCGTACGCAGCTATACGCGCCCGGCTACGCCACGACAGGCGGGAACACGGCTGAGCCGCCGGCGACGCGGGCGGACTGGCGGGTTGAGGGCCAGCGCCGCGTCGCCGCCACGGCAAACCCGCCGCGGCCCGACGAGCGTCTCAACTACGGTGTGATTCTCGGCCAGCACGTGGTGCGCATCCTGCGCAAAGTGGAACTCGCCGCTGAAACCAAGATGCGCAACGTCGAGGAAGCGATCGAACTGGTGCAGTTCCGCGTCGAGAGGACGAAGCCGGGAATCGTTGTTTTCCCGGAGTTCTTCATAACCGGCGCGCAGGTCAACCGGTCGCCAGAACTGTGGGCGCAGATCGGCGTGCGTTTTCCGGGCCCTGAGATCGACCGTCTGTGCAAATTCGCCCAGGACATGCAGTGCTACGTCGCCGGCGGTTGCTTTGAAGCGGACGACGATTGGCCTGGCCGCTTCTTCAATACGGCGTTCATCATCGACGACGCCGGCAACTTCATCCATCGCTACCGCAAGATTCAATGCGCCGATGTGCTCGGCACGCTGCCCGACACCACGCCGGGCAGCGTCTATTCGCGCTACGTCGACAAGTACGGCTACGATCACCTGTTTCCGGTGGTGGATACGCCGCTGGGCCGTCTCGGCACCATCGTATGCTTCGACATGAATTTCCCGGAAACTGCGCGCGCGCTCGTGCGTCGAGGTGCCGAAGTGATCCTGCATCCGACGTCGGAACCGCATGGCGGCGGTCGCAAGGCATGGGAGATGGGCCGCCGGACGCGCGCCTTCGAAAACACGGCGTACATCGTCTCGGCGGCGATGGGCGGCGAATACCTCAATCACGAGGACACGACGCCGAATCTCTATTCGCGCGGCCACGCCAAGATCGTGAACTTCGACGGGAACGTACTCGCCGTCGCCGACGGTCCCGGCCGTGTTGCCCTCGAAGGGCGCCTCGACCTGCGGGCGCTGCGCAAGGCGCGTAGCAACGCGCTCGTAAACCTGGCGGCGTGGGATGAGCCGGCGGTTTACGGGCACGTCTACGCCAAACGCCAAGGTCTGCCAAACGACCTGTGGGCCGACGACGCGGTGGACTTTCCCTATCGCGGCATGAAGCCCACCATCGAGGTCGTGAAGCAGTACACGAAGGAGGGTGTTTTCGTCGCGCCCGCCGCGGCCTAGTCTGTTCCGACACTTTAGCGCGTCCGAATACCCGGCGCGTTCTCACCGCTAGGCATGGAGTAGGGCGCCGCGTGCTCGCATTGTTGGCCGCGCTCAGCGCGATTGGCTGGATCGGTGGCGTCATGTACACGCCGGCGATCCCGCAGATCGCACGCGACCTGGAAACCGATGCGGCGTCGGCCCAGTTCACGCTCACGGCCTTTCTGATCGTCTTTGCACTTGCGCAGCTTCTCTACGGACCGCTGTCGGATCGCTTCGGACGCCGCCCGATCCTGCTAGGAAGCCTGTTGATCTACGGCGTGGGGTCCGTGGCCACTGCGCTCGCGCCGACCATTGAATGGCTGACCGCGGCGCGCGTCATCCAGGGTTTCGGTGCCGTGGGCGGGTCGATCCTCGCCCGCGCCATCGCGCGCGACATCTGGGACTATTCGCAGGTGCGCCGACCGATGGCCCTGATCAACAGCGGCGGCAGCCTTGCGCCGCTCCTGTCGCTTGCCACCGGTGGGTTTGTTGCCGCGGCACTGGGGTGGCAGGGCATCTTCTGGGTTACCTCGGTGATCGCGTTCGCATTTCTTGGTCTGTCGATCGTGTTCCTGCCGGAGACACACAAGGAGCGCAATGTCGCCGACTACGGCGGCATGCGTATGCTGACTAACTACGGCCGCTTGCTGCGTTCGCCATTGTTCCTGTGTTTCTCCTTTTCACAGGCGCTGATGAACGGCGGGATCTTCGGTTTCATGGCCGGCGCACCGTTCGTGGTGATCGAGCGAATGGGCGTGGACCCGGGCGTCTACGGAATCTTGACCGCCGCAATGCCGGGCGGCTTCATCCTCGGGAACCTCATCACCAGTCGCCTGTCCAAACGCCTGTCGATCGCACCGCTTATTCTTGCCGGCTGCTCGCTATCGCTGACCTGTGCGCTGATCTCGTTCGCCTTCGTCGCTTCCGGAACGCTCAGCCTCTACATCATCTACCCGCTGATGATGCTCTATACGATGGGTGTCGGTCTAAACGTGCCCAACTCGATGGCCGGTGCGATCGAGGTCGCGCCGGACATCGCCGGCACCGCGGCATCGCTGCTCGGCATGATTTCGTTCAGCAGTATGGCTCTTGGCAGCCTGATGGTGGGTTCGGTCGAAACCGGCGACGGAATGGGCGTCACGGGAATGCTGGCCGTTCTGGCGATCCCGGGCTTCTTCCTGGCCGTGACGGCCGTGGTGCTGGCGCGCCGCTCTCCGGCGCATGCGCACCGCTAACCGAGCTCGTCGGGCGGCGGCATCTTCATGATCTCGACAGTCGACTTGCCGGCGTCGATCTGCGCCATGATGTTGGCTTCATTGGCGATGCGCGCGCGGCACTTCTCGAGAAGCGAAGACGCCTTGTCGGGTGAGAACGCCACGACACCGTCGTCATCGCCGACGACGATATCCCCTGGATTGACGGTCACGCCGCCGCATTGGACGGTTACATTGACACCGCCACCCCATGCTTTCTGGGGGCCGTTGGGAACGCTTGTTCGCGCATAGACCGGCACACCGCATTCGCGCAGTTCAGCAACGTCGCGGATGGCGCCATCGACGATCACGGCCGCGACGCCCTTTGCCTTCGCCGCATACATCAGCAATCCGCCCCACACCGCAGTATCCGTGTGGCCGCGTGCGTCGACCACCATCACGCAGCCTGGCCATGCCTTGGTCAGGGCGTAGTGTGGCGCGGCGTTGTCACCCACAAATGCTCGTACGGTCAGCGCCTGACCGGCTAACGTCAGGCCGTTCGCAACCGGCTTGATGGCGCTGACCATCGCGCCGGTACGATTCATGTCGTCGGAAATCACCGCTGTTGGAATCTCGCGCCAAGGCGCCAGGTCGTTGGGGTTCAGCAATCCGGCCGGTGCGTCGTTGAGTTCGAGCGCCATGTCTATTCTCCCGTGGTCGCGTCGTGACTGACCCGGATGATCGTCTTGCCGAAGTTCTCGCCGCTCATGAGTCGCGAAAACACTTTCGGCGCCGTTACGATTCCGTCGTGCATCTCTTCCTTGTAGTGCAGTTTGCCTGCCTTGAACCACGGGACGGCTTCGCTCAGGAAGTCCTCGCGCCGTTCCTCGAAGTCGTAGACGACCAGTCCCTTGATCTGAACGCGGCGGCTGACGACCGGACCGAGGTTGGGGCCCGGTGGCGCGTCCCTGAGGTTGTATTGCGAGATCAGTCCGCAGATCAGGACTCGGCCGTATATCGCCATGTGGTTCTTGAGAACCGTCGCGAGGATGTCGCCACCGGCGTTGTCGAAATAGACGTCGACGCCCTCGGGGCAGATTTCCCGCAGCGCCGCCGACCAGTCCTCGGTCTTGTAGTTGAAGCAGGCGTCGAAACCAGCCTCTTCGCGCGCCCAGGCGCATTTTTCGTCGCTGCCGGCGAGGCCGATGGCGCGTGCGCCTGAAAGTCGCGCAATCTGGCCCGCCATGGATCCCACGGCACCGGACGCGGCCGTGACGAGGAGCGTCTCGCCGGCCTTGATGGGGTCGAGGATGCGTAGGCCCGACCAGGCCGTCAGCCCGGGCATGCCGAGGATGCCAAGCGCCGTCGACATCGGCGCGAGGGTCGGATCGATGCGGATGACGTCGCTGCTATCGACCACGGCATAGCTTTGCATCCCGGATTCGATGCAGACGAAGTCGCCGGGCGCTACGCCGTCGACATTCGACTCCACGACCTGGCTGACAGTGCGTCCCAGCATGAGATCGCCGGGTTGTGGCTGGCCGTCGAAGTGGCGGCCGCTGAGGCGCGAGCGGATATAGGGATCGACCACGAGATAGATGGTCTTGGCGAGAAGTTCCCCGTCGCCCGGGCGGGGGACAGCGGCTTCGACCACCTCAAGGTCGTCCTCCTTCGGAATGCCCTCAGGAATGCGCCGCACGCGAACCTGATAGTTTGGTTCGTTGATCATCGCCGTTATGCCTTGTCGCCCACGGAATGCTCGACGTCGGCCGCGTGTCCGCGCCAGCTTTGAGCCTCGATGAACACCCGACGAACCTCCGGGTGCGCTTCCTTGATGCGGCGCTCGAGCGCGCTGATGGCGGCTTCGACCTCGACGGAGTTCATCTGATCGGCGAAATCGAGACTGAGGTTGAGGAGAATGTCCTGCGGCCCGAGGTGCATCGTCAGGAGTTCGTTGGTGGCCAGGATGCCCGGTGTCTCGCCGACAATATGGCGGATGCTCTCCTGCATGATGCGGCTTGCCGATTCGCCGATCAACAGCGCCTTGGACTCGTAGGCCAGCAGCATTGCGATTCCGGCAAGGATCACTCCGATCATGATGGATGCGATCGCATCGATCTCGGGCATGTGAAGGGCGTGAGACAGTGCAATGCCGACGGCCGCGACGATCAAGCCGAGCATCGCTGCCGTGTCCTCGAAGAGAACGGTGAACACCGTTGGGTCCTTGCTGCGCCGCACCTCCTGAAAGAAGGGACGATCACCTTTCATCTTCTTGAACTCGCGGTATGCGATCGCCCACGCGAATCCCTCGAAGATCATGGCGGAGCCAAGCACTAGATAGTTGATCAGCGGATCACGCAGTTCGTGGCCTTCGCCCAGCAGTGCCGAGATGCCCTCGTAGATCGAAACGCCGGACCCGACGGCGAAGATCAGCACGGCGACGACGAAGGTCCAGAAATACAGCTCCATGCCGTAGCCGAACGGGTGCATTTCGTCAGCGGGTCGGCCCGCGCGGCGGATGCCATAGAGCATCAAGACCTGATTGCCGCTGTCGACGACTGAGTGAACCGCCTCGCTCAGCATTGCCGAACTGCCGGTGAAGGTTGCAGCGCCGAACTTGGTGACGGCGATCAGCAGATTGCCCGCTAGTGCCGCGTAGATGACTTTCTTGGATCCGCTCTGAGCAGCCATCAGGACTCGGCCTTCGGGTTCGGTGCGTCGATCCCGTCGGGGGGCATCTCCTTGATGTAGAGGTCGCGCTGCGGATAGGGGATCTCGATGCCCTCGGCGTGGAACTTGTCCCAGATATTGAGTAGCAAAGCGCTACGTACGTTGATCGTGCCGTTCATCGGGTCGTTGATCCAGTAGCTCACCAGGAGATCGACCGAGCTCTCGCCGAACGCGTTCAGGAAGCACTTCGGAGGCGGATCCTTCAGAATGCGATCGACTTCGCCCGCGGCCTCGAGGCAGATCTCGATCGCTCTATGCACGTCCGACCTGTAGTGCACGCCGACGTCTGCGGACAATCGGATGTTCTGGTCGCTGTAGGACCAGTTGACGACCTGTGTCGTGATGAAGTCTTCGTTCGGAATCAGGTATTCGTGCGCATCTGGCGTCACCACCGAAACGTAGCGAGCGCCGAGCGAGGAGATGCGCCCGTAGTTGTTGCCGATCGCGACGACATCCCCCGGCTTCACCGATTTGTCGAGCAGGATGATGATCCTGCTGACGAAGTTGCCGACGACTTTCTGCAGCCCGAAGCCGATGCCGACTCCGAGGGCGCCGGTGAAGACAGCGAATGCAGTGAGATCGATTCCGACGCTGCTGATGCCGGCCACGATGGCCACGATGAACAGAATGATCCGCGACAGGTTGATGAGCAGTACCTGAACCGACGGCGTGAGGTCGGACACCGCTTTGATGCGCCGCTCGAGGAAGCGTGATGTCGTGACGGCCAGCCATAGAAGGAAGCCGAGGACGGCGACGCCCTTGAGTATGGTCAGCGCGGAGATTCTCAGGTCTCCTAGTTCGAACGAGGCGCGGTCCAGGCAACGAACGAGACGAAACGGGTCAAGGCCGAGTCGCCGGCAATCCCGGAAACAAAGCGAATCAATACCCAGGCGCTGAATAGGCTCGCGACGATCGAGATGACGCGGCTAGGTGTGTCGAGGTTGTTGGCGATGCCCACTGCCAGCCAAAGCAGGATGATGGCTGCCAGTGGAAAGGCAAGCGGGGTCAATGAATCGGTCACGCGGTTCACGCGGCCGTCCAACGGTCCGATATTCGTCGCGCGGCGCAGAAGTCGCCGAGCCGGTTTGCGCAACGCACCAGCAACGAGGACCAGCACTACTGCCACGACTAGCTGCGCCAGGGTCCAGGGGACGAGGATGTCGGAGACGGCCCAGTCCCGGATGCCATACAGCACGTTGACAATTTGCTCGGTGTTGATGTCCTCCATGGTCCTAGATCCAGCGAAGGCGACGCAGAATGACCACCTCGAATGCGACGAGCAGCACAAGGATCGCGCACAGGGCGCCGAATGCCCAAGGGGAGTTGGCGCCGGGGATTCCGGCGACATTGACTCCGAGAAGGCCGGTGACGAAGCCGAGCGGCAGCATCACGGTGGCCACCACCGTCAGTAGGTACATTGTCCTGTTCATCTGTTCTGACATCTGCGTGGTGAGTTCGTCCTGGAGAACTGCGGTCCGGTCGCGAACGGCATCCAGGTCCTCTACATGAGGCATGGTCCGGTCGGACACTTCGCGCAGCCGGCCTCGGCGAGCGACGTCGAAAGAGGGGCGACTCAAGCGTCGCGAGGCGCACAAGAGCGTCGCGCTGCGGCGCAATGTAGCGGCGCAGGGCAATCGCTTCGCGCCGCAGTTCATGCAGTTCCGAGCGCAATTCCGATGATCTGCGCTCTCCGATCGCGGCCTCCAGCGCATCGATGCGATCCTCCAGCCCCTCAATGATCGGATCCACGCGTCGCGCGAGGTGCTCGGCAAGGCGTGCAAGAACGCCCGCCGGCGTTCGCGGACCACGCTCCGCGTCAAGGTCGTCGCGTAGGTCCTGAACCGAGAGCAGGACGCGCGTGCGCACCGAAACGACGACGCTCTCGGTGACCCAAAGGCGGATCGAAACCATGTCCTCGGGCGCCGACCCGGGATTCAGATTGACGCCACGCAGAACGGCAAGAACGCCTTCGCCGACGACAGACGTGCGCGGACGGGGGTCTTCCTCGAGGAGCGCCTGAACGACAAAGGGGTCGAGTCCGCTGTCCTCCTGAAGCCATCTCGCGGCATTGGGGTTGCTGCGCTGCAGATGGACCCAGAGCGGGCCGGCTGTTTCAGACCATGCTTGCACACCGTCCCAGCCTATGCTTCGAGCGCCACCGTTCCCATCCAGGAGTGCCGCATAGACGAGCCCGTCGGCGTCGGTCATGGCCGGACTAGGTTTCCCTCTCCTCGCTGTGCCGCAACGATAGCGAGTTCATGCAGTAGCGCAGACCCGTTGGCTTCGGGCCGTCTTCGAAGACGTGGCCGAGGTGCGAGCCGCAACCGCTGCACATGACTTCGGTCCTGATCATGCCGTGGCTGACGTCGCGCTCTTCGATCACGCGTTCCGGTTCGATTGGCCGAAAAAACGACGGCCAGCCGCTCCCGGACTCGTACTTGGTATCCGAATCAAATAGAGCCTGACCGCACGCGCGGCACAGGAACGTTCCCGGTTCCTTGAAATCGTTGTATTCCCCGGTGAACGCGCGCTCCGTCCCCTTCTGACGAAGGACGTAGTACTCCTCTTCGCTCAACTCGCGGCGCCACTCTTCCTCTGTTTTGGCAGATTTCGGCATACCCACTCCTTTGCAATCGGAGTGTGGCAGGGGCGGGGGAGGGGGTCCAGCGTGTCGCTAGTTCGTGCTCGAAGCGGAAGATCCGCCGCCGCTCGAAGCGATCGCGACGCCGATACCGACGACCACGGCAAGACCGATTGCAGCGGCGACTGCGCCGGTCGACAGACTGCCAGTGGTCTGGATGCGGTTCTGCCCCGACGCCGCGCCCGCGGCCTGCCGTGGCAACCCCGTACCCGTCTTCGAGGCCTGCGATTGGGCCAACGAAGCCGGCGGGCCGACGAGCAGGCTCGCTGCAACCAGCCCCGCGCCGATCGTTCGAATGGACAGCCGGGTCATGTCATTTCCTTTGGTTTCCGGACACCCTCAGTCTAGCGCAATCAGGGTTAATCACCGGTAAAGCCGCTGGCCATTGCTCGGATCACCTTGCGCATCGTACAAAATGCCATGAAGTTTGCCGCTCCTGCGCTGCTCCTGGCGCTCATGGCACTAGCCGCCTGCGATAGCGGTCCCGACCCCGAGACTGCGCGGCTGTACGCGAGTCAGGTCGACGACAAGATCGACAGGCAGTGTGTTGGCGGCCATGAAGCCTTTCTGCGCCGCGCGCCGACGCGGCCTTCCGATGCGCGGATGATCAGCGCACCGCTCAAGAGCATCCATTTGTTTCCGCCCATTTTCTTTGCGCCGTTCGACGAGCAGGAATTCGAACGCTTCCTCCATGGATATCCCGACGAGGTGGAGGAGCGGGTCGTCGACCTCGCCAACCGTTTGAAGCGATCCGGCTCGAACCTCAAACTCGACTACAGTCAGCCCACTTGGCAAGCCTACTGCGACCTGATGCGCGAAATGGCGCGCACGCTGCGAAGCCTGGGGTAACTCGACGTCGCGATCGGCGTCCTGAAGCGCTGTCCATAGTGTGGGCGGCCATGCAGACGCCGGCTGCGGCAGGCGTCCAAGGCCGGCTCATGAGGTAATCTCCTGCTTGAGAGGCTCTGGGAGGCGCGCGATGCAATTCACGCATACACATTTCATGCCCTACACGGGGGTGACCGAGAAAGCCAAGGACTGGCCGGTTCCCAACAAATCGTTCGACGGCGAGCTCGCGACTCGGCTCTGGGACGAATACATCGAGGACAAGGCATACGCCGAAGAATGCGGCTTCGACTGGATGGGCTCGAACGAGCACCACTTCAGCCCGTACGGCATGATGCCCAATCCGAACCTCGTCGGCGCGATCCTCGCTGATCGCACCTCGCGCGCTCGTATCGTGCAGGCCGGCAATCTGGTTCCGATCACCAATCCGGTGCGCATCGCCGAGGAGTACGCGATGCTCGACGTGGCGAGCAAAGGGCGCTTGGTGGCAGGCTTCATGCGTGGCATTCCGCATGAGTATGTCGCCTACAACGTGGCGGCCGACGAATCCTACGAGCGCATGGACGAGGCCGTCGAACTCATCTTGAAGTGCTGGACAGAGCCCGAACCGTTCGGTTGGGAAGGAAAGTACTACCAGTATCGGGCCGTGTCGGTTTGGCCGAAGCCTATCCAGAAGCCGCACCCGCCCATTCTCATGTCGGTAGCATCCGAGAAGTCCGCGCGGATCGCCGCGCGCTTCCGTGCGATCGCCGGCATCCTTGCGTTGACGAGCTTCGATGAGGCGCGAGAGACGATGGAGCGCTATCGCGCCTACGCTCGCGAGGAGGGATGGGAGCCTACCGCGGAGCACTTTACGACCGGGGCAAACTGCTGCATTGCGCCGACTTACGAAGAGGCCAAGAGCTACCTCGAGCCGGCTATCGAATATTTCTTCGGTACGCTTGGTGGCGGCATTCGCACGGCACAGCAAATTGTCATTCAGAAGACCCGCTATTTCGGTTCGCCAGAGGAACTGGAGAAGCGTCGCAAGGGCTTCGTCAACATGCGACAGGGTGGGCTGAGTTTCGACGAGCGAGTCGAGGCGGGCCTCGTCGTTTGCGGAACGCCTGAAATGGCCATCGAGCAAATCACCCGCTTCCACAAGGAGCTGGGGATTGTCCACATGGGATTGCACTGCAACATCGGCAATATGCCGCGCGAGGTGGGCCGTCGCACCATGGAATATCTCCGCGATCAGGTCTTTCCGGCCGTTCGGCACCTCGGCGAAGAAGGCCGTCCCGCCGCAGAATAGGCGCGTTTCGGGTGCATATTCACGCCACGGACACCGCGAAGGGGGCCATTTCCCCGGTTGGCGCACGCGCGTAGAGTCTGCCTTCCGCACAGGCTGCGGTTTAGGGTGGCATTCATGAAGAACTATCTCAAGAAGGCGTCGGTCGCTGCGGTCTCTGCGACCATGCTCGTTTCCGGGAGCGCGGTAGCGGCCGATATGACGGTGGCGACAGCAAGCATGCCGCGTTCACTCGCCAATCCGCTCGGTGACGCATCGCACTCCGGTCGCTGGTTGTTCCAACTCGCATTCGATCCGGTGACCTACGGTACCAGCGTAGGGACGGAGCCGGGTCTCGCGGTGTCGTGGAAGAACACGTCGCCGACGACGTGGGAACTCAAGATTCGTCGCGACGCCGTATTCCATGACGGCAAGCCGTTGCACTCGTCCGATATCGCCGAGTTGATCAACTGGCTCAACACGGACGAAGGCAAGGCGAAGGGCATCAACACCTTGCGCAACATGTCGAACATCATTGCGGGCCGGGTGATTGACGACGAAACGTTCGAAGTCACGACGCGGACGCCTGATCCGATGGTGCCGCCGTTGCTCGGCGGACTGTACGTAGTCAACATGAAGCTGATGAACGACCTCGGCTACGATGGGATCACGACAAAGCCGATCGGCACCGGGCCCTACAAGTCCATCAAATGGGAAAAGGACATCATTGAGGTCGAGCCCCATTCGGCCGGTTGGCGCCAGGGCAAGGTCGGACACCTCGTCGTTCGCGCGCTTCCGGAAGTCGCGGCGAGGCTGTCGGCGTTTGAATCCCAGCAGGTCGACCTGGCGTTTGAGGTCTCACCCGAGGCGCGTTCCCGCATCGAGGCGGCCGACGGCAAGCTCATCGTGAGTTCGACGCCGCAGAACATCAACCTGATGTTCTTCCAGAACCGCCCCGGGACGCCGCTCCACGACGTCCGCGTGCGCCAGGCGTTGAACTATGCGGTCGACAAACAGGCATTCGTCGACGCCATTCTTGGCGGTCTGACCGTCCCGGCGGGTCAGCCTGCTGCCCGATCGGTCAACGGCTACAATCCCAATGTTGATCCGTATCCCTATGATCCCGTCAAGGCGCGTCAGCTGCTTGCCGAAGCGGGATACGGCAACGGTCTGGAACTGAAGGCGGAGGCTGTGGTCAACGTGGCCGAGCGCCGCGAGATCTATACCCAGGTGGCGCTCGATGCAGCCAAGGTTGGAGTGCAGATCACCATCAACGAGATCACGTTGCCCGACCTGATCGGCAAGGTTCGCGACAGCACCAAGATGGCGCCGCTGTTCGGCTTCAACTATGGCTCCGAACCGACCATGGATGTGATGCGCTCGCTCAACGCACTGCACTCGTGCAATACCGGCACGAAGTGGACGTGCTTCCCCGAGATCGAGCCGACCATCAAGGCCGCGAACGAGGAGTTCGACGAGGGCAAGCGTCGCTCGATGCTCATGGAGATCAACAAGTACTACCACGACCATGCTTCGGCGATCTTTCTCTATGAGGAAGTGCAGATCGACGCGGTCAGCAACCGGGTTAACGGCTACGCGCCCAACAACCGGATCATCAACTGGTCGGACATATCGATCGACGGCTAGAGCCGCCAATGGCGCGGATCAGGACCCGCGCCGTGTGGCGCGGGTCTTTTTTCGACCTGTCCTTGCGTACGTGCAGCCGCCATGCGCCTATGCGCGGCGCATGAAGAACTCTGAGCGACATACCCGATGACATCCAGTGAGACGACCCCCACCGCCGGCGATGCTGCGCGGATGTCGGGGGGCACCGTGCTTCTCTATGCGGTGCTCGTGGGGATTTGGGGCGGGTCGTTCTTGGCGATCGAGTTCCAACTCGGCGTCGTGTCGCCGGAGGTGTCCATTCTCTGGCGCTACATCATCGCGGCCATCACGATGACCGCGATCTGCGTGGTTGGCCGACAGCGCCTTGGCGGGTTTTCCGCGGGTACGCATGTCTACTTTGCCGCCCTCGGGTTGTGCTTCTTTTCGCTCAACTACGTTCTTATCTATCGCGGCCAGATCGAACTCACCAGCGGGCTCGCGGCGATCACCTTCACGATGGCGCTGTTCTTCACCACGCTCAATGCGCGCATCTTTCTTGCCGCACCGTTGAATGGGCGTGTCCTGCTGGGGGGGCTGTTCGGCGTTGGCGGTCTTCTGATCCTCTTCGGCGATTCGGCTTTTGCCTCGAGTGTCGATCTGGGCACGTTGAAGGGCGTCGGCTATCTGCTTGCCGCTGCCTATGTCGTGTCGATGGCGACCATCGTAACCGCGAAGTTGAGCCAGAACAGCGTCCCGCTGTTGCCCGCCAACGGCTGGGGCATGATCTATGGTGCGGGGTTCAATCTGGTGTTCGTCCTGGCCCTTGGGCGAGAGATGATATTTGACTGGTCGTTGCCCTACGTCCTCTCACTGCTCTATCTGTCGCTTCCCGCAGGCGTGCTCGCTTTCGTCATCTACTTCGTCATCGTGCGGCGGATTGGGCCGGCGCGATCGTCCTACTTCACCTTGATGTCGCCGATGGTGGCGGTGGTGATCTCAGTCGCGGTCGAGGGTTTGCCGCTGACCTGGGCTCTTGGGGCCGGGGTGGCTGCCGTTGTCGCGGGGAACTTCATCGCGATGAGGTCCCGCCCGGGCTAGCGCCGCCGCCGCTCTCTTGCCGGAAACGAACGCGTGGTTCTATTGTCTCGCAGCGACACCTCAGGAGCCTGCCTGTGCCTCGAATTCGCCCAGCTGCGGCGGTTGCCGCATTTCTTGCGCTTGCACCTTTGCTTGCCCACGCTCAGGGATCATCGGAGATCGGCGTTGCTGCGG
>JAYOEZ010000021.1:16874-40250 GCA_038116985.1 Alphaproteobacteria bacterium | reverse complement strand
GTTCAACACAGAGTGTCCTCCGGGGACCCATATGCGGGTCCATCCACTGCTGGCTTGGACGGAGATCGACATCTGGCGCTATATCCGCCGCGAAGGCATTCCTGTCGTCGACCTCTATTTTGCACAAGACGGGCGCCGGTACCGGTCGCTCGGCGATCGCGACATCACAACGGCAGTCGACAGCACTGCCGCCACGATCGACGAAGTTATTGCCGAACTCGAGTCGACACAGATTGCTGAACGTAGCGGACGCATGATGGATCACGAGGCCGAGGACAGCTTCGAACGCTTGCGGACGGATGGCTACCTTTGACGGCCGCAAGGGAATTGCTTGCCGTTGCCGTGGTCGGCCACGTCGATCACGGCAAATCGACGCTCATTGGAAGACTTCTGAACGATACAGGCGCCTTGCCGGCGGCAAGAGTCGCCGCCATCAAGGCCATGTCCGCGAGCCGCGGGATGCCATTCGAGTGGGCTTTTGCCACCGACGCTTTTCAGGCTGAACGGGACCAGGGCGTCACCATCGACGCAGCCGAAATTCGGTTCCGTTCCGAACATCGCGACTTCACGATCATTGATGCGCCGGGCCACCGCGAGTTCATCAAGAACATGGTGACCGGCGCCGCGCGAGCGGACGCGGCAGTTCTGGTGATCGACGGCGGCGCTGGCGTGCAACGGGAAACACGGCGACATGCATACCTACTCCAATTGCTCGGCCTTGAGCAGGTGTGCGTGGTCGTCAACAAGATGGACTCTCTATCCTTCAAGCAGGACGCCTTTGAAACAGTGCGGCAATCGATCGTCGCCTACCTCGCCTCAATCGGCATCAACCCCTCGTTCGTTCTGCCCGCGTGCGCGCGAGACGGGGATCAGATCGTCGAGCCGGGCGAGCGCATGCCCTGGTATGACGGACCCACGCTTCTGGAAGCGCTGGCGAACTTCCGTGCAGCGGGGAGACCGGAGCGCCTACCGCTACGGCTGCCCATACAGGACATCTACAAGTTCGATCAGCGTCGCATAATAGCCGGTCGGATCGAATCCGGGTCCCTGCGGGTGGGTGACGAGCTTCTATTCTCGCCCTCGAACAAGGCCGCCCAGGTCAAGTCGATTGAGACGTGGCCAACGTCTCCGGGGATCGATATCGCGTCGGCAGGCCAATCGGTCGGGCTGACCCTTGGTGATGATCTCTTCCTCGAGCGCGGAGAAATCGCCAGCCATCATGCAACACCACCGATCGAAACCGATGTCTTCAGGGCCAGGGTGTTTTGGCTCGGAAATGATTCTCTGGTGGAAGGCGGCACATACCTACTGAAACTTGCTACCACCGCCACAACGGTCGTTGTCCAATCGATCGAGGAAGTCGTCGATACCGAAACGCTCGAGCGGCGCAGCGAAAAGGGCGTCGACAGGCACAATGCAGCGGAGCTTATCCTGCGCAGCAAGCGAGTACTGGCGCTTGATGAAGCCAGAGATATCCCGCGGACCGGTCGTTTTGCTCTGGTACACGACCATCGGATCGTGGGCGGCGGGACCGTTAGCATGGAGGGCTACGCCGACCAGCGGCCGAGCAGGACCAGGCGCGCAACGAATGTGACTCGCGTCGAACATCGCGTCAGCACGGAAGAACGGTCGCAGCGGGCCGGTCACCATGGGGGCGTCGTCTGGCTGACAGGACTTTCGGGCGCCGGCAAGTCGACGCTTGCTCTGGAACTCGAGCGCAAGCTCTTCGAACGTGGGGCTCAGGTCTACGTTCTGGACGGCGACAACATCCGCCACGGACTCAATGCCGATCTCGGTTTCTCGCCCGAAGAGAGGTCTGAAAACATCAGAAGAATCGGTGAGGTTGCGGCGCTGTTCGCTCGGGCAGGGTTTATCGCGATCAGCGCGTTCATTTCACCCTACCGCTCGGACCGGGACCGAGCGCGAGCAGCGGCAGGCGAGATACCTTTCCACGAGATCTTCGTTCGGGCGGATCTCGCGATCTGTGAGGAGCGCGACCCGAAAGGGCTCTACAAGAAGGCGCGCTCGGGCGAGATCACCGATTTCACCGGCATCGGGGCGCCATACGAGGAGCCGGAAGCGGCGGAACTCACCATCGACACGGCAACCAACGACGTCTCGCACTGTGTCGACGATCTTGTCGATTACGTCTCCTGCAACTTCGCCCTGCACAAGTAGCGGTCTTGGATCCCGGCCTGTCGATTGGACTGGGTGCCCGATACGCAGAGGTAACAAGGTTGGCATTTCCGCCGCTTTTCGCTCCGACGCACATTGGCGGAGTTGTACGGCACTCTGTGCCGCACCATCTGCAGGTAAAGACAATCACTCAGGAGATTCGTCATGATGATCGATCGTCGGCGCCTTATCGCCGGCCTCGCAACGCTGCCCCTGGGCGTCGCCTTCGCCGGTACCGCCGCCGCACAGGAAATCACTGTCCGCGGCATCACTTTCAAGCTGACCGAGCGCGACAAGGCATGGCTCAAACGCTACTGCGAACGCCGCGGGTTCAGTGAAGGTACGGCCGACTACGTTGAATGCTACGAGACCCGGGCGCGCGAGATTCTGGAGATGCGCGCGCGCGACAGGTTCTACCGGCCAGATGCGCCCTAGGCGGTTTGTCGCCGTCGCCAGGCCTCAAGATCGTCGATCGTATCCACGTCACAGGCGGTTCTGAGCTCGGCGACACGAAGACCGGGACGGACATTGCGCAATGTGTCGCTCAGAGCATGCGCACTCGACCATCGAACGCCATTGAACATTCGTCGGATGGCGCCAATGGGAAGGCCCTGCCTCACACCGACCAGCCAGTAGCCGCCGTCTTGCGCAGGTCCAAACGCGAGGTCCTGCGAACCCAGCGCGTCGAACGCCTGCCGTAGGTCGTCTCGCCTCAGGTCCGGAATGTCGCTTCCAACCAGCGCGACCGGCCCACGCGATGAGTATCGTGCGAGTGCGCTTGCCATCCGCTGCCCCAGATCACCCCGAGACTGGCCGGCGCGCTGAAGCGAAGCGGGCCACCAGCGGCCGCAGGAAAGGTCGCCGGGCGTTACCTGCAAAATGGTCGTCCACTGCCCGCGTGACGTCGCAGCGGACAGGACGCGCCATGTCATTTCACGATAAGCCCGCAGCGCCGCGCCTGGCCCTACAGCTTCGGCCAGGCGCGACTTCACGGCACCGTATTGCGGCGCGCGCACGAAGATCACGAGAGTTTTGGGTGGACCGCTCACCGCTCGTAGATGCGCGCGATCCTCGCCGGCGGAACTCCGACGAGAAAGAGAAACAGACAAAAAAGGTTCCTCGCTGGCCTCTTCCAGTAGCCATCACGACGGTAGCGTGCTGCGGAGGTGGTGACTCGAGCATTCAGAATGGTGATGCGCTCACGGCCTAACCGGCGAACGAGATCGATGTCCTCCATCAATGGCATGTCCCGGTAACCACCAACTTTTTCGTAGAGGCTCTTGTGGATGAGCAATCCCTGGTCACCGTAAGGCCAACCGAAAGCCCGTGTACGCAGCATTGCCAGGAATGCAATTCGGCGCGCGCCCGACGAACCATCATCAAACGACAATCCGAACACCGCGGCGCGCGACCGATTGTCCCTTTGCGAGATGAAGGCTTCGACCTGTTCAGTCCAACCGGCGCAGGGGCGAGTGTCGGCATGCAAGAAGAGGAGCCAACCGTCCGACACGAACCGCGCGCCCTTTGCGAGTTGAGCGCCGCGCCCGCGCGGCGCGTCAATCACCTCCGCGCCGGCACTGCGCGCGCGCGAGGGACCGTCATCCTGCGAGCCCCCGTCGACGACGACCACGCGGCACCCGTCGATTGCTTTCAGCGTCGGTCCCAGTTCGCTCGCCGCATCGAGCGTCGGGACGACGACGGTCAGACCCTCCAGCTTGCGTCGTTGTCCCGGTCGCATGCCCTCTCCCCCGCTCATACGGCCGACTATGGCCATAGCCCAACGCAAGCAACAAGCAGGCAACAGTGTTCTTGATTTGTTCTTCAAGGCCCGTAGAGTCGCGCCATGGCACCCCGCCCACATCACCTCCCGGAACCCCAGTCGAGAGACGCTGCGGTGCACCCCCATGCGCGGCGCGGGCGGGGTGCCGTTTCCAATGCGTCCGGCAGGTTCGAGGCCCTGGTGCGGGTCGATCGCGACAACGATTTCGACTTCGACGACGGTTGGGGCGGCGCTGAAGAAGCCCCGCCAACGCGAACCGCCGTTGTTCGTGACACGAGCCGAACGGTCATTGCGAGAAACGCCTCGCCGGACATTCCCTTCGATCGTTCGCTGAACCCCTATAGAGGATGCGAACACGGCTGCTTCTACTGCTTTGCGCGTCCAACGCACGCCTATCTCGGTCTGTCACCCGGCCTCGACTTTGAGACCCGTCTTTTTGCAAAACCCGAAGCCCCCAGACTGCTGGCGGCGGAGTTGGCGAAGCCCTCATATAGATGCGCGGTGTTGGCGATGGGCACCAACACCGATCCATATCAGCCAATCGAAGAGCGCTACGGGATCACCCAAGACGTGCTCAAGGTCTTGTCGGCCTACAACCATCCGGTCGGCATTGTCACCAAGTCGGCGCGTGTGGCGCGCGACGTTAACATTCTTGCTGACCTTGCCGGGCGCGGCCTCGTTCACGTCATGATCTCGGTCACTTCCCTCGATCACCGGTTGGCGCGAAAGATGGAACCCCGTGCTTCGACGCCGCGTCGCCGGCTTGAGGCGATCGAGTTGCTCAGTCGTGCCGGCGTGCCGGTCGGCGTCATGGTCGCGCCGGTCATCCCGGGTCTGACCGACCACGAGCTTGAGCCGATCCTGCAGGCGAGTGCGGATGCAGGCGCCAAGAGCGCGGGATATATCCTTCTGCGGATGCCCCACGAGATCAGCAATCTCGCGCGGGAATGGCTGACCGAGAACGTCCCGGATCGCGCCAGCCGGGTCATGCGCAACATCAGGGAAACCAGGGGCGGTCGGGACTATCAGGCGGAGTTCGGAACTAGAATGAGCGGGACCGGTCCCTATGCAGACATAATCGCCCAACGGTTCAGGGCGGCCTCGCGGAGGCTCGGCATTGATCGAAAGCTCGCACCGTTGCGCACTGATCTTTTCATCAAGCCCCAAGCGCCAAGTTCGCAGCTGTCGCTGATCTGACCGGCCTCGCACACAGCATGTACCCGGAAGCGTGTCGCGTCTCGGTGACTGCTGCTAGATTCGGGACGCATGAATGCGCCTCAGGTTAGACCCGCTCCGACCGACGCCCTAGAACGAGCAGCTGACGGTGTCGTGGCCGGCGTCGACGAAGCGGGACGCGGCCCGCTTGCCGGTCCGGTCGTCGCAGCGGCGGTCATTCTTGACATGCGCTGTCTGCCGGACGGCATCGATGATTCGAAACGGCTCGACGAGACTGAACGTGAGGCGGTGTTCGCCGGCCTCCGCCAGTCGGCTCGGATCGGCCTCGGCATTGGGTCCGTCGCCGAAATCGACCGCCTCAACATCCTGGAGGCCTCCCTGCTCGCGATGCGACGCGCACTAACGGCGCTCGCGTGGGAGTGCGGACGCCTTCCGGACCTCGCACTCGTCGACGGCAACAGGTCGGCGCGACTTCCATGTCGCGAACGGCTCGTCGTGGGCGGCGACGCGTTGTCGCTGTCGATTGCCGCAGCGTCCATCGTCGCCAAAGTCACCCGCGACCGTCTCATGAAGCGGCTGGCCCAGCGGCATCTCGGCTACGGCTGGGAGCACAATCGCGGCTACGGCACGATGGAGCACCGTCTCGCGCTCACGCTCATGGGCCCGACGCCCCACCATCGGCGGTCGTTCGCCCCACTACGTCCAGCAAAACATCAACAACTGACCTTAACCCCCTGAATCTAATGCTTCTTATTCTTGACCCACGACTCGGCTTCGCGCAGGATGCGCCGTCATGCCTCGCAGCAAGTCAACCAGGCCCCCGAAGCCCGAGCGCGCGCCGTCGTTGCCGCTCGACCAGATCGTGCTGGGCGATTCGATCGAGGTCCTGGCGCGCCTGCCCGATGCCTCGGTCGACGTCGTTTTCGCCGATCCGCCCTACAACCTGCAGCTAGAAAACGAACTGCGCCGCCCGAACAACACCGTGGTCGATGCTGTCGACGACGCGTGGGACAAGTTCGAATCGTTCGAGGCCTACGACAATTTCTCGCGTGCCTGGCTCAACGAAGCGCGCCGCGTCCTGAAGGACGAGGGCACCATCTGGGTGATCGGCAGCTATCACAATATCTACCGTCTTGGCGCGACAATGCAGGATATCGGCTACTGGTTTCTCAACGACATCGTCTGGCGCAAGACCAACCCGATGCCGAACTTCCGCGGCACCCGCTTCACCAACGCGCATGAGACGCTGCTGTGGTGCGCGAAGAGCCGGGATCAGAAGCGCTACACATTCAATTACCACGCCATGAAGGCGTTGAACGACGATCTGCAGATGCGCTCCGATTGGTCGCTTCCGATTTGCTCCGGACGCGAGCGGCTGAAGGTGAACGGAGAAAAAGCGCACACGACGCAGAAGCCTGAATCGCTGCTTTACAGGGTGATCCTTGCGAGCAGCAACGAGGGCGACGTCATCCTCGACCCTTTCTCGGGCTCAGGGACGACTGCCGCCGTCGCCCGCAAGCTCGGCCGTCGATATGTCGGGATCGAGCGCGAGGAACGTTACGTCGAGGTAGCCCGAGAACGCTTGCGTTCGGTTCGACCGCTGAAGCCCGACGACCTGGCGACGATGAAGTCGAAGCGCGCCCAACCGCGTATTCCGTTCGGCCGGGTGGTGGAGCGCGGCCTGCTCGACCCGGGGCAAGTCCTGTTTGATTCGCAGCGCCGCTACCACGCCCGGGTCCGGGCCGACGGGAGCCTGGTCACCGATGGCGGCGCGGGCCAGTTGGAAGGGTCAATTCACAAGGTCGGCGCGGCTGTACAAGGTGCACCGGCCTGCAACGGCTGGACGTTCTGGCACTTCGACGTCGAGGGCCGAGCCGTTTCCATCGACGTACTCCGCCAGCAACTCAGAGCCGAGTTGCACTAGCTGTCCATCGCCCAACGCACGACCTTCTTCATGACTGACGGAAGCGCGTAGTCGGCGAAGTCCGACGGGTGGACCCATACGCCGTCTGGTGAGCAGTCCTTCGGAACGCCCTTGGCGACGCGTAACACGAGACGAAAGTGCGTGAATACGTGGACAACTTCGCCATGAAGCACATGCCAGTCGGCGTCGGTCGGCGCTGCCTCCAACGCCTCCTGATCGTCCCAGTGGGCCCCGCGCCATGCCGTGGACGGGATTTCGTAGAGCCCGCCCAGCAACCCTTCTTCGGGGCGCCGGCGTATCAGCACCCGCCCGTCGACGTCTTGCAGCCAAAAAGCCACGCCGTACCGCGTCGGTCGCGCCGGCTTTCGTTCGCGACGCGGTAACAACGCGGCGCTGCCTGCGGCGTACGCCGAGCAGCCGCTGCGCCAGGGACAGGATGCGCAATGCGGTCGACGCGGCGTGCAGACCGTCGCGCCGAGATCCATCAGTGCCTGCGCAAAATCGCCGGGTCGCGTCTCCGGCGTCATCGACCGAGCCAGCGCCGCGAGTTCCTTCTTTGCTTTGGGCAACGGCGTCTCGACCCCATGCAGCCGCGCCATCACCCGCTCAACGTTTCCGTCGACCCCCGTGGCGCGCGCATCGAAGGCGATCGCGGCAATCGCGGCGGCCGTGTAGGGCCCGATGCCCGGTAGCTGGCGGAGCGCCGCCTCCTCGCTCGGAAAGACCCCGTCGCGCTCGTTTGCAACGACTTGGGCGCAGCGGTGCAAATTGCGCGCCCTCGCGTAGTAGCCGAGCCCTTGCCACTCATGCAGAACGTCATCCAGCGACGCGGCGGCCAAGTCCTCAATCGTCGGCCAGCGCTCAAGGAAGCGGCCGAATCGCGGCGTCACCGTCGCGACGGTCGTCTGCTGCAGCATGATTTCACTGAGCCAAACCCGATAGGGATCGGTCCGGTCGCCTGGCTCTGCCCGCCACGGGAGAGCGCGCCGGCTCTTGTCGTACCAGCGCAGAAGGGCGCTCGCGTCGACGGGGGGCTCCTGCATAGGAGCGACAGAGTAACACGCTCAACGCACGGGTGACGCAGCGCGCGTTCCGGCGCAAGATGGAGTTATGCCCACCCCTCACACGGACCGCCGCAGTTTCCGCCCGCGTCACGCGGCGATCGCGCTTGAGGGCGTGACGAAGTCAGCCTTCCGCAAACGAGGCTTCGCGCGCCGCGAGATTCTGACGCGCTGGCCGGCCATCGTCGGCGACATGATGGCGCGCTATACGTGCCCGGAACGGCTGCAGTTCGGCAGGGACCGAAACGAAGGCGCAACCCTCGTCGTACGGGCGAGTTCGGGCTTCGCGACCGAACTGCAGCACTTGCACCCCATGGTGATCGAGCGGATCAACGGCTTCTTCGGCTACCAGGCGGTCGAACGACTGACCATCGTCCAGGCCCCGCTCCCGGCGCCGACGCCGATCGAGCGCCGCCAACTCAGGGACCTGAGCGGGCAAGAAGAACGGTTGGTCGACGAGCAGGTTCAGGGCACCCGCAACGACGGCCTTGCCGTTTCGCTCAGGAAGCTGGGGCGCACCCTCGCCGCGACACGACCGGAGTGACGCCAGTCTGACGGCATTGTGTTATCCACAATTTTGCCACGCTGGCAGGATGGACTCAGCTTGAGCGGTTTTTGGCCGCTCCATATACTCAACATCTAGTGGTTGGAGGGGCTTGTGACCCAAATTACGGTCGGCCTTCGGGTCTTGGTTGTGCTTCTGTTTGCGCTCGTCGCGCCCATCGTTTCACCGGCATCGGAGCAGGGCACCGAGCCGCTCCAGGTGGTCTTGGGTGCAGAGGACGCACCTGTGACCGTCATCGAATACATGTCGCTGACATGCCCGCATTGCGCCAATTTCCACACGACGACGTTGCCCGACGTCATCAAGAAATACGTGGACACGGGCAAGATTCGGATGATCTTCCGCGACTATCCCCTGGATGCCGTGGCCTATCGGGCCGCCATGGTCGGCCATTGCATGGCTGAGGCGGGCCCCAAGCGCTACTACGGTTTCGTCCAGATTCTGTTCCAGCAGCAGCGTCGGTGGGCCACGTCCGGCGATCCGCTGGGCGAGGTGGCCAAACTCGCGCGGATCGGCGGCATGAGTCAGGAAAGGTTCGACGCCTGCCTGACCAACGAAACCTATGCCAACGGCGTCTTGCAATCCTACCAGCAGGGAGAAGCGGAATTCGGTGTCCGCTCGACCCCCAGCTTCATCGTCAACGGCAAGCTGGTCGCCGGTGGCATGACCATCGAAGAGTTCGAAGAACTCGTCGACCCTCTCATCAACTAGTCCTCGGTAGCAACGCGCATGCATTTTAATCGCCTTCGGCTTGCCGGCTTCAAGTCATTCGTCGACCCCACGGAACTCACGATCGAGCCCGGAACCACCGGGGTCGTCGGTCCGAACGGGTGCGGCAAGTCGAATCTTGTCGAAGCAATCCGTTGGGTGATGGGCGAAACTTCGGCAAAGAGGATGCGCGGCGGGGAAATGGACGACGTCATCTTCAGCGGGACCACGGCGCGCCCCGCGCGAAACCTGGCGGAAGTCCAGCTAGAACTCGACAATGCCGACCGTTCGGCGCCCTCCCAGTTCAACGATGCCGACCGGCTGGAGGTCTCCCGGCGCATCGAGCGCGAGCAAGGCTCCCGGTATCTCGTGAATGGGCATGACGTCAGGGCACGAGACGTCCAGCTTTTGTTCGCCGACGCGAACGCTGGGGCGCAGTCGACGGCGCTTGTCAGCCAGGGCCGCGTGGGCGCCATTATCAACGCAAAGCCGCAAGAGCGCCGCGGCATTCTGGAGGAGGCGGCTGGCATTCGCGGGCTTCACTCGCGGCGCCACGAGGCTGAGTTGCGGCTGCGCGCGGCAGAAAACAATCTGGAGCGCGTCGATGACGTCATCCAGACGCTCGAAGTCCAACTGAAGGCGCTCAAGCGACAAGCCCGACAAGCAAACCGCTACCGGAACATTTCGGGCCATCTGCGCCGGGCCGAAGCGATGCTGTTCCATCTGCGCTGGGTTGAAGCAGCGGCGACCCTGGAAACCGCGCAGGAACAACTTGCCAAGGCCGAACAGGACGTCGCCGCACTGACCGCTGAGGCGGCGCGCACGTCGACGCAGCAAACCGCTGCGGCGGAGAAGATTCCACCGCTGCGACAAGCGGAGGCCGAAGCTGCGGCAGGACTGCATCGGCTCGCCGTCGAGCGAGACCGCATCGAAGACGAAGAGAAGCGGACACGCGCGCAGCAGGAGACCCTGAAGCAGCGCCTTGCTCAGATCGAAAGTGACACCAGCCGCGAACAGGCGCTTCTGAACGAAGCCCACGAGCGGTTGGCGAGACTTGAAGAGGAGGCGTCGAACATCTCGCAGGCGCAAGCAGGGGAACAGGAAGCGATGACCCGCGCGAGCGAGCGCCGCGACGTTTTGGGCAATGAACTCACCGCTGCCGAACAGACGCTCCAAAGCGTCACGGAAGAAACGGCGGCACTGGAGTCGCGTCGCGAGCATCTCGAGCAGCAGATCACTGACGGCGAAGCACGCCTTGATCAACTGAACCGCCGCCTTGCGGATACGACGAGCGAGCTCAACGAGCTGACGACCCAAAATCCGGGAGTCGAGGGTACCGCCGAAACCGATGCTCACATCGCAGCGCTCCGGGAAGCGGCGACGGCGGCTCGACAGGCACTGCTCGCGGCCGAGACGGCGCGCAAGACGGCGGACGCGGACGAACAAGGTGCGCGCGAACTGCTGCGGGAAACCGAGGGCGAGGTAGCTCGGCTGCGCGCCGAAGTACGGGCGCTGTCCGACCTGCTGAAGGTCAACGAGGACGACCTGTGGCCGCCATTGATCGACGCCGTGAAGGTCGAACCGGGCTACGAGGCAGCTCTCGGCGCAGCGCTCGGCGACGACCTGAACGTCGCAACCGACACGGGTGCCCCGGTCCACTGGCGTATGACGCATTCGCCCGATTCGGCCCCCGCCCTGCCCTTTGGCGCCGAACCGCTAAGCCGCTTTGTCCAGGCGCCCCCGGTGCTGGCGCGACGCTTGTCCCAGATAGGCATCGTTGATGAAGCACGGGGCAAGGAGATTGCCGGTCGTCTGGCTCAGGGACAGCGCCTCGTCTCGAAGCAAGGTGCGCTGTGGCGCTGGGACGGGTTCACCGCAGCAGCAGATGCGACAACCCCTGCGACGACGCGCTTGAACCAGCGCGCGCGCCTCGCCGACATGCGAGAGCAATTGGCGAATGTAAGCAGGGCGAACGACGCCAACCGGATGCGGCACGCCGACCGCAAGCAAGCGTCCGTCGCGGCTGCCGAGCGCGAAGAGCATTGCCGCGGCGAGGCAGGCCGTGCGGAAGGCGCACTGAACGAGGCTCACGAGGCCGAGGCGGAACGTGCGCGCCAAACGGCAGAGATCGTTTCCCAGATCGTTTCTTTGCGCCAGAAGGCGGGCCAGGTCCAAACCGATATTGAAGAGACAGGCGCCCGCGTTAGCCTTGCGCGCGACGAGCGCGCCGCATTGGCGCCTCGTGAACAGGCACAGGAACGGCTTCAGGGTGCACGGTCTGCCCTGTCGGACGTGCGCCGGGCGCATGGCGAGGCGGAGTCCGAAGTCGGACGGCTGCGCCACGTTGCGGCCAGCCGACGCGAGCGCCTTTCGGCAATCGCGGAGGAAAAGCAGACCTCCGAAAACCGCGCCGCCGGCGCTACCGAGCAGATGACGGCGCTCAAGGAACGGCGATACGAGGTCAACGGCGAGTTGTCCCGCCTTGAAAACGTGCCCGCCCAACTCGAACAGAAGCGTGGCGAGTTGCTGAGTCGAATCGAACATGCCGAAGCTCAAAGGCGCGAAGCGGCCGATTCCCTGGCGACCGCCGAGAAGAACCTCTCGGACCGGGACACGGAGGCCAAGGCCGCTCGGGACGCCCTCGCGGAGGGCCGGGAGATCCGGGTTCGTTTCGAGTCAAACGTCGAGCAGGCGACGCAGCACCTCAAGGACATCGCCGCGGCAATCCAGGAGCGTCTTGAGTGTGAGCCTCAAGACGCGCTGGCCAAGTCCGAACACAAGGAGGGCACCGACCTCCCGGATGCCGCATCGATCGAAGCGCGGATTGAGCGCATCAAGCGCGAACGCGACGGCATGGGTCCCGTGAACCTGCGGGCCGAAATCGAATCCGAGGAGATCGGAGAGCAGATTACGACACTGCAGAACGAGCGCGAAGATCTCGTCCAGGCGATTGCGCGTCTGCGCCAGGGAATTTCAAGCCTGAATCGCGAAGGACGCGAGCGGCTGCTTGCTTCATTCGAGCAGGTGAACGGCCACTTCAAGGATCTGTTCGTCAAGCTGTTCGGCGGCGGGCGAGCCCATCTGGAGCTGACCGAGTCCGACGACCCGCTTGAGGCGGGCCTTGAGATCTTCGCGAGCCCGCCGGGCAAGCGCCTTCAGAAGATGTCGCTCCTGTCAGGCGGCGAGCAGGCCTTGACGGCTCTCAGCTTGCTGTTTGGGGTGTTCAAGACCAATCCTGCACCGGTATGTGTTTTGGACGAAGTGGACGCACCGCTCGACGAATCCAATGTTGGCCGTTTCTGCGACCTCGTGGACGACATCGCCCACAATCTGGATACCCGCTTTCTGGTGATTACCCACAACAGCATCACCATGGCGCGCATGGACAGGCTCTACGGGGTGACCATGGAGGAGCGCGGTGTATCACAACTCGTTTCGGTCGATCTGGCCCGTGCCGAGGGGCTCCGCGAAGCGGTCTGAGGGGGGCGGTTTTCGACCCTGCCGACCGCTACTTTTTCGCCTTATTTCAGCTACTTAGCACCCATCCGACTAGGGTTGACTTGGTCAAACCCGTTGATTAGGGTGCGCGCGATCTTGAGCGGAAACCGGAGTTTTCCGGGGGTTTCGGCGCCACAAGAGGAGCTCGATGAGCGACCAGAAGGGCACGGAATCGCTGGAAGAACTCGGGGCGAAGCTCAAGAAGGCTCGCGAGACCTCCCGTCATGGGCGGCCGGACGAAGCCCAGTCAGGGAGGGCGAATCCACCGACATATGCCCTCGGTATGCGCGTCGCGCTCGAGATGGTCGCGGCATTCATAGCGGGAGGTGCGATCGGCTGGTACCTCGACAGATGGCTGGGCACTAGTCCATGGATGCTCATTATCTGGGTCGCTCTCGGGTTTGCGTCAGGCATCCGCTCCGCCTATCGGGTTTCCCAGCAGGTGACGCGAGACGCCAACAAAGAGAACAACGCCGGCGGCGCTGAGCCGCCCGGGGATGCGAAGTAGAGGAAGGCCGGCAATTGGGACTGTTTATCTCTAGCGCGCACGCCGCCGAAGCGGGGGAAAGTCCACTCCATCAGTTCGAGATTCACTCGCTGATCGATATCTCGGCAGGAGACACGGATCTCTCGTTCACCAATTCCTCGCTTTGGATGGTGATCGTCACGCTGGCAATTCTGCTGCTTCTTTCCGTCGGCATGCGCCGCGGCAGCATGGTGCCGGGCCGACTTCAGTCGATCGCAGAACTCTCCTATGAATTCGTCGCCAATATGGTTCGCGACAATGCTGGCTCAGGTGGCAAGCCGTATTTTCCGTTCATCTTCGCCCTATTCATGTTCATTCTCTTTGCAAACATGCAGGGCCTGATTCCGAAGACCTTCACTGTTACAAGCCATATCATCGTCACGTTTGCCATGGCGGCTGTGGTCTTCGTCGGGGTCACGATCATCGGCATCGTGAAGCACGGCGTTCGTTTTCTCACGCTGTTTGTACCTTCCGGACTGCCGCTGGCGCTCGTACCGTTGCTTTTCCCGATCGAGGTGATTTCCTACATCATCCGCCCGATCACGCTCTCCGTTCGGCTCTTTGCCAATATGATGGCGGGGCACACGCTGCTGGTCGTATTGAGCGGTTTTGCCGTCAGTCTGAGCGGCTTCTTTGTCGTTCCCGCCCTGGCGCCGCTTCTCATAACCACTGCGATGTACGGTCTCGAGACGATCGTCGCCTTCTTGCAGGCATATGTTTTTGCAGTGTTGACGTGCCTCTATCTGCACGACGCCCTGCACCTACACGACCATTAGTTTGTTTTCACCGACCGGCAACGGTCTCGACAAGAAAGAAGGATTGGAAAGATGGAAGTAGAAGCAGCAAAGCTCATTGGCGCAGGCCTTGCGGCGATCGGATTGACGGGTGCCGGTATCGGCATTGGCGTGATCTTCGGCAATTACGTCGCCGCCGGCATTCGTAACCCCTCTGCGGCTCCCAAGATGTTCGGTAACGCCCTGCTCGGCTTCGCGCTGACGGAAGCCACGGGCCTCTTCGCCCTGCTGGTCGCGCTGATCATCCTGTTCAGCTAGGACCTGACGGACTCGTCCGATGCCGCAATTCGACCAAGTCGATACCTTCGTATCGCAGCTCTTTTGGCTGGTCATCACGTTTGGCGTGCTCTACCTCGTTCTGCGCTACGCGCTCCTGCCGCGTATCGCAGATGTCTTGGAGTCCCGCCAGGACCGGATCGCGAAGGACCTGGAGGAGGCGGAGAAGTTCAAGGCCGAGTCCGAAGAAGCGTTGAAGGCCTACGAAACGGCGCTCGCCGAGGCACGCGCCAGCGCCCAGGAAATGGCTTCCGCAGCGAAGGCCGAAGCCACGAAGGACGCCGAAAGACGTAGCGCCGAGCTGGAAGGCAAGTTGGCCGAGGAAATGAAGAGCGCCGAGGCCCGAATTCAGGAAGTTCGGGCGGAAGCCGTTACAGGCATCCGCACCATTGCCCAAGAGACGGCACAGGCCATCACCGCCAAGCTGATCGGCGTTGATATCGACGCCTCTTCGGCCGAGCAGGCCGTCGGCGGCGCCTTGTCGGAGGGACGCTAGGTGGAGATCTTCAAGAGCATCTACTTCTGGGAGTTCTCAGCGTTCTTCCTGTTCCTTCTGGTGGCGATCCGCTTCGGTTGGAAACGGATCGTGTCCGGACTGGATGCACGAGCGGACGCGATTCGCGACGAGCTGGATCAGGCGCGCAAACTCCGCGAGGAGGCCCAGAGCGTCCTCGCCGACTACCAGCGGAAGAAGCGGGACGCGGAGAAGGAAGCCGAGGAGATCGTCCGCCACGCCAAGGAAGAAGCGGCGGCGCTGAAGGTCGAGGCCGAGAAGAAGCTTGAGGAGAACCTGGCGCGGCGCACAAAGCTCGCCGAGGAAAAGATCGCCCGGGCTGAGGCCCAGGCGGTGCAGGAGGTCCGCAACACTGCCATCGACGTTGCTGTTGCGGCAGCCCAGAAACTCGTTTCGGATAATCTCGACGAAAAGAGGGCGCGGGCATTGATCGATGATGCAATCGCCGACGTGGGCAAGAACCTTCACTAGAGGGCAATGCCTGGAAAACAAAAAAGGGCCGGGGTCATTCCCCGGCCCTTTTGCTATTCTAGCGGTCTGGGAGGATCACAATGGTGACAGAAATCGACCGCGGCTTCGTCCGCATCGCGGAAGGGCAGGTCCACTGCCGAACCGTGGGTAACCCCGGGTCAGGCGAACGCCCGTTGGTCATGATTCATGCGTCGCCGGCGTCTTCCTACAACTTGCAGCCATTGATGCGCGCCCTTGGCGAACTCCGGGGCCAACCGCTCTATGCCCCCGATACGCTTGGCAACGGTGATTCGTGCAAGACGCAAATGGAAGTACCTGACATAGCGTACTACGCCGATGCTTTGGGACGGCAGCTCGATGCGCTTGGGATCGATGAGATCGATGTTTACGGGACCCATACTGGCGGCTCCATCGGCATGGATCTGGCGATTCAGCAGCCCGATCGCGTGCGTCGCGTCGTCATCGATGGCGTTGGCCTCTACTCCGACGAGGAAAAGGCCGACATGCTCGCCAACTACACACCGGAGATCGAACCGGACTACGAAGGAACCCAGCTCAACTGGGCGTGGCATTTCGTCCGCGACCAGACCTTCTTCTTCCCTTGGTACAAGCGCGATGTTGAGCACCAAAGAAAGGCCGGCATCAACAATCCCGATGCTCTGCACGACGTGGTGGTCGAAGTGCTCAAGTCGGTCACGAGCTATCACCACGCATACCGCGCGGCATTTCGCTATCCCAAGAAAGAGCGGCTCTCGCTTCTCACCCAACCGGTCCTGATGATCTACGAGACAAGCGACCCGCTCTACAAGTACAAGGACGAGGCCTTGGCGGCGGTCAAGAACTGCACGGAGGGTGCACTCCCTGAGGGGGCCCGCACACGCGACAAGGCGAAGTTGATCTCCGATTGGCTCGACAGCTAGAGGACGGCGGGAGGATGGTCACCGGGACTCGCCCGATTACCCCTTTGATGCCGGGCCAACCGGTTCCGGACCAAACGCTCCAGCTTGTCGGCGGAGGCAACTGGCGGCTAACCGAACGCCAGCCTGAGAACTTCGTCCTGTTCATCGTCTACCGCGGCCTGCACTGCCCGATCTGCCGAAAATATCTGCTGCAGGTACAGGACAACCGTGCGGCATTCGAGGCTTTAGGCGTCGAGGTGATCGCGGTATCGAGCGACGACGAGCCGCGCGCCGAAAAAGCGGTCGAGGACTGGGGCCTATCGGGCCTGACGGTCGGCTATGGCCTGTCGTTGGACGACGCCCGCAGGTGGGGGCTCTACATCTCCAAGGGCAGGCCGAAGACGGACCCCAGCAAGGTCGGCGAGCCGCCGCTGTTCGTCGAGCCCGGGCATTTTCTCGTTCGCCCGGACGGGACGCTGTTTTTCGCGGCCGTGCAATCGATGCCGTTCACCCGGCCGCCCGTGGCGGACCTGCTGAAGGACATCGGCTATATCCTGAAGAACGACTATCCGCCCCGCGGCGCCGTTCTCGATCACACGCAATCCGACTAGCTACTCCGCCGCCTCGGCAGGCTCCTCCGGCGTCCAGCGAAGCCTTGGCTTGCGCGCCGCCTGTGTCTCATCCAGACGCCGCCGCGGTGCCAGGTAGGGCGCCCCAAGGAAGCGCTCGGACTTGCCCGCCTTGGCGTCTCCCGCAAGGGCGCGCAGGGTGTCGATGAAGACGTCGAGAGATTCTTTTGACTCCGATTCCGTCGGCTCGGTCAGCATTGCCCCATGAACAATGAGAGGGAAATAGACCGTCATTGGATGGAAGCCCTCGTCGATCATCGCCTTCGCGAAGTCGAGCGTGGTGATACCTGTGTCCTTCAGGAAGTCGTCGTCGAACAGGACCTCGTGCATACAGGGACCGTCGTAGGCCGGCGTCATGACATCCTTCAGACGGGCCAGGACGTAGTTCGCGTTCAGAACGGCGTCCTCGGCGACTTGCCGAAGGCCGTCGGCACCGTGGCTCATCATGTAGGCCAACGCCCGAACGAACATGCCCATCTGTCCGTGGAAGGAGCGCATGCGCCCGAAGGCGCTTCCCCAGCCTGCGGCCGACTGGTCTGCCGGGGTTTCAACCAGGCGAAAACCGTCGGGACCTGACACGACATAGGGTAGCGGCGCGAAGGGCGCGAGCTCAGCCGACATGACGACGGGACCCGATCCCGGCCCGCCCCCGCCATGGGGCGTAGAGAACGTCTTGTGCAGGTTGAGATGCATGATGTCGATGCCGAGATCGCCCGGCCGTACCTTGCCGACGATGGCGTTGAAGTTGGCGCCATCACAGTAGAAATAGGCGCCAACCGCGTGAACGGCCTCTGCCACCTCGATGATCTCGTCCTCGAACAGGCCGCAGGTATTCGGGTTGGTCAGCATGATGGCGGCCACGTCGTCGTCGAGCTTCGCCTTGAGAGCGGACAGGTCGATGCGCCCATTTGGCAGGCTTGGAACGGGATCCACCGCGTATCCACAGAGAACGGCGGTAGCGGGATTGGTGCCATGTGCCGAATCCGGCACCAGGATGCGCTGCCGCGGATTGCCTCGTGCCTCGTGCGCTGCACGGATGGCCATCATGCCGCACAACTCGCCGTGGGCGCCGGCGGCCGGCGATATGGCGACCGACGGCAATCCGGTCAGCTCTATGAGCCAATGCGCCAGCGTATGGATCAGTTCGAGCGCGCCTTGAACCGTCGACGCCGGCTGCAGCGGGTGCACGTCGCTGAAGCCGGGCAGGCGGGCCATCTTCTCGTTGAGCCGCGGGTTGTGCTTCATCGTGCATGAACCGAGCGGGTACAGGCCCGAGTCGATGGCATAGTTCTTCTGGGACAGCCGGACGTAATGACGAACCACCTGCGGCTCCGAGAGCGAGGGCAAACCGATCGCGCGCGACCGCGCCAAGCCCCCAAGTCGGTCTGTGGTCGTGTCGGCATCCGGGTAGTCAACTCCCTTTCGACCCGGTGACCCGAGTTCGAAAATGAGCGGTTCCTCCATCTGCAGGCCTCTGTGGCCCGAATGGGTCTGAATCCCCGCGCCCTCGGTACCGTCCGCTTGGCGGCCGGCAGAATGAGCCTGCGAGCGCGCGCTCATCGCAGCACCCCACGCAAACCGTCCGCCAGGGCGGCAATATCCTCGTCGGTCGTCGTTTCCGTCGCAGCGACAAGCATCAGGTCGTCTTGACCCGTGTCGGGCATGAGGCGCGATACCGGAACACCAGACATGATTCCCCGCGCGGCCAACTCATCGACAACGGTGGCCGCCGGTTTGGCAAGCCGAACGGTGAACTCGTTGAAGAAGGTATCGTTCAGGACCGAAACGCCGTCGATTCCCCCGAGCACCGCAGCGGTCTTGCAGGCCTTGGCGTGATTCAACGCAGCAAGATGTTTGAAGCCCTCCTCGCCGAGCAGCGACAGGTGAATCGTGAAGGCCAGAGAACACAAGCCGGAGTTCGTGCAGATGTTGCTCGTCGCCTTCTCGCGACGGATATGTTGCTCCCGCGTCGAGAGCGTCAGCACGAACCCTCGACGACCCTCGGCATCGACCGTCTCACCGCAAAGCCGGCCCGGCATCTGGCGCACGAATCTCGCCCGCGCGGCAAACAGCCCGAGATACGGCCCGCCGAAGTTCAGGGCATTCCCCAGCGACTGACCTTCACCAACCACGATGTCCGCTCCCATCGCCCCCGGCGGCGTGACGGCACCGAGAGAGACGACTTCGGCAACCGCCACGATCAGCAGCGCGCCCCGGGCGTGACAGGCATTTGCGAGATCGCGCAGGTCGCGCAAGTGTCCGAAGAACGTGGGGTTCTGCACAACAACGCAGGAGGTTTCATCGTCGATCAGGTCAACAAGATTCTCTAGGCCCTCGGCATCAGCTGGGTTGAAAATGATCTCGGCATCGACAAAGCGCGCCTGGGTGTCGACGACATCGCGATAGTGAGGATGCAGGCCACCGGACAGAACGGCGCGGCGGCGGCGCGTGACCCGATTCGCCATCATCACCGCCTCGGCGCAGGCGCTCGCCCCGTCGTACATCGAGGCGTTCGCGACATCCATACCCGTCAGCAAGGCGACCTGGGTTTGGAACTCGAAGAGAACCTGCAGCGTTCCCTGGCTCACCTCGGGCTGGTAGGGCGTGTATGCCGTCAGAAACTCGCTGCGCTGGACGAGATGGTCCACGGCGGCTGGAACGTGGTGGCGATAGGCGCCCGCACCTACGAAGAAAGGCACCGAGCCGGCGGGAACGTTTCGCGCCGCCATTGCGCTCAGTGCGCGCTCTACCTCGATCTCGCCGGCATGCATTGGCAGGTCGACCGGCGCCTGCAGCAGTGCCTTGCGCGGAACGTCGACAAACAGATCGTCGACGTTCTCAACGCCGATGACCTGCATCATATCGCCCCGATCGTGCGCCGTGTGCGGCAGATAGCGCATCAGTCGAGCTCCTCCAGAAAGGTCTTGTACTCGTCGGGCGTCATCAACTCGCCGAGCTCGTCGGGATCGGAAAGTTCCATCTTCCAGAACCAGCCGTCACCTTCAGCACTTTCGTTCACCAGACCCGGGCTGGCTTCAAGGTCGCCGTTTACATCGGTGATCTTCCCGGAGACCGGCGCATAGACCTCGCTCGCCGCCTTGACCGACTCGACGACTGCCGCGTCACCGCCGGCTTCCACGTCGGCGCCGACGCTGGGCAGTTCAACGAAGACCACGTCACCTAGCTGTTCCTGGGCGTACTCTGAAATGCCGACCGTCGCGGTACTGCCCTCGACACGCACCCACTCGTGTTCCTTGGTGAAACGTAGATCGCTCATGGAGATACCCTCGGTCTATTTTGCGTAGCGGTGCGGCGTGAACGGGAGCTTTTCTACGGCAGCCGCATGCCGTTTGCCCCTGATTTCAAGTTCGAGAGCGGTGCCGGCCTTGGCGAACTCGCGATCGATATAACCCATCGCCACCGGACCACCGACCGTCGGGCCGAAGCCGCCGCTCGTGATCTCGCCAACATGCTTGTCGCCGACATACACAGGCGTATGCGCACGGGCTGGTGCGCGGCCTTCCGGCTTGATACCCACACGGCGGCGTGTCGGGCCTTCCGCAATCTGCTTCCTGATCACGTCGTCTCCGGGAAAGCCACCCGCGTCGCGGCGCCTTCTCGAAATCGTCCAGGTCAACCCTGCCTCGACGGGGGTCGTTTCCTGGGTGAGATCGTTGCCATAGAGGCACAGACCGGCTTCCAGCCGCAGCGAGTCGCGCGCACCCAGGCCGACCGCCTCGACCTCCGGCTCCGCGAGCAACAATCTGGCCACCTCCTCGGCCGCGGGGTTCGGCACCGACATCTCAAAACCGTCCTCGCCTGTGTACCCGGACCTGCTGATCCAGACGTCCGCCCCGCCAATCGAAATGGATGTCGCAGTCATGAACTGCAGCGAAGAAACCCCGGGCACGTGGCGTTCAAGGGCGCTGGCGGCCGCGGGCCCCTGTAGCGCGAGAAGCGCGCGATCCTGGACATAGTCGACCCGCGACTCGCCCAGCGCGCCGCGGAGCAGCCTGACATCGTTGTCCTTGCAGCCGGCATTCACGACCAGGAAAAGGTCGTCGTCCCGCCGCGTCACCATCAGATCGTCGACAACTCCGGCCCGATCGTTCGTAAACATCGTGTAGCGCAGATGCCCCGGCTCCAAACAAGAGATGTCGCCTGGCAGAACCTGCTCAAGCAGCGAATCCGCGTCTGGTCCCAACAGCCGGACCTGGCCCATATGCGACACGTCGAACAGCCCTGCCTGGGCACGCGTATGTTGGTGCTCCTTGAGGATTCCGAGCGGATACTGCACCGGCATGTCGTAGCCGGCAAAAGGCACGAACTTCGCGCCGATCTCTGCATGCATATCATGTAGCGGGGTTCGTTTCAGGTCTTGATTCACAGGCGCTCCGGACAAGTGGCTACGCGCGCCAAAACCGACGCGCGGCCCCCTCTGTCTCGGAACCTGAAGAGATTGACCGGATCGCGGTCCGGCTTGCCCCTTCGGTGGGACGCACCAGTTAGACCGGTATGCCCGCTTTCCAGAGTTTCATCGCGCTGCGGTCCTTTTGCCTGAGAGATTCCGGGGCGGTTGCTCCTTCGGCGCCGAATGCCCTCCCGGCATCCGGTCTCTCCCGCAGCGGTCGAATGACCACCGTTACGCTTCGCGTCACGGCTTGGGCATGATACGGCGGGAGGTCCGCGAGTCAACAAAAGTGCCGGTTTCTGGCTGTGGATAACCTGACCGGCAGACGCAGCCAGAGTTGACCAACTAGCGTCCCGGTAGCCTCGGCAAACCGGTTCGGCGCTGCCGCTGCTGCCGGTTGAACTCGAGCTGCTCCGGCGTCAGCTCAAAACCGACCAGGATTTCGTAGTCCAATCCTCTGAGGCCGTCGCGGATCGGGATGATCTGCTCGATCTCCTCTACGGCGCCGGCCTGTCGCTGGTTGGCCTGGAATCCGAATGTCGATGTGAACCGCTCGCGCGCGAGGATGTTCTGTTCCTTGTCAACGACGGCGACGAAGAACACCACTTCCGTTTCGGCCGATTGCGCTGCCGAGCCCCTTGTGACCAACAACCTGACGCCGGTCGTGCTCGTCACCACATCACGTGCGCGATTGTAGTCGCACACCGTGCCTACGCGTTCGATCGCCGCTTGAAAGGTGACATCCGTCAGGTCGCGCCCGCGGTTTGGGAGAAACCGGGTCAACTCGGAGGCATCGGAAAGAATGGAAGCCGAGGGACAAGGCGGGGGTGGATCCGACATGCAAGCCATCAGCGGCATCAAAGACGCGACGACCGAAAATAGACGCAGACCGGAGAGACTTGCCATCAGCTAGAGCGAGTTGTGCGTACCATCGCACATCGGGACATCGCCCGTGCGCTTGCAACCACAGAAATAGACCTTCCCTGAGTCAGTTGCAGCGTACTTCTGCGGCGTAAACTCGGAGCCACGATGGCTACCGTCACAGAAAGGCTGGGACTTGCTCCGTCCGCAGCGGCACCACCAATAGTCCTTGCCAGCCTCGACCTCGACCGCGAAAGGTCCTTTTTGGGCGATGACGGCCTCGGACATGACTGCTCCTGCAAAAGCTTTGGGCAGCGGCACTGTATCGAAGGCCCCATGGAGAGACAAGCAACCCAACGCCCTCAGCATCACTCGAAATTCGACCGATCGATGCCCAGAGGCCTAGACTTGGCTCAGATTTCTGGCCACAACCAACGTCACAGGGTAGCAGCCGAGTCCGCATCTCGAAGGCACGACGAACAAGAATGGCCGTCTACACAGAAGTCACCGACGACGAACTCAACGGGTTCCTGTCCGCCTACGAGATCGGCGATGTTGTCTCCTTCAAGGGGATCGCCGAAGGCGTCGAGAACTCGAACTTCCTCCTCAGAACGAGCCTCAACAGCTACATCCTCACGATCTACGAGAGGCGTGTCGCAGAGGACGACCTCCCGTTCTTCTTGGGACTCATGGACTATCTGGCCGAGCGCGATTTTGCCTGCCCCACGCCGATTCACGGCCGCGACGGCGCCGCTTTGCGCCAGCTCGCAGGCAAGCCGGCCGCCATTGTCAGCTTCCTGGAGGGTGTATCGGTCCGGCGGCCCAACGCCGAGCACTGCGCGCGATTGGGGGAAGCGCTCGCTGGAATGCACTTGGCGGGAGAAGGCTTCGCGATGACGCGCCCCAACGCGCTCTCGGTCGATGGCTGGCATACTCTCTACGAGGGGATTGCGGGGCAAGCGAATGCGGTCGAACCCGAACTTTCGGAGAACATCGCCAACGAGCTCGAAAGCATCGCCGCCGCGTGGCCGCAAGATCTACCGCAAGGGGTCATTCACGCGGATCTGTTTCCCGACAATGCGCTGTTTCTTGGCGAACGCCTCTCGGG
>JAYOEZ010000021.1:0-16864 GCA_038116985.1 Alphaproteobacteria bacterium | reverse complement strand
TCTCGGGCGTGATCGACTTCTACTTCGCATGCAACGACCATCTCGCCTATGACATCGCGGTTTGCCTAAACGCATGGTGTTTCGAGACTGACGGCGCATTCAACATCACCAAGGCGCGTGCTTTGTTGTCTGGCTACAGGCGGCAACGCCCCATCGTGAAAGAAGAGATGAGTGCCCTGCCGCTCCTGGCGCGCGGCGCGGCTATTCGGTTTCTTCTAACGCGCCTGTATGACTGGCTAAACCAGGTCCCGGGCGCACTCGTCAAACCGAAGGACCCGATGGAATATTGGAGAAAGCTTCTATTTCACCGCGGCGTAACGGGGCCAAGCGCCTACGGGATCGACTGAACATGGTCGTCGACGCGTACACCGATGGAGCGTGCTCGGGAAACCCCGGCCCAGGCGGCTGGGGCGTCTTGCTTGTCACAGCCAACGGTGAGAGCGAATTGTCCGGCGGCGAACCGCAGACAACCAACAACCGAATGGAACTCACCGCCGCCATTCGGGCACTCTCGGCTATCGACCCCAGCGATCACGCCCGAATTCACACCGACAGCACATACGTCCGCGACGGGATAACTCAGTGGATCGTTCGCTGGAAGAAGAACGGTTGGCGAACCGCCGCAGGCAAGCCGGTCAAGAATGCCGATCTATGGCGCGAACTCGATGAGGCGCGGGAGCGACGCGATGTGGAGTGGCATTGGGTGAAGGGGCATGACGGGCACCCCGAGAACGAGCGCGCCGACGCGCTCGCTCGCGCAGGCATGGAGCCGCACAAATAAGAAAGGCGGGGCATGGCGCCCCGCCTTTCGAATGCTATCCGAGGAAGCTTAGCCGAGTTGGTCCAAGATAACTTCGGCCTTGCTCTTTTCGAACGCCCCGCCTTCTTCAACGTTGAGGTTCTTGACGACGCCGTTGTCGACGATCATCGAGAACCGCTCGCCACGCGTTCCAAGACCGAACTTGCTGGCATCCATCTCCAATCCGAGCGCCTTGGTGAAATCGCCGTTGCCGTCACCCAGCATCAGAACCTTGTCACCCGCGCCACGGTCCTTGCCCCACGCCGACATCACGAACGCGTCGTTGACGGCGATGCAGGCAATCGTATCGACGCCCTTGGCCTTGATGGCATCGGCATTGTCGATGAAGCCGGGCAGATGCTGCGCCGAGCATGTCGGCGTAAACGCTCCGGGCACCGAAAAAAGCGCAACCTTCTTGCCGTCGAACAGTTCCTTGGTGGTGACCGGCTTGGGACCGCTATCCGTCATGGACATGAGGGTCGCCTCGGGAATGCTATCACCTTCTTTGATCGTCATTGCGTCCTCCTAAAACTGGGGATCGCACGACGCGACCCTCTGAAATCGTCTATGGAAATGCGCCGCGAGCAGGCCCCGCACCGGCGCGGGCCATAATTTAGGGTCGGGCCCCGGCTTGTTCAAGCGCCCAGCCGGGCACTCGCGGCCGAATCGCGAAAGTGATCCAGGCCGCCATTGTCCTACCCTAGGGGCCCACTAGAATATTCGCGGATTTGGTCGGTCCGTGCCGGCCTTCGGTGACACCCGTTGTACGGAGGATCAGTGAGCGAGATTCCGGGTCGCTACCTCACAGGGCAACTCCTCATCGCCATGCCGGGGATGAGCGACCAGCGGTTCGACCGTTCGGTGATCTACCTTTGTGCGCACTCGGCGGATGGCGCGCTCGGATTGGTCGTCAATCGACACGTCGATCATATCGATTTCAACGAGCTTCTCGAACAACTGGACATTCAGACCACGGCGCCGGCCCAGGAGGTCAAGGTTCACTTCGGCGGCCCGGTCGAGACCACACGCGGCTTCGTTCTGCATTCGGCAGACTACCTCCAGGACACGACCCTCAGGGTGAACGACGACATGGGTCTGACGGCATCGGTGGGAATACTGCAAGCAATCGCAAGTGGCGCCGAAACCCCAAGCCGCAGCCTTCTTGCCCTCGGCTATGCGGGGTGGGCGCCCGGCCAGCTGGACGACGAAATACAGGCCAACGTCTGGCTTCAGGCACCGCCCGACGACGCCATCATCTTCGACGCAGACATCGAGTCTTCGACGCAGACATCGAGTCGAAATGGACGCGAGCCGTCGCTTCCCTGGGAATTGACTTGTCGTTCCTATCTGGGGACGCCGGCCACGCATAGGCTACCAATTCACCGATTCCCCTAGGCCTGCTGGGCAGCCTGCCGACTCAAGACTGGAAACTCCATGTTCCGATTCCTGCTGAAACTCGCAATTTTGCTACCGTTGCTCTCAACACCGGCCATCGCGCAAGTCTCGGCGATCGGGCCGAGTGCGCAGGATCAGCCCCGGGTCGCCGAACTCCCGGAACCACTTACCCCCGAAGCGGTGCGCGCCCTGGTTTCGCGGCTTTCCGACGCTGAGGTTCGCGCACTCCTCCTTCAGCGCCTGGATGCAGTGGCGCGCATTGAAAGCGATCGCCAAGGAGGAAGCCCACTCCTGGAGTTCTTGGAGACTGCTGCCCTTGGCAACGTCAACAGCGTGGTCGGCGCCATACGGGCCCTTCCTCTCCTCTGGGAGCGGCAGTCCGAGAGCTTCCGCAATTTCGGGGACCATCTTGGATTCGACGGCGTCGCTGGCTTCATCGGCTTGATCGCATTGGCAGTACTGGCCGGCGTTGCAGTGGAATTCCTCTTCAATCGCGCCACCCGGCGATGGCGGGACCGCGCGCTTATCGCAACAAACCAGGACCGCACCTTCCGGGGGCAAGTCACTTTTCTCGCCCGCAGACTCGCCATAGAGCTTGCCGGACTTGTTGCCTTCCTCGTCACAACGCGGATCATCATCGCTGCTGCGCTTCCGACCGATCAACAACCTTTCGCCGCGGTGATCATGGTCAACGTCATCGCTCTGCCGCGGTTGTTGGGCGCCTTCACTCGATTCTTCATGGCACCCCGAAATCCCCACTTGCGGCTCGTGCACACGGACGACGCGACCGCCAAGATGCTCCACCGCAACCTGGTCGCACTATTTGCCCTCGGGGGGCTTTCGGTCGCGATGGTCACGTTCAACGATATGAACGGCGTATCCATGGGCGAGTCCCGGCTCGGATTTTGGCTCAACATTGCCGTTCATATCTACATCGTCGCCATCGCCTGGCGCGCGCGAAATGGACTATCGACGATGCTGATCGGCAGGGTGAGTGAGGCGACGCCCATGGAGGTGAGAGTCGCCCGGGCCTATCCGTGGTACGCGATCGCCGTCTCCGTGAGCATGTGGCTTATTGTGAACACTCTCGCCGCGTACGGGATGTTTGCTCTTCTTCAAACGGCGCCCCACTACGCGACAATGTTGGTACTGCTCACAGCTCCGGCGCTCGATACCCTCGTCCGGGGCGTCGTCAAGCACATCGCACCGCCCATGACCGGAGAGGGCGCACTTGCGGCACGCGCCTATGAGTCCACCAAGCGTAGCTACATTCGCATCGGCAGAATTCTGGTGTTCGGCGCGGCGATCGTACTAATCGCCCGCATCTGGGACATCGACTTCCAGAACCTCGCGGCGGCGAGCGTCGGCGCGGTCCTTGCTGCCAAGCTGCTTCAGTTTCTGGTGATCATCGCAGCGGGTTATCTGGTCTGGGAGATCGCCTCACTCTGGATCAACAGCCGCCTTGCCCGAGAGCAGTCCGCAGCCGATTCAGATACCGAGCCCGATGAGCCGGGCGGCGGAGAAGGCGGCGGGACCGGCGTGTCGCGAATTTCGACCGTGTTGCCCCTCATCCTGGGCGTTCTTAAGGTGACAATTGCAGTGGTAACCGCCCTCGTGGCGCTCGGACAGGCAGGGATCGACACCACCCCATTGCTGGCCGGCGCCGGCATCGTCGGTTTGGCGGTCGGGTTCGGCGCACAGAAACTCGTCGGCGATGTCGTCTCGGGGATATTCTTCCTTCTCGATGATGCGTTTCGCGCAGGAGAATACGTGGAGGTCGCCGGGACGCTCGGCACGGTCGAGAAGATATCAATCCGGTCTCTGCAGCTGCGGCATCACAAAGGTCCGGTCCACACGATCCCGTATGGCGAGATTCCCAAGCTCACGAACTACAGCCGCGACTGGGTCATCATGAAGCTGAAGTTCACGGTGCCCTTCGACACGGACCCGAACAAGGTCAAGAAGATCTTCAAGAAGATCGGCGCCGAAATGATCGAGATGCCGGAATTCGCGAACGACATGCTGCAGCCGTTCAAGAGCCAGGGCGTCTATGACGTCGATGATGTGGGAATCGTCATCCGCGGCAAGTTCATGGCCAAGCCCGGGAAACAATTCACACTGCGAAAGGAGGTCTACAATCGGGTCAAGAAGGCCTTTGAGGAGAACGGCATCGATTTCGCGCGGAGGGAGGTCCGCGTGCGCGTCGAGGGCGTGGAGGATCGTGGTGGTCTGGACGATTCGGAAAAAGAGGCTATCGCAGCCGCCGCTGCGGACGCTGCCAGACAAACGGCCGAAAACGAGGCCGCCCCTTCAGGCGCTCGTAGCTAGCCGGACCGGCGCTACGGCCTGGCGCCAGGGGTCCGTGGATACGATGGCGAACAGCAGGTGATCCTGCCAGATGCCGTTGATGCACAGATACTCGCGGGCCAGACCTTCCTCACGGAAGCCGCACTTTCGGAGCACGCCTTGGCTCGGCTGGTTGGTCGGAATGCAGGCCGCCTCAAGTCGATGCAGTCGCAGCCCCTCGAAAACGAACCTCACCGTCACCCTCAGGGCGTCGGACATGAAACCGTTGCGCGCGTAGGGCTCTCCGATCCAGTAGCCCACCGAGGCGCTCTGGGTGACACCGCGCCTGATCTGGCTCAGCGTAATCCCCCCTAACAGTCGATTGTCTTGCTTGCGGAAAATGAAGAACGCAATGCCCTGGTCTTCACGGACCTCGCGAGCGTAGCGCCGCAGGCGCCGCCGGAAGGCTGCCCGGGTCAGCGCGTCGGCCGACCATGTCGGCTCCCACGGCTCCAGGAAGTCCCGGGACTCACGCCGGATTTTCGCCCAGGCAACGTAGTCGCTGATCTGCGGCACGCGAAGGAAGACCCGGTCTCCGGCTAGTTCGGGAAGGGCGGAACCGGGAGTGAAGCTACGGAGAAGCGCGCTCATAGCAATCCTGCGTTACGCAGCGAATCTTGCCGCAAACGTCGCGTAGTCTTCAAGCTGTCCGGCAGGGCCCATGGCCGCAATGGCGGGCCTCGAACCGGAAAAAGTCCGTTCTGCAAACCGGCGCAGCGCCTCTGCATCAACGGCGTCGATGCGCGCCAAAACCTCGCCGGTCGCCAAGGGCTTGCCGAACAGCAGCGTCTGGCGCGCGAACTGCTCGCAGCGGGCCGAAGAACTTTCGAGCGACATCATCAAGCCTGCCTTGAGCTGTGTCCGCGCTCGCGCGACCTCAAGCTCCCCGATCGCCGCGACCGTCCCCTCGATTTCCCCAGCGATCGCCGGAATCAACTCCGCAATCTCGGATTCGCCTGTTCCCGCGTAGATTCCGAACATCCCGCCGTCGACGTACGACGACGCGAACGAGTAGATCGAATAGCAGAGCCCACGGTTCTCGCGGACCTCCTGAAAGAGACGGGACGACATCCCGCCACCGAGCAGCGTCGAGTACACCTGCGCCACGTAGTAGTCGGGATCGTCGTAGGAGACACTGTCAAAGCCGGCCAGAAAGTGGACCTGTTCCAGTTCCTTCACCTGCCGATACTCTCCCCCCGAAAAACGGGCAGGTTCGACTTGTACCGGACCATCCGTCGGCAGATTGACGAACCGTTCCCCCGCCATCGCAACCAACTCGTCGTGATCAACCCGCCCGGCTGCGGCGAGGACCATCCGCCCGGCGTGGTATTGCTCACCCATGTAGGACATCAGATCGGCCCGCGAGAAGCCGTTGACCCGCTCCGGGGTGCCGAGGATCGCACGCCCGACCGCCTGATCCGGGTACGCCACTTCCTGGAAGTGATCGAAAATGATGTCGTCGGGCGTGTCGATGGCTTGGCCGATCTCCTGCAGGACGACCGCCTTTTCGCGCGCCAGTTCGTCAGGATCGAACGTCGAGTTCTGCAGAAGGTCTGCGATGATATCCACGGCGAGCGGCACGTCGTCCTCTAGGACGCGCGCATAGAAGGCCGTTTGTTCCCGCGAGGTGTAGGCGTTGAGATGGCCGCCGACGGCTTCTATCTCCTCAGCGATCTGCCGTGCCGACCTCCGTTGGGTTCCCTTGAACGCCATGTGCTCGATGAGATGGGAAACACCGTTTAGCGCTTCTGGCTCGTTGCGCGCGCCCGCATCGACCCAGACGCCGACCGCCGATGTCGCGAGATGGGGCGAGTCCTCGCTGACCACCCGCAAGCCGTTCTCCAGTCGTGTCACGCGTGGCTCAGGCATTACTGCTGCCCACCTGGTTGTCGATGAATGCCTGCACCGTTGCCAGGTCATTGGGGAGTACCTCAAACCTCTCTTCGCGTGAGGCAAGATCCGCCAGCCTTTCGGGCAAAGCGGGCCGGCGGCCTGTCGCCTGTTCCACGGCGTCGGGGAACTTGGCCGGGTGCGCGGTTGCCAGATGCACGAGCGGCGCTCCTTGGGCTCGCGTCGCACGGCCGGCGTGGATGCCGACGGCCGTATGCGGATCGACCAGGACACCGGTTGCGTCCCACTCTGACCTGATCGTGTCGATCGTCAGCGCCTCGTCTGTGGAACCGGCGGCGAACAGTTCCCGTGCCGCCCCGAGCGCATTCTCGCTTACCGAAAACCGTCCTGTCGTCTTCAGCTCGTGCATCAGGGTCGCAACTGCGGCACCGTCACGGCCCAGCAGATCGAAAAGGAGGCGCTCGAAGTTGCTCGACACCTGGATGTCCATGCTGGGGCTCATCGTGGGCGTCACCCCCTGCACCTCATAGGAGCCCGAGGCCATGAAGCGCGCCAGAATGTCGTTGCTGTTCGTCGCGATACACAGCCGTGCCACCGGCAACCCCATTTGCGCCGCCACGTAGCCGGCGAAGATATCGCCGAAATTCCCTGTGGGCACGGAGAACGCTACTTCGCGCCGCGGCGCGCCAAGCGCGACCGCCGCAAAGAAGTAGTAGACCACCTGGGCCATGATGCGGGTCCAGTTGATCGAGTTGACGGCAGACAGGTTGCGCCGTTCCCGGAACGCGGTGTCCGCAAACATCCCCTTCACCAGAGCCTGGCAATCGTCGAAGTTCCCGTCCACCGCGATGCAACGTACGTTGACCGATGACACCGTCGTCATCTGGCGGCGCTGAATCTCGGAGACCCGCCCGTTTGGAAACAGGATGAAGATGTCGATCGCGTCGCGATCACGGCAAGCCTCGATTGCCGCCGAACCCGTATCGCCGGAGGTCGCCCCGACGATGGTGACGCGCTGCTTCCGCTGCTGGAGCAAATGGTCGAAAAGGCGACCGAGAAACTGGAGCGCGCAATCCTTGAAGGCGAGCGTCGGACCGTGAAACAGCTCAAGCACCCATTCGTCCGGCGCAATCTGGCGCAGCGGTGTCACCGCGCGATGGTCGAAGGTGTTGTATGCAGCGCCAGCCATGTCGCGCAGCGTGTCGCGCGCAACGGCAGCTCCGACAAAGGGCGACATGACCTCAACCGCCAGATCTGCGTATGAGAGTCCGGCGAGCGACTCGATTTCCTGGGTGGAAAGCTTCGGCCAGGTGGCCGGGACATAGAGGCCCCCGTCACTGGCCAGGCCGGCCAGCGTCACCTCGGCAAGGTCGAGAACCGGCGCGTCGCCGCGGGTACTGACAAACTGCAGGATCCTAACTCCCGATGGCACCCCTTTCGCGGGGCGGCACAGACTAAACACGCCGCTGTTTGCAGGCAACCGAAGGCGGCTGTGGGCAAGGCTGTGAATGAAATACGGATAACTTCAGAATTCAGCGGATGCGGGCCGGGATAAGTGGCACGCAAGGGCGCTCGCTCCGGGGATATCAGCGGCGTTGTCGCACCGCTGCCGGTCTGATACCAAGCTGACATGACTGGCAAATCGCAGGCGAGCGCGGCGGCGCTGTTTCCCGAGTCACGGGAGGGCGACGACGGCAATCGGCGCTACAACACCGGCATCCTGCCATCCCAGGAAATCCAGGGGCTAATCGATGCCGGCGCGCTTCGAGCCGAGCCGCCAATCACACCGCAGCAAATCCAACCGTCGAGCCTCGACCTGCGACTCGGGCCGGTCGCCTACCGCGTACGCGCAAGCTTCCTTCCCGGGAAGGGTCATACGGTCCGGCACAAGATCGAGGATCTCGGGACCCACAAGATCAACCTGACAACCGACGCCGTACTCGAGCGCGGCGGCGTCTATATCGTGCCGTTGCTTGAATCCGCGAAGCTGAAACGCGGGCTGTCGGGTATCGCCAACCCCAAGAGTTCGACCGGCCGCCTCGACATCTTCACTCGGCTGATCGCCGACTACGCAACCGAGTTCGACCGTATCTCCGAAAGCTATGCAGGCCCACTCTACGTCGAGGTCTCCCCGCGAACCTTCAGCGTCAAAGTCCGCCAGGGCTCCCGGCTGATCCAGATGCGTTTGCGTCGGGGATCTCCCTCGCCCAGCGCCGCCCAGACACGCCGGCTTCACGACCGTATCGGCCTGCTGTCAGTCCCCGAAGGCGACGAACTCGAGACTGGGGAAATCGAGCGCGACGTGCCGGTCTCCGTCGACCTTCGCGGCCAGGGCCCTAACGCGATCGTCGGCTACAAGGCGAGGGCCTATACCGACCTCGTCGACGTCGATCGCGTCGGCGCCTACCCGGTCGGCGATTTCTGGGAACCGGTCTACGCGCCGCACGGCAACCTTATCCTGGATCCCAACGCGTTCTACATCCTGGTGAGCCGCGAAGAAGTCCGCGTGCCGCCGGACTACGCCGCCGAGATGCTGCCGTTCAATCCGCTGAAGGGCGAGTTTCGGGTGCACTATGCCGGCTTCTTCGATCCCGGCTTCGGCTACTCGGAAGACAGCAGCGCCGGATCGCGCGCCGTACTCGAGGTCCGGTCGTTCGAGGTGCCGTTCCTGTTGGAGCACGGACAGACCGTGGGACAGCTGGTCTACGAACCCCTCACGCGCATTCCCGACCGTGTCTACGGACAGGACATAGGCTCGAACTACCAGCGGCAGGGGCTCAAGCTCTCGAAGCATTTCAAGACCGAATAGGCGCAGGGGCCTCGTAGTAGGAACGGATGAGTCCGCTGAAGAACGCCTGAGCACCCTGTCGTAGGTTCCAGACAGAGTAGCCACCTTCCTGGACAACCAGGGTTGGGAGGCCCAGGTCACCAACCATGTTGCCAACCCGCCTCATCGCCTGCGAGGTAAGCAGGAATGAGCCAGTGGGATCGCCACGCATGATGTCGTAGCCGAGGGAAACAACGAGCCACGCCGGAGAGAATCGCTCGATATGCTTCAGCGCATCTGCAAGAACCTCTACGTAGCGTTCAGGCTTGACGCCGCGCGGCAGCGGATAGTTTCGGTTGAACCCCTTTCCATCGCCTTCGCCGCGCTCGTCTGAGAAACCGGCGAAGTGCGGGTAGGAGTTGTGGGGCGTTCCGTGGATGGAAACCGTCATGACATCGCTTCGCCGATAGAAAATCTCCTGCGTGCCGTTCCCGTGGTGATAGTCGATATCGAGAACCGCCACCCTGCCCTGGCTGGACATCCAGTGGGCGGCGATCGCCGCGTTGTTGAAATAGCAAAATCCGCCATACAAAGCCGGCTCGGCGTGGTGTCCAGGAGGACGACACAGCGCATACGCCATCCTTTCGCCCTCTAGGACGAGATCAGCGGCGCTCAACGCACAATCGACGGCCGACTTGGCAGCGCGATATGCGTTTCGCGTCAGCGGCGTAAAGGTATCCATGCAATAGTAACCTGCGCGGCTCTTCAGCTCTTTCGGCCGCCGGTCCGGACGCCGCACAGGAAACACCTCCGCATAAAGGGTTTCCTTGGGCCCCAGCTTCTCCGACATCGCTGCGATATAGGCCACGAAGCGCGGGTCATGTACCTGTCGCAAGGGCTCTTCTCCGAAACGTCGTAGCGGGTAGCGCGTATACGGAACGCCTTCTAGTCCTCGCAGAACCGCATCGATCCTTACGGGCCTTTCAACGTAGCCCTTCTCCTTCAGGTGATGGATTCTGTGTCGCTCCGATACAACCAGCGCGAGAGGACGAAGCCGGGGGCGCCGGGCGTGTGGCGCCTCCGTCTTGATATAGCGCGGAGACCTGAGCTTGATTGGATCGTCGCGAAAGGACGAGACAATCCTGCGGACATAGGGATCATCCGGCCCTTGCCCGTACTGCACGCTGAACATCTGTTGGACGAACCTGCGCGCGTCCGCCCGTCGCGGCGGTCGCCGCCGTCCGAGCGCATCGAATAGCAGGAATACCTTGTAGTGCTCGTTTGCGGGATTGCCCTCTACGTCGTACAGCGTGTCGACGACCGGAAACGCACCGTAGCGTTCATAGAACTTCAGCCGCTTGCGGTTCTGCGCAACACCACTCGGATCTTTGAGCTTGTCCGGATCGTCGGGACCCGCATCCAGAAAGAGGCCTCGCGCTTCGCGGCCGATCAGCAGCTCTCGCGTCGCCTCGTAGACAGCGCCGCCGATGCCTCGCGAAGGCCGCCCTGGATCGCTGGCAATGTAGTAGAGATACCCCAGCCTGAGCGCGGTGAAGTAGTACGTCGCCGCAAAACCAAGGATGTTCGAATCGTCGTCCTCGGCCACCAGCAGGATTAGTTCGACCTCTTTGTCGGGCGGTCTTGGGAGATGGGCCTCAATCCTGTCGATGGCCTCGCGCTCGGCAGGGAAGGCCCGCTCGAACATTGCGCGAATCTTGCCGAACCGTCGCGAGTCCGCACCGGAATGCGGGTCGAACAAGCGATGAAAGCGGATCATCCTTTCGCTCCATGGCGGCGACCTGCGGCACGGCCATCGCTCTGTTGAGCGACACTGACACTTGGCACCATCGGCGCGCTAATAGCCCTCCGGCGGTTGCCAGAGCTCAAGCCTGTTGCCCTCCGGATCGTCGATCCATGCGAAGCGACCATAGGGTCCGTCCTCGACGGCCTTCACCAGCGCAATGCCCCGCGATTCGAGGACCGCCACAAGCTCGTCAAGATCGTCGACCCGGTAGTTGACCATGGCGGCTTGGCCACTTGGGCCGAAGTACTCTGTGTTCCGCTCAAAGGCATTCCAGATCGCTGCATCGCCGGCGCCATGTCTCACGATCAAAACGGAGCCGGTATCGTCGAACGCGAGCCCAAGATTGTCCGCGTACCATGCACGTAGCGCTTCCGGGTCGCGTGCACGCAGAAAGACGCCACCGATGCTGACAACGCGCGCCATCAAATCAGGTAGCGCGCCCGGACATGCGCGACGAAGGCGTCGGCGCTCAGCGGCTGCCCCGTGGCCTCGACGATCAGCTCGTCGGTCGGCAGCAGCGCTCCTTTGCCGTGTACGTTTGTTCGCAGCCACGCAAGGAGAGGCGAGAAGTCACCACGCCCAATACCATCGATGATGTCGCCGTCGGCCGCCGTCGCGGCGGCAAAGAACTGCGCGGCCGCCAATGCGCCGAGCGTATAGGTCGGGAAGTAGCCGAAGTCGCCGCCGAACCAATGGATGTCCTGCATGCAGCCATCCTTGTCGCTCGGCACATCGATCCCCAGAAGCGCGCGCATCCCCTCCCGCCACGCGCCGGGCAGATCGGAAACCGTGAGATCGCCGGCGATCATCGCCTGCTCGAGGTCGTAGCGCAGGATGATGTGCGCCGGGTATGTCACCTCGTCCGCCTCCACCCGGATCAGCGACCGCTCGACCTTGTGGTAGACCCGCAAGAGATTGTCGATCTCCCAGGCCGGGCCGGTCCCGGAAAAGGTCTCGCGCATGATGGGTGCCGCGAAGCGCACGAATGCCGGGCTGCGGCACGCCTGCATTTCCATCAACAGTGACTGCGACTCGTGGATGGTCATGCCGCGTGCCATGCCGACCGGTTGCCAGCGCCAGTCCGCCGGCAGTCCGCGCTCGTAGAGCGCGTGTCCGGTTTCATGAATCACCGCCATCAATGATTCGGTGAAGTCATCGGCCTTGTACCGGGTCGTGATCCGCACATCGTCGGGAACGCCCGAGCTGAAAGGGTGATGACTGACATCAAGGCGGCCAAAGGCAGTTTCGAAACCAATCGCCGTCATGATCCGTTCGCCCAACTTGCGCTGGGCCGCCGTCGTGATCTTGCCGTCAAGGGCCAACAGGTTGGCACCGCCTGCCTGGCGCGCCAGTACGTCGTCGATCAGGGCGGGCAGGAACTCGCGCAACTCACCGAAGATGCTGTCGACCGCGCTGGCGCGTGTTCCGGGATCGTAGGCGTCGAGAAGCGCGTCGTACGCGCCCAAGCCGAGCGCTTGCGCCTTTGCGGCGGCTTTCTCTCGGACAAGACGAACGACCTCCTCGAACGACGGCAATACGGCAGCGAAATCATTCCGAGCCCGCGCTTCGCGCCAGGTCATCTCGCACGCCGAGTTCGCGCGCGACAACGCGCCGACGAGATCTCCCGGTAGCGCCGTCGCATGGCGCCATGTGCGCTGCATCTCACGCAGGTTTGCGCGCGACCACGAATCGAGATCGTCGTGCTCCTCCTCCGCAGCGGCCAGCAGATCCTCCATATCCGGCGCCGTAAGGAGTTCGTGTTCGAGTTGGCTGAGTTCCGCGATCTGGTCCGACCGCGCCTCTGCGCCACCGGGAGGCATCATGACCGCTCGGTCCCAGTGCAAGACCTGCTCGACGCCGCCGAGGACGCCAAGGCGGCGGAAACGCGCTTCGAGGTTGAGGTATGCCGACATAGCGCGCGGAATGTACGCGAGCGTGAACCCGCCGCCTAGGGGTTGTCGTCGCCCCTCATTTCGCGGGCTCTGCGCCTGTTCCACAGCACGTACACCGCGACGAGCGTAAGGGCCAACAGGTACCAGGTAATCGCATATTGCAGGTGGTCGTTGGGAATCTCGAGCCTGGTCTGGGCGCCTATTGGGAAGCCGCCGGGATTGGGCGTGGCGTCGGCGTCGACGACGACCGGCTGCAGGTCCCGACCGACGGTCGCCGCCATGGCCGGCAGGTCGACGTAGAACCAGTAGTTGTCCGATACCTCGTTGTCCGGCGTGAACATGTTGCGCCCCGCGCCAGGGGTCACGAGGCCGCGCACGGTCACCACGCCCTCGACCTGACCGGCAGCCCGGGTCGACGGATCGCGGTTGTCGTGCGGCACCCATCCCCGATTGACCAGCACCGTCGGCCCCTCTTCCCGAACCAGAGGCGTCAGTACGTGGAAGCCGACGTTGCCGCGCAGGGATCGCGCAGCCAGGTGCAGCTCGCTCTCATGGAGAAAGCGCCCTGTGAGTTCGACAGGGTGCCAGAGCAGATCTGGAACAGCCGCATCGTCCACTGGCAGCGGCGCCGGTGCTGCGTCAAGTTGGGCAGTCCGCTGGGCAATGAGATCGTTCTTCCAGTCGAGCCGGTAGACCTGCCACGATCCGAGGCCGAGCAGAACGAGAACGCCGCAAATCGCCGCAATGGTCGAACCGGGCGTGGGCCGGAAATCACGCCACCAGGACGCGCGTGCGCCGTCGCCAGGTCCGGTCATCGCAGGTCCGGCCGGCGCTGGTAGTTGATGGCGTAGAACACGCCCTTGAGGGGTCGCAGCATGCCCAGTGACAGTATCAGGATCATGGGTATCCACAGGAGGGCATGCACCCACATGGCCGGCTGGTAGGAAACCTCGACCACCAGAGCGGCCGCAACCACGAGAGCGCCGACGATCAGCACCACGAAGACCGCAGGCCCATCCCCGGTGTCACGCGCCCGGAGATCAAGTCCGCAAGACGAGCAGGTTTCCGCGACGCTCAGGAACCCTGAAAAAAGAGGCCCCCGACCACAGCGGGGGCACTGACCGAGAAGGCCGGTTCGTAGCGGGGAGACGGATTGACCGTCCTCGTTGGTGTCCGTCATCCCCGCCCGGTTGTCTTAGTGGACCACGCTGCCCGCGCCCCACCAGTAGATGGAGCAGAACAGGAAGATCCACACCACGTCGACGAAGTGCCAGTACCAGGCAGCCGCCTCTAGGCCGAAATGCTGGTCCGGCTTGAAGTGGCCCATGTAGGCGCGGATCAGGCACACGATCAGGAAGATCGTGCCCACGATCACATGGAAGCCATGGAATCCCGTCGCCATGAAGAAGGTCGAGCCGTAGATGCCGCCGGTGAACGAGAACGCCGCTTCGCTGTACTCGATCGCCTGGACGATCGAGAACACGATGCCGAGCGCGATCGTCAACCAAAGGCCACGCTTCAGCCCGCGGTAGTCGCCGTGGCGCAATGCGTGATGCGCCCAAGTGACCGTCGTCGACGACGTCAGCAGAATGATGGTGTTGAGGAACGGCAGACTCCACGGATTGAAGGTGACGATTCCCTCGGGAGGCCAGGTCCCACCCATCTGTTCGGTCGGGAACAGGGCCGCGTTGTAGTAGGCCCAGAACCACGCAACGAAGAACATCACCTCGGAGGCGATGAAAAAAAGCATCCCATAGCGCAGGCCGATCTGAACGACCGAGCTGTGATGCCCTTCCTTCTCCGCCTCGCGGGTAACGTCCTGCCACCACCGCAACATGGTGTAGAGCACCATGATGAGGCCGATCACCGCGACCCAAAGGGTCACGTCGTGCATGTACATGACCAAACCGCCGGTCAGCACAAGCGCACTGATCGACCCGACGACCGGCCACGGGCTCGGATCGACGAGATGATAGGTATGTCCCTTAGCGTGTGTGTCGGCCATTAGCCTTGCTCCTGTCTCAAACCGCGTTCGGTCCTAGTTGAATCCGTTCTTGCCGGCTTCACCAGGCAAAGGCGCCTGCGAGAGCCGATACTTCTGCTTCTCCTCATCCGTCATGTCCTGACGGAAGAACGTGTAGGACAGCGTGATCGTGTCCACGTCATCCAGGTCGGGGTCGTCGACGATCGCCGGGTCGACAAAGAACGTCACCGGCATGTCGACCGCCTGACCCGGCAGCAGCACCTGCTCGTTGAAGCAGAAGCACTGCACCTTGTTGAAGTACTTCCCCGCCTTCAGCGGCGTGACGTTGAACCCGGCCTGGCCCATCACGATGTCGTCCGAGAGGTTCTCGGCGCGATAGAAAGCCAGCCCTTCCTCGCCGACCCGCACAGCGACTTCGCGCTGCTTGGGCCGAAACCGCCAGGGCAGATCGGGGTTCGTGTTGGCGTCGAACTGTATCTTTACCACACGCTCGCCGACTCCAACCGGCGCCGCGTCCGCACGCTGGGTCGTCCCACCGAAGCCCGTAACCTGGCAGAAAAGGCGATAGGCCGGCACGGCGGCGAAGGCCGCACCGCCCATGCCCGCAACCACGCCGGTCAGCGCGAGCGCCGTAAACCGCCTTTTGCTGTGATCGACCATCAACCGCCACCCATCTGTACGATCGCGCCGAAAAAGACGAGCACGACGAACAACGTCAACGACACCGCGAGGACGACGTTCTTGGCCCGCTTTCTTCTGTGTTCCTCGGAGATAGGCATCCGATCGGCACTCAGACGCTCGGTGCCAGCCCCAGCGCGTGGTCCGCGAGCAACAGGGCAAAGATGAGAAACAAATAGAGGATCGAGAATCCGAACAGGCGCTTTGCCGCACGGTGGCCGTCGGCCAGCGCCGCATCCGCACTACGGCGCCACACCTGCCACGCCAGCCCGACAAACGCCACGCCCAGCGCCCCCGCAGCGGCGGCGTAAAACAGGCTCGCGGCGCCGAGCAGCGCCGGTGCCACGGCCAGGGGCGCCAGCAAGAGGCTGTAGAGAAGGATTTGGCGGCGCGTCTCGCGGTCGCCCTGGACGACCGGAAGCATCGGCACGCCGGCTTTCTCGTAGTCGCCGCTGCGATAGAGCGCCAGCGCCCAGAAATGCGGCGGCGTCCAGAAGAACACGATCGCAAAGAGAACGAGCGGCAGGATGCCGACGTCGCCGGTGACCGCGGCCCACCCGATGACCGGCGGGAGGGCGCCCGCCGCGCCGCCGATGACGATGTTCTGCGGCGTGCGGCGCTTGAGCCACATCGTGTAGACGAACACATAGAATCCGATCGTCACGGCAAGCAGCGCACCCGCGACCCAATTCACCATCACGCCCATCGTCAGCACCGACAGGACGGCGATCACACCCCCGAAAGACAGCGCCTCGGCCGGAAGCAGGCGCCCGGACGGAATAGGTCGCCCTTGGGTTCGCTCCATGACAGCGTCGATATCGGCGTCGTACCACATGTTGATCGCACCGGAGGCGCCCGCACCGAGCGCAATCGCCAACAGAGCGATCAGGGCTGTAACCGGGTGAATCTCGCCAGGCGCGATGAACAGGCCGACGAATCCTGTGAACACGACAAGCGACATCACACGCGGCTTGAGCAGCGCAAGGTAGTCGCGAACGCCCGATTCAGCGGGCGCTGCGACGACTTCGTCGGTTGCGTTCAGGTCTGTCACCAGGTGTCGCTTCCGCTACTTGAACCGCGGCAGTTCCTCGAACGTATGGAACGGCGGCGGCGAGGACTGGGTCCACTCGAGCGTCGTGGCACCCTCACCCCAGTAGTTCGCTTCTGCCTTCTTGCCGCGGGCCAACATGTCGATGATGAGCCACAGGAAGATCAGCGTGGCGAACGCCGAGATGTAGGAACCGATCGACGAAATCATGTTCCAGCCTGCGAACGCGTCCGGATAGTCCGGAATACGACGCGGCATGCCGGCGAGACCCGAGAAGTGCATCGGGAAGAACGTCAGGTT
>JAYOEZ010000020.1:0-43291 GCA_038116985.1 Alphaproteobacteria bacterium | reverse complement strand
CGTTGACATCGTAGGGGTCGCTGGTTCAATCCCAGCCGCGCCCACCACGCCGCCGTTCCCCATCAGGTCCTAGCGAATCGATCCGTCGCGCCGATCAAAGCATCGAGCGTCGCCCGTTCGGAATAGGCGTGACCGGCGTCTTCCGCAATGATGAGATCGGCCTTGGGCCAGGCTTGGGCGAGTTCCCACGCCGACTTGATGGGGCAAACCATGTCGTAGCGTCCCTGGACAATGACGGCGGGGATATGCGCATAGCTGGCGGCCTGGTCGAGCAGATAGCCGTCGCGCTCGAAGAACCCGGCATTGGTGAAGTAGTGGCATTCGATTCGTGCGAAGGCTTCGGCGAAGCGGTCGCCCTCCGCTTCGGCGATGCGGGCAGGATTGGTGAGAAGCGACGAGGTGGAGGCCTCCCACACGCTCCAGGCGCGCGCCGCCGCGCGCCTGGTTTCGTCGTCGTCGCTGGTCAGTCGCGCGTAGTATGCGCGCACGATGTCGCCACGCTCGGCCTCGGCGATCGGCATGAGGTATCGCTGCCATGCTTCGGGAAAGAAGCGGCCGGCTCCGTCTTGGTAGAACCAGTCGATCTCTTCCTTACGCAACAGGAAGATTCCCCGCAGAACCATCTCCGTCACGTATTCCGCATGGCGTGTCGCGTAGGCCAGCGCCAGTGTGCTGCCCCAGGAGCCGCCGAACAGCATCCAGCGTGAAATCCCGAGGTGCGTACGCAAAGCCTCCATGTCCGCGACAAGGTCCCAGGTCGTGTTGCAGCGCAGTTCGGCATGGGGTGTGCTGCGCCCGCAGCCTCTTTGATCGAACAGGACGATTCGATACCGTGCCGGATCGAACAGCCGACGATGATCTGCGTCGCAGCCGCCACCAGGACCGCCATGGATGAATACGACGGGCTTTCCGTCCGGATTGCCGCATTCCTCGTAGTAGACGCGATGCAGGTCTGTGACATCGAGAACGCCCGTGTCAAAGGGCTCGATCGCAGGATAGAGGCCTCGCGGTTCGGGCATCGTTCGACTCACCTTCTGCTGGTTCACGCCGTCCACGGAAGCCTCGCGTGACGCTGCGCGTCAAGTCCGCGCTCTGGGTACAGTCCCAGGTCAGGCTGTGCGACATCAACCTGATGGGCATCGCCGTCGCCCGGCGCGGCGATCCCGATGCCGGTAGCATCCTGCTGAAGCTTCTGCGCCGCGAGGGAAACTGTCTCCTCCTACGACGTACGACGACAGATGATGGCGGGCAAGGCTGGATGGTCGTCGGCGGCACCGGAGAGATTCCGGAAAGCGAAGCGGTCACCTACGTGGAGCGCGAGCTCAAATGGGACCGCGATCTATGGCTGGTGGAGATCGAGGACTATGATGAGCGTTACGAACTCGATGGTCCGTTGGTACGTTGACGCAGGAAACGTGGGATGGCCAAGCCGAAAGTGATCGCCGGTACGAGCGGCTACGACAAGCCGTGGAAGGGGACCTTCTATCCCGAAGACATCAAGAAAGCAGACATGCTCGCCTTCTACGCCGAGCGTCTGCCGATCGTTGAGATCAACAACACCTTCTACCGGCTTCCGAAAGCTGAGGTCCTCGAGAACTGGTCCGCGCAGACCCCCGACGAATTCCGGTTCGCCATCAAGGCGTCGCGTCGCATCACCCACATCAAGCGCCTCAACGACGTCGAGGAACCGACCCAGTATCTGTTCGACGTCACGACGCACCTGGGTGACAAGCTCGGACCGGTCCTGTTTCAGATGCCGCCCAACGCAAAGAAGAACGTTGAGCGCCTGAAGACGTTTCTGGGAAGTCTGCCCGACGATCGCCGTGTTACCTTCGAGTTCCGCCACCCAACGTGGTTCGAGGAGGACGTGTTCGCCGCGCTGCGCGATCACGGCGCGGCGCTGTGTATCGCCGAATCGGAAGACGAGGAGAAGTCGGCGCCATTCGAGGCCACGGCAGGGTGGGGCTACCTTCGCTTGCGCAAGGACGACTACGAGGACAAGGAACTCGCGGAATGGGTCGCCCGCATCCTGGCCCAGGAGTGGAGCGAAGCCTTCGTATTCTGCAAGGGCGAGGAGACCGGTTTGGGCCCCAAACTGGCCCGCCGGATCATGGACTTGGCGGGATAATGGGTTCCGGGCGGGCGGTTGACTTCCACGGTCCATCTCCATATTTTGCGCACTCCCAAACGGGGTTGAGCCATGAAAGTCCTGAGATCGTTGAAATCCGCCAAGACCCGCGACCGCGACAATCGCGTCGTTCGCCGCAAGGGCCGTATCTACGTGATCAACAAGCGCAAGCCGCGTTTCAAGGCACGCCAGGGCTGATCCTGCCCCAACCGACGTTTTGAGGGCGCCACTGGCGCCCTTTTTGTTTGGGGTGCCGGTGTGGGCGGCCTGTAACATGCCGCCATGCGAATGCCGGACCCGGATCAGGAAATTCTCGGCGCGCGCGATGACATCGTGCGCGACCTGCGGGCCCTGATCGAGGCCGACCGCATCGTCGCGGGGGAAACCGGCACCAGGGTCTACGAAACCGATGGACTGACGGCGTACCGGCAGATGCCGCTGGCGGTTGTCTTGCCGGAAACGACCGAAGAGATTTCACGCATCCTCGCGTACTGCCACCGGCGCGGCGTCAATGTGGTGCCACGGGGCGGCGGTACGTCGTTGTCCGGTGGCGCGCTTCCGCTGGCCGACGGCATAGTCCTGTCCACGGCGAAGCTCAATCGAATCCTCGAAGTCGATCTGCCGAACGAATGCGCTCTCGTTCAGCCTGGCGTCACCAACCTCGCCATCTCCGAAGCGGTCGCGGACGATGGTTTCTACTATGCACCCGACCCCTCGAGCCAGATCGCCTGCACCATCGGCGGCAACGTCGCGGAGAACGCGGGCGGGGTCCATTGTCTCAAGTACGGCCTCACGACCAACAACCTCATGGGGGTCGAGGCGGTTCTGATCACCGGCGAGGTGATCCGCCTGGGCGGGAAGCATCTGGACGCCGATGCCTATGACCTTCTCGGCGTCATCACGGGGTCTGAGGGGCTCCTGTGCGTCGTCACCGAAGTGACTGTCCGTCTGCTGCGCCGCCCGCAGGCCGTGCGGGCGGTCCTGGCGGCTTTTCCGGACAACACCCAGGCCGGAGACTGCGTCGCCCGCATCATCGGCGGCGGCATCGTCCCAGCCGGGATGGAAATGATGGATGGTGCCGCGATTCAGGCGGCGGAAGACTTCTGCCATGCCGGCTACCCGCTCGATGCGGGAGCGCTCCTGATCGTCGAGATCGACGGCAGCGAGGCCGACGTCGCGCGCGGCATCGAGCAGGTTCGCGAGATCGCCCGCAGCTGCGGCGCCCGTGACATCCGCGAGAGTCGCAGCGACGATGAACGACTCAGGTTCTGGTCCGGTCGCAAGAACGCGTTCCCCGCGATTGGCCGTATCTCCCCGGACTACTACGTGATGGACGGTACGATCCCGCGCCGGCGGCTGGCGGAAATGCTGCGGCTGATCGCCGACCTGGGCGCCCGCTATGGCCTGCGCGTCGCCAACGTGTTCCACGCCGGAGATGGAAACCTGCACCCGATGATCATGTATGATTCGAGCGCGCCCGGAGAACTGGAGCGCGCGGAGGAAATGGGCGCTGAAATCCTCAAGGCTTGTGTCCGCATGGGCGGCGTACTGACCGGAGAGCACGGCGTCGGAGTCGAGAAGCGCGATCTCATGGGTGAGATGTTCGACGAGGCGGACCTCAATCATCAGCAGCGTCTTAAGTGTGCGTTCGACGCCGACGGCCGCCTCAATCCGGGCAAGGTTTTCCCCACGCTGCATCGCTGCGCAGAACTCGGCCGTCTGCATGTTCATCATGGCGAGGTGCCGTTTCCGGAGCTTCCGCGGTTCTGATGGGCCAACGCTTCGATCCGGCAAATGCGGCTGAACTTCTCGACGTCGTCCGATGGGCGCTCTCCGAGACAGCGCCGCTCGAAGTCGTCGGGCAGGGGACCAAACGCGGAATCGGTCGTCCCGTCGAGGCTCAGAACGTACTCAGTGCGGCCGGCTTGTCGGGAATCGCAGCCTACGAACCGACCGAGTTGTACCTGACGGCCGCCGCTGGCACGCCGTTGCGGGAAATAGACGAAGCGCTTGCTCACAATGCTCAGCAGCTAGCCTTCGAGCCGCGCGATCTGCGTCGCGCGCTCGCGGTCGACGGCGAGCAGACGATCGGCGGCGTGGTTGCAGCCGCGCTGTCGGGGCCGCGGCGCTTTGTGGCGGGTGCAGTGCGCGACCATGTGCTTGGTTTTCGCGCCGTATCCGGACGCGGCGAGGCGTTCAAATCCGGCGGCAACGTCGTCAAGAACGTGACCGGGTATGACCTTTCAAAACTGATTGCCGGGTCGTTCGGCACCCTCGCCGTCATGACCGAGGTGACCGTGCGTGTGGCGCCGGTTGCGCAAGAAGTGGCGTCACTGGTCGTCTCCGACGTGGCGGCTGCCGATCTGTCGGCTCTGTTCGAACCGGCGGCACAAACCGGAAGCGCCAGCGGCTGCGTCCTCCTGTCGTCGACCTGTGCGGCAGGACTCGATTTGGGTGCTGGCCCCGCGCTGGTCCTGCGCTTCGAGGGAGACAACGGACGCGCTGCAGCAGCCGAGGCGATGGGCAAGATCGCTGGCCGTCCGACTCGGCTGGTCGAAGCCGAGGAAAGCAGGAAACTCTGGCGGGGGCTGCGCGACCTTCAACCGCTCGCCTCTCGGTCCGGATCGCTTTGGCGTGTCGCCTTGCCGCGGACGGCGCTCGACGCGTTCTTAGCAACTGCTGCAATTGACGATTATCTTGTCGATTGGGCCGGGCGGCAGGTCTGGCTGGTTGCCCCGTCGGAGATCACTGATGTCCGCGGTGCGCTTAACCGAGCTGCGGGCAGCGACGGCCACGCGACGCTGATCAGGGCGGACGAGAATTCCCGTCGCAGCACGTCGGAGTTTCAACCGCAGGCCGCCGCCCTCGTCGCTCTGACGGCAAGCGTGCGTCGCCAGTTCGATCCCAAGGGCATTCTCAATCCAGGCCGCATGGGCCACGACGTCTGATGCACCTGTCGTTGCCGCAAGAAAAACGATCGGATTCGTTGTATGCGGCGGCGGAAGTTGCGATCGGCGCCTGCGTACACTGCGGGTTCTGCAATGCGACCTGCCCGACCTACAAGCTCCTGGGCGACGAACGCGACGGGCCGCGTGGGCGCATCTACGCCATCAAGGACATGCTGGAGCAGGACACCGGCCCACCGGTCGACCTCGTTCCCCATCTCGACCGCTGCCTGTCCTGTCTTTCATGCCGGACGACCTGTCCTTCCGGCGTCGACTACGCGAGGCTGATCGACCTCGCACGCGGCGAGATCGCCGGGCGCCGCCGGCGCTCGCTCGACGGCATTCTGCGTGGTATTTTGGCCGTGGTCATGACCTCGCCTTTCCTGTTGCGTCTAGGGGTCATTGCCGGCCGGTTGGCCGCGCGCCTACCGCTGCCGGCGCTGCTGCGTGCCGCCACCGATGTGGCGCGGCAAGCCAACCCCGTGCGCGGCGCGACCGAAGGGGATGTCAGGCTTCCGCCGTTGATCGTGCGCAAGGCGCGCGTGGCCGTCCTCGTCGGGTGCGCGCAGCGTGCCGTGGCTTCCGAAATCAATGACGCCACGGTGCGGCTATTGCGGCGACTAGGTTGCGAGGTCGAGATCGTCGGCAGCGTAGCGTGTTGTGGCTCGCTCGATCATCACCTCGGTCATGCGGCGCGGGCGCATCGATTGGCGTGCCAGACGGTCGACGTCCTCGCCGCGGCCCACCGTGCGCTACCGTTCGACCACATAGTGTCGAACATCACCGGATGCGGGGCGCACCTGAAGGACTTGCCGTTCCAGTTGCCGGGCAACCGCGACGCGGAAGCCGTCGCTGGACTCGTGCGTGATGTCACGGAAGTCGTGAACGATCTTGGGTTTGCGATCGACGCGACGCAGGATTTCACTGTCGCCTATCATGCGGCATGCACGTTGCAGCACGGTCAACGGATCGTCGATCTTCCAGCCGAACTGCTGGAGCGCGCCGGCTTTGCGGTAGTGAGTCCGAAAGAAGCCCACATGTGCTGCGGTTCGGCCGGGACCTACAACATCCTGCAGCCCGCAATTGCCGGTGAGCTTGGCGCGCGAAAGGCCGCAAACCTGCTGCGCCGGTCTCCCGCTGTCATCGCGTCCGGCAATGTCGGCTGCATTCTGCAACTGCGCAGGTATGCCGACGTGCCCGTCGTGCACACGGTGGAGCTGTTGGACTGGGCGGCCGGCGGACCGCCACCGTTAGCGCTTGCCGGCGGGGACGTGGGCCACGCGTAGCACGTTCGTCGCGCCGGGCGTACCGAACGGGACGCCTGCGGTAATGACGAGCTGGTCGTTGGCCTTGGCCAGGCCGTCCTCCACGGCGATGCGGCCCGCTTTCTCCACCATGTCCGCAAAGTCGCGCGTATCGGCGCTGTGAACGCTGTGAGCACCCCAAAGCAAGGCCAGCCGACGCGCCGTGCCGCGCCGTGTCGTCAGCACGATCAGCGGCACGTTCGGGCGTTGGCGCGCGGCGCGCAACGCCGTCGAACCTGTGGTGGTGTAGGTCACGATGGCTGCTGCGCGAATGCTCTCGGCGACCTGCTTGGCTGCCGCGCTGATGGCGTCTGCCGTAGAGTTTTCGGTTTCCGGATGCCAGGTGGAGAGAAGTTGCACGTAGGTTGGTTCGTTCTCGGTCTGCCGGATAATGCGATCCATGACGGAGACGGCTTCGGCTGGATAGGCGCCTACCGCGGATTCGGCGGACAGCATCACCGCGTCCGCGCCGTCATAGACGGCGCTTGAAACGTCCGACACTTCGGCGCGCGTCGGGGTCGGCGACTCGATCATCGACTCCAGCATCTGGGTTGCGACAACGACAGGTTTTCCGTAAGCGCGCGCCTCGGCGACGATTCGCTTTTGCAGTCCTGGTACCAGTTCCAGCGGCAGCTCAACGCCCAGATCGCCGCGCGCGACCATCACGCCGTCGGCGAGGTCGGTGATCTCGTCCAGCCGGTCGATCGCCGCAGGCTTCTCGATCTTGGCCATCAGGCCGGCGCGGCCGGCGATGATCTTTCGCGCCTCGGCAACATCCTCCGGCCGCTGGACGAAGGATAGCGCAATCCAGTCGACCGCCGCCGCTAGCGCGAAGTCCAGGTCGCGGCGGTCCTTGTCCGTCATCGCCCGGATCGGAAGCAGCGCGCCGGGCACATTGACCCCCTTGTGGGCGCTGAGTTCACCGCCCTGGATCACCTCGGTTTCCAATCTGCGCGCCGACGACTTCGTGACCCGCAAACGGATGCGGCCGTCGTCCAGCAGAACCTCGTCGTTGGTGCTGACCGCGTCGAACAGCTCCGGATGCGGCAGCGACACCCTCTTTGTGTCTCCTGCTGCCGAATTGGTGTCGAGAACGAACGCCGCGCCGGCCTCCAATATGACTGCTCCTTTGGAAAAGGATCCGATCCGTAGCTTCGGTCCCTGAAGGTCGGCGAGAATGCCGACAGGGCGCCCGCGCTTCGCTTCGATGGTCCGGATGTGTTCAATTCTCCGGGAGTGATCCTCGCGCTCGCCGTGGCTCATGTTGAGGCGGAACACGTCCACGCCGCGCTCGACCAGCGATTCGATCATCTTGGCGCTGCAACTCGCCGGTCCCAGCGTTGCGAGAATCTTGGTCTTACGGTCGCGAAACATGGCTCATCCTAGCCGGGGGAGAAGTCGGCCCCTAGCGCGACGAGACGTAAAACGGTTTGGGCGGCGTTCCGTTAGCGACTATCCTTTTTTTATGACCCGATTCGCAGCAATCCTGTTGGTCGCGGCAATCGCCGTTTTTGGCCCGTTGCCTGGAAGCGCGCGGCAGGACGATGCGCGCCTCGACGATCTGTTCGCCCGGTTGCAGCAGACCGGCGACGTTCAGGAAGCGCGCCTCATCGAGGGGTTGATCTGGACCCTTTGGTTCGAATCCGGCAATCCGGATGTCGACCGAAGGATGGAAGCTGGCGGCGAGGCGATGAACGCCGGCCGCTACGATGAGGCACTTCGGCATTTCAACCGTGTCATCGAGATCGATCCGTCGTTTGCCGAAGGCTGGAACCGGCGTGCCACGCTTCACTATCTGATGGGCCAGTTCGATGCGTCGGTGCGCGACATCCAGGAAACGCTGGTTCGCGAGCCGCGGCACTTCGGCGCGCTGTCGGGGCTCGGCCTGATCAACTCGGCGCTCGAACGCTGGGAAAGCGCCATCAAGGCCTACGAGGAGGCGTTGCGGTTGGATCCCCACCTGGTCGGTGCGAAACAAAACATCGAAGACCTCAAGAAGAAGCTGAACCAGGATATCTGATCGATGAACGCTTCTTCCGGTCGGTCCGCGGGCGCGCCAAATGCCGTCGATGCGCCCAACTTCGATCTCAATGCGGAGCATCGTGATCTGCTCGATGCCATGACACGAAGCGCCCAGGCGCATTTTGCCGAGGATGCCGAACAGCGTGACCTTGACGGCAAGTGGCCAGCGGACGGTTTCGCGCGTCTGGCCAAGATGGGCGTCCTGGGTGCAAGTGTTCCTGAGGAATACGGCGGGGCGGGTCTTGATCTGTTCAGCGCCGGCCTGGTCGGCCAGGCGCTCGGTCGGGTCGATCCGTCGGTCTCGACCTCCTGGCAAAGCCACGACAATCTTTGCGTCAACAACCTTTATCAGAACGGCAACGAAGAGCAGCGTCGCAAATATCTGCCGGGACTGACCGATGGGACCCATGTCGGCGCGCTCGGCATGACCGAGCCAGAAGCGGGTTCGGACGCGCTGGGCGGCATGAAGACGACCGCGGTGCGCGACGGTGACCACTACGTCCTGAACGGCAGCAAGATCTACATCACTAACGGCCCGATTGCCGACGTTGCGCTGGTCTACGCCAAGACCGCGCCCGAGAAAGGCAACAAGGGGATCTCCGCCTTCATCGTCGAAAAGGTTTTTCCCGGTTTCTCCGCCAGTCCGCCGTTCGACAAGATGGGAATCCGCGGTAGCCCGACCGGCGCGCTCTATTTCGACGATGTCCGCGTACCGGCGGACAACTTGGTAGGCGAAGAGAACAAGGGCGTCGCCGTCATGATGTCGGGCCTAGATATCGAGCGCGCGTTCTGCTCGATGATGGTCGTCGGCATGTCCGAGCGTGCGCTGGAGCTCGCCACCGACTACGCGAAGACGCGGCGGCAGTTCGGCCGCTCCATCGGCGAGTTCCAGATGGTGCAGTCGAAGCTTGCTGAGATGTACGTCATGGTCGAAACGATGCGAGGCATCGTCTATCGTGCCCTTGCCATGGCCAATGCCGTCGGCGCCGGCGAGGCCGGGCGTGGCGAGATCCACAAGATATCAGCGGCGGCTTTCATGTATGCGGGCGAGGCCTGCATGAAGGTTTGCGATGAGGCAGTTCAGATCTTCGGTGGCGCCGGCTTCATGCGCGACACGGAGGTCAACCGGCTCTACCGGTCGGCCAAGATTCAGGAGATCGGAGGCGGCACCAAGGAAATCCGCCGGCTGATCATTGCCCGCGAGATGCTCGCCGAGTGAGCGCTTAATCGATCTGGCGTCCGCACGTTTCGCGGAGCGCCAGCGCGGCGACCAGGCCGCAAACCGTAAGGATGGGGAAGACCGTGAAGGCGTCGCGATACGCGTCGGTCCCATAGACGCGCACCCCGTTGTCGGTTGCTCCCTGCCATCCGAGATCGAGAAGCCAGCCGACGAATGGCAGCGACAACGCCGAGAACCCCATCCCCGCCATGTTGACGAAACCCATTGCAACGCCGGTGGCCCGGGGATCGATGCTTTCCTTGGTGATGGCGAAGTTGATGATCACCGTGCCGCTCGCCAGGCCGAGAAAAGCCATCATCGCCTGAAAGGCCAGAAGCGGCATGGGCACGAACAGCGTGACCAACCACCCCAGCAATAGCAGGGCCGGGCCGAGCGCCATGAGGAGCTTGCGGCGCTGCAACTTGTCCGAGACCCACCCTGCGATCGGCCCGCCCAGGCCCCAGCCGATCAGCATCAGAGAGACCGTTGCGCCAGCCACTGTCTTGCTGACGTCGTGTAGTTGTACGACGAACGGGACACCGAACAAGCCGGCGAAGGAAGCCATCGGCACAACGAGCGAACCGGTGAAGACCGCCACCTTCCAGGTCTGAAAGCTGCGCAGGACGAGAGCCAATCCGGATAGGAGCCGCGAGGTCGCGCGCGGCGCGTCGTGGATTGGCCGGTCGCGAATCACGGGCACCATTGCGATGGCGACGACAGCCATCGCGACGCCGGGCCATGTCATGGCGACGCGCCAGCCAGCCAGATCGACCAGCCCAGCGAGGGGCGCCTGTCCCAGCACCGCACCGACCAGACCGACGAGCAGCGACAGGCCGGTAACCGCAGCGAAGCGATCACGAGGCAGCCACATCACCGCGAGCGCAAGGGTGCCCACCCACGTCGTGCCGCTGCCCGCGCCGACCAGAAGCCGGCCGGCCGCTGCCAATTCGAAAGTCGGTGCGAGCGCGAACAGAAGACTGCCTAGCGCGCACAACGCGCCGGAGAGAAGCAGCACCGGACGCACACCCAGTCGGTCGATCATGATGCCGACCGGGATCTGCACCAGGGCGTACGGGTAGAAGTAGTAGGCCGAGAGGTTGCCGAGGCTGGCAGCGGTCACGTCGAAGGTGCCCATCAACTCGGTGGTGAGCACACTCGGCGCCACTCGCTGGAAATAGCCGTAGCCGTAGAACGTGGCCGCCAGTCCCCAGATCAGCCAGGGGAGGGGAACGAGCGTCGTGCGCATCACCCTTGCGCCCTCAGGGTTGACTGTCGAGCCAGGAAGAGTTCCCTGAGCATTGCGACGCCACCCGGTGCTTGTCGCCAGGTCAATGCCTCGCCGAGCGGCGCCCAGGCGAGCAGGGTTGTCGCCGACGGTCGGGCGAGAAGCGTCGGCGCAGGATCGCTTCTCGATGAAGATGCCTGTTGAGGCAAGGCTCTTGGCTCCTTCCCGGTCCGAGTCGCTCCTTGCTGCCCGTCCCGCTATAACACCTCGCGATGAATCACGTTTCCACGCAAAGCGCAAATCCCGGCTTCGAACTCGTCAACGCGGCCGGCGCTGCCCGCACAGTCCTCACCTGCGACCACGCCGGGAACTTCATCCCGCCTGCCTATGACGGCCTCGGCTTACCCGCCGAACGGCTCCGCGAGCATATTGCCTGGGACATTGGTGCCGCGGCGGTGACGCGTGGCTTGGCGGCGCGGCTCGACGCGCCCGCCGTCCTTGCCACCCATTCGCGCCTGTTCATCGACCCCAACCGCAAGCTGGGCAGCGCCGAATCGATTCTCCGGGTCAGCGACGGCGTCGAGGTGCCGGGCAACGCCAACGTCTCACCGGAAGATGCGACGTTGCGTGCCGAACTTGCTTTCTGGCCCTACCACCACGCGATCGAGCGCGAGGTCGTGCTGGGCGAGCATCACAAGGGCGTTCTCTCGCTCCTTTCGATTCACAGCTTCACACCGGTGATGGCTGGATACGAGCGGCCCTGGCACGTCGGGATCCTTTACGACCGCGACGACCGGCTGGCGCGCCCCGTGCTCGATCACCTCGAAGCGCAGGGCGACATCACCGTTGGCGACAACCAGCCCTATTCTGCCACGCATCCGCCCGGCTACGGTTTCGAGGCCTATGGAACTTCCGCCGGTCGGCCCCATGTGATGATCGAGATTCGACAGGATCTCATTGAAACCGACGATGGCGCGGAGGAGTGGGCGGACCGGCTCGCCGCTGCACTTGCCGGTGTTCTTTCCGACGCCTCGCTTTTCGAGCAAAGGTTCTACCGGTGATCAAGGACCCGCCGCTCACGATCGGGATCGAAGAGGAGTACCTCCTCGTTGACCGCGAGACTCGCGACCTCGCAGCCAATCCGCCCGACGCCATGATGAAGGAACTGGAGAACCGCATCGCCGGGCGCGTCGCCCCGGAGTTCTTGCGGGCCCAAGTTGAGGTCGAGACGGGTGTCCATACGACGGTCTCGGCGGCGCGCGACGAGTTGGTCGAGCTGCGCAGGACCGTTGCCTCGGTGGCGAACGAGTACGGCCTCGCGCCGATCGCCGCGGCGACGCATCCGTTCGGTCGCTGGGGCGAGCAGGTGCATGTCGACAAGGAGCGCTACAACGCGCTCGCGCGCGATCTCCAGGCGGTCGCGCGTCGTCTGCTGATCTGCGGCATGCACGTTCACATCGGAATCGACGACGACGATCTTCGGGTCGATCTGATGAATCAAGCCGCCTACTTCCTGCCGCATCTCTTGGCGCTCAGCGCGTCCTCGCCGTTCTGGCAGGGCGATGAAACTGGACTCATGTCGTACCGCACGAGTGTCTTCGATGGTCTGCCGCGCACGGGCCTGCCCGAACAGCTCGCGAGTTACACGGAGTACCAGCGATTGATTGCGTCGATGGTGGGTGCCGGCGTCATCGAGGATGCCACCCGAATCTGGTGGGACCTGCGTCTCAGCGCCCGGTTCCCGACCCTGGAGATGCGCTCGACCGACGTCTGCACGTCGCTGGACGACGGTGTCACGATTGCCGCCCTGTATCAGTGTTTGATCAGCATGCTGGTGCGGTTGCGTCAGGACAACAAGCGCTGGCGCGTCTATCCGGTCAGCCTGGTCAACGAGAACCGGTGGTTGGCGCAGCGCTACGGCGCGACCGGCAAACTCATGGATCTCGGCAAGGGCGCGTTGGTTCCCTACGCTGAACTGATAGAAGAAATTCTGGACCTAGTGCGCGAGGACGCCGAGCGCTTGGATTGCGTCGACGAGATCGAACATGCCCGTACGATCCTCAAGCGCGGCACCAGCGCCGAGTGGCAGCTGAACACCTACAGGGAAACAAAAGCGGCAGGCGGCGATGCTGCGGACGCACTGCGGGCCGTGGTTGACATGCTGGTCGAACGGACTATCGAGTCCTAGAAAACCGACACGGGAGGAAGACATGGCCGAGCCCACCGGCGACAATCGGACCGAAATCGAGGCGGCGGCGTTTCGCCGGCTGCTCCAGCACCTGCGCGATCATCCGGAGGTGCAGAACATCGAACTCATGAATCTGGCTGACTTCTGCCGCAACTGCCTCTCAAAATGGTACCGCGCGGCGGCGGACGATCGTGGGATCGAGATCAGCTATGACGAAGCGCGGGAGATCGTCTATGGCATGCCCTACGCTGATTGGAAGGCGAAGTACCAGACCGAGGCGACCCCGGAACAGCTTGCCGCGTTTGAAGCGCATCGCGCGGCCGAAGAAAACGACACCAAGAACTGAACAGTAAGCGAGGAGTAGTAGCCCATGGCGGATCCGGCAGTTTCGGCAGATCAACTGAGGTCATTTGTCGAGCGCATCGAGCGGCTCGAGGAGGAAAAGGCTGCCCTCGGCTCGGACATTCGAGAGGTCTATGCGGAACTCAAGGCGATGGGTTTCGATCCGAAGATCGTGCGGCAGGTGATCCGGCTGCGGAAGATGGACCGGTCCGAATTGCAGGAGCAGGAAGCTCTTCTTGACACCTACATGTCGGCTCTCGGCATGGCCTGACCGGCGTCGTGCGCCCCTGGCGGTTCGTGCTGGCGATCACCGCGATCACTTTGGTCGCCGTCGGTGCAGCCGTCGCCTACGTCCTCACCGCAGACGACACCGTCGGAATCCATGGCCTGATCGCTATGGTCCTCGGCATCGCGATGGCCTTCGCCGTGGGCGGCGGGCTCATGTTCCTCGTCTTCCTCAGTGCGCGCCGCGGCCACGACGACGCCGGCTGATCTCAGAACTTTTCGACCCAGGGACGCAGGTCCATTTCCTGCGTCCACGTGCTGCGGTGCTGGCTGTGGAGCTGGAAATACACCTCGGCAATCTCGTCGGGCTCCAGCATCGCATCCGGCGGTCGTTCCGCGGCAAGGTGAGCCTGCTTCTGCGTATGAATCTGGCCGTCGATGTTGACGTGGGCGACATGGATGCCCCTGGGTCCGAGTTCCCGCGCCATGCTTTGTGCGAGCGCCCGCAAACCGAACTTGCCCATGGCGAATCCGGCGAATTCGGCGCCGCCGCGCATGCCGGCCGTCGCCCCCGTGAACAGGATCGTGCCCTCGCCCTGCGGCACCATCTGCTTTGCAGATTCCCGGCCCAACAGGAACCCGCCCAGGCATGCGGCCTTCCATGCAGCGACGACATCGTCAGTCTTGAGATCGAGGATGCTGCCCTTGATGCGGCCGCTCGCGTTGTAGACGGCGACGCCGAGGGGCCCCAGGTCCTTGGTCGCGCGCTCGACCAGCGCGACTACCGCACGTTCGTCGGTCGCGTCGGTCGGGACGGCGAGCGCTTTGCCGCCGGCCTTTTCGATGTCGTCGACCACGGGGACGAGGGTCTCTTCGCGCCGCGCTGCAACGGCGACCGCGAAACCGGCCTGGGCGAATCGGCGCGCGACGGATGCGCCCGTGGCCGGTCCCATGCCGAGGACAATGCAACTTTTCTGGCTCATGATTCGGGGCTCAGCTGATCGATCGACTTCTCGATCTCCTGGCGGACCCGGCGCAGTTGGCGCGCCAGACTGGTAATCTCCTGTGCCGCGCGAATCTGGGCTCTCCGCGACATCCGCTCGGCACCTGCCTTGGCCATTTCCGCGCGGATCGTTTTCTCCTCGGCGAGCAACTCGAGGTCTTCGTCGAGCAACTCGCGCGCCTCTTCCAGTCGCTCGTTGATCCTCTCGACCAGCCGCGCCTGCTTGTCCCATAGCCGGCGAAGCCGCGCGCGATTGCGGCTGCTGACGTCGTCGAGTTCAGCGATACGCGCCTGGTTGTCGTCGATCCAGGCCTGCATGTCGCTCGACAGAGTCTCGACATCGGTCTTTTCGCCGAGTGTTCGTGCAAATGCGGAAACGCTGCTGCGCAGTTCGTTGACGCCACGCTCCGCGCGCTCGAATTCCACCGTCTGCGCGACATCGTCCGCGATCTTGCGCGCCCGGTCTTCGAGTTCTGCTGCACCCGCCGCCACGCGGTCCACGAAGCTAAGGAAGCGGTCGCGCTGGGCGTCGTCCTGGGCAAGAGCCGATGTCGTTGTCGCCGCGAACACGATAAGAGCCGTAGCAAGCAGTCGAGCCATGATCCCTCCTATTCCGCGGCGTCGCGCGCAGGCTGACCATCTCGGAACAGGTCAAGGAGCCGCGCCCGCTCCTTTGCCGCAGCGTCGATGCTAGCACGTTTGATATGGCCGAACCCCCGGATGCCGGCCGGGAGGCTGGCCAAGGCGACGGCATGAACGTGATTCTGGGCGTCCAGCCGGTGCGCCAATTCCTGAATCAAGGAGAAGTAGGCGGCAATCTGCTGCCTCTCCTCGCGACGTTCCGCCAGGTAGCCGAATGGGTCGAACGGGGTGCCCCGGACTCGTCGCATCGCGGCGAGCAACCGAAAGATCAGCATGAACCATGGCCCGAACGACATCTTCTTGATCCTTCCGTTCTCGGGGTCCGGCCGAGACAGGATTGGTGGCGCGAGATGAAAGCGCAGGCGGAAGGGCCCGGCGAATTGTGTATCGAGATGTTTCCTGAAGCGGCCGTCGGTGTACAGGCGCGCCACCTCGTACTCGTCCTTGTAGGCCATGAGCTTGAAGGCGCCACGGGCGACGGCCTCGGCAAAGCCCGAGGCGCCGGTGAGCTTGTCCTCGGCCGCGCGGGCGCGCGCCACCAGATCGCGATAGCGCGAGGCGTAGCGGCCGTCCTGGTAGTCGGCGAGAAATTCTGCCCGCCGCTCGACAAGGGCGTCGATGCTCGCGGGCAGCTTGGTGACCGGTGCCGGTTCGTCGAACCGCGCCAGGGCCTCGGGCTGGGCCGCCGCGAGCCGACCTGCCGCAAAAACGCTTTTGTTCATCTCCACCGCGACGCCGTTCAACTCGATCGCGCGCAGTAGAGAAGGCGCGGACGCGGGCACTGCGCCCTGCTGAAACGCGTAGCCCAACAGAAACAGGTTCGTGGCGATAGAGTCGCCGAACAGGGTCGTTGCCAGGCGTGAGGCATCGATGAACGTGGTGCGTGCCGGACCGGCTGCGGCGGAAATGGCGGCTCGCAGCTTGTCCCCTTGCAGGTCGAAGTCCCGGTCCTGTGTGAAGTCAGCCGTCGGAGTCTCGTGCTCGTTGATGATGGCTCGCGTGCGCCCGTTCTCGATCGCATCAAGGACGTCGGGACTTGCCGCGACGACGAGATCCGCGCCCAGCACCAGATCGGCGCCGCCCGTATCGATGCGCACGGCATTCAGATCTTCGGGCGACCGCGCAACGCGGACGTGGCTTGTGACGGCGCCGCCCTTTTGCGCTAGGCCTGTCTGGTCCAGCACCGTCACGCCTCTGCCGTCCAGATGGGCCGCCATGCCGATCAGTGCGCCGATGGTGATCACCCCCGTCCCGCCGACGCCGGTCACCACAATGCCGAACGGTCGGTCCAGGTCAGGCAACTTGGGGTCGACCAGATCGTTGACGCCGTCCAGTTCCGGCGCGTCGACCGCCTCGCGCCGGACGGCGCCCCCTTCGACGGTGACGAAGCTCGGACAGAAGCCATCGATACAGGAGAAGTCCTTGTTGCACGATGACTGGTCGATCGCCCGTTTGCGGCCAAACTCGGTCTCCACCGGAATGACGGATAGACAGTTCGACTGGACCGAACAGTCGCCGCAGCCCTCACAGACCAGTTCGTTGATGAACACGCGTTTCGCCGGGTCGGGGTAGGTGCCGCGCCGGCGGCGCCTGCGCTTCTCGGCGGCGCACGTCTGATCGTAGATCATCACGCTGACGCCAGGCGATGCGCGAAGTTCGCGCTGGACGGGATCCAGATCGTCGCGGTGATGGAGCGTCGTGTCGTGGGGGAACGCGGAAAGCGTCGGATACTTGTCGGGCTCGTCGGTGACGAGCGCGATTCGTCGGACCCCCTCGGCGTGAACGATCTGTGCGATGCGCTCGACCGTCAGACCGCCGTCCGGCGCCTGCCCGCCGGTCATGGCCACCGCGTCGTTGAACAGAATCTTGTAGGTGATGTTCACGCCGGCCGCGAGGGCTTGGCGGATCGCCAGGCTGCCGGAATGGACGAACGTGCCGTCGCCGAGATTCGCGAAGACATGCTCGGTGCGTGTGAACGGGGCCTGGCCGACCCACGTCGTGCCTTCACCGCCCATTTGCGTGAATGTCGCCGTCTGCCGGTTCATGCTCATCGCCATGTAATGGCAGCCGATACCGGCAAGCGCGCGGCTGCCTTCGGGAACGACGGTCGACCGATTGTGCGGGCAACCGGAGCAGAAATAGGGCGCGCGAATCGATGCGGGGACCGTGCGCGCACGTTGCGCGTTGCGCGCACGGATGTAATCGAGCCGGTCGCGAATTGTGTCGTCGCGGCCCATGCGCAGTAGGCGCTCGCCCACGAAAAGTGCAACTTCGCCCGGCGTGAGCATGCCGGCCGTGCACAGAACGCGGCGGTCGTTCTCGTCGAACTTGCCGATCACGCGCGGTCGTTTCGCGTCGGGGAGTTCGTAGAGCTGTGCCTTGACCTGGTCTTCAAGCAGTGGGCGTTTCTCCTCGATCACCAGGATTTCCTCGAGGTCGCGTGCAAACTCCAGCAGGCCGCCGTTGTCGAGTGGCCAACTCATGCCGACCTTGTAGACACGGATGCCGAGCGCGGCCGCACGCGGCTCGTCGATGCCGAGCGTTTCGAGCGCCTGGCGTACGTCGAGATAGGCCTTGCCCGTCGTGATGAGGCCAAGCCGTGGCCGCGGCGAATCGATGACGATCTTGTCGAGCCTGTTGGCGCGCGCGAAGGCGCGGATCGCATAGCGCTTGTAGTTGTGGAGCCTGGCTTCCTGTTCCAGCGGCGTGTCCGGCCAGCGAATGTTGAGGCCACCCGGCGGCATCTCGAATTCGTCGGGGATCACGATCTCGAGCCGGTGTGGATCGACGAGAACGCTGGCGGAACTCTCTACCGTGTCACCCACCGCGGTGAAGCCGACCCACGTTCCCGCGTAGCGGGACATCGCCCAGCCCAGCAGGCCGAAGTCGATGTAGTCCTGCACGCCGGCCGGATTGATGACCGGCACCATCGCGCCAACCAGCGCGTGGTCGCTTTGGTGCGCTAGTGTCGAGGAAACGGCGCCATGATCGTCGCCGGCTAGGATCAGCACCCCGCCATGAGGCGACGTCCCGGCCGACGTCGCATGCTTGATGGCATCCATGGCGCGATCGAGTCCTGGCCCTTTGCCGTACCAGATCGCGAAGACGCCGTCATAGTGCGCGCCCTCGAACAGATTGGTCTGTTGTGAACCCCACACAGCGGTCGCCGCGAGCTCTTCGTTCACGCCGGGCTGAAAGTGGATGTGGTTGGCGTCGAGAAATCGCTTGGCGCGCCAGAGGTTCTGGTCATAGACCCCGAGCGGCGACCCGCGGTAGCCGGAGATGAAGCCTGCCGTATTCAGGCCGGCTGCTAGGTCGCGCTGGCGCTGCATCATCGGCAGGCGCACCAGCGCCTGGGTCCCCGTCATGAACACACGCCCCGAGTCGAGCGTGTACTTGTCGTCGAGGCTTGCTGCCACTGCCATCGGTTCAATCCCTACCGAAGTAGGTAAGCATTATTGACCGTTCCTGCAAGGATGCACGATTCCTCCCGATGATATAGCGCGTTCCACGGACAATCCGCTCAGGGTTGGGTGAAGTCTTCCGAATCCAGTATGGTGCGCCGCCCATAGAGAGGTTTTCGGCGCAAAATGACGATCGTAGTGACCGGCGCGGCCGGCTTTATCGGCTTTCACGTCTGTCAGGCGCTCCTCGCGCGGGGGGAGCAGGTTGTCGGAATCGATGTCCTCAACGCCTATTACGACCCGGCGCTCAAGGACGCACGACTGCAGCAGCTACTGTCACACAGCGCCTTCAAATTCATACGTGCCGATATCTCCGACGAGTCATGTTTCGACCAATTGTCGGATGTTCCTGAGGTCACCGGCGTCGTTCATCTCGCGGCCCAGGCGGGCGTGCGCTATTCCCTCGAAAACCCCTTCGCCTACGTCCAGTCCAATCTCGTCGGCCACATGCGGGTCCTGGAATACTGCCGGCACCTGGAGACGCTCGAGCACCTGGTCTACGCAAGTTCGAGTTCGGTGTACGGCGGCAACTCAAAGCTGCCTTTTGCCATCGAGGATCCGGTCGATCATCCGGTGTCTCTCTATGCAGCGACAAAGCGATCCGACGAACTTCTTAGCTATTGTTACAGCCGGCTGTACGGCATTCCCCAGACTGGGCTTAGGTTCTTCACCGTGTACGGGCCGTGGGGGCGTCCCGACATGGCCTTGTTCTCCTTTACGGACGCGATCCTCAACGATCAGCCGATACGGGTGTTCAATCAGGGGGACATGGCCCGGGACTTTACCTATATCGACGACGTGGTCGCGGGGGTTGTCGCCGCGCTCGACAGGCCGCCGCAGACCAAAGGCGAAGCGGTGCCCCACCTGTTGTACAATCTCGGCAACAGTCGTCCCGAGCCCCTCATGGACATGATCGCCACGCTCGAGCGGGCGCTCGGCAAGGAAGCGCAAAAAATCATGGAGCCGATGCAACCGGGCGATGTCGAAAAGACGTTCGCGGACATCTCTGCGTCCCGGCGTGACCTTGGATATGAACCGAAGACGCCGATATCGGAGGGCATTCCGAGGTTCGTAGCGTGGTACCGAGAGCACTATGCCAGGCGGTGAACCGGATGGCGCTGCTCTCGAACCGGCCATCGACCTCGACGTCATTCGCAGCTTCGCAGTCGAGATCCCGTTCCTGAAGGAAATCGATACCCGAATCGATACACTCGAGCGGGGACGGTGCCGTTTGTCCCTGCCGTGGCAGGACAAACTCGTTGGCGATCCGGTGAGTCGCGTTATTCACGGAGGGGTTATCACCACGCTCCTTGATTCCGCCTCAGGGATGGCGGTGTTTTCCATGATTCCGAAAGTCATGCAGATAGCGACTCTCGATTTGAGGATTGACTATCTGCGACCGGCAGTCCCCGATCATGGAATTCGGGCCGAAGCCGAATGCTATCGCCTGAGCCGCAACGTCGCGTTCGTGCGCGGACGTGCTTTTCAGGATCCTGACAAACAGGTTGCGAGCAGTCTGGCGACCTTCATGCTCGAATCGAGCACGCTATGACGGAAGAGCATCTCGCGCGTCTCCACAAAATGAAGGTCCAGGGGCGGCCACAGGCTCTGGTGGATGCGATTCCATACCTCAAGTTCCTCAATGTTGGTGCACGGCTCGAGGCGGACGGTAGTCTCATCTGCATCCTGCCAAATCAGGAGAAGACCATCGGTAACCCGACGCTGCCGGCGATCCACGGCGGCGTCATCGGTGGTCTCCTGGAAAGTGTTGCGTTGCTCCAGCTGATCTGGTCACTCGAGGGACCGTCCATTCCGCGAACCATCAATACGTCCATGGACTTCCTGCGTAGCGGCCAGGCCAAGGATACCTATGCCCGCGGACGCATCACCAAGCAGGGGCGGCGGGTCGCCAATGTCCGGGCCGAGGCCTGGCAGGACGACCCGGCGCGCCCCATAGCTGCGGCGCATGGGCATTTTCTCCTCGGTTGACCGTCCACCAACCGTCACGGGATCTTGATGACATGACGACTTCGACCGAACAACTGCCGGCGTGGGACCTGTCCGATCTGTATGCCTCGCCGAACGACCCCGAACTGACTGCCGACTTCGATTCGTTGGACAGCGACAAGGCGGCCTTTTGCAAGGCCTACGAAGGCCGCGTTGCCGAGTTGGCCGATGGGCTCCTTGAAGAAGCGATTGCGGCCTATGAGCGAATTCAGGAGCGGATGGGAAGGATTGCCAGTTATGCCCAGTTGCGGCGGGCCGGCGACCTGAACGATCCCCGCATTGCAAAGTTCGCGCAGGATGTCGGCGAGCGTCTGAACGCGATCTCCGTCGATCTCCTTTTCTTTACCCTTGAGATCAACCGCGTCGACGAAGCGGCGATGGCGGACCAACTCGAGCGGGGTGCTGCGGGCCGCTATCGGCCCTGGGTCGAGAATGTGCGCGTCTACCGCGAGCATGAGCTGAGCGATGAAGCGGAAAGGCTGTTTCATGAGAAGTCGGTGACCGGCGCTTCTGCGTGGAACCGCCTCTTCGACGAGACGATGGCGGCTGCGCGTTTTGACGTCGACGGCGAGTCGCTGTCGATCGAGCCGACGTTGAACCAGCTCAGCGACCCAGACCGTCAGAAGAGAAACGTCGCGGCTCGCGCGTTGACCAAGGCGTTCGGCGAACGGGCGAATCTGTTTGCCCTGGTGACCAATGTCCTCGCCAAGGACAAGGAGATCGAGGATCGCTGGCGCCGGTTTGCGTCGCCGGCGGAATCACGCCATCTCGCCAATCTTGTCGAGCCCGAGGTTGTCGATGCGCTCGAAGACGCCGTTGTCGCGTCCTACGAAAACACCGCGCACCGCTACTACCGACTTAAGGCGCGGTGGCTCGGTCTGGAGACGCTCGCGCACTACGACCGGAATGCGCCGCTGCCGCGCGCCGATGAGAAGAAGCGTGGCTGGGGTGAAGCGCGCGATACCGTACTCGATGCCTACGGTCGGTTCTCAAGCGACCTGCGCGCGCTCGGCGAGCGTTTTTTCGACAACGCGTGGATCGACGCCGCGCCACGGCCGGGAAAGTCGCCCGGCGCTTTCGCGCACCCGACCGTGCCGTCGGCGCATCCCTACCTGCTCCTCAACTACCAGGGCAAGCTTCGCGACATCATGACGCTGGCGCACGAACTCGGCCACGGCGTGCATCAGGTGCTCGCGGCGCCGAACGGGGCCCTTATGGCTGATACGCCGCTCACGCTGGCCGAGACCGCCTCGGTGTTCGGCGAGCAGCTTGTGTTCCGCGCGCTCCTTGACGCCGAAACCGATCCGAAGAGGCGCAAGCACATGCTTGCCTCGAAGGTTGAGGACATGATCAACACCGTCGTGCGACAGATCGCGTTCTACCGTTTCGAGAAACTCGTGCACGGAGAACGCAGAGACGGGGAATTGGCGCTCGATCGAATCCGTGAAATCTGGATGCAGGTGCAACGGGAAAGCCTTGGTCCCGCCTTTGATCTGGAAGACGACTACCAGGACTACTGGTGCTACATCCCTCACTTCATCCACTCGCCGTTCTATGTGTATGCCTATGCATTCGGTGATTGTCTGGTGAACGCGCTCTATGCGATCTACCAGCAGGCGGAAGAAGGGTTTCAGGAGCGCTACTTCGAGATGCTCCGCGCTGGTGGCACCAAGCGTCACAAGGAATTGCTTGCGCCGTTCGGTCTTGATGCGTCCGACCCAGCTTTCTGGGCAAAGGGGCTGGGCTTGATTTCGGACTTCATCGACGAATTGGAGAACATGGAGGATGGCCGGAGCGATGGTTGACAAGGACAGCGACGAATACCGGATCCTTGAGACATTGTGTCGCATGCCGCGGCCCGTCCGCGGCATGTCGGAGGAGATGCTGGTCCGTAGCTTCAAGAGCGCCCGCCCGCTTCGGGCGCTTGCCGGACAAGGGCTCATCCGCCGACGTGGGTGGTGCGACGGCCCGGGCGGGATCTGGGTTCCCACCGAGGCGGGCGAGGCACTGGTCTCCGACGCGGCCTGAACAAGTTTTCGCGCCGCGTGGCGGTCTGCTATAAGTCCACCCGGAAATTCGAAAGGAGGGGGCCATGGCCGAAACCGAGCAGGTCGACCTGCCTCAGAAGCAGGAAACGTGGGGGAACTTTGTCCGCCTGACCCAGTGGGTCACGGGGCTTTGCGCCCTCTTGATGGTCCTTCTGGCCATCTTCCTTCTCTAGTCGACCGTACCGGCACGACGTCCATGTCGTGCCCGATGCGCCACTGTCCACGAGCCGCGGGATAACCGATGAAGGTCCTGATCCCGGTAGAACGGCGCGCCCATGAGCGGCGCGTTGCCGCGACGCCGGACACAGTCAAAAAACTGATCGGTGCCGGGCTCGATGTTCTCGTCGAGGCGTCGGCTGGCGCCGCGGCGAACATCCCTGACGATGCATTTCGCGAGGCGGGCGCCGAAATTGTCTCCGACCTAGGTGCGGTCACCGACGCCGACGTGGTGTTCATGGTGCAGCCGCCCGACGAGGGCGCGCCCAATCCGGGCGCAAGCCTCAAGCAAGGCGGGCTCCTGATCGGCATGTTGGCGCCCGGCGCAAACGCGTCATTGGTCAAAGATTGCGCGGACCGAGGCTTGGTTGCGTTCTCGCTCGAATTCCTGCCGCGCATCACCCGCGCGCAAAGCATGGATGTGCTGTCTTCTCAGTCAAACCTCGCGGGCTACAAAGCGGTCATCGATGCGGCGGCCGTCTATGCGCGCGCCATGCCCATGATGATGACGGCCGCTGGAACGGTGGCGCCCGCCAAGGTCTTCGTGCTGGGCGCCGGGGTGGCCGGTCTTCAAGCCATTGCCACCGCGCGCCGTCTCGGTGCCGTGGTCTCCGCCACCGACGTGCGGCCGGTGGCAAAGGAGCAGGTCGAATCGCTTGGTGCCAAGTTCGTCATGGTCGATTCGCCAGAAGTGCAGGAAGCCGAGACCGCAGGCGGCTACGCCAAGGAGATGAGCGCCGAATACCAGAAGCAGCAGCAGGAACTCGTCAAGGCGACGCTGGCGAAGTCCGACATCGCGATCTGCACGGCGTTGGTACCCGGTCGCAAGGCGCCCACACTGATTAGTGCGGAAACGGTGCATGCGATGAAGCCCGGCTCGGTCATCGTCGATCTTGCCGTCGAGCAGGGCGGCAACTGCGAGCTTTCGGTGGCGGGCGAGGTCGCGGACGTCGCCGGCGTTAAGATCGTCGGCCATCTCAACGTTCCCAGTAGGCTCGCGACCGACGCCTCAGCGCTCTACGCCAAGAACCTGCTGAACTTCCTCACGCCCCTGATCGATGCCGAAACCAAGGCGGTCAAGATCGATTGGGAGGATGAGATCATCAAGGCCACCGCCCTTACGCGTGACGGGAAGGTGGTTCATCCCTCTTTGACCGGGCAGGCTGGGTAATGGAAGCAGCGGCTGTCATCGACCCCTTCGTCTTTCGCATCGCGATCTTCGTGCTTGCGATCTTCGTCGGCTACTACGTGGTCTGGAGCGTCACGCCGGCGCTGCATACGCCCCTCATGGCCGTCACCAACGCGATCTCCTCGGTGATCATCGTCGGCGCGCTGATCGCTGCCGGTCCCGAGGATATGAGTCTTGCGAAGATCTTCGGCTTTATCGCGATCATCCTCGCGGCGGTGAACATTTTCGGCGGTTTCGTGGTCACGCAGCGCATGCTGCAAATGTTCCGGAAGAAGAAATAGCCGTGGCCGCCAACCTCTCGGCCCTGGCCTACCTGGTCGCGGGCGTCCTTTTCATCATGGCGTTGCGCGGCCTGTCGTCGCCGGAAACCGCGCGGCGCGGCAACTATTTCGGCATTGTGGGCATGCTGATCGCCGTCGTCACGACGATGCTCAACCCCCACGTTCTCGGTTTCGACCTGATCGTCATCGGGCTCGGGATCGGCGCCGTAATCGGTACGGTGATTGCGTTGCGCATCCAGATGACCGCGATGCCGCAACTCGTGGCCGCCTTCCACAGCTTGGTCGGGCTTGCCGCTGTGCTGGTGGCGGCCGCGGCGCTGTATGCGCCAGAATCCTATGGCATCGGTGTCTCCGGGCAGATAAAGACCGCCAGTTTGATCGAAATGGCACTGGGCGCGGCGATCGGCGCCGTCACCTTCTCCGGCTCCATCGTGGCCTTCGCCAAGCTGCAGGGACTGGTCAGTGGCGATCCGGTCGTATTTCCGGGGCAGCACTGGTTCAACCTGCTCATCGGCATCATCATCCTGGCCGTCGGTGTCTACTTCGTTTCGCAAGAGTCGCTCGAGGCGTTCTGGATCGTCGTCGGCCTGTCGTTCCTGATCGGCTTTCTCATCATCATTCCCATCGGCGGCGCCGACATGCCGGTCGTGGTCTCGATGCTCAACTCATATTCGGGCTGGGCGGCCGCGGGTGTCGGGTTCACGCTGGAGAACACCGCGCTGATCATCACCGGCGCGCTCGTCGGGTCGTCGGGCGCGATCCTCAGCTACATCATGTGCCGGGCGATGAACCGCTCGTTCATCAGCGTGATCCTCGGCGGCTTTGGCGGCGAGTCGGCAGCTTCCGGGCCCGCCGGCAGCGGCGACAAGTCCGTCAAGGCGGGCAGCGCCGATGACGCGGCGTTCATCATGAAGAATGCGGGCTCGGTCATCATCGTGCCGGGATACGGTCTTGCCGTGGCCCAGGCGCAGCACGCCGTGCGCGAAATGGCCGACAAGCTGATCGAGGAGGGCGTCAAGGTCCGCTACGCCATTCACCCCGTCGCGGGCCGTATGCCGGGCCATATGAACGTATTGCTGGCCGAAGCCAACGTGCCCTACGACGAGGTCTTCGAACTCGACGAGATCAACAGCGACTTCTCGACGACTGACGTCGCCTTCGTCATCGGCGCCAACGACGTGACCAACCCGGCAGCCAAGAAGGACCCGCAGAGTCCGATCTACGGGATGCCCATCCTGGACGTGGAGAATGCGCGTACCGTTCTTTTCGTGAAGCGCTCACTGTCGCCCGGCTATGCCGGTGTCGACAACGAGGTCTTCTATCGCGACAACACGATGATGCTGTTCGGCGACGCCAAGGTCATGGTCGAGGGCATCACCCGCGCCCTCTAGGCGAGAACCCCTCCAGGCACGAAAAAGCCGCCCTGTGGGCGGCTTGAACGTCGTTTCCGGGAATGTTGCTCAGACTTCGCGCTGTGCCCGCTTGCGCGCCAGCTTGCGTGCCCGGCGGATCGCCTCCGCCTTTTCGCGTGCCCGCTTCTCCGAGGGCTTCTCGTAGTAGTTCCGAAGCTTCATCTCCCGGAAGATGCCCTCGCGCTGCATTTTCTTCTTCAGCGCGCGCAGGGCTTGATCGACGTTGTTGTCGCGGACGTGAACTTGCAAACGAAGTCTCCCGAAGTGAATTTGCTGGGCGGGCGCGCTTCCCGCGCCGCACGAGGCCGGGTGATTAGCACATGCCATAGAGCGTGTACACCCCTCACCCGGGTGCCACCCGCGGTCAAGATGAGCCGCAGACCGCCGGATTCCGGCACTTTACCCGGCCGTCAGGGGCCCCCATGATGCCGCCATGGCCATTTTGAAGATAGCCAAGATGGGGCATCCCGTCCTCCTCCAGCGCGCGCAGGAGATCGCCGATCCCGCCGATCCCGAGGTCGCTCGCCTGATCGTCGACATGATCGAGACCATGATCGATGCCGACGGGCTCGGTCTTGCGGCGCCCCAGGTCCATGTGCCCAAGCGCCTGGTCATCTTTCACCGGCCGGAGGATCTCGAGAACGAAGAGGCGGCGCCGGTGGTCCTGATCAATCCTGAGATCACGCCACTGTCCGACGAAGTCGCCTATGGCTGGGAGGGGTGCCTTTCCGTACCGGGCCTCCGCGGCAAGGTGCCGCGGTATACCCTGATTCGCTACACCGGGATCGATCACAACGGGGACGGCGTCGACGTAACCGCGGAAGGCATGCATGCCCGCGTGGTGCAGCACGAATGCGATCACCTCGACGGCCAGCTTTACCCCACGCGCATGACCGATTTGCGCGATCTGGTGTTTGAATCGGAGTGGCGGCATCACCTTCCCGCCGCCGATGACGCGGCGGCAGAGGCTGCCGAATGACGACGGCCGGCGCGCGCGATGCCCTCCTGGCGGCGGTACTCCGGCACGTTCCCTTCGACGGATGGTCGCCGGCGGCATTCAAGGCCGGGTTGGCCGACGCCGGCGTTTCGGCGGAGGAGGGTGCGAACCTGTTCCCGGGTGGCGTCTCCGACGTCTCGGCCTATTTCGGCACATGGATCGTGGCCCGGCTCGAAGCCGAACTGGAGGGCCTCAGCGAACGCGAGACATCGATCCGCAAGCGCATCGCCTCGGGCGTTCGTTCTCTGCTCACGCTGCTGGCCGAACATCGCGAAGCCGTACAGCGCCTGTCGCCGGTAGATTCGCGCCGAGGCACCTTGCAGGGGATGGGTGCGCTCTATCGGGTCGTCGATGTGATCTGGCGGGCCGCCGGTGATCGCGCCACGGACTTCAGTTTCTACACGAAGCGCGGCCTGCTTGCCGGGGTCGTTGTATCGACCTTCTTCTACTGGCTCGACGACAGGTCGGACGACTTCGAGGACACGTGGACGTTCCTCGACCGGCGGATCGAGGACGTGCTGCGTCTGCAGAAGTTGCGCGGGCGCCTCGAAAAAGCGGCGGGGTCTCTTGGTACGCCTCTCGAAATGATCCGCAAGTCGCCCCTTGGCGGCATGTGGCGGCCGCCTAGCTCCCGATAGGCTGCAGCTTGGTCACGTGGCCCATCTTGCGGCCCGGACGCGTTTCCGCTTTCCCGTAGAGATGGAGCTTGGTCAGCGGCTCGTCCAGATAGGTTCGCCATTTGTCGACGTCGTCGCCGATCAGGTTCGTCATGATCGCGTCGTAGGTCCGCGTCGTCTTGCCCAGCGGCAGATTGCAGATCGCGCGAATATGCTGTTCGAACTGGTCGGTGGCGCAAGCGTCGATTGTCCAGTGCCCGGAGTTGTGGACGCGCGGCGCGATCTCGTTGACCAGGACCACGCCGTCCTTCGTTGCGAACATCTCGACGGCCATGACCCCGACATAGTCCAGCGCGGCGGCTAGCCGGCAGGCGACATCACGCGCCGCTTCGAGCGTCGCGCCCCCGACGGACGCCGGGACCAGGCTCTCTCGCAGAATGCCGTCGCGATGGCGGTTTTCCGGCACGTCGTAGGTCGCGACCGCCCCAGCGGTGTCGCGCGCAACGATCACCGAAATCTCTAGGGCGAAGTCGACGAGTCCTTCGAGGATGCACTCGCCCGCCTCAAGGTCCATCCAGGCCGAGTCCAGATCGCGCGCGCTGCGCACGGCGCGTTGGCCCTTGCCGTCATAGCCCAGGCGTCGCGTTTTCAGGATCGCCGGAAACCCCGCCTGCTCTCCAGCTACTGCAAAATCGTCCGTACTCGACACATCGGCGAACGGCGCCGTCGGAATGCCCAGTTCGCGACACAGTTTCTTTTCGCTCAACCGGTCCTGGGTTAGCTGCAGCGCCTTGGCCGACGGCTGTACATCGACGTATGGCTCGATGACTTCCAGGGCCTCGGCCGACACGTTCTCAAACTCGAACGTCGCGATATCGACGGACTTGGCGAAGGCCTCCAGCGCGGCGGCGTCATCATAGGGCGCGTTGGTCGTGTGCGCTGCCACGTGCGATGCCGGCGAGTCGGGGTCAGGGCAATAAATGTGGGTGCGATAGCCGAGTCGTGCGGCGGCGATCGCCAGCATGCGTCCCAACTGGCCGCCGCCGAGTATGCCGATGGTTGCGCCGGGCGCGATTTCCTTCATGCGCGGCGCCGTCAGTCCCGTGTCGGTTCGTCGGCCACGGATGCTGTCTGGTTCTCGCGCCAGCGTCGCAATGTCTCGCGGACCTTCTCATCGTTCAACGCCACCACCGACGCTGCCAACAGGGCAGCGTTGATCGCGCCCGGCCGCCCGATCGCCAGGGTGCCGACCGGCACGCCCGGCGGCATCTGGACGATCGACAGCAGACTGTCCATGCCCTTCAGTGCCTTGCTTTCGACCGGTACGCCGAACACCGGCAGGTGGGTCATCGCGGCCGTCATGCCTGGCAGGTGCGCCGCGCCACCGGCGCCTGCAATGATCGCGGCGAGACCTCTCGATTCGGCGCTCTTGGCGTAATCCGCCATGCGGTCCGGCGTACGATGCGCCGAGACAATCTTCACCTCGTGCGCGACCCCCAGCGCCTCCAGGGTCTCGACGGCGTGCCGCATGGTGTCCCAGTCGGACTGGCTTCCCATGATGACGCCGATCTTGGAGGGAGAGGTCATGTGGGTGCTCCGCGGAAAGCGGCGGATTATAGGGGTGAAGAGCGCCCGATCAACGGCGTCCGGCGCGATAACCGTTTGTTAACCATGATCCCCTTTAATCGGGGGGCATCCTCGCAATTGGCGGATTCTACCCTTGAACTTCCTGTGTTAGGATGCGTGAGCAAGGAAGACCGACAAATTCTAGTGCTGGTTGTATGAAGATTACCCCAACCGGGTCCGTAGGGACGACGCCGGTTCGCCGGACTGGCCGCACCTCCCGTACCTCGGGAAAGTCCGCGGTCAAGGCGGCTGAAGCCTACGGCAGCGCCGCGCCGGCGCGGGAGATCGACGACAACGTGTCGGTCATGGGCATTCCCCAGGGCGAAATCACGCCGAAGGTTCGCGATGCGCTGATGAACCTGATGGCCGAGGTCGAGCAAATGCGGCGCGAGTTGCAGATCGCCCGCGAGCGTTTGGCCAGTCTGGAACGCCTTGCCGACCGCGATCCCCTGATCCCGATTGCCAACCGGCGCGCCTTCGTCCGCGAACTGACCCGAACGATGGCGCTGGCCGAGCGCTACGGCACCCCTTCGTCGGTGGTTTACATCGACGTCAACGATTTCAAAGAGATCAACGATACCTATGGGCACTCGGCGGGCGACGAAGCGCTCAAGCACGTCGCCAACCTGCTGCTGTCCAGCGTCCGCGAGTCAGATGTGGTCGGCCGCCTCGGCGGCGACGAATTCGGCGTCATTCTCGATCGCACCGATCAGTCGATGGCGCGCGAAAAGGCCGAGCACCTGGCCCAACAGATCATGCAGGTCCCGATGGACTACCAGGGCCGCGGCGTGCCGATCCACGTTGCCGTCGGTGTCTACACCTTCACGGGTTCCGAGGATGTCGGTCACGCCTTGGCAGCTGCCGATCGCGATATGTACGCTCGCAAAAAGAAGATGAAAACCGGCGGGCGATCCGGCTAGGCGATGATGTCGGGATAGAGTTCGCTTTCCAGGTGAGCGATCAGGTCCCGCAGAACCAGCTTTCTTTTTTTCAACCGCTGCAGCTTGAGCGTGTCGTATGGCACCTTCTCAAGTAGGGATTCCACTGCAGCATCCAAATCATGATGCTCCGTCCTCAGGTCCAGCAGTTTCTTTTCCAACTCGCCACGATTCATTGAGTCCGAGCATATCAGTTTTCTGGCGGCGCCAGACAGATGGCTGAAGCGATCTGGGATTTCGCGCTTCGCTTCTACGGGGCGCCGGCCGTCGAAGAGGCATGCCTTGAGCTGCAGGAGAATTGGCATGCCGACGTCTGCGTCCTGATTTACGTCCTATGGCTTGCGTCGCGCGAGATCGCTGTTTCGGAAAGCGAAGTGCGTACCATTGCCGAATCGGTTGCGGATTGGCGTAGCCATGTCGTGCAGCCGTTGCGCGCCGCGCGCATCGCTATGCGCAAGGCGAGAGATGTGGAGAGTATTGCCGGCGATGCCGAGCGGTTGCGTGCCGACATCAAGTCTCTGGAACTCGCAGCGGAACGACGTGAGTTGGAGTACCTCGCGACCCTGGAAGTTGGCGCGCGATCTCCAGACGACAAACTAACCTCAGAACGAAACGTCTTGGCCTACCTTGAAATTCTTGGCGTCGATGACGGCAGCATTGATCCAGCGCAAGTCAAAGTGCTTGCGCAAGCTGCGTAGAGCGCGGCGACAGGATTCAGTTCTGAATTGCTTCGCGCTGCGCTAACATTTGACCGTTCAAGGAGGTGTGAATGACAAACGCGGCAAGTGGCAGCCTTGATCAGCTCAAGGCCCAGCACCACGAACTGGACGAGAAAATCTGGAACGAAGAAAAGCGGGTGGCGCCGGATGAGACGCGGATTGCTGCGCTCAAGAAGGAAAAGCTTCACCTGAAAGACAAGATCGCGTTGATTGAAAAAGACGACTAGAGGTTCCGCGCGATCTCGCGCAGCTTGAACTTCTGGATTTTTCCGGTCGACGTTTTGGGGAGGTCGGTAAAGACCACCGTTCTTGGCGCCTTATAGTGGGCCAGGTGGTCGCGGCAGTAATCGATGATCTCCTGTTCGCTGGCGCTCTTGCCGGGGCGCAGCGTGACGAACGCACACGGCGTTTCGCCCCACTTCTCGTCGGGCCGTGCGACGACTGCAGCTTCTTGGACCGACGGGTGGCCGTAGATCGTGTTCTCCACCTCGATCGTTGAAATGTTCTCGCCCCCTGAAATGATGATGTCCTTCGAACGGTCCTTGAGTTCGAGGTAGCCGTCCTCGTGCATGACGCCCAGATCGCCTGAGTGAAACCAGCCGCCGCGGAACGCTTCCTCCGTGGCCTTTTCGTTCTTCAGGTAGCCCTTCATCACGACGTTGCCGCGAAAGAACACCTCGCCCATCGTTTCGCCGTCGGACGGTACCCGTTCCAGTGTCTCTGCGTCGCCCACCATGATGTCTTCCAGCACCTGGTAGGTGACGCCCTGGCGCGACTTCATGGCTGCCCGCTCCTCTAGCGGCAGGTCGTTCCACTCGGTATGCCACTCGCTGACCACCGCCGGGCCGTAGGTTTCGGTCAGGCCATACAGGTGCGTCACATGGAAACCCGAGGACTCCATCTTGCCTATGACCGCGGCCGGCGGCGGTGCGGCCGCTGTCGCGATTTCGATCGTGCGGCCGAAGCCGGGATGATCGTCGGCCGCAGAGGCGATCATGTTCATGACGATCGGCGCGCCGCATAGATGGGTCACGCCGTGCTTTTCGATGGCGTCGAAGATGGCGGAAGCTTCGACCCTGCGCAGGCACACATGTGTCCCGACGTTGATGCTGAGCGACCAGGTAAAGCACCAGCCGTTGCAGTGGAACATCGGCAGCGTCCAAAGGTAGACCGGGTGCGCCGGCATGTGCCATGCCAGAAGGTTGCCCGTGGCGAGCAGATAGGCGCCGCGATGGTGATAGACGACGCCCTTGGGGTTGCCGGTCGTGCCTGAGGTGTAGTTGAGCGAGATGGCGTCCCATTCGTCGGCCGGCAGCGACCACGCGAAGTCGGGATCGCCATTCGCGATGAACGCCTCGTAGTCCGTGTCGCCGATCAGGTCGCCGCCCTCGGCCAGCGCGTCGTCGATATCGACCACCAGCGGTCTTGTCTTCGCCTTGCTCAAGGCTTCTTTGATGGTCGGGCTGAACTCCCGATCGGTCAGCAGAACCTTGGCTTCGCCGTGGTCGAGCGTGAACGCGATAGTCGCCGCGTCGAGCCGGATGTTTAGGGTGTTGAGAACGGCGCCCGTCATCGGCACGCCATAATGTGCTTCCAGCATCGGCGGGATATTCGGCGCCATGATCGCGACGGTATCGCCCTTGCCGATCCCCGCCTTGCTCAGCGCGCTCGCCAGCTGGAGGCTGCGCCGATAGAAGTCGCGGTATGTCGTCTTCTGTTCGCCATGAACGATGGCGATGTGGTCGGGAAAGACGGCGGCCGCCCGGCGCAGAAAGGAGAGGGGGCTCAGCGGCTGGTAGTTCGCCGCATTCTTCTCCAGTCCGCTATCGTACTTGTTGGTGCTCATGATCCCGGTCCCGCGCTCAGGCCGGGCACGTTAGTCGATGTGGCGCGCCGCAATCAACGTGGTCCCGTTGCCAAAGCTGCGCGCACCCACGATCATGCGCCCGATCCGGGCAGGAGCACATGAGTAGCAGCAGATATCACGAAGTCTACGCGGCCTGGCAGGCCGATCCCGAGGGTTACTGGGCCGAACAGGCGAACGCCATCGACTGGTTCAAGCCGTGGGACCGTGTCCTGGACGCCGACAACCCGCCGTTTTATCGCTGGTTTCCCGGCGCGGTGACCAACACCTGTCACAACGCTCTGGATCGCCATGTCGACGGCGGTCGCGCCGACCAGCTGGCCCTGATCCACGATTCGCCGATCACCGGCACGACGTCCAGGTTCACCTACCGCGACCTGCGCGACCGGGTGGCCACGTTCGCCGGCGCTTTGGCGCGACTTGGCGTGGGCAAGGGCGACCGCGTGATTGTCTACATGCCGGCGGTGCCTGAGGCCGTCATCACGATGCTGGCTTGCGCGCGGATCGGCGCGGTCCACTCGGTGGTCTTCGGCGGGTTCGCCGCCAAGGAGCTGGCGACGCGAATCGACGACTGCACGCCCAAGGTGATCGTGACCGCAAGTTGCGGCATCGAACCTTCGCGCGTCATCGCCTATAAGCCGCTTCTCGACGAGGCCATTGCTCTTGCCGCGCACAAGCCCGACAAGGTCGTCTTGCTGCAGCGCGATCAACTCCGTGCCGAACTGATGGCGCCGCGCGATCTCGACTGGCACGACGCCCTTGAGGGCGCCGCACCAGCCGATTGCGTTCCTGTCGCGGCCAACGATCCGCTGTACATCCTCTACACCTCTGGCTCCACCGGGCGTCCCAAGGGGGTCGTCCGCGACAACGGCGGCCACATGGTGGCGCTGCGCTGGAGCATGTCGGGGGTCTACGGCGTCGAACCCGGTGAGTGCTTTTGGGCCGCATCCGACGTCGGCTGGGTAGTCGGCCATTCCTATATCGTCTATGCGCCCCTTTTCCACGGCTGCACCTCGATCCTGTTCGAGGGCAAGCCGGTGGGAACACCGGACGCAGGCGTCTACTGGCGCGTCATTTCGGAACACAAAGTGGCGGCGCTGTTCACCGCGCCGACGTCGTTCCGCGCAATTCGCCGCGAGGATCCGGCCGGCGCCCTGATCGGGAACTACGACCTGTCGAACTTCCGAACGCTTTTCCTTGCCGGCGAACGCGCCGACCCGGACACGGTGCAATGGGCCGAGACGCACCTAAGACGCCCGGTCATCGATCACTGGTGGCAGACCGAAACGGCATGGGCGATGGCCGCAAACTGCGTCGGTCTCGGCACGCTGCCGGTCAAGCACGGGTCGCCGACCAAGCCGACGCCGGGCAACGTCATCGATATCCTGGATGAAAGCGGCAAGGTCGTGCCGCCGGGCGTGGATGGGGCCATCGCCGTCAAACTGCCGCTGCCGCCGGCCAGCCTGCTGACGTTGTGGAACAACGACGAAGGCTTTCTTGACGCGTACATGAACGACTTCCCCGGCTACTACAAGACGGGCGACGCCGGTCACTTCGACGATGACGGCTACCTCTACATCATGAGTCGTACCGACGACGTCATCAACGTCGCGGGCCACCGTTTGTCGACGGGTGCGATCGAGGAAGTCGTCGCGGCGCACCCCGACGTTGCGGAGTGTGCTGTGATCGGCATCAAGGATGCGCTGAAGGGGCAGGTGCCCGTCGGCTTCGTGGTTCTCAACGCCGGCTCCGGCAAGGGGCCCGATGAACTGGCCGGCGAGGTTGTGCAGGACGTGCGCAACAAGATCGGACCGGTCGCTGCGTTCAAGACGGCTATTGTCGTCAGCCAACTGCCGAAAACGCGCAGCGGAAAAATCCTGAGGCGTACCATGCGTCAGATTGCGGACGCCGAACCCTGGCAGATGCCGGCCACCATCGAGGACCCCGCGGTCCTCGAATCAATCACCGAGGCGATGAGAGGCGCGGGCCTCGTCGACTAGTCGGTCTTGTCGCTGTCCGTGTCTTCGTCGTCCTCGCCGGCCGGTGTCAGACCGGCACGTGCCAATGCGGCACCGAGGGCGGTGTCGGGCACGTTTTCGGGCAGCGGCGCTTCCTCGGCCGGTGTCGGCTTGGCCGGTTCTGCTGCCGTCGGAGCGGGTGCCGCCGGAACGGGTTCGGGTGCTGGGGCCGCAGGCGTCGGATCGGAAGTTCCGGTCGCGGCAGCCGCGATGGCCGCGTCCTGCGCCGCCTTGTCCGCCGCCGCGCGTTCACGCTCGGCCTTCGCTGCGGCGCGGCGCTCGCGATCTTCCTTGCGTTGGATACGGCGGGCTGCCGACTGAACGGCCTCGTCCAGTTCGGTCTGGTTGCACATGCCGAGGCTTACCGGATCCTGCGGTTTCAGGTTCGGCATGTTCCAGTGCGTCCGTTCGCGAACCGACACAACGGTGGGCTTCGTCGTCCCGACCAGACGGCAAATCTGCGCGTCGGTTAGTTCGGGATGGAACTTGATCAGCCACGAGATCGCGTCCGGCCGGTTCTGTCTCTTCGACAGCGGGGTGTATCTCGGCCCGGAGTGACGTTTTTGCAGATCGATCTCGGGCTCGAGCATCTCGAGTCGCGCGGCGCCGTCGGCCTCGCAGCGATCGATTTCCTCGCGGGTCAGTTCGCCGTTCGAGATGGGATCGCGCCCGACGATGCCGACGGCGACCTCGCCATCGGCGATGCCCTGAATTTCAAGGGAATGCAGGCCGCAAAACGCTGCGATCTGGTCGAAACTGAGCGACGTATTGTCGACCAACCAGACTGCGGTGGCCTTCGGCATGAGCGGATGAGGCATTTCGAAATCCTTTGCGGCCGCCCCGGGGGCGTCCGCTTGAATAATCTTCGTTGTTTTCAGAGGTTAAGACGCAGCCTGGACCTAATATAGGGGGGAATATCGGCGACGCAAACCGCCCGATTCCCCCCCGTTTTCCGCGCCTAAACGGTCAGGATGATCTTGCCGACGTGCTGACTGCTTTCCATCAGGGCATGTCCTTTGGCTGCTTCGGCGAGGGGAAAGCGGCTGTCGACCACCGGCCGGATGCGGCCGGCCTCGATCAGCGGCCAGACCGTCTCACGGAGGCAGGCTGCGATCCGTCCCTTCGCCTCGACGGACTGGGGCCGCAGGGTCGAGCCGAGAATCTTGAGCCGGTTGCGCATCAGGCGGTTGAAGTCGACCTCCGCCTTCGAACCTTTGAGAAAGGCGATGAATACCAGTCGGCCTTCGGGTGCGAGCAGGCGTAGGTTCTTCATCACATAGTCGCCGGCGACCATGTCGAGAACAACGTCGACGCCGCGACCCTCGGTAGCGGTCTTGATCGCTTCTTCGAAGTCGTCTTCCCGGTAGTTGATCGCCTTCGTGGCGCCGAGCTCTTCGCACACGGCACACTTCTCGGCGGTGCCGGCCGTGGCGTAAACCGTGGCGCCGAGCGCCGTCGCCATCTGAATGGCGGTCGTGCCGATGCCCGACGACCCGCCGTGCACCAGCAGCGATTCGCCCGGCGCGAGCGCGGCGCGATCGAACACATTGGTCCACACCGTGAAGAACGTTTCCGGCAACGCCGCCGCGTCGATCAGGTCGATCCCCTTCGGAACCGGCAGCGCCTGCGCGGTGGGCGCAACACAGTAGTCGGCATAGCCGCCGCCGGCGACCAGGGCACACACGGCATCGCCTTCGCTCCAGTCGCTTGCTCCCGCACCGACCGCGACCACTGTGCCCGACACTTCCAGTCCCGGCCATTCCGGCGCGCCCGGCGGAGGCGGATACGCGCCCTTGCGCTGGAAGACGTCGGGTCGGTTGATGCCGGCAGCTGCCACCTTGATCAGGATCTCGCCCTCGCCGACCGCCGGCATGGGGCGCGTGGCCGGTTTGAGAACCTCGGGGCCGCCGGGTTCGCTTATCTCAATGACGGTGATCTCAGAAGGCAAGGACATGATCGGTTCCTGGTCTCGGGCGGCGCGCCGCTCAGTGGAAGCAAAAGCGTGGTCTAGTATGATCGCCCCCGCCAAGACAAGCCTGAGGGAGGGAGGCCATGGATACGGACGATCTTGAACCGCCCAAGCCAAAGCGTTTGGAGCCGCCGATCCTGGAGGAACTCTCCATCGACGAGCTTGAGGAGTACATCGCCGAACTCGAGGCGGCTGCCGCGAAGGCGCGCGCCATGATCGAGTCCAAGAAAGCGGCGCGCGGCTCGGCTGACTCCGTGTTCAAGAGCTGAGGCCGCCCATGAGCGACAACCCCAAGGACGAAGTCCGCGCCAACTATCGGCACTTCCTCGAGATCCCGACCCGCTGGATGGACAACGACGTCTATCAGCACGTCAACAACGTGAACTACTATTCGTTCTTCGACACGGTGGTGAACGAATACCTGCTGCGCCAGGGCGTGCTCGACTACGAGGCTGGCGACATCGTGGGGTTCGTCGTCGAAACGTGTTGCCAATACCACCGTCCGTTGCAGTTTCCCGACGTGATCGACGCCGGTCTGCGCGTTGCCCGCATCGGCAATACCAGCGTGCGCTATGAGGTCGGTCTGTTCCGGCAGGGGGACGACCCGGCTGCGGCCACCGGCCACTTCATTCACGTCTATGTCAAGCGGCCCGAACTGCGGCCGACGCCGCTGCCCGACGACCTGCGCGCGGCGCTCGAAAAGGTCGCGGTCTAGAAAAAGAACCGCCGCCGGTTTCCCGGCGGCGGCGTGTCTTGGCCTCGATACAGGAGCGCTAGGCTGCGGCGCGGTCCTGCTCGATGACTTTGGCCGGGCCCTCGCTCGACACGATCGGAATCTGGCGCGGCTTCTGTGCTTCCGGAATCTCGCGGACGAGCTCCACGTGAAGCAGGCCGTTCGCCAAACTCGCGCCGGTGACGCGGACCGTATCGGCAAGCTCGAACCGGCGCTCGAAGGCGCGCCGCGCGATGCCGCGATGCAGGTAGCTGCGGTCGGCGTTGTCGTCCTGGGCCTTGCCGCGGATCAGCAGGACGTTCTCCTGCTGCACGATGTCGAGTTCGCTCTCTTCGAAGCCGGCCACGGCCATCGTTATCCGATAGTCGTCCTCGCCGGTCTTCTCGATGTTGTAGGGCGGATAGGACAGGCTTGCGTCGTCCATCCGGCTGACTGCGTCCAAAAGGCGGTCAACGCGGTCGAAGCCGATCGAGGAACGAAGAAGCGGGGTCAGAAACTGCGTGCGCATGGCGACACATCCTCCTTTGAAGCAATGTGGTCTATCGCCGGAACCCGCCGAATGGCCGGATTCCGTGGTTTCGCCTGGCCCCGATTGGGCACCGGGCTTGCTATCGATTTGGGTAGGCGCGCGCCCGCTTCAAGAGGCCGCAGGCACAAAAAAACGCCGCGCGGCGGCGGCGTTTTCAGGCGGGGTTCCGCAGCCTATTTGAGGCCGAAACCCTCGAAGCGCTTGTTAAACTTGGCCACCTGGCCGCCCGTGTCGACGAGGCGCTGGCTGCCGCCCGTCCAGGCCGGATGCGACTTCGGGTCGATATCCAGTGTCATGCGGTCGCCCGGCTCGCCCCAGGTCGAACGGGTGGTGAATTCGGTGCCGTCGGTCATCACCACGGTAATCTCGTGGTAGTCCGGATGGATGTCCTTCTTCATGGGTCTCTCCCGTTCGCGAAGGCCGGGCTTATAGCAGAAGCCGGTACTGCCCGGCAACCGCCCCTCACGGCCAATTCGGTTGTTGCCCCGGGCTGCCTGGCCTATGCTCGGCAGCTCCGAAACCGTTGATCGGAAAGGGAAATCTGTGGCCAGACGGGCGAATACATACGGTGGATCGATCGGCACGCGGACCGAGGACCGGCCCGGCAGCCGCGACCTCGGTCAGCTCCGCCCGGTTCTCGAGTTCGCCTTTCCCTATTGGCGCGTCGGCGCCCTGGCCGGCCTGGCGCTCGTCGCCGCGGCGGCGGGCACGCTCGGCATCGGCCGTGTCCTCCAACTGCTGATCGACAACTTCGATTCAATGCAGGAGGTCAACCGGACCTTCCTGCTGCTGCTTGGTGTCGTCGTGGTCATCGCGGTCGGCACCTTCGGGCGCTATTACCTCGTCATGTGGCTCGGCGAGCGCGTCGTCGCCGACGTGCGGCGCGCCGTCTACAACCGTGTCATCGGTCTCAGCCCGGCCTTCTTCGAACGCAACAAGACCGGCGAGATCCTTTCGCGGATCACCACCGACACCACGCTGATCCAGTCGATCGTTGGCGCCAGCGCCTCTATCGCGCTGCGCAACATCCTGTTGCTCATCGGCGGCCTGATCATGCTGATCGTCACCAGCCCCAAGCTGTCCGGTCTGATCATCCTGGCGGTGCCGATCATCGTCCTGCCGTTGGTGGTGTTCGGCCGCCGCGTGCGCCGGCTGTCGCGCGAGACCCAGGACCGGATCGCCGACGTCAGCGCCTCAGCCGACGAGAGCATCAACGAAGTCCGCACCGTGCAGGCCTTCGTGCACGAGGATATCGACCGCCGCCGATTCGGCGGCCGCGTCGAGGACGCGCTGCATGCCGCGATCCGACAGATCCGTTCGCGCGCCTGGCTCACGTTGTCGGTCATCCTCCTCGTTTTCGGATCGATCGTCGGGGTCCTCTGGATCGGCGCCTATGAAGTAATCAACGGCGGCATGACGAGCGGCGATCTCGGGGCCTTCGTCTTCTACGCCATCGTCACGGCGGGTTCCGTGGCGGCGCTCTCCGAGGTCTACGGTGACGTGCAGAAAGCCGCCGGTGCGGCCGAGCGCTTGTCCGAACTCCTCAACGCCGAATCGGACATCAAGGCGCCGCTGCAGCCGATGAGCCTGCCCGACCCGGTAAGCGGCGCCGTCGCACTGCACGACGTCACCTTCCGTTATCCGATGCGTCCCGACGTGCCGGCGCTGAACGCGCTGTCGTTGAACGTTGCCGCCGGCGAGACGGTCGCTCTGGTCGGCCCCTCGGGTGCGGGCAAGACCACCGTCTTCCAGTTGCTGCTGCGCTACTACGATCCGTCCGAGGGGCACATCACGTTCGACGGCGTTGAACTCGTGCGCCTCGACCCCCAGGTTCTTCGCGCGCAGATCGGCCTCGTGTCGCAGGATCCGGTGATTTTCGGCGCCGACGCCTGGGACAACATCCGCTATGGCCGTCCCGAGGCGACCGACGACGAGGTTCGCGCGGCCGCCGATGCGGCGTCCGCCACCGAGTTCCTGGATCGCCTACCGGACGGTTTTGCCACGCAGCTTGGCGAACGCGGCGTCACGCTGTCAGGCGGCCAGAAACAGCGCATCGCCATCGCCCGCGCCATCCTGCGCAATCCGGCGTTGCTGCTCCTCGACGAAGCGACGAGCGCCCTCGATGCTGAGAGCGAGCGCGCTGTGCAGACCGCGCTCGAAAGCCTGATGAAGGGACGCACGACCATCGTCATCGCCCATCGTCTCGCAACCGTGCAGAAGGCCGATCGCATCGTCGTGATCGACGGTGGTCAGGTCGCGGCGGAAGGCACACACGACGAACTTATGCAGCAGGGTGGGCTCTACGCGCGGCTCGCCAAGCTTCAGTTCAACGCCGGTGCGTTGCGCGAGGTCGCAGGTTAGCGCTCTGTCAGCTTGATCTCGATCCGCCGGTTGCGGCGGTAGGCGATCTCGTCGTTACCCTCGTCCAGCGGATGGAACTGTCCGAACCCGGCGCCGGCCAGACGGTTCGGTGGTATCCCCGCCTCAATCAGGAATTTCACGACGTTGGTCGCGCGCGCCGCCGACAGTTCCCAATTGGACGGAAACTGCGGTGAGCTGATGGGCACGGCGTCTGTGTGCCCATCAACACGCAAGACCCAGCTTATGTCCTCGGGAATGGACGGAATGATCTGCTGCAGCGTCGTCGCGAGTTCACGCAGACGATCGCGGCCCTGGTCGCCCAGGTCGGCCGACCCCGACGTGAACAGCACTTCGGACTGGAAGACGAAGCGATCACCGACGATCTGCACGTCGCGCCTGTCGCCGATTACCTCGCGCAATCGCCCGAAGAACTCCGAGCGATAGCGCGACAGTTCCTCGACCTTTTGCGCCAGCGCTTGGTTGAGCCGCCGACCGAGGTCCGAGATTACGACCCGCTGCTCCTCGTCCTTGCTTTCTGCTGCGTCCAGCGCCGCCTGCAGCGCCGCAAGCTGCTGCCGTAGGGCAGCGATTTGGGAATTGAGCAGCGAGACACGCGACTTGGCCTCGATCGAAAGCTCCTGCTCCTCCTCCAGTGCGCTCTCGCGCTCGACGTAGAGCGCCTGCAACTCGGCGAGCCGTACCTCGCGCTCCTCAAGTTCGCGCTGGGCCAGCAAGGTGCGCTCTTCCTCGCTCGCCAGCCGCGTCTGAAGCTCCTGCTGGGAGTCCCGCAGGCTGCCGACCAGCGACCGTGTTTCGGCTAGTGTTTCCTCGAGGCTTGCCGATTGCTCCCGCAGGGACTCGGCATCTTGCTGCGAGGCCTGAAGTGCGGCTGAGAGGTCGCCGACCTGCCGTTCGAGGTCGTTGCGAACGTTGCGAAGCGTATCGATGTCGCGTTGCAGCCGCTCGAGGTCGGCCAGTTGCGTCCTGATCGTTTCGCGATCCGCATCGATTGTTTGGTTGGCCGCGTCGAGATCACCGCGGGCCGCGTCAAGATCGCTTTCCGCCGTCTCCGCGCGCCGGGTCAGTAGCGCGACGGTCTCGCCCAACTGCGCCGCTTCCTCGCGCAGGTCGGCGATTTGCACAGCGAGGTTGTCGCGTTCCTCGTTGGCACTCTGCAACGACGCCGATAGCTGCGCCACGTTGAGCCGGAGGTCCGCGTTGCTCTGCCGTTCGAGTGCCAGCAGTTCTGTGAGCTCGTTGATCTGCGAGGTCAGTCGTTGGAGCGCCTCGTCGCGGCCCGACAACGCCCGCGACAGAAAGACCTGGGCGATGACGAAGACGACAAGCAGGAAAATGATGACGACGAGGAGGGACGACAGCGCGTCGACGAAGCCGGGCCAGTAGTCCTGGCTGCGCGCACGTGACCGGACCGCCATTGCCCGCCGCCTCTAGTCGCGCCGTTTGTCGAGCGCAGCCGCCATGGTGCGCGCCAGGAGCTTCAACTCGCTCCGGATCTCCGACACCAGTTGTTCTTGTCCCCGCGTGGTCGCTTCAAGGAGTTGGCTCATATAGACATCGATGTTGCGCAAGTGCGTCTGTGCGCTCTTGTCGATGCCGCCGCGATCCTCGGCGAGTTTCTGGAGGACAGGCTTCATCTCCATTTGGCTCTCGATGAGCTTGACCATCAGGTCCTGCTCCGAGCGCATCTGGTCGGTCAGCGTGGCGAGGCGCTCGGCGAGGTTGACCATCGTTTGGTTCGAACTGCTGCGGGCGCCCTCTGCACTGGTCATCGTGCGCTGCAGATTGTCGAGGCTCTCGGCCGTCTGCTCGAGCAGCGCCTGTACGTAGGCCGGCACCGACTGGTCGCCCTCGGCGATGGCCGAGCCGCTCGACAGCCGCGTGACGCTCGACAACCATTCCTCGAGGTCGTTGTAGAAGCGGTTCTGCGCTTGGCTCGCCTGCAGATCGAGGAAGCCGAGAATCAGCGAGCCGCCGAGACCGAACAGTGACGAGGAGAAGGCCGTGCCCATGCCGCCCAGCGGCGCCTCCAGTCCGCGGCGCAACGTGTCGAACTGGCTGGAAAAGTCGCCGCCGTCGACGGTCAGCGTGGAAATCGTGTCGCCCACAGCCGCGATGGTCTGCAACAGCCCCCAGAACGTCCCGAGCAGGCCGAGAAAGATCAGCAGCCCGATTACATAGCGCGAAATGTCGCGCGATTCGTCGAGCCGCGAAGAGATGCCGTCGAGCAGCGAACGCATCGCCATCGTCGACAGCTGAATGCGCCGGCTCGTGCGGTCGCCCAGCATGGTTGCCATGGGGCCGAGCAGTTGCGGCGGCTCCTGCACGGACAGTCCGGGCTCGCTGCGCCGGAACGTGTCAATCCAGCGCACTTCCGGGTTGAGGAGGAGAACCTGACGAAAGGCGTAGACGATACCGACAACGAGAACGCCGAGGATCAGCCCGTTGATGGCGGGGTTGGCCATGAAGGCGCGCAGCAACGGCGCGAAGATGGCGCCGATCACGAGGCCGGTGAGAACCAGGAAGACGATCATCCTGGTCAGGTGTGTGCGGGTTCCGGTCATTTGATGTCCTGCTGGGCCCAACCCGCTGACTCTCAGATCATTGTGTCAGGACGATGACGTCGACCCGGTCGTTCGGTCCCCCGTCGCCCAGCTGTCCCAGCGCGCGAACGTCGATCCGTGTGCTGCGCACGCCGTTCTCGATCAGGTAGGACCGCACCGCCAGGGCGCGGGACAGCGATTCCCGCCGGGCGGCACTGGGCCGGTCGCTGGTCCCGGTCGCAAACGCCTTGAGCTGAATCCGCCTGTCATTGCTGGCCAGCGCCGAGGCCAACTGGCGCAGCTGCGCCTCGGCCTGCTCGCTGAGCTGGGTGCTCGACCCTTCGAACAGCAACTGCATCGCCTGCCCTGCGCTCGGCAGCGCGGCGGGCGGCAGCGCGGCGGTTTGTTGCCGTGCGGGCGCCGCCGGTTGCGCGGCCGGGGCCGACTGTGTGGCAGGCGCGGTAGTTTGCGGTGCGGGCTGCGCCGGTTGAGCGGGGAC
>JAYOEZ010000019.1:0-43973 GCA_038116985.1 Alphaproteobacteria bacterium | reverse complement strand
GACCTAAGCGTTGGAGATCGCGTGGCGTCAGCTTTCTTCAACTCTGGCGTCGAACTCTACCGATTGCAGCAAACCTCAAACACCGCTCTCGGCGCAGCAAGGTTTATTCTCAATGTGATGGGGCTCTACTTTGCAGCAAGACTGGGAAACAATCCGTTCGACGTCATGATACGGGGAGATGGTCTGGACTGCGCGGTCAACATATTTGGCTCGACGAGTGACCTCGATCGTTCGGAAATCGAACTGATCAGAGACGACCTGGCTGATCTGGCAAACAACGTCGTGTCACTTTTTCCCGCGTTTCCCCATCGCACGGCTGACATAGAGCGCATTCGGAACTCTCTTCGGCGCTTGGGCATCGTTCCGCAAAGCGCCGCCGAACCACGAGCGGAGACATTTGCTGTTCTAGCTGACCGGCTTCTAAAGACGCTTGTGAGCGAATTGCCGCAACACAGCCTAGATGCGGCAGAGTCGGCACGAGTTCTCCACAAGCTATTCAGTGAGATAGCAGAAAAGACCGGCGCTCCTTTTAAACTGGCGGTAGATTCGATTAGCAACGTGCTCAGCAAGATTGTGTCCTTGCGAGCCGACCCCCGTCAGACGCTCCAGACTACATACAAGAACGAAATGCCAAACGGGCCGATTGTTGCTTCTGGTGCTTTGACCTTTCGGCAATGGCAGGATCTTAAGACCGTGTCGGCACTCGAAACACCATCTCTATCGGATGCCATCCGCCATGCGATGTGGACTCCCTAGTGGATCAATAGTCGCGCAATAGCGTACCGAAGCCGTCGATCCTGTCGTCGATACCGAGCGTGCGCAGCGTATGCCAGTAGTCGACCACGTTTACCGACAGCACCGGCTTGTCGAGCCAGAACTCGGCTTCGTGGGCGATGCGCGCGGTCGGCAGGTTGGTGCCGACCTGCAGAATGGCGTCGACGTCGTCGACGTTCAGTTCCTGCAACGAGGCACGGATGGTCTCGGCGGGGGTTTGCGCGATGGCGTGGCCGGTGTCGTATTGCAACGCCTTCATCGTGACGACGGTGCAGCCGACGCTTTCAAAGAAGTTGCGCACGAGGCCGTCGTCGGCCGTCAGGTAGGGCGTCAGGATCGACACCCGCTTCAGGACCATCGTCTCGACGGCGGCCGCATAGGCCAGCGACGGCACCAGCACCTTCATGCCGGCATGGTCCTCGAGCTTTTTCTGGAACGCCGTCCCGCCTTCGATGCCGCCTTCGAACGAATCGTGCGAATGACCCAGCAGGATGATGTCCGGATTGGCGAACTTCACCAGATCGATCGCCCCCTCCATATCGAGCGCGTACTGGCCGATCTTGAAGTCCGCCCCGGCCCCAGGGTTCATGCCCTTGTTGGCCATGCGCGCGACGTGGTTGGTGACGCCGGCCGGGCGCATCTCGTCGGATTCGGGCTGGACCGTGGTGTTGCGCGCGGGCACCAGGATGCCGACGGTCGCGCGATAGCCGAGGGTGTTCTGCATGGTGGGATCGCCCCTGTTCTCGGGATTGGCCGGGAGGCCGCCATCTTAGCGGCCGTCCGGCCTACGTACAGGGCCCTCGCCGCCCTCGCGCAGCACCGGCGCCGTCCGCTATAACAGGATCACAATCAACAACACGCAGGGGGAGGACGCCGCCATGGCCGACAATCCGTTCAGCTTCCAGAACCGCTACAGCTTCTCGGCGATCCCGACGCGGCCGCAGTACGAATGGCCCAACGGCGCCAAGGTCGCGGTCTATTTCGCCCTCAACGTGGAAGCGTTCGAGTTCGGCCTGAACCCGGGCGCCGATTTCACTTCGATGCCCAAGGCGCCCTACCACCGCGGCTACGCCTACCGCGACTATGGCAACCGGCTCGGCATCTGGCGGCTGTTGAACCTTTTCAACGACTACGAAATGCCCTGCGCCATCCTGCTCAATGCCAGCGTCTACGATGCCTGCCCCGAGATTCTTGATCCCTGGCGCAAGCGCGGCGACGAGATCGTCGGCCACGGCCGCACCAATTCCGAACGCCAGGCCGAAATGACGGCCGAGCAGGAGCGCGAGATGTTCGAGATCGTCAACGCGCGCTACCTCAAGGAAGAGGGCAAGACGCCCAAGGGCTGGCTCGGCCCGTTCATCTCGCAGAGCCCGCAGACGCCGGAACTGCTCAAGTCGAACGGCTACGAATACATGATGGACTGGTGGTTCGACGACCAGCCGCAGTGGTTCCGCACCGACGAGGGGCCGATCCTTGCCGTCCCCTATCCGTCGATGGAACTCAACGATATCCCGGCCTTCATCAACCGCGGGATCGACGACGACGCCTTCACCCGCATCATGATCGACACCTTCGACGAGATGCTCGACGAGAGCGCCAAGCACGGCTGGCCGCAGATCAACTGCTACTCGTTGCATACTTTCCTGATGGGCCAGCCCCACCGCATCCGTCAGCTACGCCGCGTGTTCGACCACATGAACAAGCGCCGCGACGACGTCTGGTTCTGCCACCCCGGCCAGATATCCGATCACGTCTACGGCCTGCCAGAAGGCACCGTCGCGATGGCGAAGTAGGCGCTCCCTAGATCGCCAACTTCGCAACGATCTCCTTCAGGTGACCCGAGGCCGCCGCGGCGGAGACCGGCGGGAACGGCGGTTGCGGCACGTATTCCGCGCTGAGTTGCACCGCCTGCGCAGTGTCGCGGCCGTGGATCTGTTCGACCAGATACAATGCCATGTCGATCCCGGCCGACACCCCTGCGGCCGTCACATATTTGCCGTCGTGGACGTAGCGTTCCGCAACGTAGGTCGCGCCGTACTTGGCGAGGCCGTTGGCGGCACGCCAATGCGTCGAGGCCCGCCGTCCGTTCAACAGCCCGGCAGCCGCCAGGAGTAGTGCGCCGGAGCACACCGACGTCGTCCACTGCGTGTTCTCGTCCAGCGCGGCGATCCAATCCTTGTGCGCCGGATCGTGCATCGCATCGACCAGGCCCTTCGATCCGCCGGGCACCAGCAGAACGTCCGCGGCGGTCACGGCCTCCAGCGCGTGATCTGCCACCAGCGCGAGCGCGCCGTTGCCGGTCCGCACCGGACCTGCCTTCTTCGCCGCAAACACGATCTCGGTCCCCGGCACGCGGTTGAGAATGTCGTAGGGCCCGACGGCGTCGAGCGCGGTGATTCCGTCGTAGAGCAGAAACGCAATCTTCATGTCGTCCTCCTGGGTCGAAACACAAACGCCCGGGCGCATCGAAGTGAATTGCCCAGGCGATCGGCTGAAGGACGGCTTCCGCGCTCCCCGGTGGTGGACCCACCTCGACTCGCCAGTCACGCGGAAGGATTGAGCTTGCGGGGGCTGTGTCGGTTGATCTCCGATTGAGACGCCGCAGAGTTTAGCAGCGGTGCGCGTCCGGCGCCACGCCCGCTAGACCGCGAGAAGGTCCGCCGCCCGGCTCCGCGAGGCCGCAGCCCCCTGGGCGTCACCGCAACCGGCCTGGGCTTCGGCGTACAGCTTCCACGCCCACGGGCTGCCCGGCAGTTGCGCGACTCGTTCGGCCAACAGTGCCCGCGCCTGGGCAAAGTCCTTCGCCTTGAGCGCGCAGTCGATCAGCACCTGCGCGAAAACATCACGCTGGGCGTTGCTGCCGCCCAGACGGCCGACCGCGTAACGCACCGGCAGAAGGCGCTGCAGTGCCGACTCATAGTCGTTCTTGGCCATGAAGGCGTAGCCCTCCTCCAGCGGCAACAGCACGGCGCGTTCGTTGCCAGCGACGGTGCCGGTGCCCTGGGCCGCCTCGCGCGAGCCGCCGATCATCGCGGCGAGATCGTCGATGCGTTTCGTTTGCGCGAGCGTCATAGCGAAGTGCGCTTGCGAGAACGGCAACAGGCGGTCGTCCTTTTTGATCGCGCACTTCTCCGCCAGTTCGTCCCAGCGATCGCCGACGTCCACGCCGCGCGCGTTCAACCGCCACAGCAGTGCCGCCGCGTTGGAGATGTCCATGTAGTCCATGCTCGGCTCTGGGCGCACGCGCTCGTACAGCTCGAACACAATGTCGAACTCCTCGAGCTCGACGTGATAGAGCGCGCGGTGCCACCACATGTGATAGGCGAAGTTGCCGCAGGTCGGCCAGCGGTCGGTCATGTCGCCCAGCCAGGCGACCCCCTCCCTCAGGCGTGACTGGGATTCGAGCACGTGCGCCACGGCGTGCACGCTCCACACACCCGCGGGATCGGCTTCGCTCGCCTTGCGGCCCCATTGCTCTGCCGGCGCGAAGGCGCCGTTCTCTTCAAGGGCGAAAGCGTACATGCCGTGTACGTAGGGCGTGCCGGCCTCACCGTCGGCCCAGAACGGCAGCACCCGGGCCGCCGAATCGCGCAACGGCGGCATCGCGCCCATGAAGAAGCACACGAGCTGCGACACCCAAAGCGCCAGAATGTCGCGCGGGTTGTCGACCAGCGCCGCCTCCCAGGCCGCCAGCGCACCGGGCCAGTCGTCGCCGTACCAGCATTCGAGCGCCGCGGCGTGATGTCGCTCGCGCGCGCCCACCGCGCCTTGTGCGACGATCTCCTTGGCGCGCGCCAGCGCGGCCTGGCCGCCGGGCAAAAGCGCCGGATCGTTGCCGAGCCGCATGAAATAGCCCATGAGAGAGTGGCCGAGGGCTAGGTCGGGATCGGCTTCCAGCGCCGCGCCCAGATGATCGCCGCCATCCACTGCGAAACGGAGAAACGAATCGACGGCACGGTCGAGGTGCGCAACCGCCTCCGCGTTTGCCGCCGTCGTTGCGACGCCATAGCGATCGTCATGTGTGCCCATGCCGGCCTCCCCTCTTTCGCGACCTTGCGCGTTCAGATGCTACAGTTTGACGCGTCGCAAGAGGTCGATCCATGCCCCATCTGCTCGTCACCAAGGATTTGCCCGCCGCGCCCGACGCGATAGCGCCGGACGGTTCGGAGATCCGCCTGCTGCCGCACCTGCAGCGCAACGGCGCCAGCCTGGCCCATTGCACGCTGCCTCCCGGCGGCGTGTCCAAGGCGGTCACCCACCGCACGGTCGAAGAGATGTGGTACGTGCTGTCCGGCGAGGGCGAGGTCTGGCGGTCGTGGCACACGCACGAGGAAGTGGTCCCGGTCCGCGCCGGGATCTCCCTGAACATTCCGCTGGGGACGCAGTTTCAGTTCCGCACCGTCGGCGACGAACCACTGACGTTCCTGATCGCGACAATCCCGCCCTGGCCCGGCCCCGACGAGGCCGTCCGGGTCAAGGACTACTGGGCCGTGAAACCGGACTCGACCTAGTCCTCTTCCTCGTCGCCCAAAAGGTGGCGGCGGCGTGAGCGGTATTCGTCTTCGGTGATCTCGCCGCGCCGGAGCATTTCGTCAAGTTCCTCCAGGCGCGCCGGAATCGTCGCGTCCTCGGCCTCGTCCTGGTCGCTCATCGGCGGCCGCCGCGCGCCCGGATTCAGGTTCTTGTCCTCTCGCCTGCGCAACAACACCCACAACCCGACGATGGCGAGCAAGATCAGCCCGATGATGATGTAGAGACGGATCATCGTCGGCAGCGGGCTGGGTCGGCGCTCAGGTCTTCTGCGCGCCGAACACCGGATAGGCCGGCGTGCGCGATACGGCGCGATGCTTTGGCGACTTTTCGAGGAAGACGCTTGGCGCGAACTGGTGCTGGAACAGCGTGCCCTTCGCAAAACCCGAGTCGGCCATGATCTTGCGCAGGTCCTGATCGTGAAGCGTGCCCCAGAACGGCTCCGCGTTGTAGTGCGTCGACCAGTCGCCCAGCGTGTGGTCGTAGGGGTCGGGCATGTCCTCGTACTGCGGCGCGTCGAAATGCGCCATCACGCCGCCCTTGGACAAAAGACGGTGGCATTCCGCGATGATGTTGCGCAGCGCCTTGTTCGATGTTTCGTGGAACAGGATGTGCGACACGATGAGATCGAAATAGCCGTCAGGGAAGTTCGTCGCTTCGGCGTTCTGCTGCGACCAGTGCACGGCATAGCCCAGCCCCTCGGCGCGCGCATGCGCGTAGCGCAGGCACGGCGCGGCGACGTCGATCGCGTAGACCTCGGCGTCCGGGTAAATGTCGCAATAGGGCAGCGTCGAATGCCCGACCGTGCAGCCCATCTCCAGGATGCGCTTTGGCTTGAGGTCCGGATAGTGCGTCTGGACATAGCGCGCCACAGACGCGCCCATGTCGTCGTTGAGCGGCCCCGACGCGCCCATCGCGAACAGGTTGTACGAACGGTCGTACTCGGCGCCGGCGAAGACGTCGTGCTCGGTCAGGTCGCTGTGATAGCCGCCGGGCTTGCAGTGAATGTCGACCGCGGTGTGGTAGCGCGGAATCTCGAGCGACGGATCGAGCTTGAGCGAACCCTGGCGGCGCCGGTTCGTCGGCTTCGTCACGTCCTTGGCACGCGTGATGAGGTCGCCGGTCTGGCGTTCGACCGATTCGCCGATCGAATCGAACATCATCTCCTGGGTCGTGCGCCGCAGCGCGCCATAGGCCTGGTTGTAGTAGTGCTGCTCCATGGCATGGCGCACCTCGTGCCGGTTCTTCGGCGCGCGCCCCTTCTCCTTCTCGAAGCCCGGCTTGACGATGTTGTCGTAGAGCGCCCGCTTGCCCGGCGTCATGTCGCGGGTGACATGAACCATCATGTCGCGAACGAACTCCTCGCGCGCGCCCTCGTCGTGATCGGGCGTGGCGTACATCATATGCGGCGAACCGGCGGCCATGGCTGTCTCTCCAAGGTTAAGGCTGGCCACCAGTATATGAGAAAGCGAGGGCGGCGCGAACCGGTCGATTCACCGTATAATTGGATCTCATGCGCCGGCTCGCCCTCACCTTTCTCGTCATGCTCACCACAGCGCTTCCGGCGCAGGCCTGGGAACAGCGCATGGTTCCGGTCACCGTCGATGGCGAGACGGTGCGGCTGTCGACCATCGTCTACCGGCCGGCCGCGGACGGTCCCTTCCCGACCCTCGTCTTCTTGCACGGTTCGACAGGTTATGGCGGCGATAGCGAAAGGTTTGCCTGGGTTCAGGAATTCGCCGCCGTCGCGCGCTACTTCGTCGCGCGCGGCTGGGCGGTTGTTCTACCGTCCCGGCGCGGCCGTGGCGGATCGGAGGGCCTCTATGACGAAGGCTTCCGAAATCCGCGCGCACTCGGGTACAGCTGCGATCCTGCCCAGTCTCTACCCGGCGCGGAACGCGGGTTGCGCGATGTGGCGTCAACAATGGACGCAATCCGTGAATGGCCAATAGTGGATCGCCAGCGGATCGTCATTGGTGGCGTATCGCGCGGCGGCATTCTCGCTACCCTCTACGCAGGTACTCACCCCGATTCGGTCGTCGGCGTGATCAACTATGTCGGCGGTTGGGCCGGTTCATGCGCGCACGCACAATCCATGAGACGTACGCTGTTCCGAAGGGCCGCCGCATATCCGGGGACAATGCTCTGGCTCTATTCCGACGGCGACGAGAACTACACGCTCGATCAAATCCGGGATGCGCTGACGCAGTTCCGTGAAGACGGTGGCATGGCCGACTATCACGACGACTTTGTCCCTGCCGTGGGTCATGCCCTATCGAGCCATCCGAACTTATGGCACGGCCCGGTTGACCAATACCTTGCAAACTTGGGTCTGCCACACATCGCCGCTTTCGCGGAAGACACCCCTTTGGTTCCCCAAGTCGATACACCGGCGGATGAGTTCGTCGGCCGGTGGATGGGCGCATGGTTCGGCGTCGCCCAAACGGTGCTGACGGTACGCAGCGTTGAAGCCGACGGAACCGCGGATATCGTCTACTTCTTCCGCGGCGGCAACAGCTTCCTGAAGGGGACCATCGCCGACGGTGTTCTGCGGCTTCATGGCGGCACGAACAAAGTTCGGTTCTTCCACATGCCGGACGGTCTCTTGCGCGGGGAAGTCGAGGGCGCGGACGGCGGCTTTGGGACCGCCATGCTTACCAAGAGGGAATAGGTTCGGCGCTCTATGCCGCTTCGTCGTCGCGATAGCGTGCCAAGAAGCCGCTCGCGAACGCGTTCAACCGTCCCGCGACGATGGCCGCGCGCAGGTCGGCCATGAGCTGCTGGTAAAAAGCCACGTTGTGCCAGGTGAGCAGCGTCGCGCCGAGGATCTCCTTGGCCTTGACCAGGTGATGCAGGTAGGCGCGGCTGTAGTCGCGGCTCGCCGGGCAATCCGAGGTTTCGTCCAGCGGCGCGGGATCGTCGGCCCAACGCGCGTTCTTGATGTTGACCGGCCCGTCGCGCGTGAACGCCTGCCCCGTGCGCCCCGAGCGCGTCGGCAGCACGCAGTCGAACATGTCGATGCCGCGACGGACGGCCTCGACGATGTCGTCCGGCTTGCCGACTCCCATCAGGTAGCGCGGCCGGTCTTCCGGCAAGTGCGGCACGGTCGCGTCCAGCACCTCGAGCATCTGCGCCTGCCCCTCGCCGACCGCGAGGCCGCCGACGGCATAGCCATCGAAACCGATGTCGATCAACCGCGCCGCGGACTCCGCGCGCAGGTCCGGATAGACGCTGCCCTGCACGATCCCGAACAGCGCACGTCCCGCGCCGCTCTCGTAGGCCGCACGGCAGCGCGCCGCCCAGTCCATCGACCGGCGCATCGACTGCGCGGCGGCGTCCTGCGACACCGGGTACTGGGTGCACTCGTCCAGCACCATCGCGATGTCGACGCCGAATAGGCGCTGCAGTTCGACGGCGCGTTCCGGCGTCAGCCGGTGCGACGAACCGTCGATGTGCGACTGGAACGTGACGCCGTCGTCGTCCATGCGCCGCAACTGGGCCAGCGACATCACCTGGAAGCCGCCCGAGTCGGTCAGGATCGGGCCGTCCCAGTTCATGAACCTGTGCAGGCCGCCCAGCGCGGCGATGCGCTCGGCGCCGGGACGCAGCATCAGGTGATAGGTGTTGCACAAGAGGATGTCCGCACCCGTCGCGCGAACCTGCTCGACCGTCAACGCCTTGACGGTTGCAGCGGTGCCGACGGGCATGAAAGCCGGCGTGCGCACACGGCCGTGCGCAGTCTCGAACGAGCCGGTGCGGGCCGCACCGTCACGCGCGGCGATCTCGAACGGCAGGTCGCTCATGCCGCACGCTCCAGCAGGCAGGCGTCGCCATAGGAGTAGAAGCGATACCCCTCGCGTTTCGCGGCATCGTAGGCCGCGTGCATGCGATCGAAACCGGCGAAGGCACAGACCAGCATGAACAGGGTCGACTTCGGCAGATGGAAATTGGTGAGCAAGACGTCGGTCGTCCTGAAGCGGTAGCCGGGCGTGATGAAGATATCGGTTTCATCAGAAAATGGCGCGATCGTACCGTCTTCGTGTGCCGCACTTTCGAGCAGCCGTAAGCTGGTCGTGCCGACCGCGACGATGCGCCCGCCCGCCAATCGTGCTGCATTGATCTTCTCCGCTGCCGCGGCGTCGATGCGCCCCCATTCCGCATGCATCCTGTGCTCCGCGACATTCTCGGTCTTGACCGGCAGAAAGGTGCCGGCCCCGACGTGGAGTGTCACGGTCACGCGTCCGACCTTCGCCGCATCAAGGTGCGCAAGAAGCGACTCCGTAAAGTGCAGTCCCGCCGTGGGCGCCGCCACCGCGCCGGCGTCACGCGCGAAGATCGTCTGGTAAGTGTCCCGATCCGAGGCGTCGGGCGCGCGTTGCGAGGCGATGTAGGGCGGCAACGGCATCGCTCCGTGGGCCTCCAGCGCTGCGAACAATGCGTCGCCGCCGCGATTGAAGCGCAGCAAGACCTCGCCGGCCTCACGCTTCTCGGCGACAACGGCTTCGAACCCGGGCGCGAAAGCCACCGTGTCGTCAGGCCGCAGGCGCCGCGCGGGCTTCGCAAAGGCGGCCCACGTATCCTCGCCCTCCCGCTTGTGCAGCGTCACCTCGACCGAGGACGAATCCCGCCGGCCCATCAGCCGCGCCGGAATGACGCGTGTGTCGTTGAATACCAGCAAATCTCCTGCCCGTAGCAGCGAGGGCATGTCGGCAATCCTGCGATGCACGAAATCGCCTGCGGCCGGCACGACGAGGAGCCGCGCGGCGTCGCGTGGCTCCGCGGGCCGTAGCGCGATGGCGTCGCGCGGCAGCTCGAAGTCGAAATCGGAAAGGCGAAAGCCGGCCGTAGCGCTACTCCGCGTCGGCCGCAACCTGCATTCGGACGATCTTGTCCGGATCCTCGACGATGCCATTGGGCCCCGCGCCGCGCTTGATCGCATCGACGTGTTCCATGCCCTCGATCACCTCGCCCCAGACCGTGTACTGGCCGTCGAGATAGTTGGCCTCGTCAAAGCAAATGAAGAACTGCGAGTTGGCGCTATGGGGATCCATGGTGCGGGCCATCGAGCAGGTGCCGCGCACATGAGCCGCATCCGAAAATTCGGCCTCGAGATCGGGCTTGTCCGAACCGCCGGAGCCTGTACCGCTGGGATCGCCCATCTGCGCCATGAAGCCCTCGATCACGCGATGGATCGGCGTGTCGTCGTAGTAGCCCTCACGCGCCAGTTCCTTGATCCGGGCCACGTGATTGGGCGCCAGGTCCGGTCGCGTCTTGATCGTCACGCGCCCGTTCTTCAACTCCAGATAGATCGTGTCTTCCATGCTCTCCTCCTCTCGGGCGCGCCGCCGCCGGCGCTATTCGACGTCCGCGGCCACCTTCATGCTGACGATGCGGTCGGGATTGCGGACGATGCCGTTTTGCCCACGGCCTTTCTTGATCTGATCGACGTACTCCATGCCCTCCGTCACCCGGCCCCAGATCGTGTACTGGCCGTCGAGAAAGGGCGCGGCGTCGAACATGATGAAGAACTGCGAGTTGGCGCTGTTAGGGTCCGGCGTGCGCGCCATCGACACGACCCCGCGCACGTGCTTCTCGTTGCTGAATTCGGCGCGCAGGTCCGGCAGTTCAGAACCGCCACCGCCCGTGCCTGTGGGATCGCCCATCTGCGCCATGAAGCCGTCGATCACCCGATGGATCGGCGTGTTGTCGAAGAAACCTTCGCGAGCCAGCGTCTTCATCCGTTCGACATGATTGGGCGCCAGATCAGGACGCAACTCGATCACTACGCGCCCGTCCTTGAGTTCCAGATACAGCGTGTTCTCCGGGTCGGCGGCGAACGCCTGGCCCACCCAAAGCACCAGGGCGACGCTCACGGCGCCTGCAAGCTTCAGCAGTGTCATCGGCAAATCCTATTCGTTGTCCTGTCCCGTCAGCGCTGACACCTGGGCCATAAGCCGCTTGTGCACGCGCGGCGGGACGAAGCTCGTCACGTCACCGCCCAGCAGCGCGATCTCCTTGACGAAACGCGACGCGATGAACGTGTGATTCTCAGACGCCATCAGGAACACGGTCTCGATCTCGGGATTGATGCGCGCGTTCATGCCGACCATCTGGAACTCGTAGTCGAAGTCCGTAACGGCGCGAAGACCGCGAAAGATCATCTTGGCGCCGCACTCCTGGGCGAAGTGCATCAGCAGGTTGGAGAAGGAGCGCACCTCAATCGTCGAGCCGTTCTTCTTCGCGATGTCGGCAACCTCGTCGCGCACCATGTCGATCCGGTCGTCGAGGCCGAAGATCGGCCCCTTGCCGGGATTGGCCGCAACGCCGATCACCAGCTTGTCAACCAACCCGCTTGCGCGCCGAATAATGTCGACATGACCGTTGGTGATGGGATCGAACGTCCCCGGATAGATCGCGGTCCGCTTCAATGACTACTCCTGCGCGGGAGGCGCTTCGTCGGAATCTGAGTCGGCCGCCGGTGCGGCGTCCTGTTCCTCGTCGTCATCCTCTTCGAGACGGGCCGCGGATACAACCGTCTCGTCCTCGGCGGTGCTGAAGATGATGACGCCCTGCGTGTTGCGCCCGGCGATGCGAATGCCGTCAACCGGGATGCGGATCAGCTTGCCCTTGTCGGTCACCAGCATCAGGTGGTCGCTTCCGGCCACCGGGAACGACGCGACGACCTTGCCGTTCCGCTCCGAGGCTTCGATGTTGATGATGCCCGATCCGCCGCGGTTCGTGGTCCGGTACTCGTAGGCGGAAGAACGCTTGCCGAAACCATTCTCGGTCAGCGACAAGATGAACTGCTCGCCTTCCACCATCGCCGCGAACTCGGGCTCTTCGAGGCGCGATGCCAACTGCTCATCGTGGGCCTTGTCCTCGTCCTTGCCCGAGTAGTCGGAAACATTGAGGCGGCGCCGTGCCGCCACCGACTGCAGATAGGCGTGCCGCGTCTCAGAATCCGCCTCCATGTGGCGCAGCACCGACATCGAGATCACCTCGTCGCTGCCCTTGAGCGCCATGCCACGGACGCCGGCAGTCGCACGCCCGCCCATCAGGCGCACGCCCTTCATCGGGAAGCGGATGCACTTGCCGCCACGTGCGACCAGCAGGACGTCGTCATCCTCGGTCGCCAGCGTGACGCCGATGAGCCTGTCGCCTTCCTTGAGCTTGATCGCAATGATGCCTGTCGAAAGGATGTTGTCGAACTTCGACAGCGAGATCGGCCGCACCAGACCCTCGGCCGTCGCGAACACCGCGACGAGATCGCCCCAGGTCTTTTCGTCCTCGGGCAGCGGCAGGATCGTCGCGATCGTCTCTCCCTCGGCCAGCGGCAGCAGGTTAACCATCGGCCGGCCGCGCGCCTGCGGCGTGCCCTGCGGCAACTTATAGGTCTTCATTTTGTAGACCTTGCCGCGCGAGGAGAAGAACAGCAGCGGCGTGTGCGTGTTGACGACGATGACCCGCGTCACGAAGTCCTCGTCGCGCGTCGACATGCCGGCGCGGCCCTTGCCGCCGCGCCGTTGCGCCCGGTACGTCGACAGCGGCACGCGCTTGATGTAGCCGAGATGACTGACCGTAACGACCATGTCCTCGCGCTGGATCAGGTCTTCCTCGTCGTGCTCGACGAAGCTGTCCTCGATCACCGTCTTGCGGGGCGTCGCGAACTTCTCCCTCATCTCGACGAGTTCGTCACGCAGGATCTTCATCAACCTTGTGCGGCTCGACAGAATCTCGAGGTAGTCGACGATCTTGGCCGCGAGTTCCTTCAACTCGTCGCCGATCTCGTCGCGGCCGATCGCGGTCAGTCGCTGCAGCCGCAACTCCAGGATCGCCCGCGCCTGCTCTTCCGACAGGCGGTATACCCCATCCTCGACGCGACGGCCGGGCTCGTCGATCAGGGCGACGAGATCGGCCACCTCCTCCGCGGGCCAGTCGCGACCGGTAAGCGCGGCGCGCGCGCCAGCCGGGTCCTTCGCCGAACGAATCATCTTGATAACTTCGTCGATGTTGGCGACGGCAATGGCGAGGCCAACCAGCACGTGGGCGCGATCGCGCGCCTTGCCGAGCTCGAACTTGGTGCGCCGGGTGATGACCTCTTCGCGGAACTCGACGAAAGCCCGAATCAGGTCTTTCAGGTTCATCACGCCCGGGCGGCCGCCGCTGAGCGCAAGCATATTCACGCCGAAGCTCGACTGCAGACGCGTGAACCGGAAGAGCTGGTTCAGCACGATGTCGACGTTGAACGCCTTCGACACCTCGATGACGACGCGAACACCGTCGCGATCGGACTCGTCGCGCAGGTCGACAATGCCCTCGACCTTCTTGTCGCGCGCCACCTCGGCGATTTGCTCGACCAGCTGCGACTTGTTCACCTGATAGGGAATCTCGGTGACGACGATCGCCGTCCGTTCGCGCGGCATGTCCTCGAAGTGAACCTTGCTGCGGATCACGACGGAACCGCGGCCGGTCCGGAACCCCTCGCGCAGCCCGCTGCGACCGAGAATGATGCCGCCGGTCGGGAAATCGGGACCCGCGACCATTTCCATCATCTCTTCGACGGTCACGTCGGTGTTGTCGACATAGGCGCAACACGCGTCGATGATCTCGCCGAGATTGTGCGGCGGGATGTTCGTGGCCATGCCGACGGCAATCCCGCCGGCGCCGTTGACCAGCAGGTTCGGGAAACGCGCTGGCAGGACGACCGGCTCGCTCGCCGAGCCGTCGTAGTTCTCCTGGAAGTCGACGGTGTCCTTGTCGATGTCCTCGAGCAGCGCGTGCGCCGACTCCGCCATGCGGATTTCGGTGTAACGCATCGCGGCCGGCGGATCGCCGTCCATCGAGCCGAAGTTGCCCTGCCCGTCGAGCAGCGGCACGCGCATCGAGAAATCCTGTGCCATGCGCACCATGGCGTCATAGATCGCCTGGTCGCCATGCGGGTGGTACTTACCCATGACATCGCCGACGACGCGGGCCGACTTGCGGTATGGCTTGTTGAAATCGAAGCCGCTCTCATTCATCGAGTGCAGCACGCGCCTGTGCACAGGCTTGAGCCCGTCGCGCGCGTCGGGCAACGCGCGACTGACGATGACGCTCATCGCGTAGTCGAGGTAGGAGCGTTTCATCTCCTCCTCGATCGTCACCGGCGAAATGTCGCTGGGCTCCTGCGGTGGCGGGGGCGGCGGCGGTGCGTCGTCTTCGATGCTCAACGTCTGTCTCTTCTCGGTCGGCGGCGGGTTTCCGGCCTAGTGCCTCGATCTGCCGGTCCTACCAGATATTGTGTTTCTGCAACGCAAAACGGCCGCGCGATCCGCGGCCTTCAAGGCCTCCAAATATACCCGATCGGGGCCCGCCGAGACAGCACTTTTTCGCGAAAATAGCACGTTATTTCAATGCCTTAGAGACGCCCTCGCGGCGCATGTTGCAGCGCCGAATGGGCGGCCCGCCCGGCCCCTAGTCGAGGGTCCGCCGGTAGCGCCGCATGGCCACCGCGAGAACCGCGAACAGGAAGGCCAGCAAAGGCCAGACTTCCGGCATGACGTCGGCCAGACCGCTGCCCTTGAGCAGGATGGCGCGGGTAATGCGCAGGAAATGGGTCAGCGGCAGCACCTCGCCGATGACCTGCGCCCAGCCGGGCATGCCGCGGAACGGGAACATGAAACCCGACAGCAGGATCGACGGCAGGAAGAAGAAGATCGCCATCTGCATCGCCTGCAGCTGGTTGCGCGCCACCGTCGAGAACATGACGCCCATCGCCAGGTTGGTGACCACGAACAGCACGACGATCGCGCCGAACAGGCCGAGGCTGCCGACGAACGGCACCGCGAAGATCGCGCGCGCGGCGGCGAGCACGATGACCACCTGGATCGCGCCCACCGCGGTATAGGGCAGGATCTTGCCGAGCAGCACCTCGGACGGACGCACCGGCATCGACAACAGGTTTTCCATCGTGCCGCGCTCGATCTCGCGGGTCACGGCGAGCGCCGTCATGATGATCATCGTCATCGTCAGAATGACGCCGATCAGCGCCGGGACGATGTTGTACTGGGTGATGCCTTCCGGGTTGTAGGCCCGGTGGGTGACGATATCGAACGGCGGCGGGCCGGCCGCCAGCCGGGTCAGCGGCCCCTCCAGATCGTGGCGCAGCGCCGTCTCGGGCAAACGCTGCAGCGCGGCGAGCGCGTTGCTGGTGGCCGCCGGATCGGTGGCGTCGGCCTCGACGAGAATCGCCGGGCGCGTGCCGCGCAGCAGCTCGCGGCCGAAGCCGGGCGGAATCGTCACGGCGAACTGCACCTCGCCGTCCTTGAGCATGCGTTCGATGTCGGCCTCGCGGTCGACCACCGCCACGACCTTGAAGTAGCCGGTATTCTCCATCGCACGCACCAGCGAACGTGCGAATACGCCATTGTCGTTCGCCAGCACGGCCGTCGGCAGCGATTTCGGGTCGTTGTTGATGGCGAACCCGAACAGCACCAGCTGCACGATCGGAATACCGACCATCATGGCGAAGGTCAGGCGGTCGCGCCGCATCTGGACGAACTCCTTGGCGACGACGGCGAAGAAGCGGCGGATCGAAAACATCAGGTACTCCCGCCAGGCGCCTGGGCGCTGTCGAGGCTTTCGTTCATGAGCCGGATGAACACATCCTCCAGGGAAGGACTGGCCTCATGGGCATCGAGTCCGCGCGCCGCAACATCGGCCATGGTTGCGGTCAGCAGATCGCCGCTCCGGCCGCTGACGTGCAGGCGGCGTCCGAATGCGGCGACGGTATCGACACCGGACGAGCGGCGCAGCTCGCCGGCAAGCCCGCTGGGCGCACCCTCGACGATCCACGTATGCAGGCCCGACCCGCCGATCACATCGCCCACCGTGCCCTGAGCCAGCAGGTGTCCGTAGGCGAGGTAGGCGATCTTGTGACAGCGCTCGGCCTCGTCCATGTAGTGCGTGCTCACCTGCACCGTAATGCCGCTTTCCGCCAATTCGTGAATGTTGTCCCAGAACTCGCGCCGGGCCTTGGGGTCGACGCCGGCGGTCGGCTCGTCGAGCAGCAGCAGATCGGGCCGGTGCATGACCGAGGCCGCCAACGCGAGCCGCTGCTTCCAGCCGCCCGACAGGTGCCCGGCCGACTGGCGCTGGCGATTGGTCAGACCGAGCCGGTCGAGGGTCTCGCGCACAACCTCGCGCGGACGACGCACGCCGTAGATACGCGCCACGAAATCGAGGTTCTCGCGGATCGACAAATCCTCATAGAGGCTGAATCGCTGTGTCATGTAGCCGACGCGCCGCTTGATCGCCTCGGTCTCGCGAATCACGTCGTAGCCGAGACACGTGCCCTCGCCCGCGTCGGGCTTGAGCAGGCCGCAGAGCATCCGGATTGTTGTCGTCTTGCCGCTGCCGTTGGGCCCAAGAAAGCCGTAGATCGCGCCGCGCTCGACGTCGATGCCGAAGTCGTGCACGACCTCCTTGCCGCCGAAGCTCTTCTTCAGCCCCTTCGCCGAGATCGCGAGGTCGGGATCCGTCATTGCGGTGCCTCCAGCGTCACGTCCAGCGGCTGACCGACATTGAGACCGGTGAGATCCCTGGGCCGCGCCTCGATCAGAAACACGAGCTTGTCGCGCGCCGTCTCGCTGTAGATCACAGGCGGCGTGAATTCCGCCTCGGGCGCGATGAAAGTGACGGTCGCGGCGACCGTCCTGGCCGCACCGCCCCAGTGCAACCAGATCTCTCCGCCGACGGCAATCTCTGCCAGCACCGGCTCGGGCACGAAGAAGCGCACGATCAGGTTTTCCGGCGGCAGCAGTTCGACCACGGGCTGGCCCGCCATCACCTGCTCGCCCGCACGATACAGCGTGTCGATGACGCGGCCGGTCGCCGGGCTCAGGCCGCTGCGCTGGCTCAACTGCCACTCCGCTTGGGTGACCGCAGCCTCGGCCGCGGCGATCCGGGCACGCGCCCCGGCGATCTCGTCGTCGCGCGCCGCCATCCGTCCGGTCTTGAGCCGTGCGCGCAGTTCCTCGACCCGCGCCTTGTTGCGCGCCACGGCTGCCTCGGCCGTGTCCAGCCGCTGGGCGGCAGCGACGTTGGTGCGAATGAGCTGTTGCACCCGCCGCAGATCCGATTCCGACAGCGCCAGGTCCGCTTCCGCCTGGGCGCGCTGGGCGTCGATCACCTCGAGTTCGGGATCGCGCAACCCGGTCCGCAAGTTGTCGTAGGCGAAGCGTGCCTCGGCCAGCCGCGCCGTCGCCTCGCGCACCGCCGCGCTTTCGCGCTCGTGGTCGAGAATGAAGACGACATCGCCGGCGGCGACCGCGTCGCCGCGCCGCACGCCCAGCGTGTCGAGCGTACCGCTGGTCGCCGCCGCAACCCGCACGTACTCGCCCTCGACGTAGCCCTGATAGGTCGCCGGTCCTTCGTCGCCGCCGCCGAACACGGTGCCGACGGCGACAACCACCGCCGAGAGGGTTTCGCGCAACCAGTCGAGAATGCCGCTCATGGGGTGCTCCCGGGTTGGGCCCGCAGGCCGTTGAGGAGGACATCGAGGTGGGTTTGGGCATACGCCGACGCATCGACCGGTGTGTCGTCGAATTCGCCGAACACGCTCTGCCACAACGCATGAAAGAGGAAAGGCGCGACGACCAGCCGCGCCGCGTGCAACGGCTCAACGGCGCGGAATTCGCCGTTGCCGACGCCCTTGGCGATGATCTTCGTCAGTACGCCAAGGCCGCGATGCGCCACTTCCTCGTAATAGAAGTGCGCCAGATCCGGAAACGTCTTGGCCTCGGCCAACAGCAGCCGCGGGATGGCGACGAGTTCGGCGTTCCCGGCAATGCCGAGCGCAACGCCGGCGAAGCGCTCGATCAGCGGCGCGACGGGGCCGGCCCAATTCTCCGCAACTGCTTCGAGCTGCGCCAGGTTGGGCACGATCGCCCGGCGCACCAACGACTGAAAGATGTCTTCCTTGCTCTGGAAATAGAGATAGAGCGTTCCCTTGGCGACGCCGGCACGGGCGGCAATGTCGTCGAGACGCGCCGCGGCGTAGCCACGCGCCAGGAATTCGTCGCGCGCCGCGTCGAGGATGTCCTGGGCCTTCTTGCCGCGCTGGGCACGGTCCGTTTCCTGCTGCTCCGCCACCGTCCGCCCCCAATATGACTGACCAGTCAGTCATATTGGGCTCCCGGGTCGGAGAATCAAGAGCCGCCTCAGCGGCTCTTGCCTCGCGCCGCGCCCAACCTGTTATTAATCAGCAGGTTACGCGCTGTCTTTAATCTAACTCTGAAGTCCTAGAACGGAATCTCGTCGTCCAGTTCTGCGGGCGGCATCGATCGGTTGGCGTCATCGGGCAGCGAATCATAGCCCTGGTCGCCACCATCGAACTGTCCGCCCCCGCCGCCCTGGCGCGAATCGAGAATCTGCAGATCACCGCGAAAGCGGCCCAGCACCACCTCGGTCGAGTAGCGGTCCTGCCCGGACTGGTCCTGCCATTTGCGGGTCTGCAACTGGCCCTCGACGTACACCTTGCGGCCCTTCTGCAAGTAATCTTTGGCTACGCGCACCAGGTTCTCGTTGAAGATCACGACGCGGTGCCATTCGGTCCGCTCGCGCCGCTCGCCGGTATTGCGGTCGCGCCAGGTTTCCGATGTCGCGATCGAGAGATTGACCAGTTCCCCGCCCTGCTGGGTCGAGCGCACCTCCGGATCACGGCCCAGATTCCCCACCAGAATGACCTTGTTCACACTACCTGCCATTGCATCACCTGTTTCTCATCACTGTCATCACCGGTGGACGCCCACCCCGCGTGGCGCCGAGCCTACACGCCCGCTCCGGCGCCAGCCACGCCACGAGGCGCGCGGAATCCGGTTATCCACAAGTTTTGTTATGCCCGGATCAGGTCCGGAATTCTGCCGGCAAGATACTGGCGGTCCGGTGGCCCGCTCCTCGCGCACGCTCTAACATTCGCGCGTTTGCGTACGCTTGGGAGGAGCAATGCGCCTGATCGCCGTCATCGCCGCGCTGATCACCTGCGCCGCCGCACCGGCCGGCGCCCAGACACTCAAGGATGAGGGGCGCTTCGGGTCGGTGGCTTTGTCGTCCGGCTTCGAGCCGGATCCGCGCACCGTAGAAGTCCGCTCCGGTGGCGGAGACGCGGTCGAACATCTCGGCGCCGGCTGCGTTGGCTACATTGATAACGACGAACCGGACTACGTCCTTGCCTTTACCAGCGGCGAGTACGTCCTGTCCTTCTTCATTGAGTCGCGCGACGACACCACGCTCGTGGTGCGCACACCCGACGGCGAGTGGTTGTGCAACGACGACTACAACAACGCGGGCGGTCTCAACCCCGCGGTCCTGCTGGAGTCGCCACCGGACGGCACCTATCACGTCTGGGTCGGCGCGCTCGAAAGTGCGGTCTACGCGGACGCCACCCTGAACATCTCCGAGAAGCTGCCGTTCCCAGAGGAGGAGGTTTCGGCCGTCGGCCTCGGCGACGACGCCGGCGAATACGCCAACGACGGCGAATGCGACGATCCTCGCTATGGCGGCGACTTCGAGAGCCACCGCGGTCACGACGCGACGGACTGCGCCGCAGCGGCGGCGACGGCAGAGCTCGCCCCGGACGACTACGGCGACGACGCGGGCGAATACGCCAACGACGGCGAGTGCGACGACCCCCGCTTTGGAGGCGACTTCGAGAGCCATCGCGGTCACGATGCCAGCGACTGCCGCACCCTCGTCACGCTGGGCGACGACGAGCTCGGCGACGACGCCGGCGAATACGCCAACGACGGCGAATGCGACGATCCGCGCTTCGGCGGCCTGCTGACCAGCCATCGCGGGCATGATGCAACCGACTGCGCGGCCGCCCTCGCCGGCGGCAACCAGGACGACACGCTGACCGCGCAGTCCGGGGATTCCCAGCCACCGGTCATCGAGATCGCGGAGATCATCGAGACAAGCAATGGCGCCGCCGAAATCGTGGGGCGCGCCCACGACGAGACCCGCCTCCGCCGGGTGACCATTGATGGGCGTCCGGTGCCATTCGACGCCCAAGGCGCCTTCCGGTTGTTCCGCCCCGTCGAGGTCGGCTCTCACGAGATTCAGATCGCCGCCACCGATGGCGCGGGCAACACCTCCGAAGTCGTCGTGACGGTGCAGTCGATGGACGCGGCGCCCCCACTGATCGACGTCCCCGAGCAGATCGAAACCGCCGAAGCGCGCATCAGCATCGAGGGCCTGGTGACCGACCGTTCCAACATCGCCCTGCTGACGATCGATGGGCAGCCCGTCGTCGTGGCCGAACAGCGCTTCGTCTATCAGCGCCCAGTCGCGATGGGCCAGACACAAGTCACGATCGTCGCCATCGACGAGTGGGGCAATCGCGCCGAGCAGATCGTCACCGTTGTTCGCTCGCGCACCGCCGTCGCCCGACCGACGCCGCAACTGGCCACGCCCGAGACACCGGTCGCGCCGACGGCCAAACCGGCCGAGCTCCGCACCGCGCTTGTCATCGGCAACTCGAACTACGACGAATCACCCCTGCGCAACCCGGCGCGCGACGCCAAACTCATCGCTGAGTCACTGCGCCAGCGCGGCTTCGAGGTGATCGAACTGATCGACGCGTCGCACAAAGAGATGCGCCTCGCCATCGTCGAATTCGGCGACCTTCTCGGCGCTGGCGGCATTGGCTTGTTCTACTACGCGGGCCACGGCATGCAGGTCGGCGGCGAGAACTACCTGATCCCCATCGGCGCGGAGATCACCCGCGAGGCGCATGTCGGGGTCGAGGGCGTCAACGTGAACCACGTGCTCGCGCGCATGGAAGGTGCACGCAACCCGATGAACATCGTCATCCTCGACGCCTGCCGGAACAACCCGTTCGCGCGCTCGTTCCGGTCCAACGCATCGGGACTTGCGCAAATGCTGGCGCCGACCGGCACCTATATCGCCTACGCCACCGCGCCCGGCGACGTGGCCGCCGACGGCGACGGCGCGAACTCGCTCTTTACCTCGGCGCTGGCATCGGCGATCGAGCTTCCCGGTCTGTCGCTGGAGCAGACCTTCAAGGAGGTCCGCCGCAGTGTGCGCGAGATGACCAACGGCCAGCAGGTACCCTGGACGTCTTCATCGGTCGTTGGCGATTTCCACTTCCGCCCGGCAGCCGTCGGCAGCGCCAAGGCGAAGAACTGACTACTCGGTGATCGGCGGAACGCCGGTCGGCATCCGCCCTTCGTGCACGTGCACGACCTTCCAGCCATCGGGAAACCGGCGCAGGACGACGGACGTGCGGCCTTCGCCCTTGAACGGGTTCGGCGGCGCGTACTCGGCGAGCAAGTTGAAGCGCACAAGCGCCGTGTCGTCCCAGACATCGGTGACGCAATCGAACTGGCGGAAGGTCAGTTCGCCGCGCTGCGCCTTCTGCTCGTAGTCGCCGTCGACATAGGCCTGCATGGTCGCCTTGGTGACGAGGTCGGGTTCGAACATGTCCCACACCGTGCACGTCTCGTGCAGGTGCGACAGCATGCCGTCCTTGTCGTGGGCCAGAAACCTGTCCCAGATGTCCCGCACCACGGCTTCAACCGCGGCGACCTCTTCCGGTGTGCCTGCCATGCGGCAACTATACGAAATCTGTCGCGCACAGGGCGAATTGATCGCACACAATGCCACCGCCGAGGCAATGTCTAGAAACGGCCCATGACCGAGATCGACGCACCGACTACGACGACCAACAACAGCAACCACATCCGCGGCCGCCGGAAGCTTCTCACCCTGCTGCGCGAACGGCTGTGGCTGCAGGTCCTGGTCGGCATGGCACTCGGCATAGCCTTCGGCATCGCCATCGGGCCGACCGGCGGCCTCCTGCGGCCCGACATGGCGGCACTGATCGGCACCTGGGTCGCGCTCCCGGGCAAGCTGTTCCTGCTGGCCATTCAGTTCGTCGTCATTCCGCTTGTGGTCGCTTCCGTCATCCGCGGCATCGCCGGCGGCACCACCGGGCAACTCGGCAAGATCGGTGTACGCACCATCGGCTTCTTCCTGGTGTCCACGGTGATCGCCGCGACCATCGGCATCGGACTGGCCGTCCTCATCTCGCCCGGCACCGTGATCGAAGGCGCACAAGCGACGGTGCCGACGACGCCGGTCGCCGAGCCTGCAAAGCTGCCCGGCCTCGCCGACGTGCCCGACGTCATCGTCTCGCTGTTCCCGAAGGACCCGCTAGCGACGTTCGTTTCGGGCAACATGCTGCAGATCGTGATCGCCGCGGTGATCATCGGCGTCGCCATGATTTCGATCTCGGGGGAACAACGCCGGCCGCTGCTCGAATTGCTCGCCTCGGTGCAGGCGGTGGCGATGGCCGTCGTCACCGTGGTTCTGCGCTTCGCGCCGCTCGCCGTGTTCGGCCTCCTGGCCCAGATCACGGCCCAGGTCGGCGTCGCCGCGCTGCTCAGCACGGCCGTCTACGTCGCAACCGTCGTCGCCGGACTCATCCTGCTGCTCGCCGTCTATCTCGCGGTCGGCGCGTGGACCGGCATGTCGCCGCTGCGCTTCCTCGCGGCGGCGCGCGAGCCGCTCCTGCTTGCCTTTTCGACGTCGAGTTCGGCCGCCGTCATGCCCGTGACGCTCACCACGGTCGTCGGCAAGCTCGGCGTCCATGCCGGCGTGGCGCGCTTTGTGATCCCGCTCGGCACCACCATCAACATGGGCGGCACCGCGCTCTACCAGGGCGTGGCCGCGTTGTTCCTGGCCCAGGTATTCGGCGTCGAGATCGGCCTGCCGGGCATGATCCTGGTTGTCGTCATGGCGACGGGCGCGGCGATCGGCTCACCGGGCACGCCCGGCGTCGGCATCGTCATCCTGTCGACGATCCTGGCCTCGATCGGCGTCCCGCCTGCGGGTATCGCCATCATCCTCGGCGTCGACCGGCTGCTCGACATGTGCCGCACCGTCGCCAATGTCGCCGGCGACATGGTCGCGAGTCGCTTCGTCTCGCGCTACGCTGGCGACCCCGCAACGGCCCCGGAAGCGAATTCATGACGTCAGACGACAAGCCCCTTACCGGCCGCTACGCGCTGGTCACCGGCGCGGGCAACGGGATCGGCCGCGGCGAGGCCCGCGCGCTGGCCGACCGCGGCGCGCACGTCGTCGTCCAGGACATCCGCGATACGTTCGCGCAGGAGACGGCGGACTTCATCGCCGATAGCGGTGGCAGCGCCGAAACGCTGGTCTGCGACGTCGCCGACCTCGACACGATGCGCAGCGCGATCGCAGGCTACGAAGAAGCCGGGCGCGGCATCGACATCCTCATTAACAACGCCGGCATGGGCGGCGGCCAGGTCATTGAGGACGTGAGCGTCGACCACTACGACAAGATGTTCGCTGTGAACGTCCGCGCGCCGTTCTTCCTCGCGCAGGCGGTCATACCGGGCATGAAGGCGCGGCGGTGGGGCCGCATCGTCAACATTTCATCCGTCGTCGCCGTGAAGGGCTGGCCCGACAACTCGCACTACGTCGGAACCAAGGCCGCCGTCATCGGCTTCTCGCGCGCCTGGGCGCTGGAGCTTGCGCCGTACGGGGTCACCGCCAACAGCGTTTGCCCGACCATGACCGCCACCGAAATGGCGACCAACGCGATGACGGCGGAAGAACTCGACGCTTTCGCCCAGACCAACCCGATGAAGCGTCTGGCCCTGCCGGCCGACGTCGCCAACGTCGTCGCCTTTCTCTGCCTCCCCGAATCGGGCTTCATCACCGGCCAGACGATCAGCCCGTCCGGCGGCAGCTTCGTCGGCGCCATGTAGCCCCTCGAGGCGGAAAACACGTAGGCTTCTGCGGGTCCGTACGGATTTCGTGCTGGGCGCAAACCGGGCATTTTCCCAGAATGGATGCCCTCGCCACCGCGCGCCCGGTTCTGCAGCTCGATACGGGCCTGCTCGAAACCCTGATCGCCACCAGCCCGGACGCTCTGGTGATCGTCGACGCCGCCCGCACCATCGTGCGAATCAACCCGGCATTCGCCCGGCTCTGCGGCCACGATGCCCCGGAACTTGAGGGAATCCCCTACCGCGACGCGCTGTCCCACAACGAGGCCGCCTGCCAGCTGGCGGACACGCTCGATACGGCCTTTTCGCATCGCGGCTCGGCACAGGCCATGATCGCCTGCCGCCACGGTCACGGCTTCGAGATCGACATGGAAGTTCACACCCACGCGGTGGTCGAAGACGGCGCGCTGCGCTACGTCATCGCGCAGCTGCGGCCCGCCTGGCGCGAACTCGACGACTAGCCATCCGCTCCGCGCGCGGCGCTCGACGACGCGCTGGGGTTGCCCCGACAAAACCGGCTACCATCCCTGACCTTTCAGGGAGGAACGCATGACCACCAACACCATCCGCAATCCGCATGGCGGCTATCGCAACCGCAGCGTCGAGATTCCGCCGGGCTCGCGCGTGCTCTACATCTCCGGCCAGACCGCGACGGACGAGAACGGCAACACGCCCGCCGACGCGGAAACCCAGGCCGACATCGTCTATGCCCGCATCGTCGAGACCCTGCACGAGGCAGGCATGGACCTGACCGACGTCGTCAAGACCAACCTTTACATGACCGATCCGGCGGACATCGGCGCCATCGGCAAGGCCAGCCAGAAGCACTTCAAGGGCCACGCCCAGGCGGGCACGCTGGTCTACGTGAAGGCGCTGGCGCTGCCTGAAGTTAAGATCGAACTCGAGGCCGTCGCCGCCAAGAAGGACTAGCAGGAGCGCCGCGCGCTAGGCGGGAATCTCGGCGTTACCCACCGAGATAACGACGAGACTGTCGTCCAGCGCGCCCTCGTTCTCGTGCGTCTCGCCGGGCGCGGTGATTGCCACGTCGCCGGGACCGAGGATGCGATCGCCCAGTTGCCAGCGCCCGCTGACGACGGTCAGGTGTTCCCAACCCGTGGCCCGCGCGTGCGGCTTGAACGTCGTCCCGGCGGCGACGCGGAATGCGACGAGGTAAGTGTTCTCGCCGCGGCGCCACAACTCGTACTTCTCGGCGCCCGGCGTCCCGGCATCCTGCCACGCGTAGTCGTTCAACTCTCCGAACTGCATTGCATCCCTCCAAGGTCGTGCGCATCCTATCGCGGCGCCCGCGCAACGGCCATGCGAGACGGCAGGAACTCGGTTCAGCATCTGGAGAGACCATGGACACAGCAAAGATCGCCGCAGCCCTCAGCGCTTTCCCGGTGCCGACGCTCGCCGAAGCGGCGCCGACGGCGAGCGATCTGCCGCCCGAGATCGTGCCGCTGGTTCCCGGCGCGTCGATGGTCGGAACTGCCTTCACCGTGCGCTGCCCCGCCGGCGACAATACTGCCGTGACACGTGCGGTCGGTGAAGCGCAGGCCGGCGACGTCATCGTGATCGACACCGGCGGCGCGTCGCGCACCGCTGTGTGGGGCGACACCGCAAGCACCGCATCGCAGATGAAAGGCATCGTCGGTTGCGTGACCACGGGCCGCGCCCGCGACATCGAGGACATCGTGCGTCTCGGCTTTCCCGTATTCGCCGTCGGGGTCACGCTGCGCGGCTCGACCAAGGGACAGCGCGGCGAGATGCAGGTGCCGCTCGCCATCGGCGACGTCGTGATCAATCCCGGCGACTTCGTCTGCGGCGGACCGGACGGCGTCCTAGTCGTCGCCGCCACGGACGCCGAGGCGGTCATCGAAAAGGCAAAAGTCATGCGCGCCGAGGAATTGTCGCGCGAGGAACGTCTTCGAGCCGGCGTGCCGCTCAGCGAGATTCTCGCCACCTCCGGCAACAAGTAGCGTCAGCGCCGTACGGCGCGCCAGCCCGCGGATTCTGCCTCCACCACCGAGCAGAACCAGCGCTCGCCCCGCGCTTCGTCGATGCGGGTAGCCGCGTAGCTTGGCTCGCCCGGGCGGTGATAGATGCGGGTACCGTTGCGCGAGATATTGCCCTTGATCGCGCAGTCTTCGTCGTCTGCCGCACTGTCCGGCGACGGCCGCCGTGCCACATTGCGCGTCGCCGCGTCGCGCACGCCACGGCGATACGCCCAGGGCGCCTGGAACGCCGCGGCCTCCCCGGCGTCCGGCACATAGCGACGCGAGAAGTCGACGTAGGGCAGCGCATGCCCGCCGCGCACCATGGCGCGGTTGAGGTCCAGGTCGCCGACGAAACAGGTCGCGACGATACGCCCATAGCGGTCGACGTCCTCCTCGCGGCACGACACGGGCCGGCCACCGATCAGCGTTTCGAGATAGGTTCGCGCCTGCGCACCACAGTCGCTGCCGTCGCGGCACGGCTGCCCGCGCTCGGGCGCATCGATGCCGAACAGGCGGATTCGCGCCGCGCCGATCGCCAGCGTGTCGCCGTCGACGACGCGCGGCGTGCCGCCGATTTCCTGTGCCGCCGCCCCGGGCGCGCAAAGCGCCAGGACGCACAGCGCGATGGCGCCCCAACTGCGCACCGCACCCCTCCATATCCCACAGCCATGTCCCGCAGCGAGTATCGCAGAAAGCACGAGCCGCGCCTGTACGCTGATCGCCCGCGCCACAGTCCCGCCACGATAAATCCCCCGTGCGTCCCAATTGCCGACGCGGCGCGGTCATCGCCGCCGCCTAGCGTGCTGGCCGATTTCAACGCCCGTGGAAGGGAGCGATTTCGATGCGTGTGATTTTCATCTTGGCGGCGGTCGCCGGCCTCGCCGCCTGCGCCCAGGGACCGAGCCGGTCCTTTACCTGGTTCGACGGTAACGAGTATCGATGGCTCAACGAGCCATCCGTGTGCGCCCCGGACGGTTCGGCGGTGTTCTTTCAGAAGGCCAAGGACGGCGCCTTTGTCACTCCCACCGCCAACATCAGCGAAGAGAACTGCGCCGTACTCGAGCCGAGCGCCGGCTAGATTCGTCCCGTCAGCGCCGACAGACCGAGGGTCAGTTGGCGCGACAGCGGGCCCGGCGCCTTCAATCCGAAGGGATTGCCCTTCGCCTTACGCAGCGCCTGGGCGTCGCGCACGGCCAGCAGCACCGACGCGAAGATCGGCCGCGCGGTCTTGGGCAGCGGCGCCTTCCGCGCCGCGTTGAGTTGCGCCTCCGCCGCCTCGACGATCTCGCTGATCGCCTTGCCAAGTTCCGGTGTGAAGTGGCCCGCGAATGTCGCCTCGCGGTCGATTCCCAGGCGACGCACCGCCTCCTCGGGAACGTGCAACCTGCGCTGTGAAGCGTGCGCGGGCAGACTGCGCATCAGGCCGATCATCGCCGCGCCCGCGCCTGCTGCGCGGGCGGCGACCGCGACCTCACGCGACTCCACCTCCATCACCCTTAGCGCCAGCACGTTAAGAGCGCCGGCCGTCCTCTGGGCGTAGTCGACCAGTTCATCCATGTCTGCCGGCGACGCATCGTCGAGGTCGCGCACCCGCGCATCGATCAGATCCAGCATCGGGATGAGCGGCAACGCTTCGCCCGGCAGCGCTGCCGCCAGGGCCTGCGCAACCGGATGCGCGCGCACCGTCCCTGCCACCAGGTCGTGCAGGGTGTCGCGCCAAAACTGAAGGCGCATCTCGCCCAGCATCGGCTCGTTGACCGAATCCCGAATGCGCGACAGTTCGAGATTGAACGCGAAAAGAGCGACGACGCCACGCCGGCTCTCGGGCGGTACCAGCGTGGTGATCAGATGGCGGTCGGGATCCTGCTGCCGCAGATCGTCGGCGCAGTGCAGCAGGGAATCGTCGCGGGTCATTGTCTCGCCTGACGGACAGGACACACGTCCTGACGGGGCCCGGTTGCGGGATAAATCGGGTTCGTTCTATAGTTTGCCCGACTTAGCTCTGATCACACAACATCTTGTGTGAACCTCTGGAGGGAGGCGCGTTTCCTATGGGTTCAATTCTGCAAAACCTGCAATCGACGATCATCGCCGGCGTTGTTCTGGCGATCATCATGATTGCCGTCGTGGTCGGCTGGCATGGCCAGGGCCTCGAATTCGACCAGAACTGGTGGTCTTTCCTATTCCGTTGGCTGCACGTGTTGTCCGGCGTGATGTGGATCGGCCTGCTCTGGTACTTCAATTTCGTCCAGATTCCGACCATGCCGAAAATCCCGGACGAACTGAAGCCGGCCGTCGGCAAGCATATCGCGCCGTCGGCGCTGTTCTGGTTCCGCTGGGGCGCCATGGCCACTGTCGCGACCGGTATCGTGCTGGCGCTGATCAACGGATACTTCGTCGAAGCCTTCGCGCTCGGCATCGACTCCGGCGTCGGCCGCCACACCGCAATCGGCATCGGCATGTATCTCGGCCTGATCATGTGGTTCAACGTGTGGTTCGTCATCTGGCCGAACCAGAAGAAAGCGCTCGGCATCGTCGAGGCGGACGCCGACACCAAAGCGAAGTCCGCGCGCACCGCGATGCTGTTCTCGCGCACCAATACCCTGCTGTCGATCCCCATGCTCTACGCCATGGTCTCGGCGCAGAATCTCTACTAAGGCTGCTTCCAAGCCGTGCGACGAAGGGGGCCCCTGGCGGGCCCCCTTCTCTTTTGTGCCCCGCGCGGCGGGACGACGCTAGAATTGCGCCATGACCGACTCGCTCACGAACAAGGTGATCATGGTGACCGGCGCCGCCGGCGGCATCGGATCAGCCACCTGCCGGCTGCTGGCCGACCGTGGCGCGCGGCTCGTCGTGACCGACCGGCTGGAGTCCGACGCCATCGCCTTCGCCGCCGAGTTCACAGAGATCGGTAAGGACACGCTTGGCATTGCGCTCGACGTCACCCTGGAAGCGCACTGGCAGGCCGCGATGGACGCAACGCTGGCGCAGTACGGCCGCCTCGACGGTCTCGTCAACAACGCCGGCGTCTATCTTTTCCGCGCCATCGAGGACATGACCCTTGCGGAATGGCGCGACCTCCACGCCGTCAACAGCGACGGCGTCTTTCTCGGCACCCGCTTCGCCGCACGCACCATGCGCGAAACGCTGCCCGCAGGTGAAACCGGACGCATCGTCAACGTGTCGTCGGTTGCAGGCCTCGTCGGCGCGCCGTTTCAGAGCGCCTACAACGCCTCGAAGGGCGCCATCACGTTGTTCTCCAAGTCTGCCGCGCTCGAGTTCGCCGCGCGGAAAGAACCGATCCGCGTCAATGTGGTGCATCCCGCCGTTGTCGACGACGCCATGGGCGAAGCCCTGCTGCAGGCCCAGGTCGATGCGGGCCGGCTCCCGGCGGACAAGGCGCGTGATGCCATGGTGGCGCTTCGCCATCCGATCGGCCGCCTCGCCAATCCGGAGGATGTTGCCAAGGCCATCGCGTTTCTACTGTCGGACGATTCCGACTACATGACCGGCTCGTCGCTTGTCATCGACGGCGGTTTGACCGCGCAGTAGAGAGCTAGGTTCCGGCTGATCCGCGCGTGAACAAGACCCGCTGCCCGTCGGGCAGGAAAAAGCAGCCGGACGCACCGGGCAGCGCCACCGGAACGCGCGAGTAGACCGCAAGCGCCCCCTGATCTCGCAGGCGGCCGGCAAAGCCGGCGTCCGCGCCATGGACCACCCACGTCCCGGCCACCGGGTTGGCGACGAGCAAGCCACCGGCAGCGCGGATCGCGGCGATTGCCTCGCGCTGATCGCTTTCCGTGAAGACCGATACCACGGTCCCCGACTGCGCATCCGGCGCTGCACTCGCCGTCAGGACCCAGGCCATGCCCAAGCCCCAAACGCCGATCAGCCCGCCGAAAATCGCCGCAGCCAGCCAGTGATGCCGGTTACCACGCAGCGGGTGATTAGGTTGGTCGTCCATAGCGGTCATCTTGAACCTGCCGGCTCGGCGCGGCAACACAAGCCGAGCACGGGCAGGAAACTGAACACCGCAGCCGCGATGAACAGGAGGCCGAGCGCCGAGCGGACGCCCCACGACAGGTGGCCGGCGGCCGAGGCGCCATCGCACGGGTCCGCTTGAGCATGGACGCGAGAAAGCCGGGAATTTTCGATTCCTGCGGGACGCCGTTCATTGACGGTCAATGCAGCGTCTACTCCACCGCGATCAGTGCCGCGGCAACGCGGCGGTCCTCGGCCATCAGCACGTTGTAGGTACGGCAGGCCGCCCCGGTGTCCATCAGTTCAATGCCGATGCGGTGTTCGCGCAGGCCGGCGCGGATGGCGGGATCGAGCGGCTGGATGGCCGCGCCGCAGCCCATCAGGAGCACCTCGACCTTCGGCTCCGCCGCAATCACCGCGGCGAGATGGTCAAGGGTCATCTCGCTCCAATTCGTGGCCGCGAACGGCGCCGTCGCCTCCGGGAAGACGAGGAGCGAACCCTCGTGGCGCTCGCCCGAGACGACGAATCCGCCGCCGCCATAACTGCCGATGACCTGGCGCCCGCGCGGAACGAGGGGCGTGACGTCCATCTCCTAGGCCGGCGACGCCTCGCCGTCGCCTTCGGCGCTTTCCTTGTCGAAGGATTCACGCCGGACGCCGAGATAGAGCAGGACCGGCGCCGCGACGAAGATCGACGAATAGGTGCCGATCACGACGCCCCAGATCATCGCTACGACGAAGCCGGCGATCACCGGACCGCCGACCACCGCCAGCGCAATCAACGCAAGAAGCGTCGTGAACGACGTCAGCGTCGTGCGCGACAGCGTGTCGTTGACCGACACATCGATCAGTTGGCGCAACTCCATCTTCTTGAACTTGCGCAGGTTCTCGCGCACGCGATCGTAGACGACGACCGTATCGTTCATCGAATAGCCGATGATGGTGAGGATCGCCGCAACGATCGACAGGTTGAATTCGAGGCCTGTGATGGCGAAGAACCCGAACGTCAGCACCACGTCATGTACGAGCGCGAGGACCGCGCCCACCGAGAACTGCCACTCGAAACGGAACCAGATGTAGATCAGCATCGCGATCAGCGCGAGGCCCAGCGCCAACGTGCCGTCGATGACGAGCTCGCTCGACACCTGCGGTCCGACGAATTCCACGCGCCGATAGTCGAGATCGCCACCGATGGAGGAGGCGAGCGCATCCTTGATGGTCTCGACCGCCGTCAGCTGCTCCGCCGCATCGCCGACCTGACGCTCGACGCGAATCAGTACCTCGTCGTCGGACCCGAAGGTCTGCAGCGACAGGTCGCCGAGCCCAAGGCCGCCGACCGCATCGCGCATCGTCGCGATATCCGCAGTCCCCGGCGTCTTCACTTGGATCAGCGTGCCGCCGCGGAAGTCGATACCGAAGTTTAGGCCGAGCGAGAACAGCAGCACGATCGACAGCACCGCGAGCGCGCCCGAGAATGCGAAGGCCAGATTGCGCAACCGCATGAACGGGATCGCCGTCTTTTCGGGAACGAGTCTGAGTTTCCAGGCCATGACGCGGCTCCTAGATCGGCAACGCCGCCGGTCGCCGGCGACGCATCCAGGTGATCACGATCAGCCGCGTCAGCGTAATCGCTGTGAACATCGAACTCGCGATACCGAAAGCCAACGTGACCGCGAAGCCCTTGACCGGCCCCGAGCCGAACTGGAAGAGAAGAATGGCCGCAATCAGCGTCGTTACGTTGGCGTCGATGATGGTGGTCAGCGCGCGCGAGTAGCCGGCGTCGATCGCCGCGACCGGCGTCTTGCCGGTTCGCACTTCCTCGCGGATGCGCTCGAAGATCAGCACGTTGGCATCGACCGCCATACCGATCGTCAGCACGACGCCTGCGATGCCGGGCAGCGTCAGCGTCGCCTGCAGCAACGACAGTCCGCCGCCGATCAGGATCATGTTCACGATCAGCGCGACGTTGGCGATCATGCCGAACAAGCCATAGGCCAGGACCATAAAGACCATGACGGCGACGAAGGCGATGACGCTCGCTAGTTCGCCGGCGGCCACCGAGTCCGCGCCCAGCCCCGGCCCTACCGACCGTTCCTCGAGAATATTGAGCGGCGCCGGCAATGCGCCCGCCCGAAGCAACAGCGCCAGGTCGTTGGCTTCCTGCACCGTAAAGCCGCCGGTGATGATGCCCGAGCCACCGAGGATCGGCTGGCGAATGACGGGGGCGGAAATCACCTTGCCGTCGAGCACGATGGCAAAAGGCCGGCCCACGTTATCGGTCGTAGCCTGGCCGAAGCGCCGCCCGCCCGAGGCGTCGAACCGAAAGCTCACCGCCGGCCCGCCCGATTGCTGATCGAACGTCGTCGACGCGTTGATCAGGTTCTCGCCGCTGATCAGGATTTCGCGACGGACGATGTATTCCGTCTGTTGGCTGGACGCGCGCGCATCCGACGGCAACGATACGGAGCCAGGAGGCACGCGACCGCCGGGCCGTGCGTCGACATCGACCATTTGGAAGGTCAGGCGCGCTGTTTGCCCCAGCAGCCGCTTGATCCGGTCCGGATCATCCACGCCGGGAAGTTGAACGAGAATGCGGTCTTCACCCTGGCGCTGGATGCTGGGCTCGCGGGTGCCGGTTTCATCGATCCGTCGCCGCACGATCTCGATCGATTGTTCGACCGCAGCGCGACGACGTTCAGCAATCGCCTCGTCGGTCAGCAGCAGGCGCGCGATGCCGCTTTCGTCGACCGACACTTCGAGATCTTGTGCGCCGACGTTCAGAAACGCATTGGTGGTGATGGGCTGGGACAGATCACGCAGCGCCTCGACAGCCTCATCGCGCTGCTCGGGATTGGTCAGCCGCACCCGCACCGCCAGTTCTTCGATGCCGATACCGGTGTAGTTGATGCGTTTGCTGCGTAGCGTCCGGCGAACCTCGCTCTCCAGCGATTCGAGCCGGTCGCTGATCACCGTGTCGACATCGACCTCCAGCAACAGGTGCGAACCGCCCTGCAGGTCGAGCCCGAGGTTGATCTGCTGATTCGGTATCCAGCCGGGCCAGTTCTCAAGGCTGGCGCGTGAAAAGAAGTTGGGAAGCACGAAGACGATGCCCGCCGCTACGACAAGCGCCACCAGTGTCGTCTTCCATTTTGCAAACTGCAGCATCGAACCGCGCCTGCCCGCTTCCTCTTGTAGACCGTCTAGTTCGTGACGCGGGCGCTCTTGTTCAAGCGCCGGCGACCCGTACGGTCGCTATTTGCTTTCGTCGCCGACCGGTTCGCTGCGCGACACCACGTCCTGGATGGTGCCCCTCGCGACTTCCACGCGGACGTCGTCGGCGATTTCGACCTGGACACGATTGTCGTCGATGACCTTCGTGACCTTGCCGATGATCCCGCCGCCGGTGACCACGCTGTCGCCCCGACGCAGCTTTGTAACCATCTCACGATGCGCCTTGATCTTCTTTTGCTGCGGACGGATCAGCAGGAAATAGAACACCACGAAGATCAGAACGAGCGGCAGAAGGCTCATGATGCCGCCGAAACCGCCCGCATCCCCGCCGGCGCCCTGTGCAAAGGCCTGCGAAATGAACATCGAAACTCCTGAGAATTGGCCCGAATTTGGCTGGCGGACTATAGCGTTCCGGCCCTCGAATGCAAACCGCACGGTGCCTCAACCCGCTCTGCGCCGGATCACGATTCGTGGGGCAGGACCGATGATTGGCGGCCCCTCTTGAGACTTTGCTTCGGGCCTCCCGCGGCGTAGGGTCTCGGCCATGAGCGACCCCGACATCAAGCCGCTGCTCGGCCGCATCGCCGACGCCCTGGACCGGCTCAGTCCGCCGGCCGCTGCGGCGCCGGATATCTCCGGTGCCGACGCCTTCATCTGGCACCCGGCCGAGGACCGCCTCCAGCCGGTCGCCACCGTGGCGCATGTCGGCCTGGGCATGCTGGTCGGCATCGACCGCGTCCGCGACACGCTGCTCGACAACACCCGCCGCTTCGCCGACGGGCACGCCGCCAACAACGCGCTCCTGTGGGGCGCCCGCGGCATGGGCAAGAGTTCGCTGGTCAAGGCGGTACATGCGGAGATCAACCGCGACGCGCCCGGCGCGCTGGTTCTCGTCGAGATCCACCGCGAAGACATCCCCACCCTGCCCCGCCTGCTCACGATCCTCGCCGCATCGGGCCGGCGCTGCGTCCTGTTCTGCGACGATCTGTCATTCGACAACGCCGACACCAGCTACAAATCACTCAAGGCGGTGCTCGAAGGCGGCCTCGAAGGGCGTCCGGCCAACGTGATATTCTACGCGACGTCGAACCGACGCCACCTGATGCCGCGCGACATGATCGAGAACGAGCGTTCGACCGCGATCAACCCCTCGGAATCCGTCGAGGAAAAAGTCTCGCTGTCCGACCGCTTCGGCCTGTGGCTCGGCTTCCACGCCTGCACCCAGGACGAATACCTCGCCATGATCGACGGCTACGTCGCTGCTTTGGGGCTCTCGATCGACAAGGCGCAACTGCACGCCGAGGCCATCGAATGGTCGATGACCCGCGGCGCGCGCTCCGGCCGGGTCGCCTGGCAGTTCATCCAGGACCTGGCCGGCCGTCAGGGCAAGTCGCTCTAGGAGGAAAGACAAATGGATCCGGAAACCATGAACCAGATGATTGGCGCAATTAGGTTCCTGCCGTTCATCGTCATCGGCATTCCCTTTGCCATCGGCTCCGTCGTGGTTGGCTATGCCGCGCGGGTTCCCATCCCATGGCTCGTCCTGTGGTTCGTTTTGTCGCTCGTCCCGCTGGTGAACTACTTCTTCTTCATGTTCTTGGCGTTCTATATCGTCGTGCACGTCATCAAGCGCCTGCAGCGTCTCGAAGACGCCGTTGTCGTGAAGGACGACGCGGCGGAACGCTTCTAGCCGCATGACGCTCATCGAGCAGATCAAGGGCCACCCGGCCGCCGCGCCTGCCATCGGCGCCCCCGACCGTGTTCCGCTCTCCTATGGCGGCCTCAACGACCTGATCGCCGCGACCGTCACACGGCTCAACGCGCTCGGCATCGGCCGCAACGACCGGGTCGCCATCGTTCTGCCCAACGGGCCCGAGATGGCCGCGGCCTTCGTCGCCATCGCCGCCGGGGCGACAACGGCGCCGCTCAACCCCGCCTACCGCGCCGACGAATTCCGTTTCTATCTCGAAGACCTCGACGCCAAGGCGTTGGTGGTGCAGGCGGGCGACGACAGCCCCGCCATCGCGGTGGCTCGCGAGCTCGGCGTCGCGATCCTCGAACTTCGACCGGACCCGAACGCGCCTGCCGGAACGTTTACGCTCGAAGGCCCGGGCGCGGGCGACGCTGTCGACGGCGGGCCGGCGCAAGCCGACGACATCGCGCTGGTACTGCACACGTCAGGCACCACCTCGCGGCCCAAGATCGTGCCGCTGAGCCATGCCAACATCGCGGCGTCGGCACGCAACATCGCCGCCACCCTCAACCTCACGCCCGAAGACCGCTGCCTCAACGTGATGCCGCTGTTTCACATCCACGGCCTCGTCGCCGCGGTGTCGGCCTCGCTCTACGCCGGGGCGTCGGTGCACTGCACACCGGGCTGCAACGCGCTACGCATCTTCGCCTGGTTCGAGGAGATCACGCCGACCTGGTACACCGCGGTCCCGACGATGCATCAGGCGATTCTGGCGCGCGCCGCGCGCAACGCGGAAATCGTCGAGAAGATGAACCTGCGCTTTATCCGCTCGTCGTCGTCGTCGCTACCGCCGCCCGTCATGCACGCGCTGGAGGACCTGTTCGGCGCGCCAGTCATCGAATCCTACGGGATGACCGAAGCGGCTCATCAAATGGCGAGCAACCAGTTGCCCCCGGGCACGCGCAAGGCCGGCAGCGTCGGCGTCGCCGCCGGCCCCGAAGTCGCCATCATGGATAGCGACGGAAAGCTGCTCGCCCAGGGCGAAACCGGCGAGGTCGTCATTCGCGGTGACAACGTCACCAAGGGCTACGAGAACAACCCGCAAGCCAATGAGAGCGCCTTCACCAACGGCTGGTTCCGCACCGGCGACCAGGGCGTGCTCGACGAGGGCGGCTTTCTCACCATCACCGGCCGCCTCAAGGAGATCATCAACCGCGGTGGCGAAAAGATCGCGCCGCTCGAGGTCGACAACGTGCTGATGGAGCACGACGCCGTCGCCCAGGCCGTGACCTTCGCCATGCCGCACGACAAGCTTGGCGAAGACGTCGCAGCCGCGGTCGTGTTGCGCGATGGCGCCGATGCGGACGAGAAGACCTTGCGCGGCTTCGTTGCTGAACATCTTGCCGACTTCAAGGTGCCGCGCCGCATCGTCATCCTCGACGAAATCCCGAAGGGCGCGACCGGCAAGCTGCAGCGTATCGGCCTCGCCGAAAAGCTCGGCCTCGGCGACTAGCGCCCATGCCGTGCGCCTAACCCCATGAAGGTCTGCATCTACGGCGCGGGCGCAATCGGCGGCTATCTCGGGGCCGGCCTCGCACTCGCAGAGGCCGCCGACGTTTCGCTCGTCGCCCGCGGCCCGCACCTCGCCGCCATGCGCGAGAACGGCCTCACCCTCGTCAAGGACGGCGAAACGCGCACTGCGCGGGTCACCGCCACCGACGACCCGGCCGCGCTTGGTGAGCAGGACTACGTCGTCGTCACCCTCAAGGCGCATTCCGTGCCGCCGGCGCTCGACGGCATCAGGGCCCTGCTCGGCCCCGACACCGCCGTGGTGTGGGGCGTGAACGGCATTCCCTGGTGGTACTTCCACAGCCTCGACGGCCCCCACCGCGACACGCGCCTGCGCAGCCTCGACCCCGACGACGCGCAATGGAACGCGCTCGGCCCCGAGCGCATGATCGGCTGCGTCGTCTATCCGGCCTGCGAGGTCAGCGCGCCCGGCGTCATTCGGCATGTCGAAGGCGACCGCTTCTCGCTGGGCGAACCCTCCGGCGAGAAGACCGAGCGCGCCGTCACCCTGTCCAAAGCGCTGATTGCCGCAGGCTTCAAGGCGCCCGTGCGCCCCCGCATCCGCGACGAGATATGGATCAAGCTGTGGGGCAACCTGTCGTTCAATCCCGTCAGCGCGCTGACCCACGCGACCCTCGAAGAGATCGGCCGCGACCCCGGCACGCGCGCCATCGTCCGCGCGATGATGGTGGAGGCGCAGACCATTGCCGAGAAGCTCGGCGTCAAGTTCGCGATCGACGTCGACAAGCGCATCGAGGGCGCCGTCGCCGTCGGCGCGCATCGCACCTCGATGCTGCAAGACTTGGAGCTGGGTCGGCCCATGGAAATCGACGCGCTGGTCGCAGTCGTCCAGGAACTGGCGCGGCTGACCGACACGCCCTCGCCGATGATCGATACCGTTCTGGCGCTGGTGCAGGAGCGCGCCATCCAGGCCGGGCTCTACACCGCGCCATAGCGAAAGCGGGCAAGGTGCGCGCGATCCCTTAGAACATGGTGTTGTCGTTCTTGGAGGATTCCGGAATGACCTGTAGCACGTCCCAGTGCTCGACAATCTTGCCTTTGTCGTCGAAGCGGAAGATGTCGATCCCGGCATAGTCCTTGTCGCCCGGCCACTCCTGGAAGCAATGCAGGATGACGTGGTGGCCTTCGGCGAACACCCGTTTGAAGTGGACGCGCTTGCCCGGATAGTCGCGCGCCATCCGCTCGAAGTAGGCGATGAACGCCTCCTTGCCGTCGGCGACCTCGGGGTTGTGCTGGGTGTAGTGATCGCCGGCGTAGATCTCGATCGCCTCGCGCGGCCGGCATTCGTTGAACATCAGGTCGTAGAACGCCTGCGCGTTGCGCTTGTTGGCTTCGAGATCGGCCGGCACCTAAGACGCGCTAGCTTGTCAGGTTCGGCAGCCGCGTCAGGGGATCGACCGGCTCGGTACCGCGCCGTAGCTGGAAATGCACGTGCGACCCACCGCCGCCGTTGCGGCCGGCGCGCGCAATCATTTCGCCCTGGCTCACCTGCTGACCGGTCTTCACAGTTGCGCCGTTGGTATGCGCATAGGCCGTGATCCAGCCGTCATGATGGCGGATCAGCAGCAGGCTACCGAGATTCTTGACCTCCTCACCGACATAGATCACCTCGCCGGCCGCCGACGCGAAGACCGGATCGCCGGCCGACGCCGCGATGTTGATGCCGTCGTTGATGCGCCCGGCGCCCTGGGGACCGAAGGTCTGCAGCACCTGTCCCCGCACCGGCCAGTCGAACTCGCTGCCCGAGGGCCGCGCACGGGGCCGCGCCGCAGGCGTCGGGGTCGGCGGCGACTCGGCTCGGGCGAGCGGCCGGGGCGTTGGCGTCACGTCCCGCGCCGGGGAGCCGAGCGATGCGACTTGCCGGGTTTGCGTTTTCGGAACCGATTTGGGTGTGGCGGCGACCGTCGGCGCGTCACGGGGAATGGCGCTCTCGTCGACAATCACGGTCGGCCGGATCGATTGCGGCCGCGCAGGGCCTGCAACCTGGACACGCGCCGACGCCGGCAGCACCAGTGCTTGCCCGGCGTAGATTCTGTCGGGATCGCTGATCCCGTTCAGACGGACGATGTCTACAGCGGAGACCCCATAACGTTCGGCGATCACGCCGATGCTGTCGCCCCGCCGCACCGTGTAGATCGGACCCGGGCCGATCTCACGCCGGGCCCGGCGCTGGTCCTGCGCGACGCGCCGCGCTGCGTCATCGCGCAGTACACGCTCGATCACCTGGCTCACCCGGTAATCGACCGGCGCAGGCACGCTGCGCGCACAGGCCGCCAGCGCGAGTCCGCATAGAATCAGTGGTGCAAGCCGCCACAGGGTCAAGGCTACGCTCCCGCCGGCCGTGCCGGCTTCGTTCAACCTGTGCCGCCCGCCGGTCTCCCGTCCGACGTCGGCCTTCCCTGCCGCTGGAAAACTAGCCCGCGACGCGCGCCTAGATCAACCGCGCCGCGCTACGCCCCCGGAACTAGATGACGTGCGCCATCATCAGCAGCGTGATGATGACCGTCGCCAGAACGAAAACGCCCAGTTCGAGGTTGCCCTGCTGGCTGGCCAGTTTCGCTTCGTCGCTCAACGGCGTGGCGATTTCCTCGTCGGTCCATTCCATGGTCGCAAAATCCCTCAAGACTATGTTTTGTGGAGATGAATCTAGCCGATCGCGCCGCGCGCGTCTTGCGCCAATCGACTATTCGTAGACCTCGGCGAGGCGTGCCTCGATCTTTTCCTTCAGGGCCACCAGCAGCGCAGCATCGTCCTCGTCGAAGCGGCCAAGCCATTCCATCAGATCGAAGGATTTCTGGAACTGCCCCGCATCGTCCAGGATCACGGTGAAACGATCTTCGAACAGCATCAGGTAGGCGTTCTCGGCGTAATGCTCCAGCGTTTGCCGCACATTGTTCGGCATGCCTGCGGCGGTTTGTCCGTTGCCGGCGTTCCCCGCCGCGGTAGGTGCATTGTCGCTCATGGCTCAGTCCCCCAACTGCCCCGTGCCGTGGTCCACTCTAGCCCATAGGGAGCAGGATGCCTTCCGCAACGCCCACACGCTGTGACGGCCATCTCATCAACCGCGTTTGACGTCCGTGCTTCCGCCAGTATCGCGCACCACGCCTTCAACCAGCGGCACGAACCGGACCGGCAACAACTCGTGATGAGTGTATTCGTCGCCGTTGCGCACGATCTTCACGATCGTCTGATTGTGCGAATGCCGTCCCACCGGAATCACCATGATGCCGCCTTTCTCGGACAGCTGATCCTTGAGCGCCTGAGGAATTTCGCTGGCGGCCGCCGTCACGATGATTCGGTCGAAGGGCGCGAGGTCGGGCCAACCTCTCGCGCCATCACCCAGCTTGGTGACGATGTTGCTGATGCGCGCCTTCTTGAACTTCTCCTCGGCGCGCCGCAGCAAGGACTTGTAGCGCTCGATTGAGAACACACGGCGGCACAACTTCGCCAGCACGGCGGCCTGATAGCCTGAACCGGTGCCGACCTCCAGCACCCGGGAGCGCGGCTGCACCGCGAGCGCCTGAGTCATGAAGGCCACGACATAGGGCTGGCTGATCGTCTGCCCCTCTTCGATCGGCAGTGCCGTGTTTTTATAGGCCTGATCGACGAAGGACTGCGACACGAAGATTTCGCGCGGGACACGCTCGATGGCAGACAGCACCTGCGTGTCGGTGATCCCCTGCTGGCGCAGCTCCATGATCAGACGGATCTTGCGCGCGTCCTGTGTCATTTGAAGACGGTCTGCAGAGCCTTCCGGGTCGCACTGTGGGTAAACGTCATCTTCAGCGGCGTGACGGAGATCTTGCCGTTCATCGTCGCGCCGAGGTCGGTCATGGCGCCAGGCTTGCCGAGCTGCCGGCGAAACCCGAGCCAGTAGTAGTTGCCGCCGCGTGGATCTTCGCGTTCGTGAATCTGGATTTGCCCGACGTCGCGCCGCCCCTGCACCGTCACGACCGTGCCCTTGACCGCGCCCGCCTTGACCGGCGGAAAGTTCACGTTGATCAGCACTTCCGATTCCCAACCCGCCTTGCGCAACTTGCGCACGACGCCGGGTCCGTGCTTCTCCGCGGTGGCCCAATGGATCGGATCCGGACGCTGGAACACCTGGCTCATGGCGATCGACGGGATGCCGAGCAACGTGCCTTCCATCGCCGCAGCGATGGTGCCTGAGTACGTAACATCCTCCGCCATGTTGGCGCCGCGGTTCACGCCCGACAGCAGCAGATCCGGCTTGCGGCCCTCGATCACCTGGTTCAGCGCCATGACCACGCAATCGGTCGGCGTGCCGCCGATCGCGAACTTGCGCGGCGACAGCTTGCGGACGCGCAGCGGGTCCAACAGCGTCAACGAGTGCGACGCCCCGCTTTGCTCGATCTCGGGCGCGACGACCCAGACGTCGTCACTTAGGGCGCGCGCGATCTTCTCGAGAACCTTGAGCCCCGGCGCGTGGATTCCGTCGTCGTTGGTGACAAGAATGCGGAGACCGGACCTCGCCATTACGCCCCGCCTCCGACTGCCTCGAGGCCGCCCATATAGGGGCGCAGCGCCTCGGGCACGACGATCGATCCATCTTCCTGCTGGTAGTTCTCCATCACCGCGATCAGCGCGCGGCCGACCGCAAGCCCCGACCCGTTCAGCGTATGTACAAAGCGCGTCCCCTTCTCGCCCTCGGGCCGGTAGCGCGCGTTCATGCGCCGCGCCTGGAAATCGCCGAAGTTCGAGCAGGAAGAGATCTCGCGATAGCGGTCCTGTCCGGGCAGCCAAACCTCGATGTCATAGGTCTTGTGCGACCCGAAGCCGAGATCGCCGGTGCACAGCGTCACCACGCGATAGTGCAGGCCGAGCGCCTGGAGAATCTTCTCGGCGCATCCGGTGAGGCGTTCGTGCTCGTCCTCGCTGTCCTCGGCGCGCACGACCGACACAATCTCGACCTTGTGGAACTGGTGTTGGCGAATCATGCCGCGCGTATCCTTGCCCGCCGCCCCGGCCTCGGCACGAAAGCAAGGCGTCAGAGCCGTCACACGCATCGGTAGATCGTGTTGGTTCAGTATCTGCTCGCGCACCAGATTGGTAAGCGTCACCTCGGCCGTCGGGATGAGGCCAAGTTCGCCCGCCCAGAACAGATCCTCGCCGAACTTCGGCATCTGACCCGTTCCCAAGAACGCGTCCTCCAATGCAAGCAAAGGTGGCGACACCTCGGTGTAGCCGTTGTCCTGCGTCTGCACGTCAAGCATGAACTGACCCAGCGCACGTTCCAGCCGCGCCAGCCCCCCCTTGAGCACCACGAAGCGCGCGCCCGACATGCGCGCCGCCGCCTCGAAATCCATCATCCCCAGCGCCTCGCCGATGTCGACGTGGTCCTTTGCCGCGAATCCGAGCGCCGGCTTGTCGCCCCACTGGCGAATCTCGACGTTGTCGTCTTCGGTCGCGCCATCGGGGACGTCGCTGGCGGGAATGTTGGGCAGGCCCGACAGCTTGTCGTGCAGCGTGGCGCCCAGTTCGCGCTCGCGCTCCTCGCCTTCCTGGATTCTCGTCTTCAGTGCGCCAACCTCGTCCATCAGGCGCTGCGCCTCGGCCTCGTCGCCCTGGCCCTTGGCCTTGCCGATCAACTTGGAGGAATCGTTACGCGTCTTCTGCGCCTCCTGCAGTTCGGTCTGCAGGGCGCGGCGTTCCTGGTCGAGCGCCAGAATGGCCGCCGCCTGCGGGTCGAGCCCGCGGCGCTTCATGCCGGCGTCGAAAGCGTCGGGGTTGTCGCGAATGAAACGGATGTCGTGCATGGCCCGCACTTATAGGGGCCGCGTGGAATCGCGTAAAGGAGCCCTAGGCGCCGAGCGCTGCTTCCTCGGCGGCCTCGCGGGCCGCGCGCTGCCGCTCGACGCGCCGCGCGAGGAAGATAGAAATCTCGTAGAGCGCCAGCATCGGCACCCCGAGACCGACCTGACTGATCAGGTCCGGCGGCGTCAGGATCGCGGCCACCGCAAAGACGATCACGACGGCGTAGCGACGCTTCTTGGCCAGCGAGTCGGCCGACAGGATTCCCGCCCGGGCCAGCAAGGTCAGCACCACCGGCATCTGGAACGCAATGCCGAAGGCGAAGATCAGCTTCATCACCAGCGCCAGGTACTCGCCGACCTTGGCCTCGAGCTCGATCGGCAACGTGCCCGGCCCGCCCTGTGTCTCGAAGCCAAGGAAGAAGCGCCAGGCCAGCGGAATGATCATGTAGTAGACGAGCGCAGCACCCGCTGTGAAGAGGATCGGCGTCGCTACCAGAAACGGCAGGAACGCCTTGCGCTCGTTCTTGTAGAGACCGGGCGCGGCGAACTTCCAGATCTGGATCGCCAGGAACGGGAACGTCACCCAGAAGGCAGCGAACATCGACACCTTCAACAAGGTGAAGAACGCCTCGTGCAATGCCGTGTAGATCAGCCGTTTGCCCGTCATGCCCTGCACCGCATCGGCATAGGGCTGCACCAAGAACGCGTAAATCTCTTCGGAGAAGATGTAAGCGGCGACGAACACCACCACAAAAAAGATGACGACGTGAAACAGACGCCGACGCAGTTCGACGAGATGCTCGAGCAAAGGCGCCTTGGACGCCTCGATTTCCGCTAGTTCGTCAGGAGCACGCTCGGCCACGGCGCCGGTCCTCAGGCGCCGGATGCGCCGGCCTTGGCCGGCGGTTCTTCCGCAGTTGGAATGTCGGCATCGGCCTTGTCGGCCGCCGCAGCGACGGCATCGCCGCCTGCCGGAATCGCGGCCGGCTTGTCCGCCGCGTCCTCGGCGGCACCGGCTGGCGTCGCCAGCGGCCCGGCGGCACCTTCCGCGTAGTTGGCCTGTACCGACTCTCTAAGACTGCCGTCCGGATCGATGTGCTTGTCGAGGGCCGTGACACTGGTCCCGCTGCCGATCTTGTTCAGGTCGCGGCGCAACTCGTCGAGTTCCGTCTCGCGGCCGATCTCTTCGAGACTGGACGTGAACTCGCGGCTCATGCGCCGCGCCTTCGCCGTCCATTGGCCAACCGTGCGCACGACCTTCGGCAGGTCCTTGGGCCCGACCACGAGGATCAGGACCAGAACCACGACCATCATTTCGGTCCAGCCGATATCCAGCATCGAGAGAAGCCCCGAATCTCAAATGTCAGAGTACGCCGCGCAATGCGGCGCCCCGAGTCGCCTGTCTAGGCCGTTTCTTTGTTCTTGGTGTCGACGTCGGCCGGCTTCTCCGCGGTCGCGTCGATCGTCTTCTGCTGCGCCGCGGCCGCGTCGTCCTCGGCCATGCCGCGCTTGAAGCTCTTGATGCCCTTCGCAAAATCGCCCATCAGGCTCGAAATCTTGCCGCGCCCGAACAGCACGACGAGCAAGA